>JAVXJA010000084.1:0-1765 GCA_036648085.1 Terrisporobacter sp.
TATTTATAAAGACCCATTTCATTAAACTTTTTTAATAAACCAGTAGTACCTAGTTTTTAAGTACTAGTAATGATTAGTCTAAATTTATAAGTATCAAATAAACTCCTTAAGAGATACTCAAAAATACCACATATTTATAAAGACCCATTTCGTTGCACCCTACAAAAAAAACTATATATTCCAATAGTTCTTTATAGTTCTCAATGATTTGCCTATTTTCTTAGATATTTCTTTTTGGGTATATCCTTGATTTTTTAATATCTGAATAGAGTTAATTAATGTCTTTTTTTCTTGCTCCCTTTTAGTTAAGCCTTCTTCATTTCTTCTATCAGATCTTCTTTTTTCATTTTTTCTATCATATTTCTCCTCAGTCCCAATGATGGTCTTCATATGTTTTTGCTCACTTGGAGTAATTCCTAATCTATCAATTAAAGTTTCATTCTTATACCAATATCCTTCTTTATCTCGCATCCCCTTAGAAACTCTCTTACGTTCCCCACTTCTTAAACCTTGTTCATAAGCTATAAACTTATCTACGGCTTTATCAATACACCTTAAAACAGCTTGTACCTCTGTTTGTTTAAGTGGCTCTGTAAATGCATTATTAAACTCAATAACTACATTCTCAAGCTCATAACTATCTCTAATATAAATGCCTTTCCAATATGCATAGCAGTGTATAGCCATATTTCTATATCCGGTCATATCAAATTTTCTAATCCTACATAAAGACTCTAAATCATTAGCTCTTTCCATATGTAAGCTATATGCATTAAAAAATCTATTCGAAATAACTCTATTATCAACTTTTTTAGTTTGCTGCATCTCTAATTGATGCGTTTTAGGTTTATAATTTAAATACTCTTCTCTTAATTCATACATAGAGTACTCTATTTCATTATCTATATATAAAACCTTACAATCAGCATCACACTTCGAGTTTATAGTTCCAGGTAATCTAAGTACCCTAGCCCCATCAGTAGCCCTTCTATCAGCTCCTAAATGCTTTAAATTATAATATATGTAATCTTGCAACTCTTGCCATGTATTTAAAGCTCCATAAGGAGCATTTTTTATTCTCCAATAAAGATGAACACCTCTTCCACTATCTGTAACCATAGTTGGCTTTGGTATCTTGCCTTCATAGTACATCGCCCATATCATATAAACAATTTCAGCTTTTTCTAATCCTAAACTGTCACAGTCCATATCTTGAAATAAAGCTCTAAACTGCCTTATATTTTCAACTCTTCTTTTTGGTAAATACATTGTATTTGGCGATAAAAAAACATCTTCTTCTTTATGTAATTCTTCTACAACATCTCTTAATGCATCATTTTTTGTATTATATATTTTAATGGTTTTAGAACCATCGGTATCATCATTTAATTTTAATATTTGTATATAACCATCTGTACTTTCATCATATAAATGGTCACAAAACCCTGTCATTTGCATAAAAAAATTCCCCTCTATTTTTAGTATGTTGACACTAAAGATAAGGAGATCCGTCAGATTTAATCACAATAAATAATACTTATTACAAGTTTAAGCTTACTTTTACTTGGATTAATTTTTTACATTATTTTAAATATCAAAATTATTGATGTTTAAGAATTATTATGTTAATATTAATACATAATAATAATGTAAAATTCTCTGATGAGAGTTCTCTCTTATCAAGAGTGCTGATAAAAAAGCTAGGAGTAAGTCGACCAAAACTTATGGCTCCTGGCTTTTTCTCATTTTATTTTCGATTTCTTTA
>JAVXJA010000084.1:1865-11646 GCA_036648085.1 Terrisporobacter sp.
GTCGACCAAAACTTATGGCTCCTGGCTTTTTCTCATTTTATTTTCGATTTCTTTAATTAAATTTTAACATAAATATATATATTAGTACATATAATTTACCATACTTACAGGCTTATCATTTAATCTCTATATTTTCTTATTTTTTTAAATATCTATTAACTAAACTACCCACTATTAAATCTTAAATTTTACACTGTTTTTTATAAGTTAATACTATATAATAACTATTTTAAAACAATAAAAAAACTTACAAATAACTTAGTTATTTGTAAGTTTTTTTATAAATAAGTTGAAACAACTGAATTCTATTCTTTATTCTGATTTTCTTCTACCTTTTAATTTATTTTTATTATTATATATTTCTATATTTTTTTCTTTAATTTTTACATCCTCTAAAAGTGGTGTAAGTAAATTTTCAAACAACTTAGACATAGTTATATTTGACTCTATAACTACCGTCTTTAATTTATCCACTATTTCTTTATCTAATGTTACTCCGACTTGCTCTTTACTTTTCTTTTTTTCTTTCTTAACTATATCGTATATTGATATTGATGTCTTAGCTGGTTGAGTTTCATGTATAACTGTTGTTTTATTTGTTTTAGGTACTTCTTCATTTAATAAATTCATATCTATTTTAGGCATCTATAACACATCCTTTACTCTTAATTCTTCTACGATATTTTCAATTTCTTCTTTACTAAAATGAGTTTGATTATTTTTATTTAAATAATCACCTACACTTAATTTACTTAATAGTGATTTTTCTATAAATGTACTTCTTCTTATGAAAGAATCTAGCATTATATCTTTTAGTTCATCAAATTTTTGAAGATACTGATCAAATAAATCTGATATTTGAGTTCTTTGCTTTTCATATCCTACTAATACCGTAGCTTTAATATCGTTATCTTCTTTTTCTAAATAATATTTATCTCTAGTCCATAATTCCTTAAATAAAGCTGCTCCTCTTAAAGACGATATATTCTTGTCCATGATAGGAACTATTATAGAATCGGCTAGATAAAGTATGTTTTTAGCTGTTAA
Organism: Terrisporobacter sp.; assembly: GCA_036648085.1. Classification (GTDB taxonomy): domain Bacteria; phylum Bacillota; class Clostridia; order Peptostreptococcales; family Peptostreptococcaceae; genus Terrisporobacter. The sequence continues at coordinate 2,913 of JAVXJA010000084.1, forward strand.
GTTGTAGCTAGGTGATAAGTCACAAATAATATAATCGTATTGTTCTAAAACATCAATGTTTTTCATGTACCATCTAGCAAGTACTTTTTCTCTTGCTGGTTGTAAACTTATTTTTTCATCTAACATAGCTAATCCTATATCAGATGGAATTATATCTATATTTGGATAATTTGGATTTGGGCTCTTTACAATTACTTTTTCTGCACTTAATCCATCTACTATATCTATAGTTGTTTTATCCTCATGATTGACTTTATATACATACTGAGTAAGATTTTCTTGTAGGTCTAAATCCCATAATAATATTTTTTTATTTTTGTCTTTAGCTAACTCATATGCAGTTATTATAGACATAGAAGTCTTGTAAATACCGCCTTTTATATTGAAGTAAGTTATTAACTTAGTTTGCATTAGTTTTCCTCCGAGTATTTTTTAAGTGATTATTATATTTTATCATAGTTTTATATAATTTTTAACATAAAAAAAACTATAAAATAACTAAGTTATTTTATAGTTTTAAATTATTTATAATTCGCTCATTTGTTCATTGACTAAATCAAAGTAAATATCTCTATTTAATATAAGTTCTTCATGAACTCTCGGCTCAACAATCCTTCCATTATCTATAACATATATTTTAGTACATATTACTTAAACTATAAATTAATTTCGTATCTATCTAGTTTATCTTCTTATCTATCATTTCCTTGATCATTCCTTCAAATCCAAAGCTATTGTACATAAACATAACTATATCTGAATTAATAGTTGTTATTATTTCTTCGTATGTCATATCAATATTTTCAATATATCTAGGATCTACTATTTGAACTTCTTTAAATATATCAGCTAGTAACCATGTCATTGGTGCTTGATATGAATCTCTAAATATTAATATTTTTTTATCAGTCAGTGAGTTTTTATTCTTTATTTTTAATATATTACAATTCGTCCCTCTCATATATGCTCCACCATAGTCCCAACTATTTTTATTCCTTAATGTAGCCATTATTTTTTCTTCATCTAATTTATGTTCTTTATTCCCATCTGTAATAAAATACTCTAACTTACTTCCATTTTTATATACATAGTTTGCAAATTCTTTATCTTTAACTATAAATTTTAACTTTCTATTATAGCTACCTATAAATTCTTTATCTTTGATAACTTTAACCTTATATTTACTCATATAATCACTAACTTCATTACTTGATAAACCTAGATTTGTGTTATTAATAATAAATTCAAAGCCTTTAAATGCTCCTATTCCATTCCAGTGGTGGTCTGTCTTAAAATAAAATGTTTCTCTCTCTTTTTCTGAAAAATGTTCTATAAAATATCTATCTATATCTATAAATGAAATATATCTTTTATCTAATTTAGATTCCAAAGAATCCTTATTTAAATCTATGTTGTTTTTATTTACTACAAAACTAGGATAAAGATGTTTTAACATATTTGTTTTATGAGTCATTGATACAAAGTAAGTATCTTTGCCTTGTGATTTAGCCAATTTACTTAAATTATTTATTTCATTTGCATATACCTGCATTTTATTGTCCGATATAATCTTAGAAAACTTACCTAATAACCAGTTATTTTCAGTTAGATAATAATTACCTACAATAAATCTATCCTTTTCACCTTTATCCAATCTATTTACATCATTTTCATTTAATACAGCTACTTCATCTGTACGAATATTTTTGAGTTGATTAGAAAAAACTCCAAATCCAACTATAATTAATATAGATATTATACCTAAATACTTTAATGTATACTTTCTCATAGTACTGTCTCCTTTAACTCATGATAATATCTTGATGAAGTTATATTTCCCTACTAATAAAAAAATAAAAGCTGTAAATTTAATATACATTAAACTTACAGCTTTTATTTTACTTTATTCCTTTATCTATCATAGTTTTAATCATCGAATCAAATCCAGAGCTATTATACATAAACATAACGATATCTGAATTGCTTTCTTCTACAATTTCTTTATATGTTTTATCTATTTTATCTATATTTCTTGGATCTGCTATTTCAACTTCACTAAATAAGTCTGCAAATAACCACGTGGTTGGAGCTTGGTATGAGTCTCTAAATATTAATATCTTTTTATCTATTAATGCATCTTCATTTTTAATATTTAATATATTAGTCTGCGCTCCTCTAATATATGCTCCCCCGTAATCCCATTCTTTATCATTTCTTGATGTAGCAATAACCTCTTCTTCTTTTTTCTTTTTACTGTTTAATTCATATGTATACTGTTCATTATCTATATAAGCATAATTAACATATTCTTCTTCTTCAACTAGCATATCTAGATTTTGATTATAGCTACCTATAAAGTCCTTGTTTTTCATAGTAAGTGTCTTATATCTATCAAAATGCTTATCTAGTTCTTCCTGAGATACCCCTAAATCCATTTTTGAAGCCATCATTTTAAAGTTTTCAAATGCACCTATGCCTGTCCAATGATGGTCTGTTTTAAAGTATAGTTTTTCTAGTTCATCTTGACTAAAATTATTTAACATATAATCATCCATATCAATATATGTTACTATATCAGACTCTAACCTAGACCTAAACTCATTTTTATTTATATCTATATTTTCTGTATTATCTACATATTTAGGATATAAATGTTTTAAAACATTTGTCTTGTGAGGCATCATAGTAAAGTATACATCTTTATCTAGACTATAACTTACCTCAGATAGCTCATTAATAGCATTTGAATAATCATTCAATTGTTGTTCACTCAATTGTTTTGGAAACTTCCCTAAAATCCAATTATCATCAACTAAATAATAATTACCTACTTCTGTTTTATTCAACTTAACTTCAGATTTTTTATTTATACTTATCATTTCATCCCTAAATACAAATTGATCATTATAGTAACTTTCAAATTTAGAAACAAATTTACCATCTTCTATGTCCTTTAATGTTGGCTTTTTCTCAAGATTTCGATTCTCTGCAATACTATATTTTTTATCAGGAGTCATAATATTAAGAATTATAAACCCAAAAACTATAGTTAAAAATGGTATTATTATATACCTAGCCTTCTTTTTATTCATAAAAATTCCCCTTTAAATTAAAATCTAAAATATAAAAATGGATTGTAACTGGAACTGCATAACATTATCATAACAACAAACATATATATACCTAGTGAGAATCCATGCATTAAATATGCTATATCATTATCTAATGCTCTTTTATTAATTTTTAATATTAATTTTTTTAATACTTTTACAATAGGTGTAGATAATATTATAGATGCAAGTAATATATACCAATAATCAATTAAGTAAGCTGTACATGCACTATTTACTAAAGTTTTAGAACTAACTCCAAACATAATCTTTAAAAATTCAAATGCTTTAGTTATATTTTCAGCTCTAAAGAATACCCATCCTATAACTACAATTAAAAGTAAATAAATATGCCTAAATACTCTAGGAATTTTATAAAGTACTTTCTCTAAAAACGCTTTTTCTAAAGCTATAAATACTCCAAAATATAGACCCCATATTATAAATGTCCAACTAGCTCCGTGCCACATACCAGTTAAAAACCAAACTATAAATAAATTTCTATACATCTTGAGTTTTGATACTCTACTTCCACCTAATGGAATATATACATAATCCCTAAACCAACTTCCTAAAGAAATATGCCACCTTCTCCAAAACTCTGAAACTGTTTGTGATATATATGGGTAATTAAAGTTTTCAAGAAACTCAAATCCAAACATCTTACCTAGACCTATAGCCATATCACTATACCCACCGAAATCAAAATATATTTGAAGTGTATAACAAATTATACCTAACCATGCTTCTAGTATTGAAACATTTGATAAATTACTTGAAAATACACCATCTGCTATGACTGCTAATTGATTTGATAATATAACTTTTTTAGCTAGTCCACAAACAAACCTATTTACACCATCTGCAAATTTTTCTATTGAATGTTCTCTTTTATTTATTTGTGTAGCTATCGTCTGGTATCTAACAATAGGTCCTGCAACTAATTGTGGAAATAAAGCTACGTAAGCTCCAAAGTCTAATATACTCTTTTGAGCTTTAGCATCTCCTCTATAGATATCTATAGTGTATGACATTGTTTGAAAAGTATAAAATGAAATTCCTATAGGTAAAGGTAAATTTAATAATCCTATATCTAAGTTAAATATGTTATTAATATTTTCAATTAAAAAGTCACTATATTTAAAGAAACATAAAACAAATAGATTTATAATTGCTGAAGATACAACAACTCTTAATGCTTTTTTTCTTTTACCTAATTCTATAAATTTTTCTACCTTCAATCCATGTATATAGTCAACTACTGTTGAAAATAACATTAAAAATACATATACCGGTTCTCCCCATGCATAAAATATTAAACTTGCCAATAATAATATGAAATTTCTAGTTTTACTACCTGAGATATAGTAAAACACTAAAGTTAGTGGCAAAAATAAAAATAAAAATATCAAACTACTAAATACCATATATATATATGTAAACAACTTTAGTTGTTTACATATCCCCCTTTCATATATTTTCAAATAAAAAAATGTTAATCCAAACAAGATTTAATCATTATTTCATATCTAATCTCATTTAAATTAACATCTTATAAACTATCTTTTCAATAAATATTGCAAACTGGTCATTAAATATAACAGTTTAGATTTATTATTTTCCATAAACACTTTTTTAAACTATTACCAATTCTTGTTTTTGCTCATTGACTAAACTATAATATGTACTTTCATTTAAAATAAGTTCTCCGTGCATACCTGATTCAATCACTTTTCCTTTATCTATAACATATATCTTATCTACATTTTTTATAAAACAGCTTTACCTTTAAACAAATATCACTAATTGAATATAATTTTACCGTCAATAATAGTTATAATATTATCGGCGCTCTTAGCTATTTCATCGTTATGAGTTATCATAACTAATGTTTGTTTATATTCATTAACACAAAACTTTAATATATCCATTACTTCTTTAGTCGTTTTACTATCTAAATTTCCAGTCGGCTCATCTGCAAATATGATCGAAGGTTTATTTGCAAGTGCACGAGCAATTGCAACCCTCTGTTGTTGTCCTCCAGATAATTCATTTGGGAATTTTTTAATTTGAGATTCTAACCCCAATTTAATTATTAAATCTTTTATGTACTCCTTATCTTCTTTTCCACCACTAAGTGAAACAGGAAGTACTATATTGTCATAAACATTTATAACTGGTATTAGATTATAACTTTGAAATATAAATCCAAATTCTTCTCTTCTTATCTTAGACAGTTTATCGTCATTCAAAGTATATAAATCTAAATCATCCATAAATACTTTTCCAGAAGTCGGTTTATCAAGACCTGCCATACAATGAAGTAGTGTACTCTTTCCAGACCCACTTTGCCCAATTATAGCTGTAAATTTATGAGGTTGTATTTCTAAATTAATCCCATCAATAGCTCTAACTTCACTATCACCCTTGCCATATATTTTTCTTAAATCTATAGTTCTTAAAGTTTTCATAAATTAACCTCCCAAATTAATCATTATCTTTTATTCCTTCAATAATATTCATCTTTTTAAAATCTCTATTACTTGTTATTACTGCAATTAAACATACAATAATAGATATAAGGAAAAATATAATTGATTCCTTAAGTGGAAATGTAAAAGACATAAAATGCTCTATTCCAAAGTTTTTATAAGCATTATTATTCCAATTTACAAATTTAATTAAGTTTATCATAGATGGAATTAAAGCAATTATAAAACTTAATACTGTATATGCTAATGCTTCATAAATAACCATTTTCTTCATATTTCTCACACTCAATCCTATTGCTCTAAGTGTTGAAATTTCTTTTCTTCTCATAAGCAAACTGGTTCTTATTGTGCAGAAAATATTAACTCCTGCTATTATTAAAACTAACATTATTATTGATATCTGTGATTTAATATAATTTACATGCGCTGTCTTTCCCATAGCTTGAAAACTCAATCTACTATCAAATTTAGATAAATGTATACTGTTAGAAATTTCTTCTACTTCTTTATTTACAGTTTCATCATATGGGTCTTCTAAGTTTATACCTAACATAGTGTATTTTTGTTCACCAGTAAGGCCTTTAGCCTGATTGTTAGATGTAATAATCTCAAACTTACGACCAGGTCCCCCATCTCCTTTAAATGCCCAGTTAGGGTTTAAGGTTGCACATACGCTTACTTTACTTTCTTTATATACAGTTTTATCACTTTCTGTAATCGGAACTTTTATTGTTATTATATCCCCTACATTTACATCTTTAAAAACATTTTCATATGTATGATCATCAACTTCATCATAATAATAATTATATACCGCTACATTTGGGTAACCGTTTGTCATCTTTCCAATTTTATCTAAATCCCCATCTTGTACAAAGTTTTTTAATGTTTCATTTATATAATCATTTTCATAGAATTTTAAATTCATTTCATATTCCATTGTATCGTTTTCTTTTATTCCATTGTGCTTTGTAAATTCTTCATTTATCTCATTCTTTTTAAACTCGAAGATGCTACTTTCTACTTGAATCTTATTTATGCTTTTTACACCGTCTATATTTTGTATTTTATTTACATCATTATCTATATATTTTAAATTATCTACATCTGAAATTTCTCCAACAAATTCCATTGTTATATCATATTTATTGTATATATCCTCAATTTTACTACTTACCTCGCCTCGCATACTTGAAAATGTAGTTATAAATACATATCCTCCTAGTGCAATTGATATCATCGATATAATCGCTCTACTTTTATTCCTTCCTATATTTTTAAGTCCCATAGACCCATAAAATCCAAATATTTTACTTAAAAGTTTATTTAATCTATAACTTTCTCTATATTTTTTAATCTTATCTGTTTTATTTGTAGCTTCAATAGGTGATATATTACCTATTTTCCAAGTAGGTATAATACAAGAAATAACTACAGAAAATACACCTATTATTATAGCTTTCATAATATTTGCATTACTTACATATAATTTGGGATTCATTGATGCCTCTTTATATAGTTGTATATTATGGCTATTAATTCCTACATATGAAAATATCACACCTAATATTAGTCCCAAAATTATGCCTACAACCATTATGATTAATGCTTGGTATATTATTATGCATCTAACATTTTTCTTACTTGAACCTATTAATCTAAGTAACCCCATTTCTTTTATTGTTTCATTTAATGTGATATTAAAAATATTAAATATGAAAATTGATGCTGTAACTATAATTAAAACTTCTCTTTTAAAAGCATCTGGATTGCTATTTTCCTCTATATCCATTGTTTTTATCATAAGGGGCGCATTTGGTATGCAACTATATCTTCCTATATTATTTCTTCTCATGATGTTTTCAGCTTGTCCCCTAATATCTTTCCAACCACTCTTTAAACTTAATATACTATTATAACTAATTGTATCTTGCGGTATTATATTATTATTTTCATAATTTCCATAAGTGAGTGCTTCAAGTTCATAAACATAGTCATAATATCCCTTTGGTTTTTCTATAACTCCTACAAGTTTAAATTCTTTGTCTACAGTATAAATTTGATTACTTCCCTTTGAGTCTTTATATTCCTTTTTTACTGTAAGATTTATAGTAGAATTTAATGTATCAGGTATATTCATTGCGTCTAGAGCCTTTTTTTCTATTACTATTTCATTATTATTTTTCGGAAGTCTACCTTTTATCAATTTACTAGACTTATCTGTTAAGTAATCTTCGTCAGCTGATTTTAGTAAGACAGAATTTCCTTTTTTATCTGTAACACTACCTAAATTTTGTACTGTAGTAGTTTTTGATACATTTTCATCGTTTTTTAACTTTTCAATACTCTCTAAGTTTAAGTCAGTACATTCCACATGATACCCTCCATAAAGTTTTTGTACTGCACTTAAATCATTTTTATTTTGAGAATCTTTTATAACACTCATTCCAAATGTTAAGACGACACCTAATACAACACCTAATATCAAAAGTGAAGTTCTAAGTTTATCTTTCTTTAAATATGCCAGTGACATTTTTAAGTACATTCCCATAAAATACCCTCCTCTTTTATAATTTATTTCTTCAAGTGAATTGGCGAATATTTTAGATTGTTAAGTTCCTTAACATCCGTCAGTTCATGACCATCACTTAAATCATATATTTGTAATAAAATATTGTTTATGTATAAAGAATAATAATCATCGCTATAAAAATATTGATATTCATATTGAGGATCATCTTTATAAGAAACCTTATAAAGGATACCATCATAAGTCGCTTTTTTTGCTTTCTCTTTTGTAATTTTACTTATATCATCTTTTGAAACTCCTTGTTCTTCCATATATTTATTAATATATTTTTCAGCTTCATTCCAAGGTTTAAAATAATTATCATATACAAAAAATCCTGTAATTCCTATAATTAATACTAATAAAATAGCTCGATACTTTTTCATATAAACCTCCTATTTTAATAAAAGTTACAATATTTAAATTCATTATAATGAAATTTAAATATTGTATAAATTTTCTAATACACTAAGACTTTGGAATATTGAAGTCATAGTTACAGCTTAACTGTAAAGTTTTAATGTATTTTCCAGATTTATTAACTTGAACGACTTGAATCGGTA
>JAVXJA010000085.1:0-11537 GCA_036648085.1 Terrisporobacter sp.
TAGATATTTATCTGGGTAAGGCTTTTTATTATTAAATATATTAAATAGAGAATTATATAAATGGTTTATAACTTTAATATATATTAAAGAAGGAGTTTTATAAGTATAATATAAAATCATAAATAATATATTTAATGAAAGGGTGTATTTGAGTCTAATGCTTAATATATGATTGATGAAACTTGGAGGATGTATATGAAAATGTATATGAAAAGTAATAAACGATCAAAGGATGTTAGGAACAATGTTCCAAATACTATAGCTTATACAGTTATAAAAAATTTTTTAGTATCAAAGGAATTTGCAGAAACTAGGGAAGAATATTGTATAGGTAAATTAAATAAGGAACAAGTAAATCAGATAATGGTTGATGTTAAATGGTTATTTAAAAATTATAAAGAACTAGAAGTATTAACTATGGAAGATGCTGAAAATAAAATTGTGAAATTTATATTGTAATATAAAAAGAAGGCTATGATTTTAGCCTTCTTTTATATATTTATAGATTAATTAATTAATATTAACTAACTTCTTCAGTTTTTTCTACTTTATTATTTTCTTTTTTAACTCTCATCATGAAAGCACTAAAGAATATTATAGAAACTATTACACCTGTTATATTAGAGAATGTAGCATCTAATCTAAATCCTTCTGGAGCTTGTAATATATAAGCTACAGATACATAACTCATGAAAGTTGCAGGAATAGCAGCTATAAAGTAATTCTTCTTGTTTACAAGAAGGTAAGCAGCGCCAGTCCATAAGAATATCATTGCTAATGTTTGGTTAGACCAAGCAAAGTATCTCCATATTATGTTGAAATCTATTTGAGTTAATGCAACACCAACTGCAAATAAAGGTAAAGCTAACATAAATCTTGATTTTAATCCTTCTTGCTTTATTTTGAAAGCATCTGCTATTGTAAGTCTAGCACTTCTAAAAGCAGTATCACCTGAAGTTATTGGACAAGCAACAACACCAAGAACAGCAAGAACAGCACCAGCTGGTCCAAGTAATGCTTGTGATACTACGTTTACAATTTCAGCAGGTTGTCCGGCAGCTTGTATAGATAAACTATCTCCGAAGAATGCTATAGTAACAGCACACCATATTAAGGCAACTATACCTTCAACTATCATTGAACCGAAAAAGATTCTTCTAGTTTCAGATTCTTTACAAACACATCTTGCCATCATAGGCGATTGCGTAGCATGGAATCCTGATATCGCACCACAAGCTATTGTAGTGAATAAAAATGGAAATACTGATAATCCATCTGGATGTAAGTTTGTAAGTGTTAACTCAGCCATATGCATAGAACCATTAAATTGTCCTATCATCATAGCACCAAATAAACCAGCAGCCATTAACAATAAAGCAGCTCCGAATATTGGATATAATTTTCCAATAACTTTATCAACTGGTAAAACAGTTGCAACTATATAGTAGATTATTATTAATACTAACCATATGTTTTTGTTTATACCTGTCATAGAAGTTAATAAACCAGCAGGTGAAGTTATGAAAACAGTACCAACTAATACAAGAAGTACAATTGAGAAAGCAACCATAATAGTTTTCATGTTTTTACCTAAGTATATACCAACTATTTCTGGTATTGAAGTACCATCATGTTTCATTGATATAACACCAGATAAGTGATCATGAACGGCTCCAGCAAATATACAACCAAACGTTATCCATAAAAATGCAACTGGTCCAAATAATGCTCCTGATATAGCTCCAAATATTGGTCCAGTACCAGCTATATTTAAGAATTGAATTAAGAAAACCTTATGCCACGGCATAGGCAGATAGTCAACACCATCTTCAAGTCTCATTGCTGGAGTTTGAATAGAATCATCAAATCCTACAGTTTTACTTACATAACTTCCATATGTAAAGTAACCTAGTACTAGGATTGATACACATACTAAAAATGTAATCATTTTGTTCCTCCTAATAATTTCAATATAAATTTTCATCAAGGAAATGCTTTTCAAAGCTAGACAGAGAAAGGCTTTTCGTATACTTGAACAATTTTATTTTATCTAAAGGGTAAAATATAAGCAATAGGTAAAAAATAACAATATTATATTTAATTCTTAAAATCACAATAAGATTCGACAACTATAAAAGAAAAAAATTACATAAAAAATATTTGATAAGGATTAATAGGATGAAAAAACTAGAAAAATGAATATAATCATATATATACTATATAATTAAACTAGAGTATCACTTAGAGAGGAATTATTATGTTTGGATATGTTAGAATAAACAAAATGGATTTAACATTTAGAGAGTTTGAAGATTATAAAGGCTATTATTGTGGACTATGTAAGTATTTAAAGAAAAATCATGGTGAAGTATCAAGGTTATCTTTAAATTACGATGTGACATTTTTGATTGTTTTATTAAGTGCTATTTACAATCCTAAATCAACAGTTGATGAAGAAATATGCATAGTGAGTCCATTTAAGAAGAAGAAGAAAATAATAAATGAGATAACAGAATATGCTGCTAGTATGAATATACTTTTATCATATTACAAATTAGAAGACAATTTAATAGATGAAAGAGGAATAAAAGATATTTTAGCTTATAATATATATAAGGGTAAATTAAAGTTAGCATATGAAAAATATCCTCATAAAGCAGAATTGATTAAGGAACAAATGAAAATATTAAATGAATTAGAAAAGGAAAAGAGTAATAATATAGATAAAGTTTCTAATACATTCGGAGAATTGATGGGTGAAATATTCTCATATAAAAATGATAAGTATGAATCAGATTTAAAAAGGATAGGATTTAATATTGGAAAATATATTTATATACTAGATTCTTATGAGGATTTACAAGAAGACTATAAAAAGGGAAGATATAATCCTTTTAAGGAATATATTAATAAAAAGGAAGAACTTAAAAGTAAAGTAGATAGACTAATAAGTATATCCTTAGGAATCTTATGTGCATCAATTGATAATTTAAATTTACAACTTAATAGAGGGATTATAGAAAATATAGTTTTCTCAGGTGTTTATTTAAGATATAAAAATATACTGAATAAGGGATGTGAAAATAATGTACAATGATGTTTATGGTGATGACAGATTTATAAAAGCAAGAAAGTTAATAGAAAATGAAGAATTTAAAAAAGCGTATAATTTTTTACAATCAATAGGTGATAAATGTAGTGAATGGTATTACTTAACTGGATTATCTGCTATGAATATAGGATACTATGAAGAAGGGGAGGACTGTTTAAAAAAAGCTAAGTTTATGAACCCTAACAATAATGAGTATTTGAAAGCATACAACAGATATAATAGTTATAGAAATGACTATGACCGCAGATCTTATGATTATAATAGAAATAGAAGATATAATTCTCCAGGATGTTGTTGCTGTTGCTGTGATGACGATTGTTGTAGTAATATATGCACTTTATTCTGTTGTGATTCATGTTGTGAATGTATGGGTGGAGACTTGTGTACTTGTTTCTAGGAGTTGAATAAATATGAGTAGAAAAGTTGCCTATGGAGGTATATTGTTAGGTCTTAATATTATTTTATTACTTTTGGTTAATGTACTTCCCATAAATACTTTATTTTTATTGGGATTAGCATCTTTACCTTTATCTATAATTATAATGGAATGGGGACCTAAGGTTGGAGTAATATTTTATTTTGGTTCTGTAATCTTAAGTTTTATAGTAATGGCAAATAAATCACAATGGATACTATATGTTTTTACTTTTGGTATTTATGGATTGATTAAGTATTTAATAGAGAAAGATAGAAGTATTGTTGTGGAATATGCTTTGAAAATAATAGTGGCCAATGTATTAGTAGTTGTTGTTTATGCTATTTTAAGATTTTTTATATATATTCCTGTTAATTTTATTACTATAGGAATATTTGAAGTAGCTTTTATAATTTATGATTATACTTATTCTTTATTTATAGATTATTATAATGATAGGTTAAGAAAAATAACTAAAATGAATTAATAAAAGGCAATAAAGTATATTGTAAACATATGCTTTATTGCCTTTTATTTATAAACTAAAATGTTGTATTTGTAATTTATTAAGAGGTTCCTGACAAGAAGAGCAAACGAAAATGTCTTTTGAAGGTACAAACCTATTAGTATTTAAGTCTAGCTTCATATTTATTTTTTGATCAATTCCTATCTTTGTTAAATCCTCTCCGCATTTTGTACAATTATTAATAGAACATATTTTTTGTAATGAATCTAAAGATATATTATCTATAAAGGCATTACAAGTACAACAGAATATATTCTCATTTCTTAATCGAGATGACTCTTCACATTTATTGTTATCAGGAGAAAATGTATAAATTATTTCATCTGAAATCTTATAACCATTTTTGAAAATGTTACTGTCACAACATGGACAATTAAAGTTAGGATAATAAATTTCCTTAGAGCTGATTGTTTTATCTTCTTTTACTTCCTTATTTTCCACTTTTTCTTCTGTATCCACATGATTAGATGTGTTTTTATCTTTTGTAAGATAATTATATACATCTAGACTGTTGAATTCACTTGCAACAGCTATTAAATGTTTTATTATAGAAGAAAAGTTTTTGTTTTTAGATGGAGCTTCTAAGTTTACTATTTGATGTTCACAAACAAATTTTAGTATTGAAACATAATTATACTTAGTAGCGTAAAATAAAACCATCTCGTCAAGATTTTGATCTGCTATTTTATCAGAAAAATCTATCCATAGTTCTGGAGATTCTAAATATAGGCTTTTGCTTATAGTTTCTAAATCTCCAAGTATGTCTATATAATTAAAAATTCTTTCGTTTATTTTCAAGTTTATCTCCTCCAACTATGCAGAATATACTATAATCCTATATCAAGTAAATTGACATTGCAATCTAAAGAGTAAATGATATCTTTTCTTTCCACAATCACCTGTGCTCTTTCCTTTAGAATACTATCTGAAATAATATGATTTAATAATTCCTTAGTAGGATTAATTGCAACAGGTTTGCCTACTCGCTTAAGCATATTAATATCTCCGTTAGTATCACCGTATGCATAGGATTGATTTAAATCAATATCATGTTTCTCAATAAATGTATCTATTGCAACGTTTTTGCTTTTAGCATCCCACATTGGGATAACAGTACCATTAAATTTTCCGTCTTCAAAAATATATTCACTTCCTACATAGTCTGTTGCATTATATTTTTTTGCCATTTTTTCAACTAAAAAGTTAGGGCTACCAGATATAAAAATAACCTTATGACCATTGTCTAAGTGCCACTTTATTCTTGAACGAGTATATTTATAAACTCGTTCTGCCTTTAATGCAATAACCTGATCGCTTGTGAAATCAATGCAATTTTTATTAACATTAAGTAAAGATTGAACGTACAAGTCACATATTTCAAGCAAGTAATCATCATAGTTACCTTGTCTTTTATCCCAATCTAAAAAAGTATCTCTAGCATGAGCAACCCAAGCTTTTTGATCTACAATTTCGTATTTAATAAGCTTTTTAAAATGCTCAACCATTAAAGAGTCTCTATATATTGTTCCATCAATATCAAAAAAAGCTCCTATATTTTTCATTGAATCACCTCATCTAAGTATTTACTTTATTATATTATAAAATTCTATTTTGTTGTAAACTATAATTATAAAATTATACAGTAAATAAAATAAATTTAATTATAAAATGCTTAAGGACGTGATTATATGATATTTGATTATTCAAAAATAACTAAATCAAGACTTATGGGAAGTCTTGGATTAATTATAAAATATAAAGAAAAAGAAGATACTTTATATCAATATTTTTTATTAGATGGGGAAGGGTTAGGTATTGCTGACTATGTAAGTTTAAAAAATCCTATACAAAAGGAAGTTGCAAAGGAAGAAGAAAGATTAATGGGAGGTCTTGGAGAAAACCGAATTTATATTAAGGAAGAGGTAGCTTTATTTTTAGTAAAACATTTTGGTAATAAAACAATTGAATATGATAAAGAATTACCTGGAGAAGTAAAAGAGTATATAAATATTATTGAAAACTTTGATACACAATTAACTTTAGATGATATATATCCTATAATATGCAAGAAAATAGAAAAAGAAGTAGAGTTTATAAACTATATGACAATGAGGTTTATTGCACGAGATACAGAAAGTTTAAAATATTTCTCTTATAATGAAGAAATATATAAAAATCATATTACAGATATAAATGGAACATTATTAAAAAATCAAGTTACTAAAAGAAGTGAAGAAGTTTATATTAGTGAAGCTTTATATGAAGATAGTGATGGATATTATACTTGTAAAATTGCTTTTAATATAGATAAAAATAAAGAAGGTTATAAAATTAACTCTTTATTAGCTACTGACAAAGAATCTGTATATGATTTTGATGTATTTGATGAAATATCAAAATCGGAGTATATAGATATATATAAAGTAAAGAAGAATGATGAATTATTAAACCAATTTTATGATGATAATCCATTTATGTTAAAAAGCGAAATGGAAGAAGGTATATTTTTTACAAGATTTAATTTTAATAATAATCATGTAAAAGAAAATATATATGTAATCAATAATGATATAAAAGCTATTTATTATCAAGTTGAGGATGAATTTTTTGTAGGAACTTATTGTGAGAGAGACCGAAAGTATATAAATAAAATACTTTTAGCTAAATATAAAGATTATTTGACTATAAAAGATAGTTATTTCTTTGAAGAGAATGTACTTTATGATTTTGTGGAATCAGGGTCTAATGATTTTGAAGATTTTTTAGACTGATTTTAAAACAAAGAAGGGCATCCTAGTTTTATCTAGAGTGCCCTTTTTGTATTTATAATATTGGGGGAATATTATGAGGAATACATTTAATATTGTGGACATATTTTAAAATTTCATACAACTTTTTTGAAAAAAAATAAAAAAATAAAAAAATAAATAGTAACTCTAAAAATAGAGGTACTATTTATCGTTAAATTAAGATTTAAATAAGTATATAACCTTACATTTCCTCCTCATCAAATTCCTCCATATTAATGGTAGGAATATTAGGCATCATATTCATATAAGGCATCATACCAGGATACATCATATTTGGAGGAACCATCATACCTTGATTCATCATACCAGGAGGCATCATATTTGGAGGAACCATACCAGGAAACATCATACCAGGGAACATGCTTGGAGGCATAACAGGTATATTTGTGGCATTAGTCATATTATTGTTCATATTATACATATCATCTGTATAATAATTATCATCATCATCATTCATATCAATATAAGATGCGTAGGTTGGATTGTCGGCATACTGATTTGAATAAGTTGAATATTCAATTCCGCCCATGTTTGCATTATAATTGGCCATAGATTCATTATTCATAGCATAAGGATTCATATACATAAGAGGATCAATATAAGGCTGTGGATATATATAGTTGGGATCTATAGAATCAGCGCGTTTGTTTGGATACATATTATAGTTCACTTTAATTAACTCCCTTCTTTAATTTATTAAAATGTATGCTTATTAATACTACTAATATATATATTAAAAAAAATCCCATATATGAGTGATTTAATAATGGTTAATATTAAAAAAAATAAAAAAAGTGTTGCAAAAACCATTGGATTATCATAATATTAATACATGAATACTTGTTCATATATTGTTTTATAAAAATGGAGGAATTAAGATTGAAAGATATTATAAATAAATGTGAGTGTGACTATATACACGAAGAAGTGGTTTGTAAAGTAAAAGATAAAATGCCACAAGAAGAGAAACTTTATGATTTAGCAGAGTTATTTAAAGTATTTGGTGATACAACAAGAATTAGAATACTATATGCACTATTTGAAGAAGAAATGTGTGTGTGTGATATAGCTAACCTTTTAAACATGACACAATCAGCAATATCTCATCAGTTAAGAGTCTTGAAACAAGCTAGACTTGTTAAATTTAGAAAAGAAGGAAAAGTAGTGTATTATTCTTTAGATGATAGTCATATTAATCAAATATTTAATTGTGGATTATGTCATATAGAAGAAACGTATAATCGTTAGGGGGGGTAATAAGTATGGATACAGCAGTTTTAGTAAAAAAAGAACTTTTACTGGGTGGATTAATATGTGCTCATTGCGCAGAAGTAATTGGAGATTCAGTAAATAATATTGAAGGTGTTTATTTTAGTAATATGAATTTCGTAACTAAAAAATTGACTCTACAAATAGATGGTGATGGAAATGAAGATGAAATTATTTCACAAGTTATCAAATTAATAGATACTATAGAACCTGGGTTAGAAATTAAATTAATAAGTAAATCATCAAGTAAGTCAAATAAGAGAGAACTTACTTTAGGAGGATTGAATTGTGCTCACTGCGCAGAAGTAATTAATGATAAAGTATCTTTATTAGATGGAGTTCAATCTTCTAATTTAAATTTTATAAATAAAAAACTATATTTAGAAATAAATAGTTGTAATGAGCGGGGTACAATAGAAGAAGTTATAGATACAATAAATAATGTAGAACCAGGACTAGATATTCAGTTAACAGATAAATCACAAAAAGAAATCAAAAAGGTTATAGATAAAAGTAAATTAGGGTTGATTAAAATTATTGTAGGAGCATTAGTATTCGGATTTGCTTTTTATGAAGAATTTACAGGAGCTAATAGTGGATTATTACCGATTATATTTATAGCAGCTTATTTAATAGTTGGTGGAGATGTAGTATACAAGGCATTTAGAAATTTAACTAAAGGCAGAGTGTTTGATGAAAACTTCTTAATGACTATAGCAACTCTGGGTGCCATAGCTATAGGAGAAACTTCAGAAGCAGTAGGAGTTATGTTATTTTATAAAGTAGGTGAGTATCTACAAGAAATAGCAGTTGGAAAATCTAGAAGATCGATATCTGATTTAATGCAAATCAGACCTGACGTGGCTAATTTAAAAGTAGGTAATACTGTGAAAGTTGTTGACCCTGAAGATGTGAAAATAGGAGATTATATAGTTGTTAAACCTGGTGAAAAAGTTCCTCTAGATGGAGTTATAGTAGATGGGAAGTCAATGGTTGATACTTCTGCATTAACAGGTGAATCAGTGTTAAGAAGTGTTAATAAGGGCGATGATTTGTTATCAGGATTTATAAATAAGAATGCTCTTTTAACAATAGAGGTAAAAAAAGATTTTTCTGAATCAACAGTATCTAAAATATTAGATCTTGTAGAAAATGCAAGTAGTAAAAAATCTAAGACAGAAAATTTTATATCGGTATTTTCTAGATACTATACTCCTGTAGTTGTCGTGTTAGCTATGTTAATAGCAATTATACCGCCAATATTTATATCAGGGGCTCAATTTAATGAATGGTTGCATAGGGGACTAATATTTTTAGTTGTATCTTGCCCATGTGCCTTAGTGCTTTCAATTCCTTTAAGTTATTTTAGTGGAATAGGAGTTGCTTCTAAAAATGGAATATTGGTAAAGGGAAGTAACTATTTAGAGGCATTAAGATATGTGGATACTGTTGTTTTTGATAAAACAGGAACATTAACAGAAGGTGTATTTGACGTAGTAAAAGTACATGCCATAGGTATAAGAGAAGATGAATTAGTAGAATATGCATCAATAGCTGAAGCTAACTCAAATCATCCAATAGCTAAATCAATACTAGATTATTATAAGAATGAAGTTGATTTAAATAAAATAAATCAATATGAAGAAATAGCAGCTCATGGAATAAGAGTTAAATATGAAGGTAATATTATATTAGCTGGAAATGAAAAGTTGATGAAATCTAATACTATAAAATTTACTAGTACAGATGAAGTAGGAACTATAATTTATATAGCGGTTAATAATATATTTAGAGGATATATAGTTATATCAGATAAAATTAAAGTAGATAGTGAAGAAGCTATACGAGCAATAAAAAATCAAGGTATAAAACAAACTATAATGCTTACTGGTGATAATAAAAAAGTAGCAGATAAAGTAGCAGATAAATTAAAATTAGACAAGGTATTTTCTAATTTACTACCAGGTGAAAAGGTAGAAAAAATAGAAGAAATGTATAAAGGAAGACAAGGTAAAGAAAAAATAGCATTTGTTGGAGATGGAATAAATGATGCTCCAGTACTTGCTCGTGTAGATGTAGGTATAGCTATGGGTGGTTTGGGCTCGGATGCAGCAATAGAAGCAGCAGATATAGTCATAATGACTGATGAACCAAGTAAAATAGCTGAAGGGATAAGAATATCTAAAAAAACTAATAAAATAGTATGGCAAAATATAATATTTGCTTTAGGGGTTAAAGTTATTGTTATGGTATTAGGTACTGTGGGAGTAGCAACTATGTGGGAAGCTGTATTTGCAGACGTAGGTGTATCTTTAATAGCAGTTATAAATGCAATGAGGATTATGAAATAAAAAAAAGGATTTAGTTGAATTTTTCAAGTAAATCCTTTTTTTATTGTAACTTTTTTATAATACGTATAGTACAACACATAAATAATGAGTTAAACTTCCTAACATTACGAAGATGTGGAATATTTCATGATGTTGAAAGTTTTTAAAAAATGAAATTTTAGGTTCGTAATTATAGATTAAAGCACCTATAGTATATAAAACACCGCCAAGTATAAGCAGTAGAATACCATTAAAAGAAAGTATCTTATATAAAGGGACTATTAAAAAGATAGCCATCCACCCCATAGCTACATATATAGTAGTTGAAATCCATGAAGGGCATTTAAACCATATTAATTTAAATGAAACTCCTAATATAGCAATAAAAACTTCTGATCCAAATAGTATATAACCCATAGGACCTTTAAGTGAAATTAAACAAAAGGGAGCATAAGAACCTGCTATTAATATAAAAATCATAGCATGATCAATTCGCCTTAAAATCTTTATGCCTTCATCATCGCATATAGATAAGTGATAAATAGCAGAAGCTAAGTATAACAATATTAGTGAAATACCAAATATTATTACTGCGCTTAAAGATAAAGGTGATGGATCAATTAGAGTGGTTTTTATTACTAAAATTAATAAACCTATAAATGATAATAAAGCACCTAATAAATGAGTGAAGCCATTTGCTGGTTCTCTAAAATATCTATTCATGATATCACCTCCAAAAATTGTTAGTATAATATATTCTGTTATGAACAAAATACTATTAAGATTATGATTTCGATTAACTAATATTATACATACTTTCAAATCGTTATTATGATAAGATTTAATATTAATTATATAATATTTGTTAGTAATTGATTGTTAGCATTAAAAGCACTTAAGATAGTAACATTATTTAAATATAATTATTTATTAAAAAAGTTTAAAAAAAGTATTGACCGATAGTTTTTATGATGGTATAGTAATACTTGTCCTCAAGAGAGCGGCAAACAACAAGAAATGAATTAAGAAAAACTTCTTAAAAAAACTTGTTGACAAAGTTAAACAGCTTTGGTAA
>JAVXJA010000086.1:0-11088 GCA_036648085.1 Terrisporobacter sp.
TTTTTGATTATGATATGAGCTATATTGTAGCTTTATTTATGTGCTTACTATTTACCTCATTTCAGCTTTGGACATACCTTCCCACCGCGCTCTCTGCTCCCCCACCATCCATCCCTTTATTTAAGTCCGATGAATTTATTGAAGTTGCGTTAGTTAAAGAATAGTAGAGGTGGATAGTTGAAGAAGAAGCAAAAACCGCTTCTTCCTCAACTATCTTTATTTATATGTTGGGGTCAGTCTGACCTCACAGATTGCAGCAAAGAGTGCTGCAAACTGTGAAGCCAGACTAAAAACCTTAGTGCATCTTTAGCCCAGGATATTATGGGTTATATTGATTTTACTTTTAGAGCTAATATATTTTTATTTTAGAGATATATTCAAGTGTACTTATATGCTTATAGTATTGGTATTACTAGCATACTATGTTTTGATACTTATGGAGTTTGGCTATCGCCATCGCGCTTTTCGCTCCAATCTTTTGAGCAAAGAGCGCTCAAAAGGATTTCCACTACAATCGCTAACTCAAAACCATATTTTAATCGGAAGTTGTATAGATATTGGGAGCTTATAGGTTTGAAGTTAGTTGGTAGTTAAAGATAGGCCTATCGGCCATGCCCCTCTGACTAATCCTCAACGCACAAACACTGCTCACTGCATAACATACTGCGCATACATCATATTTCATATCAAGTATGCTTCGTATCTTATTTGCTCGCTGCGTTTGTAGTTTTTGAGGATAGCCATTCACTGCCCCGTAGCCCAATGCCCTGTGCGTTAGTTTTTGTAGGTGCATTGCTCCAAATTAAGGTTGTTGTTCCTCCACGTTTTATATAACTTACTGCATAGGTTATTGTAAGTTTAGTAGGACCTATAGACATATAGATTGTAGTTACTGGGTGTCGGTATGGCAGGTTATTGGTTGGTATCCCGCATTGGATAAAACCATTGCTCCGCTATCCAATGCTAGTAATTATATGGCTTTTAAAGAGAATACTATAAAGGAGCATCATAAAATTAATGCTCCTTAGTTATTAATATTAAAGTTAATCTATTTTATAAAGTAGAATTTATATATATTAGCTAAAATTATCAAAATTACTTGTATCAATCTTTGCATTTCCACCTAATGCAGATGCCAACACAGTTGTAACAACACTAACACATACCACACCGACTACACTCATTGCTGAGATGAACTTTTTATTCTCGGAGTCTTTTTCCCCCATTTTATCTGAGATTTTAACCATCTCTTCAGTGATATACTTTATTTCTTCAAATGAAAGATTCTCTCTATCAAGCTGTTTTTCTAAAGCTTTAATTATAGTGTTGCATGAATCATAGTATGCTTGAATACTTTCTTTATTTGACTCTAAACCTTTATCAAATGTGTCTTTATACCCAATTAACATTTCCTTTGCTACATTGGAGAATTGAGGGAATTGTTCCAAGGCTTTTTTAGCAACCTCTGGATCCATTTTATCTAACATAGATGCCATAGTAATTACCTTATCTTTTGTAAGATGCCTAAAATCCTCAATATTTAGCTTTTTTAATACTTTCTGTTCCGTCCATGGTCTGCCCATAGTAATTCTCCATCCTTTCAAAAACAACAAATTTCTATTTATCTATATTATATTGAAATACCTTTTATCTCACAATACAGTATTAAATTATATAGGCATCAATAAACCCTTTCATCTTAGCCTGATTAACTTGATTTAAAGCATTATTTTTATCTCTATAAGCTCCAATGCAAACCTTATACAAAGTATCACTTGTAGATACTTCCAACTCAAATAATTCAACCAAATTATTTTTAATAGCTACAGCTATAGCCTTAATATTAGCATTAACTTTTAAATCTTTTTCCGCCTGAGAATTAGAAATAAAATCTACTTCAATTAATGCAGCTGGCATTGTTGTATTTCTTAAAACGAAAAGCTCTTTACTTAGCTTCAAACCTCTGTTTCTAATGTTAAGAATCTTTGATACATCAGTACATAAACCATTAGAAAATTTATTTAGCTTCTCATTTGTATTTGAATACTGCCAAACCTCAACACCTCTTACAGTTTTATCACTAGCTGAATTGATATGAATTGATAAAAAATAATCTGCTTTAAAATCATTTGCTATTTTGGCTCTTTCAGTTAATGAAAGATATTTATTTGATAGTCTTGTAAACTTGATTTCAAGATTACAACCTTTCAATAACTCATTAAGTTCCTTTCCTATAGCTAAAACAATATCAGCTTCATGTGTTTTATTTGGTCCGATAGCGCCAGGATCTGTGCCACCATGCCCCAAATCAATAACTAATCTTTTCATAGAATCCTCCTCACCACTTATTAAAATTCGCTACGCTCATTTCGCCGACGCAGTCGCTCAAATAAGGTTATAATTTAATTATAGGATTGGGAGGGGTTTTTATGGGGAGAAAAGACATAAACGCACTATTTTTAAAAAATAAAATCGGCAAAAATAATTTTAAGATACTTATGGATTACATATGGTATTTAAGCACACGAAAATAGTCCGTATTTTAGCTTGTACGGACTTTTATATTTATTCACTATCATTTGTATTAAAAGCGAAGCTTTTTAGCTCTATGCCCTTGATTTCATTACTAACCCAGCTATCTTTTACCTTTTCTTCTTTTTCATTCATGCTATGTACTTTATTATTGGACCTTGAGCCTTTTGTTTTAACCATTTGAGCAGCTAATTTTTTAGCCTGAGCTTTTTCTTTTTTCTCAAGCTTCTTTTTATAATCTTCAAACTTTAAAGTTCCAAACGTTTTAATCATTGCTTGCTCAGTTATAATCCACGTTCTACCCATCTTCTTAACATCTTCACCAACAACAAACTTATCACGAGCCACTTGTTTTCTTAAACATGAATCATCAATGCCATATATCTCGGCCACTTCAAGAAATGTATATAATCCTTTAAAACTACCATTTGCCATATTGTTCACCTCATAAATTTAAAATATAGGAATTTCATATCTTTAATATTCCCGTATACGTCTATTTTTAGTCCTTGGAGCTAATTTATATATTCAATAAAGTTATTTAAATACATTTTTAAATTCACTTAAACGTGAAATTAATATATCAAAGTTGGATTTTTATTTTCACGCTTAAGTGAAAATTTAAGAATAAGTATTTTATTATAATTCACGTTTTCGTGAATTATAATTTGAGAAAAATTTAATTTAAAAAAGTGAAAAAATAATAAAAAACATATCGGAAGAGTATAGTATTTTCAATGGTTTGAAGTATATTTTTCACCTGTAAAGGACATAATATAACTATAGAAATAAAGTTAAAAATTACATCTAAGGAGTGGAAAAAATGCAAATATACATAGCGGATTTAGAAGCTTACAACAGCGGATATTTAAAAGGTGAATGGATTGAGCTTCCTACAGAAAATGAAGAGATACAAGAAGCTATTTTAAGACAAAGTAAAAATGGTCAAAGTGACTTTGCGATTCACGATTACAGTTTGCCATTTGAAATTGGAGAATACACAGACCCAATAAAAGTAAATGAACTATGTGAAACAGTAGAAGTATTGGATTTAAATAAATATTTAATAGAACATCTTGAAGATACTTATGGAATTGATTTTAAAAAATTAGATATACATATGATTCAAAAATATTTAGAAGATGTTTATACAATAGAAGGCAGTAACAACAATGAGTTTGCACAAAATTATATGTATGAGTTCTACGAAGAACTAATAGAGGATATGCCCTGGGAGCTATCTTATAGCATAGATTACGATACAGTTTTCAATAAATTACAAATGACAATGAGCATAACAAAAAATCCTGATGAAGATATATTTTATTATTCAAATAACTAGGAGGTAAGCCAATGATTAAAGCTAAGAATAAAATATACATAGGAAGCAGTAGAAGAGGATATTTAAGCGAGGAAATGATAGCAGTAATATATGATTATGTAGCAAAACAAGAAGTATATGAATTTACAAAGGCTAAGCCAAGAAAAATCGGAGATAGATATTTACTAGAAATTGAATTAAATGACCATACAAAAGGACTATTGAAGGATTTAAAGAGTATGGATCGAGTTAAATTATATAAAAGAACCCACTCATGGGATGAAATATTTAAAATGGCAGATGCAACAGTTAAAAGCTCCTAATTAGGAGCTTTTAGCATTTCTATATCAAAGGTAATATTAACAGATGCACCAAGGATAAAACCCTTCTTAAAAGCTAAGGAAGCACTAGCATTGGATAGCGGAGCAACGGTTTTATCCAATGCGGGATACCAACCAATAACCTACCATACCGACACCAAGTAACTACACTCTATTATCTTAGTAGAAGAAATAAAAGTATCAAGCACTAGTGTAGTAAGTTATATAAAACGTGGAGGAGCAGCTATCTTGATTTGGAAAGATGCACTAAAGAAAAGTCAACACATAGGGCATTGGGCGACGGGGCAGTGAGCAGTGTTTGTGCGTTGAGGATTAGTCAGAGGGGCACGACCGAAAGGTCTATCTTTAACTATGAACTAACTAGAAAACTATAAGCTCTCAATACATATGGAACTTTTGATTAAAAGATGGTTTTGAGTTAGCGATTGTAGTGGATATCCTTTTGAGCGCTCTTTGCTCAAAAGATAGGAACGTAAAGCGCGGTGGCGATAGCCAAACTCCATAATAGAAACATTGAAACTTAGGTATATCAATATATACAGGTGGAGTAATATAAAAGTAATATAGGATATTACAAGTAGTAATATAATCGTATTACAAAAAGTAATATAGATAAAAATTAAAAAATAATCCTAGAAAATAAATAAAAATATATGCATGACGAGAAGATTAAATATTAGGAGTAGTAGGATATTTTTAGTCTGGCATCGCAGTTTGCAGCGGTCTTTGCTGCAATCTGTGAGGTCAGACTAGACTTCAGAGGTTTTGACCCCAGTATATAAATAAAAAAGAGTTGATGTAGGAGCGGTTTTTGCTCCTTCTTCAACTCTTATCCGATACATATATAATATAACGTGATAAAACATTATAAATTCAAGATGTACATTTAATGAATGTTATAATATAGATAAATATGAGCTTGTTGGGGGGACGATATGAAAAATAAAAATATAAGTTATTTAGCATTAGGGCTATGCTTAGGTGCTGCTTTTGGTTTAGTGCTTGATAATTTAGTTATTGGAGTAGGTGCTGGTTTAGCTATTGGAGTAGCATTAGATAGTGGAAAAAATAAAAATAAACAAAAGTAAATTCCAATTTAGAGGACGTTTTAATGAACGATAGTTATATAATGTGAAAAAGATATTTTTGAAATTGTATAACTATAATAAATAAAAGGGGTGAAAGAATGGGGTTTATAATATGTGTACTATTGGGAATGTTCTTTATTGGGGAAGGAATTTACTGTATTAAATCTAAAAAAGAAGTCGCTTTTGGTTTTTGGGCAAATGGAAAAAAACCTTTAATAGATGAAAAAAATATAAAAGCATATAACAAAGCTTTAGGAAAGCTATGGTGTGTATATGGTTTTTTCTTTATATTATTAGGGATACCATTATTAGGAGAGCAGAACTCTCCCCTTATAATAATTTCATTAATAGGTATGATTTTAGAAGCTATTATATTAATAGCTGTCTATATAAAAATTGAAGGAAAATATAGAAAGAAATGATAATATATATTTTCAATTTGTAGAGAAATTTAATTAACAATATTAATAAAGTACGAACTAAACAAAAAGGAGCTTATGCTCCTTTTTTATATTAAAAAACACAGAAATGTATAAAAGTAATATATAATATTACAAGTAGTAATATTTATGGGAGGTGAGAAAATGAACAAAGAAGAATTTAAAAAATTAGATATATTAGAACAAATTGAGATAGTAAATAAAGTACTAAAAGAAGGAAAAACATTAACCGCTTTTTCAGAAGAAGTGGAGATATCCCGAAAGACTATAAGTAAGAATTTTAGTAAGCTGGGATACAAATTTAGCCAGAGTAAAAAACAGTATGTCCTTGAAAATACTGAGGTACAAGCGGGGAAACAAAAGAAATATTACAGTAATATTACAGAAAGTAATATAAAAACTACCCCGGGAGAAGTTAGTAATATTCCAGTAATACAGAATATTACAACCAACTTAGAGATATCAAATAACCAAAAAAATAGCCTTATGTATTTAGTAGATAATGTAGATAGAATAAAGGCAATATTAGATGGACCAAATG
Source organism: Terrisporobacter sp. (assembly GCA_036648085.1). GTDB lineage: Bacteria > Bacillota > Clostridia > Peptostreptococcales > Peptostreptococcaceae > Terrisporobacter. The sequence goes on from JAVXJA010000086.1 coordinate 6,264, forward strand.
AATATTACAAAGATATTACTGAAAGTAATATCGAGAAAAAAGAAGATATAGTAAAAGATATATACAACTTCAAACAAGCAAAAAGAGACTACAGAGCCAAGACATTAAAACTAGATGTAGAAGTTCAAAAAGGGTTTGAAAGAATAGCAGAAGATCTAAAAGATAGTGGGGTAACTCAACAAGAATTACTAAACTATATTTTAAATCAATACATCAAATTTTATGAGGAAATAAAATAAACCACCTTAATTAATAGCAGTAATTAAAGTAGTTTATTAAGAAAAAAGGTTATTAAAGTGTTTAGCCCCTCAGTGGCTTAAATTGCATATATAAATTATACAGCTTTAATAACTCTATGAATAGAAAAATTTTAAAAAGTTGGGGGAGATAGTATGAGTTATCAAAGCGAAGCAGAATTAGAATCAAATTTGCTTAAACAACTTGAAAACCAAGGGTTTAATAGAGTTAATATAAGTGATGAAGATGACCTTAGAAATAATTTTAGAAATGAATTATTTGAACATAATAAATCTAAATTGAATAATGAACCATTTACAGATAAAGAATTTGAACGTATTTTAAGACACGTTGAGGGTAAATCAGTATTTCAAAGTTCTATGATACTAAGAGATAAATTCATATTAGAAAGAGAGGATAGCTCTGAAGTATATATAGAATTTTTTGATACTAAAAATTGGTGTAAAAATAGATTCCAAGTAACTAATCAAATAACATCAGTTGGAAAATATAAAAATAGATATGATGTTACTTTACTTATAAATGGTCTTCCATTAGTTCAAATAGAATTAAAACGTAGGGGTCTTGATTTTAAAGAAGCATTTAATCAAATTATGAGATATAGAAAGCACTCACACCAAGGTTTACATAGATACCTTCAAGTATTTGTAGTAAGCAATGGAGTAGATACTAAATACTTTGCAAATAGTGATAAAGAGATTAATTTTAGTCACACATTTTTCTGGAGTGATGAAGAAAATAAAAGAATTAGTAACCTAAAAGATTTTGCACAAACTTTCTTAGATAAATGCTTTATATCAAAAGTTATAGCAAGGTATATGATAATAAATGAAACTGACAAATTACTAATGGTGATGAGACCATATCAAATATATGCAGTAGAAGAACTTGTAAACAGAGCTTTCGAAACTAATAACAATGGATTCATATGGCATACAACCGGTTCTGGAAAGACCCTAACATCTTTTAAAGCCAGTCAAATACTAGCAGCACAACCTAATATCAAAAAGGTATTTTTCTTAGTTGATAGAAAAGACTTAGATGCACAAACTCTAGCCGAGTTTAATAAATTTGAGCCTGATAGTGTTGATATAACTGACAAAACAGATACTTTAGTTAAACAAATAAAAGATATAAATAGACCATTAATAGTCACAACAATTCAAAAGATGGCTAATGCTATAAAAAATGAAAAACATAGTAAAATAATGGACAAATATAAAGATGAAAAAGTTATATTTATAATAGATGAATGTCATAGATCTCAGTTTGGAGATATGAACAAAGCTATAAATAAACACTTTGAAAATGCTCAGTACTTTGGATTTACAGGTACACCAAGGTTAAATGAAAATAGAAGCCAAGATGGTAGGTCAACAGCAGATATTTTTGAAAAATGCCTACATCATTATCTTATAAAAGATGCAATTAATGATGGAAATGTACTTGGATTTTCAGTTGAATATGAAAATACTATAAAAGGTGATTTTGATGAATATGATGATGAAAAAGTAAAAGGCATAGATACACAAGAAGTTTTTATGGCCGATAAAAGAATTGATTTAATAGCGAATCATATTGTAAAAAATCATAATATAAAAACTAGAGATAAAGAATTTACAGCGATATTTACAGTTCAAAGCATTGAAATGCTGGTGAAGTATTTTGATAAATTCAAAGAGATTAACCATGATCTTAAGATAGCAGGTATCTTTACTTTTGGAGCTAATGAAGATAGTGAAGGAAAAGATGAACACTCAAGGGATTCTTTAGAGCGAATGATTACAGACTATAATAAAATGTTTGGTTGTAATTATTCTACAGATACATTCTCAGGATACTTTGCTGATGTATCTAAAAAGGTTAAATCGGCTAAAATAGATATATTAATAGTTGTAAATATGTTCTTAACTGGATTTGATAGTAAAACATTAAATACTCTATACGTTGATAAAAACTTAAAATATCATGATTTAGTTCAAGCATATTCAAGGACCAATAGAGTATTAGGAGATAAAAAGCCATACGGTAATATAATTTGCTATAGGAATTTGAAGAAAAATACAGATGAAGCACTTAAACTGTTTTCCAAAACGGACACCACAGATGTAGTACTTATGGAAAGCTATGAGCATTATTTAGCATTATGGCATACAGAGCTTAATAAATTAAAACTATTAACACCAACACCAGAAGATACAGATAAGCTAAAAAGTGAAGATGAAAAAAAACAATTTATATTAGCTTTTAGAGACTTAACAAGGGTACTTACTAAACTTAATACCTTTACAAACTTTGAGTTTGAAGAAGAAAAATTAAACCTTAGTGAACAAACATATCAAGATTTTAGAAGTAAATATTTAAGAATATATGATGAAACGAAAAAGGCTGAAGGCGAGAATGTATCAATACTTAAGGATATAGACTTTGGTATTGAGCTTATGCATACTGATAAAATAAATGTAAGTTATATAATGAATTTAATAAGAGATATAGACTTCTCAAGTGAAGAAAAAAGAGATATGGATATAAAGAATATAATTACAGAACTAGATAGAGCAGATAATATGGATCTAAGGCTTAAAGTAGATTTACTAAAAGAGTTTTTAGAAAAAGTAGTTCCGACACTGGGAGAAAACAGTGATATAGATTTAGAATACTCAAAATTTGAAGCACATAGAAGAATCCAAGAAGTAAGTTACTTTGCAGAAGAAGTAGGATTAAGCCAAGACTTTATAAGTGAGTCTATATCTGAGTATGAGTACTGCGGGATAATAAATAGAAAAGAAATAAGCGATGAAGTTAATGACAAACTAAAATTAAAATTTATACCTAGAAAAAAGAAAGTAGAAAAAGTTCAAGGTTTTATTCAAGACCATGTAACAAAATATAATTATTAGTGTTATTTTAATAAATAGCAGAAACTGATTGACGGTTTCTGCTATTTTTGTTATGCTATTTATATAAATAACAAAAGGAGGTGCGATTTTGAAGTTAGAAAAATTAGGAAAAGTAAATCATGGATTAACTATATCTAGGATTAAAGCAAAGCCAGATGAACTACAAGAAGAAATCCCTATATTTACAATGCAAGACTTAAATATAGAGATGGGAAGCTATGATTTGAAGACAGAAAACAAAACTGTATCAGTAAGTAAAGAAAACTTTGAGCAAGATTTATTATCTAAAGAAAATATGGTAATAGTAGGGCTTACAGCAAACAAAGCTTACATAATTGAAGGAGATCATATTGGTAAGGTAATACCTTCAAATTTTGCGTATATGTATTTAGATAAATCTAAAATTGATTTAAACTATTTTACCTGGTACTTTAATGAGCATCCAAATGTAGCGAAGCAATTAAAAATAGCAACTCAAGGATCACAAGGAATTATGGCTTTATCAGTTCAAATGCTTAGAGAATTAGATATAGAGCTACCGGACCTTGAGACACAAATAAAAATAGGTAGAATTTATGAACTAAGACGTAAAAAAGAAAAAGCTTTATATGAAAAAAATATTTTAGAAAAGAATTTATATAAACAATTAACTATTAATAAATTAAAGGAGGCAATAACATGCCGTTAATGAAAAAAATGCAAGAACACCAACAAGAATTACACTCAAAGTTATGGGCTATAGCAAATGACTTAAGAGGGAACATGGAAGCAAATGAATTTAAAAATTATATCCTTGGATTAATATTTTATAGATATCTTAGTGAAAAGGTAGAAAGTAGAGTAGGAAATTTACTATCAGAGGATGATATAAGCTACTCAGAAGCTTGGGAAGATGAAGAATATAGAGAAGGATTACAAGAAGAGTTACTAGAGCAATTAGGATACTTTATAGAGCCTAAGTATCTATTTTCAACATTACTTCAATCAATAGAAGATGGTAAATTTGATATAGAAATGCTACAAGGAGCAATAAATGATATAACAGAATCTACTATAGGAGCAGAGAGCCAAGATGATTTTGACCATTTATTTGATGATATGGACTTAGCTTCTACAAAACTAGGTAGAGACGTAAAGAGTCGTTCAAAATTAATAGCAAAAGTAATAGCAAATATTGCAGGTATAGATTTTGCACATGAAGATACTGAGATAGATGTATTAGGAGATGCTTATGAATATTTAATATCTCAATTCGCTGCAAATGCAGGAAAGAAGGCGGGCGAGTTTTATACTCCGCAACAAGTTTCAAAGATATTAGCTAAGATTGTAACTATTGGAAAAACGGACTTAAAAGATGTTTATGACCCAACTTGTGGTTCTGGATCTCTTCTTCTTAGAGTTAGTAAAGAAGCAAATGTTAGAAAGTTCTACGGACAAGAATTTACTTCAACAACTTATAACTTAGCTCGTATGAATATGATGCTTCATGATGTTAGTTATCAAAACTTTGATATTAAAAATGATGATACACTAGAAAATCCAGAGCATATAGAAATGAAATTTGAAGCGATAGTTGCAAATCCCCCATACTCGGCAAACTGGACTGCTGATGCTAAGTTTTTAGATGATGAAAGATTTAGTGCTTATGGAAAATTAGCTCCAAAGTC
>JAVXJA010000087.1:0-10898 GCA_036648085.1 Terrisporobacter sp.
TTATGTGTTCTATATTATATTGACAAGTTGTAAGATAAAAATGAAATAACTATTTTGTTACAAATTTAAAATAAAAAGATATAAGATTTCTTAGGATATGTACTGCACCCCAATTGTTGGACCAAAAATCTAACGATTGGGGTGTTTTTATGTCAAGGTTCTTTCCGTTGTTATTGGAAAGAACCTTACGCTTACACAGAAATAAATGAAAACAAAACTTTAATTGTAACACAAGAAGTTTAAAAAGCCTTGGGGGTTAATATTATCTCAAGTTTTATTCTATTTCATAGGATATCTACTCTAGTTTCTAAGTTGAAAATAACTAAAGAAGAACAATATAAGCTCAAAATATTGATTGGAAAAATATAATACAATATATATAAAATCGACGAAATTAAAATTAAATTATATATATTGAAATTTGATTACACGTAGATTAGTATTTATAAAAAGGAGGGTATATTATGAAAAAAATAAATTTTATGAAAGTATTAGCATTAACACTTATCATGACACTTACACTTACTATGGTCAATTCGTTAGCACAGACATATGCTGAAAGCAATGCAAAAAAGGAGAATTTAATAATAGTCAATTCCGATAGAGAGAACTTCATCTACACATATACTTAAAATGGAGTAGAGTATAAAGTTAAAGAAAAGTCTACAGAAGATTATAAACATATTGAAAGTGAGATATATGCGAGAGCTAATAATGAGAACTATGAACTAGTAGAAATGAGAACTTTTAATATGGAGAATGGTTATGCAACCCAGATAATAAAAAATGTTGAAACTGGGAGTGTTGAAACTGAAAAAGTGGAAGTAGATGATCTAATATCTACAGAAGAAACATCTATAAATGATATACAAAGCAGGAGACCAGCAGATGAACCTGTATGGAAATACAGCCAAACACTTAAGATTTCAACAAAAATAGCAAAATATACGCTTAGTGCAGTTGTAAGTATAGTAACAACAGGAGTTGGATATGCATTTGGAGGTCCAGTTGGTGCTGTTGCAGCTAATACGATTAATGGTATTGCTCAAATGATAATATCTGAAAATATACCTAATATTTGGTTTAGTCATAAGTTCTATGTGACATTTAAACAAGGAACTACTTCTCTACTTGGAGAGAAAAAAATTACAACTGTATATAAAAATTCTGCACGAACTAAACAGATAAAGTCTCCTATTACTACTTATTATTGGAGGTAAATATTATTATGAAAATTTGCCCAAAATGCAAGTTTAAATTTAGTTTATTTAAACGAATAATGATACTAACTAGACCTAAAACAATTGAATGTCCTCAGTGTAAAACTAAATATAGAAAGATAAGTTATAAATCATCTACAATATCCGTTATAGTATCTACAATAATTAATTTTTTAGTTATAAATTCATTACTAACATATATAAGATCATATATAATTATAGGCTTAGTATCTTTAGTTAATTTTTGTGCTTTATATACGTTATTTTTTATTATATTTGAGAGCTATGATAAGTATGAACTTATATAAAAAATATAAAATTAATACCTAAAATAGTAAAATTGAAGGGTAATATGGATGAGTAATGAAAAAAGAAAAGTATATTGTGAACATTGTAATGAAAAAGTAGAATATTCAATTATAAATGAAATAAAAAAAGAGTACAAGAACGTAGAAGTTAGTGTTGAACAAAACATAGGTATATGTTTAAAGTGTGGAGAAAGATTGTATGTTACAGAGCTAGAGACTGTTAATTTAGATAGACTATACTCAAAATACAGAGAAATGACAGGGATAGTATCACCTAAAGAGATAGTAGCATTTAGGGAAAAATATAATATATCACAAAGAGAGTTAGTAGCAATCCTAGATTGGGGAAAAATGACTATAAATAGATATGAAAGAGGAAGTTTACCTAATCAAAGTCATAGTGAAATATTAAAATTGATTATAAATAACGAAGTGTATTTTAGAGAAAAGGTAGAAGATACATACAAATCTGGAAGAATAACTGAAAAAACCTATAATGCAATGCACTTAACTGTTGATAAATTCCAAAAAGATAGTTTAAGTAATTTGATAGAAGCTACACTATGCCATGAACCAAGCATATATAATGGCTTTAGAAAATTCGATTTATATAGATTAGAGAACCTTATTGGATATATAGCATCAAAAGTAAAAATAATTATGACTTGAGTTTATTTTCTAAAAATGAAATTCAAGTTATAGATGAAGTTATTGAATTACTTAAAGATAAAACAGCAACTAATATATCAGATTTATCTCATCAAGAAAGAGCTTGGTTAGAAATTAAAGATAATGAATTAATTCCATATGAATATGCACATGACTTAAAGGCAATCTAAAGTCACATAACTCCATAGGACTATTTTTGAGAGAAGATTTTAAGCAAATCTAATACATTGACATGCATTGAATAAATATTCTTCGGCGTATGAAAGATAGCAAAACTTGACATACTACATCAAGTTTCGTACGCCAGGACATAATAGTAAATTTATTCCAATGACTTAACTTGCTAATATTTAGAATAAAATTAGATAGTATAGCCATTGTTATAAAATCAGTGGCTTTTCTGTTATAATTAAGAGATAAATGGGAATTTATGGAGGGGGAAATGAATAAAGTATATTTAGATTTAACAGGAAGAGAAAATTGTCCAGCTATACATATAGAAGATACGGAAGTCATTACATCAGGTAGTACTGTTTATCATATGAATTCAAATGATAAAAATGAAGCCTATCAACAATATGCTGATGAGTATGATATACATTTTATTTTTGATGATGATATTATTAAATTATCATTTTATACAGTTCCTCAAGTAGATGTTTTCGCAACAGATAGCGAATGTGGCTTAATTGGAACTGTTGGTTCATTTACAGATTTACAACGTGATTTACTAATATGTTATATCAATAAAAATAAAGAGTGTTTTCTAATTGCAAATAGCGGGAAAGAGTTTTTAGAAACAACTAAAAATTGGAAAAGTAATCTTAAACCATACAATGAAGTTATATTTTATGCTTCTAAATTAGAAGCTGAAAAAGAATTGATATTTATTAATATTTCCTTATAAATTCAAATAAGTAGAGCAGACTTAAAAATAGGTATTTATAATTTAGGTTTAAGTTGTATAAAGAAATTCATAATTGTTATAGAGTTAGAAATAAAAATACTTTTTATATCAAAAATAGATTGAAAGTTGGACTTTAATTATTTAAAAAGTATTCATAAATTTATCTTTGGTGAAATTAATGCAATATATCCTCTTCGTGAAGGTAATGGAAGAACACAAATAATGTTTATGGAGAGGCTTGCGCTTAAGAATGGATTTTCATTAGATTTTGCAAAAATTACTAATGAAGAAATGCTTGAAGCCAGTGTTCAAACATTTAATTTAGAGTATGATTTCATGAGTAAACTTTTACTGAGAGCACTTAGTATAAATGAATAATTTTAATATATAACGAATTAAAGTCCAGCAAATAATATTGCTGGACTTTGTTTATATTAGAAAATTTATAAATAAGAAAATACAAGATAATCGTGTTTTGTTATTTGTCATTATAAAAATATAACAGAGTCTTGTAAAAAACACCCATAGAAAAACTCTATAAATCCAACTTAATTATAAAATAATTCAATTTGACCTATTTTGAGCTTTTTAATAGAATTAAAATGATTAGAAAATATTACATAAAAATACATTATAGAAAAGAATTATGAAAAAATTGTGAGGCTTAAAAATTTCACAAACAAGGGGGATAAAATGAAAGTAGCTTATATTTTTAATAGTACAAATGTACACAAAATCTTAGATAAAATGATAATACCACAGCTAGAGTCAGACGGACATGTGGCTGAAGTATTGGGGATGTTTTTCTTTATGGACAACACAATGTTTTTAGCAAAGGGAAATCCAATTGGGGAAAGATTAAGTGAATTACATAAAAAAACAGGAATGATTATCATGGCATGTGATCAATGTGCTATAGAAAGAGAAATAGAAAACAACTTAGTAGAAGGTGCTACTATAGGATGTTTCCCAAATTTATATGCTTGTTTAGGTAGTAGTGGAATAGACCAAGTTATAACTTTATAATTTGATTATAAAAATATCAATAATGGAGGGATTATGAATAAGGTATTAGTTGAATTCATTAATACTTGACCAACTTGTGATGAACATGGAAGACTTGTAAGACAAATGGGAGAAAAATACAAGGATTTTATGGACATTAAGATTTACCAGGCTGGTAAAGATTTTTCATACATCAAAAAGTATGGAATGATAACAAAAGGAACTTTGATAATTAATCAAAAAAAGAAGTATGATAGATTGTCAAAAGATATTATAGAAAGGGTTATCTTAGAAGCACTTGATGCTTTTTAGATATAACATTAAATGTTTTTATTTGATTTTATAAAAGATATTATAATAGCGTCCATAAGTATATTAAATGGGGCATCGGGATGGTTAGTCATAAGTTTTGTAATTGCAGGTTTATTACATAATTTTTTGACGCCAAATAGATTGCAAAAGTCCTTAGGAAATACAAAAATATCTTCTCTATTAAAAAGTACTGTATCAGGAATGCTACTTCCCATATGTAGTTGTGGGGTTATACCAATTGGTATAAGTATGTATTATTCAGGTGTTTATTTAGGACCAGTTTTAGCATTTATGACTTCAACACCAGTAATTAATCCTATTGCAATCGTTCTTAGTTATGGACTTTTAGGACCACAAATAACTTTGATATATGTTATTTCAGGATTTGTAGTGCCTTTAATTGTTGGGATTTTAGGAAATAAATTTGGAAAAGATGAAGTATGTATAAAAATAGATGAGGAAGAAGAGCAAATAGCAATAGAATTAGAAGAAGAAAAAAGAAGCTTTTTTGAAAATATGATAGATGGATTGAAATGGTCTTTTGGAGAATTGGCTTTAACAATAAGTAAATACGTAATAATTGGTATGCTTGTTGCAGGATTTATAACAACTGTATTTCCAAATAGTGTAATACAAAAATACTTAGGAAATCCAGGGGTTTTATCTTTAGGTAGTATAGCAATACTGTCATGTATAATGTATGTTTGTGCCGTTGGACATATACCGTTTATTGCTGCTTTAGTTGCCAGTGGTGCATCTCCAGGAGTAGCTATTACATTTTTAATAGCGGGGGCAGCTACTAATTTACCAGAGCTTATAAGCATATATAACGTAATTGGAAAAAGGGCTGTAATTATTTATGCAACAACATTAACTACTTGTGCACTGGTCATTGGGTATATTACGAATAAATTGTTATTAGGAAGTAGTAGCTTCACAAATTTTGAGGGAACGCAAGGCTCAATAGCAATTGCAAATAAAATAATGATAAATATACCAGAGCCAATGAAGTATATTTCTTCATTAATAATATTTATATTTTTTATTAAATCATTATGGCCTCAAATAAGGAAGGTAGCAAAATATGAAGGGTAAAAAATTAGGGTTAATAGCAATTATAGTAATATTCATCATTGGGGGAATTATTTACTCACAAGATAAAAATAAGGAAATAGAAGGATTGCCAAGTGTTTATAAATCCTCATTATCTTATTTTGAAAAAAATGCAAAATTTGAAGAAATAATAAGCTACGGTGAAGAAGATATAAATGAAGATAAAAGAAAAGATTTAGTTGTAGTTTATAAAAAAGATAATAAAAGCAACGAAATGGTTGTGATTATAAATGAAAAAGACAATATTTATATGACAGCTCCAACACCAGCACCAAAAGAAGATGTAGTAATTGAGTTTAGAAATATAGATGACAAAAATCCCATGGAAATTGTAATATCTGGCTCAAAAAACGGAAACGTAGGATATGGAATTTATAGATTGGAAAACAAGAAATTATTGAATTTATTTGGTGAAAAAATGGAAGCTTGTTGTTAATAAAATTTGGGGGAGAAAATCATGAAAATATCAAAGAAAATACAAGCATTAATATTAGTAGGAACTATAGGGGCAACTTTTTTAACTGGGTGTAGTAGTACTAAACCGGATGAAGGTGATTCAGCGAAAGGTGATAGTGATTACAAAATAAAAGTAGGGTATTATAATTGTGACCATATGACGGCAGCTCCAGTTGCTGTTGAAGCAGGAATATATAAAGATTTAGGATTAGATGTTGAGGTTATAGGAAACGGTAAAGTACCAGAAGCTATGGCAGCTGGACAAATGGATGCAGGATATATAGGAACAAAGGGACTTGTTGGGGCTATACCAAAAGGTTCTCCAATAGTAGTTGCTGCAAATAACCATAAAGGTGGTTCAGAATATTTAGTAGTAGCAAATGATATCAAAAACCCAGAAGATTTAATAGGTAAAAAAATAGCTTCAGATCCAGAAGGTGACTTATTATGGACTACTGATTATGGTCCAGAAACTGGACTTCCAGTTGACAATTCAAAATATGAAGTTGTAAATATGGATTCAAGTAAAGATGCATATTTAGCTTTAAAAACAGGGCAAATATCAGGATTTTCAACTTGTGACCCATGGGCTTCTGTAGCTGAAAATGATGGTGTTGGTAAAATTATAGCATCTACTAAATATAAAGAAGAGTCAACAGGAAAAGAATTTAACTGTTGTTCATTCTCTTTAAATACTAAATTTATAAAAGAACAACCAGAATTAGCAAAAAAATTAGTATTAGCTCATACAAAATCTATAGAATACATATATACAAATCCAGTTAAAGCAGCAAAAATATTCGCAGAAGCTTATAGTGTAGATGAAGAAGTTGCATTAATGACTATTTACAAAAAAACTGTAGGTGAAGGAAGAACATTAACTTGGACTATAACAGGTGATGAATACAAAAACAATTTAGCTATGTATGAAGAAAATAAAGCATTTGATGAAATACCAGCTTATGAAGATGTTGTAAATGAAGAAATATTAAAATCTTCTGGAGCAGATGATTTTGATAAATTTATAAAAGAAAAAGTTGACAATGTATTCCCAGAAGGAATGAGCTACAAGGAGTGGAAAGAAAAGGCAATGAAGATAGATGCATAAAAATAGAAATATAGGATTTTTATTTTTAGTATTTTGTGTTTGCTTAGTAATTGGGTTAACTAATTTTAATACTAAAGAAAAATCCATAGAGGAAAAACTTAGAATAGGGGTATCAGCTGATACCTCTGGTTTTGTAATAAATTATATGCAAAATAAAAGGTATTTAAAAAATGCAGAAGTAGAAGATTTTATTGAGAAATATTCTATACTGGACTGTTGAGGGGCTACAATGCAATGGTCTCTCAGTTCTGACGAGGTAGATTTAGCAATTGTATGCAAAGATGCAGCCAAAAGCTTTGTTGAAAATAATAAAGACTTTCAAATTGTAGCACCTTTAGTTCAAAATTCAGATGTTTTTATTTTAAATAAGGATAAACCTAAAACTATAGGAATAACACAAAATAAAGATTATCAAGAAGAATTAATAAAAAAGTATTATAAGAATTCAAAAGCAGTTTCTTTAATAGGAAGTTCTTTAATGTATGCTTTGGAAAACAATACTGTGGAAGGTGTTGTAATTGATGGAATAAAGTCTTTATCAATAGATAAAGAAAAAATACCAACATCAAATAAAAATGATTATGACACTTATGTGTTAGTTGCAAATAAAGATTTTATGAAAAGTGACTTATTTTTAAAATTTATAAAACTATATAACAATAGTGTAAAAGAATTAGAAAATAAAAAGGTTTTTAGAAATGAATTGGAAGAGTATATAGGCAAAAGCCTAACAGATAAAGATATGGGGGATATAAAAGATTGGAAATTAAAATTTCTACAAATAGAATAAAAAAAGAAAATAAGTTCAAATCTTTTGATTTGGTTTATAGATTATTATTTTTAGGAATTCTAGTAGGTGCATGGCAAATAGGAGCTATGAAAGTAGGTAGTTCTTTACTTTTACCGAAACCTTTAGGTGTGTTACAAGGGTTTATAACTTGTGTCACAGATCCTGAAATAGTAAAAAACGTATTGATAACGCTACAAAGAGTTTTAAAAGGATTTTCTTATGCATTAGTTTTTGGATTACCAATAGGATTAATCATGGGATTCTCAAGTAGAGTAGAAGGAATATTATCGCCAGTAGTTGACTCAGCAAGACAAGTGCCAATAATGGCTTGGGTTCCTTTAACAATAGTTTGGTTTGGAATTGGAGATGGACCCACAATATTTTTAATAGCATTTGCAGGAGTATTTCCTATTATACTTAATACGATTCAAGGGATTAGGTCAATATCAAAGGATTACTACAATGCAGCAAGAAGTATGGGGGCATCACCTTGTTCCATATTTATAAATGTAATGTTACCAGCAGCACTTCCTGATATTTTAACAGGAGCAAGGCTAGCAATAAGTACGGGATGGATGTCAGTTATCTGAGCGGAGTTCATAGCGACGAGTGCCGGGATCGGCTACTCTATGGTAGAGGCTCAGACTAGAATGAATACTGAGCTACTTATAGGACTTATGATATTTGCAGCTATTGTTGGATTTATTATAGACAGAGGATTAAAGCTTGTAAATAAAAGTCTTTGTAAATGGAGGTTAGAAGCATAATGAGATTAGTTGTTGATAATGTAAATAAAACCTTTATAAATAATAATACAGAGCATAAAGTATTAGAAAATATAAATTTAAATGTAGGAAAAGGTGAATTTGTATCACTTTTAGGACCCTCAGGTTGTGGAAAAACAACTTTATTAACTATTATGGGTGGATTCCAAAAAAGTGATAAAGGTTCAGTTTTATTAGATGATAAAAAAGTTGAAAAACCAGGAGCAGAGAGAGCTTTTATATTCCAAAACTACGCATTATTTCCTTGGAAAACTATAAAAGAAAATGTACTATTCCCTATGAAGCAACAGAAAGTGCAAAAAGAAGAAAGAGAAAGAAGATTAGAATCACTTTTAGAAATGTGTGATTTAAAAGGAAAAGAAAACATGTATCCTCATCAATTGTCTGGTGGTATGAAGCAAAGAGTTGCAATAATTAGAGCATTAGCTTGTGATCCACAAGTACTTTTAATGGATGAACCTTTGGGGGCTGTAGATTTTAAGATGAGACAAAATCTACAAGAAGAATTAGAAAATATTTGGACAAAAAATAAAATTACAGCAGTTATGGTTACTCATGATGTGGACGAAGCAGTATATATGAGTGATAGAGTAATTGTTATGTCTAGAAATAAAGGTCAAATATTAGAAGATTTAAAAATTGATTTACAAAGACCAAGAAATAGAGAAATAAGTGAATATGAAGATTATAAAACAAGACTTACAAAAATTTTATCAAAATGTTATGAGGAATAAAAATGAAGAACATAAATAAGTACAAACAATTAAAAGAAGAACAAAAATTAATAAGATTGAAAATAATGGATTTAATAATAGATAAAAAACAACCAGCTCATTTAGACGCAGTAAAAAAATACATAAGTGAAACTACTGATATAGAAAATGATTATGTGAATGAAACTTTAGAGTATTTTAGTGAAAATAATATTATGGTAGTGGAAGATAATAAAGTTAACTTTATATACCCAGTATCAGCTCATGGAACTATGTATATTGTAAAGTTAGAAGATGGAAGAGAGTTAAATGCCATGTGTGCAATTGATGCCATAGGTGTTACTCATACTTTTGACCAAGATATAGAAATTAATTCAATATGTAGTGTTACAGGACAAGAAATAAATTTATCAATTAAAGATAAAAAACTAGAAAGCATTAATAATGAAGATTTAAGAGTACTTCATATTAATTTAGAAAAACATGAAAACTGGGCGGCAAGTTGTTGAAACATCATGAATTTCTTCTGGGGTCAGAAGGAGTATAAAAACTGGGTTGTGGAAAATGGATTCAGTGAAGATAAAGATATTTATTGTCTAGATATTAAAGATGCAATGATAGCCAGTGAAGAAATATTTAGTGTTCGTTAATTAGATTTATATACCATGTTTAATATGGTTGAGCAAGACAATAGATTTATTAAAAAAGAAATTGTGAAGCACATTAGGCTTTGAATTTTTTGATACTGAAAATAATACTATTGCAGGTATCGAAGTTATGAAGAGATTAAGAAAAGGACAGGCTAATTCTAAAAATTACTCTGTCCTAATTGAGGTTGAATTTATAAAAATTTACGAATATATCTTTATAGTATCTACTTGTAATTTTTATTTTTAATTAAAAATATTGCAACTATTGTAGAAAGTAAATCTGCAATTGGAATTGCAAAAAATATTGACATAGTTGGAGATATTTTTGTATTTAAATTAGAAAAAATTAAAGGTAAAATTACAACCAAAGGAATAAGTGAAAATATTTGACGAGTTAAAGCCAATATTATTGATTGTACCTCTTGTTCTGTTACTTGCAATAAAGTCATATTTGTATATAATATTCCTGTAAAAGGGAAAGTAATAAATACTATTTTTATAACTTCTAAAGCGATATTTTTAATAACTACATCCAATCCAAATAAAGATAAAACTATATTTCCTCTAAATAAAATAAACAAAGTAGATATTAAACCGTAGATACCGCAGTAAACAATTGATATTTTTATAGTTTGATTAATTTTTTCTTTGTTATTAATACTTCCAAAGTAAGCTAGTATTGTTTGAGATCCTTGAGAAATACCAACGATAGGCATTAGCATTAACATATATATATTTTGAACGACATTCCAAACTGTAATATAGTTTGGACTCCCAAATTTTAATAAGCTTGTATTTATGAAGAATCCTGACGTATAAACTCTATAATTTTTTATAAATACTTTACAAATTTTATAGTTTT
>JAVXJA010000088.1:0-10698 GCA_036648085.1 Terrisporobacter sp.
TGGTCACTAAAGATTATTAACAAGTTAAGGCTCAGTTATGTTACTTTTTGAAGTTCTAATTTTAAATTACTTGTAAAGTAGTGTGAATATAATAAAAAATATCAATATTCAAGCAATCATAGTGAAATCAATTAGTTGAACAAACTTTGGTGCCAAGTTGCAGAAAAAACGTAGGTTCCCCAATAGAGAATTATATAAACTTTTACAATAAACAAAGATTACAAAAAAAATTGAGTGGCCTGGCTCCGTTGGAATACTGAACTTAGACATTAGTTGCTTAGTTTGATTATTTCAACTGTCCACTTGACAGAGAGCAGTTCAATAGTCCTCCCCAAAAAATAACACCAAAAGACCAAGAATTATAACCCTTGGTCTTTGATTTCTAGGTCTCTTAGATCATCTTTTGTTGAAATAGCTGTGTCCTCTAATATATATCGGCTATAGCCATTAATGTTATATTATTATATATACATCTTGGGTTTATTTTTATAGAAGATATATCTTCTACCATAATAGTTGCACTCACAATTCCATGTTCATTAAAATTATGCGGTAAAACTACATAAGTTCCAAATGGAATCATAAAATTTTCAACATATATATTTTGTACCGTATCACATGATACATACTCTATTTTAATATCTATATCTCCACAAACTAATAACTTCTTTCCTGTAGCTACTTGCCCCTCAGTTGAACTTCCAATAGGTGTTTTAATAACCTCTGTATCTATAACCTTTGTCTCTACCCATACTTTTAAAATCTGATCTACATCAGCTCTTTTATTAGATATATTATCCATTTGTTCAATATTAAATTGCCTAAAATTTTTAGTCGAATATGTATATGTTGAAATGCCATTGTATTCTATTAAATTCCTTACTACTTTTTCCATATATCCCCCTCATATCATAAAAGTAGAAAAAACTCCCTAGTAAAAGGGAGTTTACACGATGTCTAGTCACTATTATGATAAATTTAAATTAATATTTTAATATATTAGTATCTTGGCTTTTGGAAATAACTTGGAGCACATCCACAATCATGATTATGTTGTTCACATGATGGTTGACAGCTTTGTGGTTGAGATATCACTGGATTATATTCTTTACAAGGGTCAAATGAATTATCACAACAAGGGTCACAACTTCCTTTAGATAAAGGTATTATTCTTTCTGGTCCATTTGCTGACTTACTAACTAATATTTTATAACAATCTTTCTCGTCATGATTTCCGCATAATTCAAATTGATAGAATCCTTCACAGTCACTAATTGTATGAGATATACCTTTGTAAGTAACTTCTTTACCACAATGCTCAACCTTTAATAATTTTACTAGTGCATTGCTTACAGCTCTACCATCACAGTTTAATATTCTTCCCCAAAGTCTTACAGAGTTGTACTCAGATACAACCACATCAGCTCTTACTTCTGATTCACAATAATTAACATCTACTTCTAATGAGTTACCTACTGCTACAGTAGATTCTGAACTACAATTGCAGTTATTATTAAATTCAAATTTAGACATAGTGCTACCCCCTAATAAAATTAATATTATTTACTTTACCATAATATAAATAAACTAAAAAAGTGTGCATGTATATTTTAGGTTAATAAATTGGAGTAATAAATCATAATATTTAAAATAAGATAAAGTATTTTTAAGTAGGTGATTATATGAATGGTGAAATGAATTATTTAGATATAAAATTAAATGTTGATGAAAATTATTTATATTTAAATCAAGAAACTGTTTTAAAGGTTGATATTAAGAATAATTCAAACTATATTATTGAAAATGGATTATTTAGACTTGTTTTAAACGACAATATATTAGAAATTTCAGATGAAGATTTAGCAGAATGTACGAAAGATTTTAGAAATATTGTAGATATAGAACCTGGATTTAAGATATCTATTAATATTCCAGTTAAGGTTATTAATATCCCTAAAAATGCATTAGAAAGTATCTTTTGCTATATGAATTTTCACATAATAAAAGATTCTAATATACAAGACTTTACATATAAAAGCAATGAATTAGATATTAATTTTATATCCAAATTAGATGATGATAGTTTTAATATTAGCTTTGAGAAAGAAAAATATTTTTCAGATGAAGAAATAAATTTTCTATTAAGTCTTGAAAATACTACAAAATATCCATTAACAGATATAACTATTTCAAAATTTATATCAGACAATATTTTTTTAGTAAAAGATAATGTAAAATCTTCTATGAGAGATAGAGTTATGGTAAGTAATGAACATATATCTATAAAAAAATTAGACCCTGGCGAAATTGTTAAAATAAATACTCCTCTGAAAGTAAAAGAGGATAGAGATCTTAAATTTATAGAAATAGATCCAGTTTTAAGTTATACTGATAAAAATTTAAGACAAATTAAAATCCGAAGAAAGAAAATAAAAACATTTATAAGTACTGAGGATATATTCAATAATGAAAACTTTATATATCAAATAGATAAATATAATGGATTTGTTGGAGATATTCTAAATCATAAGTTAACAATAAAAAACACTACAAATTTAGAATTACTAGATTTGAAATTAGAAAATAGTTTTAGTAACAAAATAGATTTTATAGAAGATTCTTTAATAGTAGGAAACATATATAGAATTGGCGAAAATATATGTGAAGAAATAATGTTAGGAGATTTAGAAAAAGATGAAGAGGTCATAATAACGTTTAAAACAAAAATAAAGGATGAAGCCTCAATCGATAATATGAAGTTTTTATTAAAATATAAAACCAACAAAAAAAGTCTAGTCCAAGAAAGTAACCTTCTTAATTTTAAAACTAATTATGCAAAGTTTGACAAAGTAAGTTTTAAAAAATACCTTAGTAAAAATGTTTTAAAATTAAATGAAACTGTGGACATAACTATTGTCGCTGAAAATATAGGAACTTTTCAAGCAATAGATGTATTGATAAATGATTATTTACCAGATGAATTAGAGTTTTTACAATCTAGTTTATGTATAAATAATGAAAATGTAGATATAGATATAACTACCCATGGAATTAGATTAAATAATATATCCCCAAATGAAAAAGTTATAATAAACTATAAAGCAAAATCAATAGATATATGTACAAAGAAAAAAACAAATGCTTCTATTTTATACAGAGTATCAAATAATTTAGAAAATCTAAAAACATCTACACAAGATTTGGATATAACGATACTTGGGGCTAAAATAGGAAACAATAATATATATATGGACACTAGTGAATCTACATCTCAAGTTGGAGATACAATAACTTATACGCTAGTTATAGAAAATACAGGTAATATAGAATGTGAGTATTTAAAATTAGAAGTTCCTGAAAACGACTCTCTAGAGTTTATAAACGAAAGTATTGTAATAAATAATAATAATGACAAGAAATTAAACATATTTGATGGACTAATTTTCAAAAATGTAGCGCCAAATCAAATGATTAAAATTATCTATCAAGTAGAAGTAGTATCACTTCCAAGACCAAACCCTATAAGTAACAGGGCTAAGCTTGAATATTGCTTTATATTAGAAGGTGAACCTGAAGTAAACACTGTATATAGCAACAAGAGTAAGATTTATGTAAACAACCCTCTTCTTAGTATCATAGATAGAAATAGTACTCTAAGAGAAAATGAAATAGATTCTTTTAACAAAATTTGTTTTAGCGGAGATAATGTGTATTTTAACTTAGAACTTCAAAACAAAGGTAATGTTGGTATTGAAAATTTAAGCCTAAAATTAAATACATTAAAACATTTGAATGTAGATGAAGACTCAATAAAAGTAAACAACAGAAGTTATTCTAAAATACAGGATAAAAAGCTATATCTTCCAAATTTAAATGTATCTCAAAAAATATATCTTGAATTTTGTGCAACTCATGCCCCGTCTAAAGACAGTAACCTAGAAGTACCAATCAACCTAGACTATACATTTAGGGACTTAAAAAACCAAAGTCCTTTTAGAAAATTCAAAGCGATTAAAGAAAACATATTAGTAGCAAATCCAGAATTAGAAGTAAATAAATTTATTGCAGATAAAAACATAGAGGTAAATAGTGAATTTACTAAAAATATAAATATTAAAAATACTGGTAATATAATACTTACAGATTTAGAGCTTGATATAAATGAAAGTGATTTTTTGAAAAATTGCAAAAAAATTATTTTTATAAATGGAAACTATAGCAGCTTTAATAAAAAAATATACTTAAATGAATTAGATGTTAATGATACTGTAAATGTTGCAATTAGATATAATATTGAAAGTATAGAAACTTATGAAGATTTAATTCCTCAAAGTCTTGTAACTGCAAAATATAGCTTAGGGGAAAATACAGAGCCTGTAACTATAAAGAAAAAATCTAACAATTTAAACATGAACTTGAAAAATTATTTAGTAGATTTAAAGGGTATATCTAGTACTTCAACAATAATGATGAATACTGAAAATAAATATATATTCAATATTTTAAATAAAGGGAACGTAGATTGTGACTTTGTAAAAATAAAAATAGAACTCCCTAAAGAAGTCAGCTACATTGAAAACTCATTGTGCATAAATAGTAAAAATATAGGAATAAAAAAATTATCTTCAGATACAAATATAGATATTGGTTCATTAGAATGTAATAAACTAGAAAGTATTAGTTTTAATTATAAAGTAAATAGCTTGCCTTATAATAATGAATTACAAATAATTGGATTAATTCAGTGTGAATATAAAACAGAAAGAGGAATCATTGAAAAAGTATTCCAAAGCATTGATAAACCAATACATGTAGAGAATATTGCAATTGACATTATAAAAATTCCTTCATTAGAAATGTTACAAAGCGGAGATGTTGTCCAAATGCAAACAATAATAAATAATATAGGCTCAGTGGATATATATAATATGCATATATTTGATAATGAAACTAATAATTTATTATTTGTAGAAGATTCAGTATATATAGATGGTGAAAATTTATACAACATAAATCCTATAAAAGGAATAAATATTGCGTTCTTAGGAATAGGTGAAAATGTACTAATAACATATGAATACGAATATAGTCCTACTATATCTTCAAATAAGATAGTTAACTTTAGTAATATTAGCTATTCTTACAAACTAAAAGATATAGAAGAAAAAAGAATAAATACAAAGAGTAATGTTTTATATCTAGAAGGTGCACTATCAACATTTAAAGAACTTAGTATAGATAATGAATATGAGCTTAAATGTTATGAACCAGATATTAAAGAGATTGTAAATATTTCTACTTCTGCACAAATAGACCAGTACTACGAAATTGATTCCATGAAAAATATATCAGTAGAAAATGAACAATCAACTGGAAAGAAAGTAATAATAAATGGTCTAGCTATAGATAGAATAGAATATCTAACATCTAGCGAAAACTCATCATTATATATGTTAGAAAGAAGTAAGCCTTTTAGTGTATTTATAAACTTACCTAATAACTATGATGGAGAAAAAATATATTTTAAACCTAAGTGTGATAATGTATTTTACAAGATTTTAGGGCGAAGAAATATATTTGTTTCTAGTTTAATTTCAATAGAAGGAAGTTTTTAGACTAGTATTATACATTGCAAATTTTTATTATATATTTGCAATGTATAATAAAAATTCAAAAAGAGTACAAGTAAGGGGAAGAATTTTATGGGGAACTTAATTAGAGATGGTGTATTGTATAGTGGTATAGACGAATATATCCCAGAAAATATCAATTCATTTACCCAAATGAATGTTGATAAGATACTCTGTATTGATGACAATATGCCAGATATAGATGATATATTAAAAGTAAATGTAAGCTTCAATACTAAACACAGCAAAATAGCAAAAACAGCAATAGGAGTTTCCTTAGAGGGACAAAAACTTACTGGATATAAATTATTATCAGAAGGTGAATTTAGCCTAAGAATAGATTGTTGTGCAGATGACTTAGTTTCAACTATATATACTTTTAGAGATAAAATATTTTTTAATAACTCAACTACATTGCCAAGTGATTCTAACTTAAATAGCAAAATATATGAAAATATTTATATAGAAGATATATACTCACAAAAACTTAGTAAAAGAGAAGTTTTAATAAATATAAGCTTTATATTTATAGCTGAGGCTTGTTAGTATGGAGGATAATATGAATGATCATATAAAGTACATAGGGATAAATGAAAATTTACCTACAGATATTAAATATTTTAAAGAAGAAATAGTTGACGGTATTTTTTTAAAAAAAGAAATTTCAAGACCAATAGAAGAAGTTGTATCATTAGCTGTTAATTCAAAAATAAATTCTATAAAATTAATAAATACATCAGTAAGAACATCTAATGAAGGTAGAAAACTTTCGGGTAAAAAGCTACTAGTGGAAGTTACATTATCTTACACTGTAAGATACACCTCTAATACTATTGAAAAGTATTTATACATATTAAAAAATGATATAACTAAGATTGTATACATAGTAGTTCCAAAAGAAATTGATGATTGTAAAATAGAAGACTTTGTGAGAAAAAAGAAGGTTCAAGTTCAGCCATTTATTGAGGATTTATACATAGAAAATAGATGTGATAGTAGTGTATACATAAGAACATTATTACTTTTAAATGCAAATATTAAGATGTAGATAAAGGGAGTGTCTCAAAATGAACTTTTGCGTTCATGAGACACTCTTTTTTGTATAAAATCCAACATATTTTCATTATTTTAACGACTAAAAAGAGGCCTATCTTCTATTTTGAGACATCCTCTTTTTTTCAATTATCTAATTTTATTGTTGTAAAAGTAATCACTATGTAAAAATTTATTACATATTATACACTAGCAGTTTAGTCTGCAATAATTATTAAGGAGGTTGAAAATGGAAAATATTCAAAAAAATCTAATCCTATATAATGGTATATCTAATTGTACACCAAGTAATATACAATACTTTAATCAGTTAAATATAGATTATACACTATGTATACCTAATCAAAAACCAGATATAGATCAAATAACTAAAGTTTGGTTAGATACTTGCGTTGTCGGATCAGAAATTATAAAAACACCTGTTGGAGCCTCACTAGAAGGACAAATTTTAACAGGATACAAACTTTTAGTTTGTGGAGATATAAAATTAAAAATAGAATATATAGCATGTGATGCAACACAAAGTGTTCACAGTGCACATACAGTTATTCCTTTTTGTGAATATATAGTTCTTCCAGTAAATACAAATATAAATACTTTAATAAATCCAAGTATAATTATAGAGGATATATTCTCTGAACAATTAGATTGCAGATGTATATACAACAATATTACTATGATGCTAATAGCAAATATGTGTTAGGGAGGTGACTTTATGTATTGTAAACCTAATTTGTCTTCTGAACTAAATAAAATCCCTGAAAATCTAAGCTATTTCAAGGAAGAATTATTAAGCGAGACAATAGTTTTAGACCGTATTCAACCAGATATAGAAAGTGTTTTAGATGTATTAGTTACACCAGAGATAGTTAGCTATAAAGTAGTTAATACTCAAGTTGGACAAAGCAATGAAGGCCAATCATTAAGCGGCTATAAACTAGTAGTAGAAGTTAAAATAACAGCTAATGCAACTTATGTAGCTACTGATTGCAGTCAAAGTGTCCATGGTCAAGGTTTTCAAACTATGAAAAGTATATTTATAGTTATTCCTGCAACAATTGGTACAATAGATACTTGTGAATTAGTAAGATCAGATAAAATACAAGTAACACCATATATCGAATTTGTTAAGTTTAGAGAACTAGATTGTAGAAGAATTAATAGTTGTATAATGTTACTTGTAAATGTAACAACATGTTAATTTAAAAACCTATATCTAAACGATATTAAAGATTATAAGGAGAGTGAAACAAATTGGTAACAATATCAGGAAGTGTCATATTTGATAAAGATAGAAGTGCAACAATAAATCTTGGTGACACTGGTTTGGCAGGAGTATCAGTTGTATTACAAGACACTGTATCTGGAAAACGTCTAACAGTTTTAACTGATGTTAATGGAAATTATTCATTTATAAATGTCCCAGATGGAAATTATATAGTTGTTGAATCCTATGGATTACCTGGTGTAGCAACTCCAGCAGATTTTAGTACAGCAGTAGCAGGTCCTGTACCTGTAGGTATAGATCCACCTATAGCTATAGCTACAAGCCCACCAGCAGGTTCTACAAATTTAGACTCAACAAGCCCCAATACTTTATCAGTAACAGTATCAGGATCAAATCCACCATCTCAAAACTTTTTAGATGGACCAATTATATATACACCAATAACAAGTGTACTAGATACATGTGTATCTACATCAACAACTAACTTAATAACTTCAGCAGATAATGGTACTTTTGGAACATTTTTACCGGGAACACCTACAGATACAGGTGCACCAGGAACAGCTGCAAACCCACCTTATCCAGGTGTAACACCAGGATTTGTTTATACACTACCACAGGCAGGATCAAAAAATCCAAATGATGGTCAATACACTATACAAAATACAAGTACAAATGGAAACTTTAATAATGCAAATGTTTGGTGGAGAATGTCAGACCATACTGTTGGTGATGAAACTGGCAGATTTATGTTTGTAAATGGTTCTAATGCTGGTCAAAGTTTCTTCGTGGAAACTCTACCAGTAACAGCTAATACAGACTATTTGTTTTCATCTTGGATAACAAATATGATTAAATTACCTAATCTTACGGATCCTCTAGTAGGTATAAGAATACTTGATGCAAATGGAAATGCTTTATATAATGGTAATCTTACAAATACTATTACTGCAAATACAGTTGTTCCAGAGTGGAAACAAGTAGGAACTGTATTTAACTCCGGTAATAATACTCAACTAACAGTTGAGTTTCTCAGTCAAGGCGGAGCTGCATCAGGCAATGATTACGCAATAGATGATATAAAATTACAACCAATATCAATACCAACATTTGTACCTGTAAAAAGTGCAAATAAATCATATGCAAATATAGGTGATGTTATAACATATACAACAACAATAAGTAACACATGTACTAGTACACTTACAAATGTATCATTCCTAGACACTATTCCACAAGGTGTAACCTTTATAGGCGGAAGTGTTAATGTAAATGGAACTACAATCCCAGCAAATAATCCTCAAACAGGATTTGCATTACCAAATATAGCTGGAAATTCATCAGCAACTGTAACATTCTCTGTTACCGTTGTATCAATACCAAACCCTAATCCAACAAATAATATAGCAACTGTAAACTATTCGTATTCTCCAGTAACTGGCGGACTAACTAGTCCATTTACAGTACCATCAAATATAGTTCCAGTCACAATAAATAATGCAACATTATCAACTACAAAAACAGTAGATAATGCATATGCAAAAGTTGGAGATACTTTAACTTATACAATAACTATTACAAATACTGGTAACGTTCCTGCTACTAATGTAGTAATGACAGACCCTCTTGCAGCTGGAACAAGTTTTGTAGCAAATTCAGTTACTTCAACATCACCATTTACAGGAAATAATCCTGCAACTGGAATAACTTTAACAAATCTAGTTGCACCTAGTGCAACTGTTACAATAACTTATAAAGTTACTGTAATATATATACCAGTTCCTAATCCAATACCAAATAGCGCAACATTTAACTATAAATATATAGTTGATCCATCAGTACCAGCTGGAGTTGTTGGAACAAATACAACTCCAATAGCAAGCACTCAAGTAAATACAGCTACATTAACAAATATAAAAAGTGTAGATAAAGTATATTCAAATGTTGGAGATACATTAACTTATACACTAACATTTAAAAATACTGGAAATATTAATGCAAATAATGTACTAATAAAAGACCCACTACCTGCAGGCACAACTTTAGTTCCTGGAAGTTTAATATCAAGTATTCCATATACAGGAACTGATCTTTCATCAGGATTAACTTTAACTAATCCAATTCTTCCAAATCAAACTTTAACAATAGTTTATAAAGTTTTGGTTGGAAATACGATACCAAATCCTAACCCAATACCAAATACTGCTACATCAGCATACACTTTCACAGTAAACCCTGCTGTTCCAAATGGAGCAAGCAGTAATGGAACTACAAACACAGTGGCTACTACAATAAATCATGCAGATTTATTATCTCCTGGCAACTTTGTAAAGTCAGTAGATAATACACTGGCAAAAGTCGGAGACACTTTAACTTATACTTTAGTTATTAAAAACACTGGCAATGCTCCTGCTACTAACGTTTTAGTTACTGACCCTATTCCAAATGGAACTACTTTTGTATCTGGTTCTATAACTTCAACAATAGCATTTACAGGAACTATCCCTGCAACTGGAATAACTTTAACTGGACCAATTCCAGCAGGAGGAAGCGTTACAATAACTTACAAAGTAACTGTAACATCAGTCCCAACTCCTAACCCAATACCAAATACTGCAAGCGTTAATTATTCTTATATCATTGATCCAATAAATAATATTGGTGCAGTAGCAAATGGTTCTAGTAATACAGTAAATACTAAAGTAAATTATGCTGACTTAACTAGTGGAAGTAACTTTACTAAAACAGTTGATAAAACAGTTGATGGAATAGGTGATATATTAACTT
>JAVXJA010000089.1:0-10662 GCA_036648085.1 Terrisporobacter sp.
AAAGCCACTGTCAATGCAGTGGCTTTTTAGAATTTGGCGTCCCTACGGGGATTCTTATTGTCAATATAAGTGTTTGTTTTTAAATGTTAAAAATAATTTATAAATCTATTTATACCGTTAGATGTACTGTTAAATATAACCCCATAGGATAAAAGAAATAGAATGATTGGCTAGTCTTTATAAGCTCTGTATCATAGACCTAAATGTAAACGGAATGTTTACTTTTGTAAAAAAAGCTTTGGATTTAAAGAGAGGGCTTATGACTGACCTATTCAATGAAATTTCTGCATATCATGTTAGATGTTTAGAAAATAATATCTTAAGCTATCGTGAAGGTGTAAAGGAGGAGTATTGTGATATAGAGGAAGTGATAAGTATATTGGGTATAAATAAACGAGAGCTTTGGAAGCTAGTGGCGCAATCTCAATTGACTCCTTGTTTCTTATGGGATGGTCTATTAAGCATTAGTATTGATATGAATTTTGCTGATTATAATGAAAAATTTAGAAAAGGAACATTTAACGAATCCAGTTATTTAGCGGATAGACGACTTGGAGATATTCATTGCCCTTGTTACGTTAATTTTCGTGGATATATCACTCCTGATCCTACAGAATCATTTGTAAGTAATCTAATTGATGATGCACCTATAAAATTTCCATTGAGTAAAATACGTCTGACAGCAAACCTTACACAAAAAGAAAAAATAATTTTACTGGGTGATGAGGGACAAGAACGAGAGATAGAGGAAAATTTAAATTTTTATAAAAATCAAACGTACACTATTTATAGGAAATCCAATGTAAAAGAATTTGATTCAAAAAAGTGTATGTTTTTAAAAAGACAAGTTATTAAATTTAAAGAAGATATTGCAAATGTTGTTGAGGAAACTACAGGGAAAAAGAAAAAGATTAGTGATAAAGAGTTATTCAAACTAATTATTCCTACGGTAATAAGATATATGCGTTTAAAAAACCATAGAGAAAAGCCTAACCAGATGAGCGGTGATAAAGAGGGTATAAAAAAAGATGTACTTGAATATGTAAAGCAGGATATTTCTCTGGAATTTTTAGTAAGTAATTTTAGTAATAATTGGCAAAAAGTAATAAATAGCATGGATGAAGGTCAGTCAATAATTGATAAAATTTTTGAAGAAGATATAGATGTATTGTGACTTTAAACCTTAATCCTTTCTTTTGTGTGTTTTGTGATCGAGATGAAGCTAGAAAACATTTGAATAAATCTTGCAAAATAATCCTAGTCATTAATTAAATGATGAATTAAATCAATTATGTAGGATTATTTATGAATATTGATAATGTTGTTGGTAAAAGTAACACTTTTCCTTTAGATGTGGTGCAGTGTGAATTGCCACAAAAGGGGTTAATTAGTGCAAAGGAAATGTTACCTCTCTTGCCCATTAAGCGGTCAACCTTATGGAAATGGGTAAAAATGGGCACTTTTCCAGCTCCTGTTAAAGTTAATACATTGACTAGATGGCATTGCCATGAAGTACATGAATGGCTTGCTCAGTTCGACAAACCAACTATTTCGGAACAGGGGAATAGTTATGTTTCATAAAAACGATAGCAGTAATACAACTGCTTTACCAACCGAAGAATTAAAGGTAAAAAGAGAAAGTGAAGAGCATTTAAATCTTGATAAGAAAGACCTTGGCGGACACGTGTATGGGGCTTTATGCTCTACAATTGATCGCTTTATTCATTGTGAACCTTATCAAAATACAACTATAGCTTTATGGGTCATTAAGTCATGGTGTATGCCTGCTTTTAAAGTAGCTCCAATTCTTGCTATTACAGCATTAACCAAAGGAGCAGGAAAATCCCAGTTACTCAATTTAATAGGTTGCTTATGCCACAATCCTGTCTCGACAAGCAATATTACGCCAGCAGCATTATTTCGCTATATAGAGCAGTATAAGCCGACAGTACTTATTGATGAAGCAGATACTTTTTTAAGTAGAAGTGAAGATTTGCGAGGTATTGTAAATGCTGGATTTGAAAGCACTGGGTGTGTAATCCGTTGTGTAGGGCAGGATAGTGAACCGACTGAATTTAATGTATTTTGCCCTAAAGTAATCGCTGGTATTGGTAATTTGCCCTCTACGATTCAGTCCAGATCAATTGGGATTAATATGTATCGTAAGCCGACACATATAGAAAAGGAAAAGTTACGTAAAGCTAATGAGAGTGATTTTGATGAAATTAAACAGCTTGTATCAAAATGGGCAAATAATCATATTGAACAGTTGATGAAGCATGAACCTCAAATGTCTGATAAATTGAGTGACCGTCAAAAGGATTGTTGGGAACCTCTATTAGCAATTGCTGAATTACTCGGTAACGAAATAGCAGAGCAGGCAAGAAATGCAGCCATAGAGATTTGTAAGATTAATTCTGATGAACCTCATGTTAATGAATTGATGTTATTTGATATCAGAAGAGTATTTGCAGAGCAAAAAATAGATCGTTTACCCACTATAGATTTAATAAATGTTTTATGTGAGGATGATGAAGCTGCTTGGAGATATTTGAACAAAGGCGGAAAGATCACACCTCGTCAATTAGCTCAGATTCTAAAACAGTTTAATATTTCATCAAAACAAATCCGTTTTGGAGAACAGACAAAGAAAGGGTATGACATTGCAGACTTTCAAGAGTGTTTTTCAAAGTATCTGCATCTGTAATAGTCTACTGACAGAAGCTCATTTCATAGGAAAAGTATGAGCTTCTGTTTCTTTTGGATTGTAAGAAATAAAAAATAAAAACATAAGCTTAAGTCAAAAGTTTCGTTGTTTCTTAATCTTTCGCTATAGAGGTGAGTTCACGAGCAAATGCCAATAACTGTTGTTTATTAACTAAGTCAAGATGATAGAAAATTCTGTTAAGTTCAGCTAGTTCTTCTGTTTCGGCATAAAAAAATGATAGAGGTTCATCAAGCACCTGTGCAATGCGTTCAGCAGTGTTGGGATCAGCGATATGTACACCTTTTTCATATCTATTAATCCGTGTACTCGCAACAAATTCATCTAACCCAATTAAAAGACCTAATTTTTCCTGTGTAATTTTATTACTTTTGCGTACCATTTTGAGTCTGCTACAGAACCTAGATTTTGCATCTTGAGTCATAAGAAAGAATATTATTGCGAATGTTATTACGAATTTCGTATATTTAAGAATAATTTTTACTGCGTAATACGTAGTTTTTGGTGTAAACTAATGTAAAACATAAAGGAAATGGAATAGTGGGGAGAAAAAGATTGTCAATATCAGACAGGATTTAAAGAATAAGATTAGCAACAGAAATGGAACTTATTCATACACTTAGGTAATATCGAAATTGTAAAAATTGAACATTCAAAATAAGGTAAAATAATGGAAAACGCTACAAAAAAATTCAGTATCCAAATAGGTATAATATTTATATTAAACCTATTTTTTTGCTTTCAGTTTAATACAATACATGGCTTATTGTGGGTTTTAATAGCTACATGCGTTGCTATTTTTAATCATATATTTTTCATGCAAAAAAAATTTAAAATACTTAATATTATAAATTGGATGATTTATATTCTATTTATGGTTTTAGTATTTTATGTGGGTTCACAATATGGAGATAGTTTTGATGTTTTTCCATATCCAGTTTTTATTATTTCCGCTATAGCATTAATAATAGTTTTTAAACAGAAAACTAGGAGTGATAATGATAATTAATATTGCTAAATATAGAGTTAAGGGTAAATTAATAAAACAAAAAAAATTTATTAATTTAACTGTATTAACTATTTTTTTATCGATGCCAATTCATGCAGAGATTTCTGAGATAGACTTATTGAAAGAAAAAATAGCAGAAAATAGAGAGGATTCTGATACCATATATAAGCTAGCTATGCTCTATCATTCTGATCGAAATAACTTAAATCTTGAATTAGCAAAATATTATATGACAATAGCTGCAAATAAGGATCATCCAGATGCTTTATACGAGTTGGGTATGATGTATGTGCTAGGAGGGAAGATATACCGAACAGATGAAAATGGTGTAGGGAATACAACAGTATATTGGGATAAGGATATTGAACGAGGTGAGTATCTACTTTTAGAGGCTGCTTCTAAGAACAATGTGAAAGCACTTGTCTATTTAGGATATGAATACATATTAGGTTATAAATTGAATCAAGATATAGATTTAGGAATCAGTTGTTTAAAAAAAGCGGCTGAATTTGGAGATCAAACTGCTCAACTATATCTTGGAAATGCTTATAGGTATGGCAATAAAGTACCTAAAGATATAAGTAAAGCAATTTACTATATGGAAATGGCTGCTAAACAGGGGAGTGATGAGGCAATTTTAAGTTTAAAAAATATGAAATGATCTTAAAATGAATAAGATAAATTAGTGAAATGGCTTTGGAGAAATTTATAAAATAAATTTGGTCTGGAATGTTTGTAATTTTTTTTTAATTTATGCTTTATTTTTAGGGGGGAGAATGGAAAATTTAAATATGGTAGAAGTAATTGATACTCAAAAAGAATCAGTGATTAATGAACCAGTGTTTTGGGTTGCTATAATTTTTTATACGTTAGTTATAGGGCTTGGGTTTTTAAATCCAATATTTGGATTAATAGGTCTGGGGTGTATAGCAATAATCTCTATTTTAAAAATAATATTTAAGAATTTTGTTCTTATTGCTGGTATGATTGGGTTGGGGGTGATATGTGCAGCTATTCCTTTTTTATTGATAGTTTATATCCCAATCTTAATTTATTTCTTTATTGCAAGATTAGGTTATTTTTTAGAGCATTGGAGGGTGGTTTTAGTTGGTTTGGTGGTTTATTTTTTTCCAACTTTTATTCTCATGCTAGCAATTAATACAGAATTTTTTCTATTTTTTTTGATAATACCAATAATATTGTTTCCAATTGCAATTAATTATTTTTATAAAAACTATGATTATACAGTAGAAAAAATATTAGAATTATTTTCGGAAGCACCAATTCTAATAATATCGATTATATTACCATTTTTAAAATTAGGGTTTTCAGTTGGTGAGACTCCTGTAGCTATTGAAACTCATACAATACCTGATGGACATTCTATACCAACAGAGGCTATCACTACTAAATCTATAAATCCCATTGTAGCATCTTCTGTAAATGATGTACCAACAGGTGTAGAGTATGTCAATATTGACCCAGTCACTCCATTAATTCCATTAAATCATATTAGTTCAACTTTTAACCTAGATGATTTTTATAATACTTTGTCTCATAGCCATCAATTATTTGATCATACTGGTAGCGATAATATTACATCTTTTGGTGATAGAATACAGATTGGAATGGGTGTGGATCAGATTGTTTTAGTTAAAGATACATTTCATCTTAATATTCTAGATGGTAATGGAAGCCAAATAGGTACTATAGAAAATAATACATTAGAGCATGGTGTCTTAAATATAAAAGATATTAATGGTATTAAAGCTGGAGAAGTTCAATTTTCACAAGAGCAAAATACTATTATTTTTAAAGATACTAATAATATGGTTGTGGCTAGTTTAGATCAACCAATTTTATCAGATGTTAATAGCTTTATAAAAGCAGAGATTGATAAAACACAAGTTACTTTGGATCAGCTCGAAAGAAATCAGATATCTGTTGATTCAGAAAATAAAGTCGAACAAATCAGTTTGCAAACCTATCAAAATAATATTGGTTTGATAATGCTTTCAATTTTAGCAAAAAATAGAGAAATAAATAGTGAAGTTGTGGGTGATAATGTTGCTATTACAAGCTTAAAAGTTAATGATGATTCTTTGTTAAATACTGGAAATAGAATCCATAAATTAAAACCGATTCATTCAATTACATTTGCTAAATATATTGAGGAAAATTGTTCAGATACATTCCGTGAAAATGATAAAATATTTTTATATAAACGATTGGGTGAAATAAGTAATGAAGATTGGAAGGTAATTACTGAAAAATATAATGTTGATAAAGAAGATGTAGTATTAGTTGCATCAACTGCGATGATATATGTTGGATCAAATGGTTTTTTAATTACAAAAGATGATGTAGTCCATGCACGTGAACTGAGAGCAGAGCCAGTTAGATACCATCTGTCACAAATAGCTGGTATAAAGAAAGGCGGTTTTACTAATGAAAAGAATTGTTTAGATAGCAAAAATATCTTTGTGATTAATTTTGATGAGTTTTGGATGGGTGGGATTTTTAAGGAGCTAAATGACTTATTTATAAAATATAGGAAATTAAGTTGAATAATACACATAATGCTATTAATAGTATTTCTGAAATTTAAATAAGATATATGTATTATTATTTTGGATTTCTAATGTAGGTTGTGGATAATTTTAATTAGGCTTTTAAGTAGTAAATTGATGAGGTGGTAAGTATGAAATTTATTAAAAATACAGTTTTTATGGTGTGTTTGTTGAATTGTATTACAGTGTCTGCACAAAGTGCTGAAAATGATAAAGCTCAAGTATTAAATGTTATAAAAAAATATACTCAAACTATAGCATGTCAATTAGGAGAAAATAAGTCTAAAAAAGTTTTAAATATGACAACTAATGAGGATTATACTGAAATTTATTATGTATTATGGTGGGGAGATATTGGTTGTGCAGGTGGAACTTCTACAGTAACTGCAAATATTACAGAGGTTAGAAAAAATAAATGGATGGATTTCAACTATAATGTTTCTGTAAGTCCAGTTTTAGAGGAAAAGGTTTATTATGAATTAAACCCTAGGTTTATAGAAGATTTAAAGAGAATTTCAGACAATAAAATAGAGATAATTAGTAGGGATAATGATCCATCAACAATAAATAGCCCTGGGAAAAAATATAGATATATTTTGCAAAGAAACGAAATATATGGTAAATGGGTTCTGAAAAATAAATTTTTAGTGACCAAGTAAATAAATTTGAATTTTTAACTAAGGGAGTTTTAAGATGTTAGGTAAGTTAGTGGGTCTTATAGCTATTATTACTATTTGCCAAGTGTCAGTTGCAGCGGAAAAAATAATTTTTCAATGTGATACAACTAAAAATGGTTCAATAAAAATTGCAGCAGATAATAGTGTTTTTAAGGTAAATGTAAATAAAGAAGGTAAGAATATTTTTAATTTTTCAAAAGATTATAAGAAAAATACAAAGAATAGTTTTATCGAATTTAACTATAGTGGTGGCTCTGATCTTGTAGCAATTGGTTTAGTTATGGGGTATTTTGGAAAAGATAAAAATACTATACATTCAATTTTTGTAGATGAAGCAATGACACATAGAGTTTCATATGATGTAGATAATATTCCTGTTCTTATGTGTGTGAACAATGAGAACTATATAAATAAATTTAAAAAAATTGATAAAGAAAAAAAATTACCAGCATTTTATTATGATTAGTAAAATAATATTGTTGAATAGAGAGTGGTTAAATCCTCTATTTAACAATAGTAATTTTAAATTGTCGTTTTTAATTGATTTAAATTTCTAACTCTTCTAGATTGCCCTTGCTTTGTCTTATCAGCTTTAGGATACTTTGATGCTACTTTAGCATCTACTTTTGTTTCTTTTTTAGCAAAATATGAGTATCTCAATACAGCATCATATAGCTCTGATTCTTCATTTAACCTATGAAAATATCTTATTTCTCCATCTGTATACTTTTTCCATCTTTGTTGTGCTATTGATCCATTTACTAGAGGTAATAAATTAATAGCATTATTTACAGCTTCCAATATAGTAAAAGCTCTATGCTTTCCTGTACTAATAGTAAGTAATAAATGTAAATGATAACCTTTGTCTTCTGTAAATTCTCTTACTATATAAAAACCATAACCGTACATTCATTTTATTTAATAATTTTTTTAATGTTTCATTTATTAGTGATACATCAAAATCATTACTTTCTAATGTGATTACTATATGCACAGCATGAGCTTTACTTAAATAGTCTCTACTATCTTCTAACAGTCTTATGATTGATTCAAATCTTCTAGGGTCTGGATTGTAATTAATATTGTATGCGTATCCTTTAGATACTGATTTTAATGTTTTAGGCATTGGTATGTAACTCTATATATTTTAATACTTGTATGTTTATTATTTATAAATTAGTACAGAATGGTTAAGATGTAATTAGTAACTAATAAATAATTAATGTGTAAATTAATTAAAAGGTGTAATAGATATTTTAATATAAGTAATTGGTTATATATCTAGTAATATATACCGATTAATTTTGATGGCAACATACAGCCAATAAAGAGCTGTATGAATAGGTTTTTATATAATTCTGAATGATCAAAATATTGGAATAGTTTTGTACCAAATTATGCAATTTTTGTACTAATGAATATTTTATGAAAGTTAATAATTCACGTATAGCAACAAATATTAAGTTTGTCAAATTTCTATTTTGTACCATTACAATTAAAATAAAATGAGTAATTAAAAATTATTAATTTAAGGCACTAATCTATAGAGCTAATAACTTTAAATTTAATGCTCACAGAATCTCTCAGATTCAACGATTAATATCTAACCTATTGGGAGTTATCACGCAGTTATAAAGTGGCTGTAATCGCAAATGAGAGCATTTTAGAGGGGTATAGTAATTCACATGAACTTTCCCTGTTTTTCAGGATTATAGGAAAGTCATTCGAGAGGACGTGGTATTGTTAGCAGTACCTTATAGATATATACCTATGGGCAGTGCATGGTTTTAGCCCCTATACGGTACTACTCCGCACTCGGCTTCGCTCAACAGCGTCAAAAAGCAGTAATCATGCACAACGGTTAATACAAGCAATCATACTTGTTTAGCTTTCGCCCTCTGTTGCTATAAGCAATTGGTCTAGCACTGTCAGTCGGTTGAATACTACCTGATTGCTTTGCTCTGTTAGTATGTTTAATTAATCATAGTTTTGGCATATCGCAAAACACTCAGATAGTTTTAAAAAGATTGATGATATTATGGTTGAGGGGTGGAGTAGACTATTGTCGTAAATGTCCTTGATTTGCATTTGAAGAGCAAAAGCAATTATTTCTTGATAATGGGTTGGTTTTGTTTTAAATGGCTACAATCGCCTTAAAATTAACTCTAATGGCATATTAAATTATTTGTAATTTTTGTTTTGGGTGCTGTTTAATTATTTTAGATTTATATAATTAAAATTACCTTTTGATAGGTTTATATTTGCTTTAACCCAACAATATGGTCAGCCCATGTTTGCAACATAATTCTTCTATTATCTACATGCTTGGTACGATTATATGATTCACCATTTGCATCTCTTACTTTATGGGCTAATTGTCGCTCTATCCAAGCTGGTTCAAAGTTTAATTGTTCTTCAAGAATAGTCCTAGCTGTTGCTCGGAAGCCATGAGCAGTTTGTTCACCTCTAAAGCCTATACGTTTGATCGCTTCGTTAACAGTTCCCTCACTGATATAAGGCTCTTTTCCACGATTACTATAAAACATATACTCAGTATGTCCTGTGAGTTTATGAAGTTCATCTAATATTTCAACTACTTGTTTAGCCAAAGGAATGATTAAAACACTCTTAGGTTGATCATTACTTTGTTTAGAGGGTTGAATTGTTAAAGTTCCTCTTTCTTTATTGTATTCAGACCACTTTAGAGTTCTGATTTCGGTAGGACGTAAAAAAATAAAAATAGAGATTTTAATTGCACAGCGAGTTACAAAGGTGATTTTAGTATTAGATTCATCCCATACACTTTGTAGTAAGGGTGTTAGGCTGTGTGATTCAGTGATAGCAGCAAAGTTACCACGTATAGGCTTTGGCTGTGTAATATCGTTTGCAGGGTTGATAAGGATCAATTTTTTCTTTCTAGCATACTCCAGTACCATCTTTATACTAATAGATACTTTACGAGCGAGTTCTAAAGCTTTACGGTCAATAATACGATGAATAACTTCATTTTCTAAAAGGGTAGTGGTAAGTTGATTGATAGGCATATCCCCAATAAATGGATAAACATCTTTTTCTAATCTACGGATATTTTCAGCGTCTTTTTTCCCCTCATGTTCTCTTAATTCAAGCCATTGTTTAGCAATATGTCTAAAGCTATTTTCAGCATTAGCCTTTGCCTGTTGCTTTACTTGTTCTCGTATCTCAGCAGGATCAATATTGTTAGCAATTTGCTGTCTAATCTCATCACGTCGCTTTCTTGCAGCCTCTAGGGTAATTGTCGGGTAAACACCTAGAGCTAGTGTATTCCTT
The DNA here is from genome assembly GCA_036648085.1 of Terrisporobacter sp. Taxonomy (GTDB): domain Bacteria; phylum Bacillota; class Clostridia; order Peptostreptococcales; family Peptostreptococcaceae; genus Terrisporobacter. The sequence goes on from JAVXJA010000089.1 coordinate 10,291, forward strand.
TTACCTGTTATAGGGCTTGTGTAATCCATTCGCCAATACTTACTCCCATTTTTATGTGCGTATAAGTAGAGACCTGCACCGTCAGTATGTTTATTACTTGATGAATCTTCAAACTTTAAATTTTTTACTTTGAGTGCTGTTAATTTATTTAGTTGTCTACCCATGACAAAACTTTCCAGTACATTTATCTGATACCGTTAAATATACCGTTAATGTACATGGATTTCAGGGAATTATTGTGAATTGCTATAGACAATAAAAAACCCCTAAACTTAGTTAATTCAGGGGTTTGTAGACACTTATAGATTCTAATATACTTGAATTTGGCGTCCCTACGGGGATTCGAACCCCGGTTACCGCCGTGAAAGGGCG
>JAVXJA010000090.1:0-10440 GCA_036648085.1 Terrisporobacter sp.
ATATGAAAAAATGGTTTAAACCACAAGTTCAAGAATTAGGATTAGAAATGACATTTGGTAAAGGAGATCATCATGTTTGTCATAATATAGAAAATCCATGTGATGGAACTAATAGTGCTTCTGGTCATAATAATGGAGCTCAAGCTACACATCCATGGACAGGAAATATTTGCCCAATAAATCATGGTAACGATAATGGAGAATCTGACTGTTGCTGTTATGACCAACTAAATCCAGTACCACCAACACCAGGAGAAAGTTAAAAATGTATTTATAAATTAAAACCTAGCAATTATGTAAATACATATGACATATAGATTAAAAATTCATTTACGAATAAAATTAGGATATTAATACTAGCAAATAAAACATATTGGCTAGTATTTTTTTGTTAAATAAAACCTAGCAATTAAGGTTAAGGTCAAAGTGTTGTTTAGTTTATTTATTGTATAAATATAGATAAATCCACCCATCTTGGATAATAGTAAAAGAAATGGAGTATCATATGAAAAAGATACCAATAGGAATATCTGACTTTAAAAAAATAGAATCATCATATTATTTTTTAGGCAAAAGCTTATTAATAAAAGAATTTATAGAAAACTCAGAAGATGTTATGCTACTCCCAAGACCAAGAAGATTTGGAAAAACACTTAACATGACCATGATGTACCTATACAGGAAGGCTATTTACATGGATATTATGACAAAATTATAGGATTTGAAAGGAATATATTAAGTGTTGCACTTAAATATAATAATCAAATTAAAAAAGCTATGATAACTGGAATACTAAGAGTGGTTAAAGAAAGTATATTTTCAGGACGTAACAACTTAGAGGTATATACTTTTTATAAAAATAAATTCAAAATAATCTACGGCAAATTTATTATAATTTGTCGTATTTTATTGTAAATAATCATATATAATATATAAATTTAAAAAAAACTGAACTTATAAAAAATGTTGAAATTACAAGAACGAAAAAACAGGATTACACTAAGTAATTATTGAAAATAATACTAAAGAGGTATAATATATAAATATACATATGGAAATTTATGTGAAAAATAAATAGAGGCAATGATTCATATCTCGTAATCTGGGCATCTGGGGTATGATGAGCTAGTGATGCAACCGGCTATATTTTACAAGGAGTAATCTTTGAATATAGTCTTTTTTAATTTCAACTATAACTATAAAAAATTCGCTTCGCTTGAGCCACTGTGTGGGCGAATCACTTCATGTCGCCAACGACCTACAAACCAGGTCCGTTGCTCCATTAAGAAGTTGGAAATTATATTTTATCCACAAAACAGATAAAATATAATTTCCTAAGAATTAAAAAGCGCTACTTTAGTATAAGAGGAATATACCAAAGTGTAACATGACTTACTAAATAGTATAAGTATGAACTGGACTAAAGGATTACTTCATATGGGGATGTGGAGTAATATTATCTATGGATAATAAACTATATAATTAAGTTATTAGGAAAAAGGGGAATTTTCCATAATGAGGGGGATAAATTATGAACGGAATTATAATATCTGAGTCTTTAGTCATTCGAAAGGGAGTAGCAGAGATATTGTCAACTGAAGAATCAGTAGCATCTTTAGATGAAGGATATATGTGTAGAGATATAGAAAAAGGAAAATATGACTTAGTCATATTTGATTTAAATAAAAACACAAGACAATATTTAGACTGCATAAAAAATGTTAAACAATTTACTAAAGCAAAAATAATGATCTTAGATTTTTATGAAGATACAAGGTTATTTTCAAAATGTATGAAATTAGGAGTAGATAGCTATATATTAGCAAATATCGAAGGTGAAGGAATCAAATATGCAGCCAAGTTATTATCTAAGGGGAAAAAATACTTTGATTCAGACTTAGTAGAAAACTACATGAGAAAAGATAATTTAGAAGAAATAAAAGAGCTTACAAGAAGAGAAAAAGAAATACTTATATGCATCTCAAAGGGAAGAACTAATCATGAAATATCAGATGAGCTACATATAACAGAGCATACAGTTAAAAAACATACAAGTAATATTTTTGAAAAGTTAAATTTAAGAGATAGAACACATGCGGCTCTTTATGTTCATGAGAGAGGTATAATATAAAAATTCGCTTTGCTTGAGCCACTGTGTGGGCGAATTATTTAATGTCGCCAACGACCTACAAACCAGGTACGTTGCTCCATTAAGGAGTTGGAAATTAAAAAAGTAGTACAAGTAGTGTAAAGTCGAATATAAAAAATAAGGATGATAAAATGAAAAGAAACAAAAAATATTGGGATAAAATCATATTGGGGATTATAATATTTATTGCCATATGTTTATACCAAGTATACATTTCTTATAATAATCTGACTTTAAATAATTACATCATAAATACAAAAAAATTAAATGATAATATAAAAATTGTTATCATATCAGATCTACATGAAAATGTATTTGGTGATAATAATGAGAAATTAATAAATAAAGTAAAAGAGCAAAGTCCAGATATTATTTTAGTAGCTGGAGATATGGTTAATGATAATTCAAAAGATAGTAATGTAGTAATTAATCTAATGAAAGAGTTAACTAAGGATGCTAAAGTGTTTTATTCTTTAGGAAATAGTGAAGAAGATTACATAAAAGCTAACACTTCTAATTTAATAAAAGAGCTGGAGGAAGTGGACGTTACAGTATTAAATAATGAATATAAAGATATAAAAATAGATGAAACTGTCATAAGAATCGGTGGAATGTATGGTTATGCATTTGGAGAAAATACTGAAACAAAGGAATTTCTACCAGATTTTCAAAATACCAGCAATTACAAAATTATTATGGCACACAGACCGGATAGTTTTATATTTGGAGATGCATCTAAGAAATGGGATATAGATTTAGTAGTAAGTGGACATACTCATGGTGGACAAGTTGTTTTACCTTTTCTAGGTGGACTTTATGTGGGGGATCAGGGATGGTTTCCTCAGTACACCAAGGGACTTTATGATTTGAATAAAATGAAGATGATTATTACTAGTGGACTTGGAGCTAATAAGGAGAAGTTACCTAGATTTAATAATGTGCCTGAAGTTGTTAATTTGAATATTAATACAGAATAAAATTAAATAATATATTGGAGAGTACTCTTTTAGTAGAGTGCTCTTTTTGTCGTAAAAAAGATAATTAATTATAAACACTATATAAAAAATATTATACTTTATAATTAAATACGGAAATGAAATTACACGAATTGCGGAAAAAGTATGTCTAAATTATGGGGAATTTAGTGATACCATTTAAATATACATAATGAGAGGTGGAAACTAATGAATACAATTATCTTATTAGCTGGTTACCCAGGTACAGGAAAAACATATATGTGTAATAAAATATTATCTAAATTTCCCTATTTCCGTATTGTTTCACAAGACGAAATAAAAGAAGAAACCTTTGACAAATATGGATATAACAATTTAGACGAAAGAGATAAAATTATAGATTGGTGTAGAGATGAGTTTTACAGAAATATAGAAAAAAATATGGATGAAAAAAATGATATTATCTCTGACTATCCATTTAGTGAAAAGCAAAAAAGTATAATTACAAAGCTATCAAATAAGTATGACTATGAAATAATCACTATAAGGCTTATAGCTGATTTAGAAGTTTTATATGAAAGACAGTTATCTAGGGACCTAGATGAAAGCCGTCATTTATCTCATATAATGAGTAGTTATCATAAAGGTGATGTAGTAAAAGATCGTAGTAAAGCTGATTTATTAGTTTCACATGATGAATTTATTAATAGATGTAAAACTAGGGGCTATGGTGAGTTTGAATTAGGAAAGCTTATTGAAGTAGATGTAACAGATTATTCTAAAATAGACTATGATCACATCAACGATGAAATAGGAAAATTCTTAATGAAAGGTGATAGTCATATGAATGTGTGTTGTATAGGACAAAGTGTGTATGATATGACCTATCCTATCCATGACGATATTATTGAAAATACAAAATATCGTGTTACAGAAAAATTTGAATGTATGGGTGGACCAGCAACAAATGCAGCTTATCTAAATGCAATGTGGGGAAATAAAACATCTTTAATTGCAAGATTAGGAAATGATCTATACGGAAAAAAAATAATTTCTGGATTAGAAAATATAGGTGTTAATACTGAATATATAAGAACTTGTGGACAAGATACTTCTGTTAGTGCAGTAATATCTAATTTAAGTAATGGAAAAAGAACAATATTTAATTGTCCTGCTAACAAAGAGGATATAGAATTTGATTATCCTAAGGCAGTGGATGTTATCTTAGTAGATGGACATGAATTAAAGGCTTCACTGGAGGTATTAGAACTATTTCCTAAGGCCAAAAGCGTAATAGATGCAGGAACTTATAAACCAGAATTAACACATTTAATAAGTAAAGTAGATTATTTAATTTGCTCTGAAGATTTTGCATATCAGTATACTGACATAAGATTTAATCCTAGTAATAAAGATTTGGCAAAAGAAGTTTTTGATAGATTAAGAAACTTAAATGATAAACAAATAGTTGTAACAATGGGGGAAAAAGGATTGTTATATGAAAAAGATGGTAACATACATCATATACCCGCTTTTAAATGTAAACCAGTTGATACAACAGGGGCAGGGGACATTTTCCATGGTGCATTTGCTTATTGTTTAGCAAAGAATTATTCATTAGAAGAAAGCCTAAGAATAAGCTCTATGACATCGGCTATATCTGTTGAAACAATGGGTGGACAAATATCCATACCTTCACTAGAAAAAGTTATTGAAAGAATAAAAAGGGCATAATAAAGGCGGAAATTTCCGCTCTGATAAGGAAAATGAATAGCCCTAATAAAGATGCAGACATAATACAATAAGATTAGGGGGACAAAAGTTGACATTATTCAGCAATAAAAGGGTTGAAAAAATATTAGAAATATTAATTGATTGTCAAAAGTCAATCAGTGGTGAAAGAATTTCATTAGAATTAGGGGTAACATCAAGGACAGTAAGATCTGACATTAAAGAATTGAATAAATACTTAAATGACAATGGAGCAAAAGTTGTATCGGTTACAGGTGTGGGATATAACCTAGAAATTGAAGATGAAAGTAAGTTCAATTATTTTTTAAAAGATATGAAGCTATTAAAGCAAGGAAACAATGAACAACTAAATATAATACCAACATATTCAGAAGACAGAATTAATTATATTATTTCAAAATTGTTAATGAATAGTTTAAAAGATAAAAATAAATTAATTAATCCATATGATTTATGTGATGAATTATTTATTAGTTCTTCCACATTAAAAAAAGATGTAGCAAGTATTAATACTCACTTAGCTAGATTTGAATTAAAGGTGGTAATAAATCAAAGTAAGGGAATCTTTATTAAAGGCAAAGAGTCTAATATAAGATATTGTATAGCTGATTATATTTTTAACAAGAGGGAAATCGTTAACCTTGAAAACTTAGAATTTTATAATGAGATATTCTCTAGGGAGTTATTGGAGACAACAGAAGGTGTATTAGTAGAAGTTTTATGTAAGTATAATGTACATCTTACTGACATTTCTTTCAAAAATCTTTTAGTTCACGTGTTAATCATGATTAAAAGATATAAATACAATCAAGCAGTAGTATTTGACAATGCTAGTGTAGAGTTTCTAAAAAATACAAATGATTATATGATAGCAGCTGATATAGTAAAAGCCATTGGAGAAGTAGTAAAAGTAGATTTTAGTGATGAGATATATTATTTAACTCAACATTTAGTATCTAGCAAGAAGTTTTCAAGTCAAGATGCTAATAACTATTTAGAGTACAAAGGTGTTATTGATAAAATTTTTAGAACTATAAAGGGTCAAATAGGAATAAACTTATTTGATGATTTACAGCTAAGTAATGGATTAGCAGTACATCTAAATGTAGCCTTGAATAGAATGAAGTTTAACATGAATATAAGAAATGATTTTCTAGATTCAATTAAAAGTTCATATCCTTTTGCCTTTGAGCTAGGAATAATTGCTTCAAGAGTATTAGGAGAAGAATACAATGTTTCGGTTAATGAAAATGAAATTGGACTTTTAGCAATTCACTTTGGGGCTGCACTTGAAAGAATAGGAATAAACAGTAAGAAGTCAGTGAAAAACATTACTATAGTCTGTGGATTTGGAATAGCAACAGCCATGTTAATAAAAGAAAAAATATTAAGATTCTTTGATAATAGAGTAAATATTTTATATATTAGCTCTTTACAGGACTTTGACAAAGTTATGCTTGATAACTCAGATGTTGTAATAACAACAGTACCAATTACTAAGTTTCAATCTAAAAAAATTATAGAAGTTCCATTAAATCTAAGTTTTAAACATCTTCAAGATATAGAAGATATTATGTTAGGTGAAGAAAAAGTGGAAATGGACTATAGAGAAATTTTAAAAGAAGATTTATTTATTAAAAAAATAAATGCTACTAATAAGGATGAAGTCTTAGAGATTTTAACTAATAAGATGATGGATTTAGGATATATGGATAATAAAGCAAAAGAATCTTTATATTCTAGAGAAAAAATGTCTACTACAGAGCTAGGTAATTTAGTTGCTCTACCCCATGTACTAGAGTTAAATGGCGATGGTGCTTCAGTTAGTGTAGCGGTACTAGATAAGCCAATAATTTGGGACAAGGAAAAAGTTCAAATAGTTTTACTACTTAATATATCAAAAGGATTTATTCATGAGTGGGAACAAATATTTAAAAACTTATACAACTATCTTATCGTTAAATCTGGAGTTAATAGATTAATAAAAGGTATAGATTACAACGAGTTTATAAAAGAACTAATAGAAAACAATGCCGTTAACAGTGCTAATTAAATTGTAGATTAAGACTAACACTGTTTGAATTTCATAGATATAAGAGGGGAAAAACTGATGTTTCAAATAGAATTAAATGAAAAAAATGTAAGGCTAAATGTAAAGGCAGATGGATGGGAAGATGCAGTAAGAAAAGGTGGTCAAATTCTTGTTGATAATGGTCATGTACATCCTCAATATGTAGATGAAATAATATTATCTATAAAAGAATTTGGACCATATATTGTTATAGCAGATGGTTTAGCTATACCTCATACAAGACCTGAAAAAGGGGCAATAGATATTGGTTTCTCACTAATAACATTAGAAGAAGCAGTAAAGTTTGACGAAGAAACAGGTCCAGTAAAAGTAATGATTTGTTTTTCAGCAGTAGATGGAAACAGTCACTTAGAAATATTAAAAATGATAGTAAAGTTTGTTGAAGAAGGCAAGATTGAAGAAATTGCAAAGTTACAAAACATTAGCGAATTACTAGAGTTAACAAAGTAGTTAACCAGTTTTTCATAGATAATAAACTTATAATTTAGGAGGATTTTTAAATGTTAAATATTTTAATGGTATGTGGGGCAGGATTAGGAAGTAGTTTTGCTTGTCAAATGAGTGTTGAAACTGTATTACAAGATTTAGGTGTAAAAGCAAAATTAGATCACTGTGATATATCTAGTGCTGCTGGAATGAAAGCTGATATTATTATATCTGGTAAAAATTTTGAAACTCAATTCTCAAGATATTCAATAAGTGCAGAAATGATATTTTTAAATAGATTAATAGATAAAAAAGAAATAAAAGAAAAATTAGTACCAGTATTAAGAAAATTCAACGTAGAAGTATAGAAAGGTAGGGGGAGCAACGTGGGAGCTTTAAATTTTATAATAACTAATATACTAACTCAAGCAGCAGTTACAATCGGATTAATAGCAATGCTTGGTTTAATTTTACAAAAGAAACCTTTTGGTGAAGTAGTATCAGGAACAATGAAGACTATGTTAGGATTCATGGTTTTAAGTGCAGGATCTAGTATAATAGTTGAATCATTATTATACTTTGGTGAAATATTTACAGCTGGATTTGGAATGCAAGGATTAGTTCCTTCTATCGAAGCTATAAATGGACAAGCCATGAGTGACTTAGGTCTAGGCAGCGAAATTGCTTTAACATTAGCAGCTATATTTGTATTTAATATATTAATAGCAAGATTTACTAAATGGAAATATATATTCTTAACAGGACAAGCCTTATTATGGATGGCAACAATCTGTGGTGTATTTGGTTACTATGTAGGGCTTAGAGGACCAGCTTTAATATTAGTAGGTGGTTTAGTAGGTGGTATATTTGCAGTAGCAATGCCTGCTATAGCTCAACCTTGGATTAGAAAAATTACAGGTGATGAGGATGATAATATAGCACTTGGTCACTTCTGTACGATAGGATATGTATTTACAGCATGGATATCTAAATTAGTTGGAGATCCATCAAAATCAACTGAAGATATTCAATTACCAAAAGCATTTGATTTCTTACAAGATACTTATCTTTCAGTAATGGTTGTAATGGTACCATTCTATGTTGTAACAGCTTTATTTGCAGGACCAGAGTTCTGTGCACAGTTTAGTGGATCAACTAACTATGTAGTACATGCTTTCTTACAAGCAATGCAATTTGTTGTAGGTATATATGTATTAATGTCAGGAGTTCGTTTATTACTTGCTGAAATCGTTCCAGCATTCAGAGGAATAGCAATGAAATTAGTTCCAGATGCAATACCAGCTCTAGACTGTCCAGTATTATTCCCATATGCTCCAAATGCAGTTATATTAGGATTTGTGAGTACAACTATAGGTTCAATACTAGGAATGTTCTTATTCCCAATGTTTGGTTTACCAATGATATTACCAGGAATGTTAACAAACTTCTTCGCAGGAGGATGTGCAGGTATATTTGGTAATGCAGCAGGTGGAAGAAGAGGTTGTATTATATCAGGTATATTACATGGTTTATTTATAACATTATTACCAGCAATACTAGCTCCAATGTTAGGAGATATAGGATTTATAAACACTACATGTACTGATGTAGATACTATAGCAGCAGGGTTATTCTATGGATGGTTATTAAAACCACTATTTGGAATATTTATGTAGGTGTAGAATATGGGTTGGTTTAGTAGAAAAAAAGAGAAGAAAACTTCTGAAGAGTCAGTACCAGCAGAAGTTTTAAATATAGAAGAATTAAAAGAAAATGCTCAGCAATTAATAGAAGAATTAAAAGGCTGTGAAGGCAGTGCTAGAGTAAATACTCTTAATAAAATAGGTGATATTTACTATAAGATTTCTGATCATGATGAAGCAGTAAAATATTACGAAGAAAGTTTAAGTCAAGAAAAGAAAATAGGCAAAGCTTATACTAATCTTCTTAAAATTTATAACACTAAAAGAAAAGAAGCAGCTATAAATAAAGATGATGAAAAATTACAATATTATTTAATAAAAATAGATGAAATGATGAAAATCTCTAAAGATGTTGTTAGAGGTAATATATAAAAGGGAGAATATTATGTATAAAAATTTAAATGAGTTATTTAAATCAAATGAAGGAAAAGGAGCAATAGGAGCATTCAACTTACATTGCTTAGAAATGTTACCAGCAATGATAGAAGCAGCAGAAGAAATAAACGTACCAATAATAATACAAACTTCATTAGGAACAGCTGAATATATAGGTTTTGAAACATTAATAGCAACTGTAAAATCTTTAGCAGAAAGATCTACTATAGATGTTTGTTTACATATGGACCATTGTAAAGATATAGAAGCAATAAAAAGAGCTATAGATTGTGGATACACATCAGTAATGTATGATGGATCTTCACTTTCAATAGATGAAAATATAGCAAACACTAAAATAGTTGTTGAATATGCTCATGCAAGAAGCGTATCAGTAGAAGGTGAAGTAGGATCTATAGGTGGAGCAGAAGAAGGTGTTGTTGTTGCAGCAAGTGATGCAGCTTACACTAAATTAGAAGATGCATGTAAATTTGTAAATAATACAGGTATAGATGCTTTAGCAGTTGCAATAGGAACTACTCATGGACAATATAAATCTAAAGCAAAGATAAACTTTGAATTAATGCATGAATTAAGAGACAACTTAAAGGATGTAGGATTAGTATTACATGGTGGAACAGGAGTATCTGACGAAGATATGAAACGTTGTGCTCGTGATGGTATGAAAAAAATAAATGTTGGAACTGAATTAAACAAATCTTACATAGAAGAAGTAAATAAAACATTCCCAGGTGCAACTCCATTAACTTCTTTAAGAGGATTACTAGGGCCAGCTAATAATAGAATGAAAGAGATAATAATAGATAAAGCTACATTATTTAAGTTAGAAAAAGAGCTAGCTTAATAAAATAATCAATAAAGGCTTCATATAACATTTGATAGATAAATGTTGTATGGGGCCTTTTTATTAACATATTATAAGTTTAGCAAAACTAAGTAAAACAAAAATTTTTATAAACATAAAAA
>JAVXJA010000091.1:0-10144 GCA_036648085.1 Terrisporobacter sp.
TCAGGAATGGAAAGTTTAAAACAAACTATATGTGATAAATTAAAAAGAGATAATAAATTAGATTATACAGCAGATCAAATAGTTGTATCTAATGGAGCTAAGCACTCATTATTTAATACTTTATCAGCAATTTGTAATCCTGGAGATGAAGTAATAGTACCTAATCCATATTGGGTAAGTTATCCAGAATTAATAAGACTTGTAGATGCTAATCCTGTATTTGTTGAGTGTCCAGAAGAAGCTGAATTTAAATATACGGTTGAAGCTTTAGAATCTGCTATAACAGATAAAACTAAAGCTATAATATTAAACACACCTAATAACCCAACAGGTACTGCATACAAAGAAGAAGATTTAAGAGCAATAGCGGATTTAGCTGTTAAATACAATGTATATGTAATATCAGATGAGATATATGAAAAATTATTATATGAAGGAAGTCATACAAGTATAGCTTCATTTGATGAAAAAATAAAAGATTTAACTATAGTAGTAAATGGAGTGGCAAAAGCTTACGCTATGACAGGATGGAGAATAGGGTATACTGCTTGCAATAAAGAAATAGCAAAGGCTATGTCTAACTTCCAAAGTCATGCTACATCAAATCCTAATACTATAGCTCAATATGCAACTATAGCAGCTTTAAATGCACCAGAAGATTCTTTAAATGAAATGCTTGCTGCATTTAGAGAAAGAAGAGATTACATGGTTGAAAAGATAAATTCTATAGAAAACCTATCTTGCTTAAAGCCACAAGGAGCTTTCTATGTAATGGTAAATATAAGTAAGTTATTGGGTAAAGATATAAATGGAAAAGCTATAAATAATTCAATTGATTTTGCAGATTATTTATTAGAAGATGCTAAAGTAGCAGTTGTTCCAGGGATTGGATTTGGAAATGATAATTATGTAAGACTTTCTTATGCAACATCATTAGATAATATAAAAGAAGGTTTAACTAGAATAGAAAAAGCTATAGCTTTATAATAAATGAAGGATATCTCTTTTAGAGATATCTTTTTTTTGTTGAAAAAAATAATATTAAGTAATAATATGTATCATTTAGTGGAAGGTAGAAAGATTATAGAGTATAATAGATAATATTGTTTAAATCAAAGTGAAAATGGGGGAAAATATGTACAAGAAAGTATTGATAGCTGCTGCTATAGCGGTAGTTTTATTTCAAATAGGGAGCCTTATGGTATCTGAAGAAAAAGATACTTATGCAGATACCGATATTAATAAAATAAAAGTTAAAGAAATAAATGAAGAACCAACACATAAAAAAAGTGATTATGTAGAAGGTGAAAAACCTCTATATATAGATGATATATTAGTTGTAAATAAAGATTATGGATTGCCTAGTAATTATGCACCCGACAGTGGAAGTGAAGATACAGAGGCTATGGAAGCTTTTAATGAGATGAAAGCAGCAGCTAAAAAGGATGGTATTATAATCAATCTAAGAAGTGGATATAGAAGTTATTATACTCAAGTTCAATTATATAATGATTATGTTAGAAGAGATGGAAAAGAAGCCGCTGATAGGTATTCAGCAATACCGGGGTTTAGTGAACATCAAACAGGTTTAGCTTTAGATATAACTACAGGGAATAGTAAAAAATCAATTGGGCCGTGGTTTGATGAAACACCACAGGCAAAGTGGTTATATGAAAATGCTTATAAATATGGATTTGTTCTTAGATATCCTAAAGGAAAAGAAGATGTTACTGGATATATGTATGAGTCATGGCACTATAGATATATAGGAAAAGAAGATAGTAAAAATTTCAAGATGAATGATTTAACATTAGAAGAGTATTTAGGATTAAAATAAAAGAGGATGCATATGCATCCTCTTTTATAATATGGACTTTGGTTCTATTAAAGTTGATAAAATAACGGAAGTTTTAGTTCTACCTACTTGTTTAATTTTATCTATAACTTGTTCAAGTTCATACATGTCTTTAACGATTACTTTTAAAAGTAAACAATCATCACCTGTTATATGATGACACTCTACAATACGATTATCACCTTTGGCATATTCAATGAAGTTAAGATAATTCTCACTCGGAAGTGATATGTTTATAAAAGATTTTATAACTCTACCTAGTTTATCAGGGTTTACTATTGCTTTGTAACCTTGAATTATACCTGATTCCTCAAGTCTTTTTACTCTTTCTGAAACAGCTGGTGAAGTTAACCCAACTATTTTACCTAAATCTTTCATAGAAATTCTACCATCAGCTTGTAATAATTCTATTATTTTGCAATCTGTTACATCCATATTTAGACCCCCTTCGATTTATACTAATTTGTATTTTTTTTAGTATCTAACATAGAATTTTTTAGATTCCAAAGTTTTTCAGATAAGTCAACTTTATAAGTTTGAGGATATAGGATCCTTCTATATTCTCTCCATAAAGTATTTAATTCATTTCTTGTATACTCTTTTATTTCTAATACAGATTTATGTTTATAGATACACTCTCCTTTAATAAATAAAGGTTCAAGTAACTCTCTTATTGTATAATTTTTAAATGTTTTTTTCTTCCAAGAATACACAGGATGGAATACTGTAAGTGGTTTTGTTGTATCTAAAACTTCATCTTCAAGCATTACTAAATCAGCTTCAGCTTTTCCTTGAGAATTATATATTCTCACTACTTTTTTGAATCCTGGATTAGTTATCTTTTCAGGATCTTCAGAGATTTTTATCTTAGGTTCAAACTCACCATTTTTATATGAAGCAACTAGTTTATATACTCCTCCTAGTGATGGTGAATCAGCTGAAGTTATTAATTTTGTACCAACTCCCCATGAATTAATTGGAGAGCCCGAAGATTTTAATTCTGATATGCTATATTCATCTAAATCATTAGAAGCTGTTATTTTGATGTTATCAAAACCTTCTGCATCTAATATTTTTTTGCATTCCTTAGATAAATAATCTAAATCTCCAGAATCTAATCTTATACCTACTGGTTCAAAGCCGTTGCTTCTTAAATCTTTAAAAATCTTTATAGCATTAGGCAACCCACTATTTAAAACATCATAAGTATCTACTAATAAAAGACATTTATCTGGATAAATTTTAGAATAAGCTTCAAAAGATTCAAATTCAGAATCAAATTTTTGAACCCAACTATGAGCATGAGTTCCTACAACAGGTATATCAAACATTTTCCCAGCAAGTGTATTTGCAGTAGCACTACATCCCCCAATGATAGCTGCTCTTGCACCGTAAATACCGGCGTCAGGTCCTTGAGCACGTCTTAATCCAAACTCTAGTACTGAATCTCCTTGAGCTGCGAAACAAACTCTAGAAGCTTTACTAGCAATTAAAGATTGGAAATTAATTATAGTAAGTACGGCAGTTTCAATAAGTTGAGCTTGATAAAGAGGAGCTTTTATCCTGATTATTGGTTCATTTGGAAACATGACAGTACCCTCATGAACAGCATAAATATCTCCTGTAAATTTAAATTCTTTTAAGAAACTTAAAAACTTTTCTGAAAATAAATTTAGACTTCTAAGATAATCTAAATCACTATCTGAAAAGCTAAGATTATTTATGTAGTCAACAAGTTGATCTATACCACAGACTATAGTATACCCACCTTTGCAAGCGTTTTTCCTAAAAAACATATCAAACACAACTATATCGTTATGGACATTATTCTCAAAATATCCATTAATCATAGTAAGCTGATATAAGTCAGTAAGAAGTGTTAAGTTTTTCATTATATATCTCCTTATTACCCTTAAAATATAAAAAAATTACATAAGTATACTTAATCATAATATAGGATAAGTTTCAAGTATAATCTGACAACTTAACATCATAAAATTGATAAGAGGGGGAGATTGATATGGGGAAGATATGGTTTTGGATGATATTTATTGGGATAGTTGGTAGCATTTTTACTAATAATTTAGGCCAATTAAATGAAGTTATATTAAGTGAAGCATCTAGAGGTATAGAATTTGCAGTTAGTTTAGCAGGTGTAATGGCTCTATGGATGGGAGTTATGAATATAGCGAAGGACTCTGGGTTAATAAATAAGATAGGAGAAATTTTATATCCAGTTCTAAAGAGGTTATTTCCATCTGTACCTAAGGGGCATAAGGCAATGTCGTACATAGTTATGAATATAGTATTAAATATGTTAGGTGCAGGTAATGGAGCAACAGCTTTTGGGCTTAAGGCTATGAATGAGTTACAAACACTAAACAGTAAAAAGGATACAGCAACTAATGATATGGTTATGTTTTTAGTAATAAATATCTCTTCTATACAAATTATTCCTTTTACTATGATAAAGCTAAGATTAGATGGAGGGGCTACTAATCCAAGTGAAATAATAATATCAACTTTATTTGCAACAGTAGTATCTACAATAGTTGCTATTACAAGTTGTAAATTTCTTCAGAGAAGGAGGTATAGATAATGTTAAATATATTTTCTAATTCAATAATACCTCTTATTATTTTAATTATAGTAGTACATGGAAAAATCAAGGGTGTAGATATATATGATAGTTTTGTTAAGGGTGCTATAGATGGGTTAAAAGCAACATGGACTATATTACCTTACATAATAGGGATATTTTTAGCTATAGGGATATTTAAGAGTGGAAAAGGAATTGATATGTTAGAGTTTATATTTAAGCCAATAACTGAGTTACTTAGTATTCCAAAAGAATTAATAGGGCTTATAGTAATAAAACCATTATCAGGTAGTGGAGCACTTGGTATGTATAATGAACTTGCTACCCGTGTTGGAATGGGGACCTTAATTGAGCAGATGGGAGCGACTATAGTAGGAGCATCAGAAACAATATTTTATACAATGGCTATATATTTTGGAAGCTTAAAAATAAAAAATACTAGGCATACATTAACGTGTTCTATGTTGAGCCATGTAGCGGGAGTAATAGCAGCTGTATTTATATGTTACATATTATTTGGATAAAATTCCTAGAAAAATTTTTAAAAAATATGTTTACAATTTCATATTAAGTAACTATAATTAGTTTATAATAAAAATTCAGAAAATAAATTCTATGAAAAAGAGAGTAGCAATGAATGGATTTTCAGCGAGCTAGGGTTGGTGTGAGCCTAGTAATGAAATTTAATGTGAAGAGAGCTTTGGAGAAGATTACTTGAAATAATAGTATGGTAATCGGTGAGCCTGCCTTAAGGGATAGAGTGGATAAGTTTACTTATCAATTAGAGTGGTAACGCGGATATAATTCGTCTCTTGGTTTTTATAACCAAGGGACTTTTTTAATATAAAAAATTATATTTAGTATTATCAACTATTGTTATACTTATCAATGAGAGTGGTACCACGGATAATTTCGTCTCTTAGCAAAATGCTAAGGGACTTTTTTGTTACAAAAAATAGGGTTTGAAGGTTAAATTAGAACAAAGCTAGGCGGTTATTATCAATTACAAATAATTATTAATTAGGAGGAGTTATTATGAAAAAGTTAAAGAAATCAATATATGCAGTGTTAATAGGAGTTTTAAGTTTATCGGTGGTTGGATGTTCATCATCTAAAGAGGAGAAGGATCAATTACAATCTATTAAAGATAAGGGAGTATTAACTATAGCAACTAGTGCTGATTATCCACCATATGAGTTTCATAAAGAAATAGACGGGAAAGACACAATCGTAGGATTTGAAATGATGATGGCAGAAGAAATAGCAAAAGATTTAGGAGTTAAATTAGAAATTAAAGATATGAAATTTGATGGGCTTTTAGGAGCACTTAAATCAGGGAATGTAGATATGGTAGTTGCAGGTATGAGTCCTACGGAAGAAAGAAAAAAAGCTGTTGATTTTACAGATGTATACTACAATGGAGAACATGTTATTTTGGTTAAGGAAGATAAGAAAGATAAGTATAAAAATATAGAGGATTTAAAAGATGCAAAAATAGCTGTACAAAAAGCAAGTTTACAAGAAACTATAGCCAAAGATGTTATTAAAGCTAAGGATATAAAATCTTTAGGTAAGATATCTGATGTAATATTAGAACTTCAAAATAATAATGCTGATGCTGTAGTGGTAAGTAAAGAAGCTATAGATGGATATTTAAAACAGTATCCAGAGATAGTTGAGTCAAAAGTTAATTTAGGAGAAAACAAAGGAGAAGGTTCTGCTATAGCAATTAATAAGAGTGAAAATAGTGAACTTATAAATGCGGTAAATAAATCAATAAATAAATTAGAGTCAGAAAATAAAATAAATGAATTTGTTGAAAAAGCTACTAAACTAGCTCAATAAATATTGGGAGGAATATATTATGGATTTTACATTTTTAAGTGAGTATTCACAGTTTTTTATAGATGGAACGAAAATAACTATAGGTATATCTTTATGTACTTTAGTATTAGGGTTTATAGTAGGTGTGGTAGTGTGTTTAGCTAGAATATCAAGAAATAAAATAGTAAGTTTTTTAGGAACTATATATATAGAATTTTTGAGAGGCACTCCACTTTTAGTTCAAATATATATAATTTATTTTGGTTTTCCAACTATAGGTATAAACTTTCCTGACTTAGGGCCAATACCATCGGAATATATATCAGCTATAGTTGCTCTTTCAATAAACTCAAGTGCATATATAGCAGAAATATTGAGATCTGGAATACAGTCTATAGATAAAGGTCAGATGGAAGCTAGTCGTTCATTAGGACTAGACTATTCGATGAGTATGAGATTAGTAATAGTTCCACAAGCATTAAAAAATGTGCTTCCAGCACTTGCTAATGAATTTATAGTTTTAGTAAAAGAATCATCAATAGTATCAGTAATAGGAATACAGGACTTAATGTATAGTGCTGATATAGTAAAAGGAAATACTTATTTAGCATTTGAACCATTGTTAGTAGCAGCTATGATATATTTTGTATTTACATTCACTTTATCTAAACTAGTAGGTTTATTTGAACTGAAATTACAAAATAGAGATGTGAGGGAAAAAAGCATTGTAAGTAAAATTTTAAAAACTAGTAATGCAGCTCAGGAGGTATAGTTATGATAAAAATAAAAAACATAAAGAAAAAATTTGGTAAAAATGAAGTTTTAAAAGACATAAATTTAAATATAGCTAAAGGTGAGATTGTGGCTATATTAGGACCAAGTGGATCAGGTAAAAGTACTTTACTAAGATGTTTAAATTTATTAGAAGAACCAAATGGTGGAGAGATAACATTTAATGAAGAAAATATATTAAGTAAAAAGTGCAATATAAATGAAGTAAGACAAAATATAGGAATGGTGTTTCAAAACTTTAATTTATTTCCTAATATGACTGTACTTGAAAATATAATAGTAGCACCTATGAAGGTTAAAAAAATAAATAAACAAGAAGCTATAGTTCAAGCTCTTGAATTACTTGATAGAGTTGGACTTTTAGATAAACAAAATTCTTATCCATCACAACTTTCAGGAGGACAAAAGCAAAGAATAGCCATAGCGAGAGCTTTAGCAATGAAGCCTGATGTGATGTTATTTGATGAACCAACATCAGCACTGGACCCGGAAATGGTAAAAGAAGTTTTAGATGTAATGAAAGAACTTGCAAAAGAAGGTATGACCATGGCCGTTGTAACTCATGAAATGGGATTTGCTAAAGAAGTTGCAAATAAGGTAGTTTTTATGGATGAAGGATATATATTAGAAGAAGGAAAACCAAAGGAAATATTTGATAATCCTAAGCATACAAGAACTAAACAATTTTTAGCTAAAGTTATATAAAAGCAAGTTATATAGCAAATATAGATTGACATAATGTAGTAAATTTAATAAAATTAAGTTTAATAAACTAATAAAAATATTCATTAAGATAATGAATATAAGATAATATTTATGTGAATTATAATAATATGTAGGCTATGAAGAGATGAGTAAATAATAATTTTTTCCACAGAGAGCTAGATAAGGTGAAAGCTAGCGTTAAAAGAGTTATTGAATATGGTCTTGGAGCTATTTTATCTGAGTAATAAATAAATTCTATTTTTAAGATAAAACGATTGGACCCGTTAACGTCTTCTAAGATATCTGTAACATTGTTGTAGATAATTAGGGTGGTACCGCGAATATAACCTCGCCCCTATGTATATCATAGGTGGCGAGTTTTTTATTTATAGAGAATATACAAATTTTGAGGAGGAAATATATATGACAAAACCAAGTTTTTACGTTACAACTCCTATATACTACCCAAGTGGGAACTTACATATAGGACATACTTACACAACAGTTGCAGCAGATGCTATAGCTAGATTTAAGCGTTTCTGTGGATATGATGTAAAGTTCTTAACAGGAACTGATGAGCATGGAGAAAAAATACAAAAGACTGCAAAAGAGAAAGGTATGACAGAAATAGAATACCTTGACGGAATGATATCAGATATACAAAAACTATGGAAGACTATGGACATATCTTATGATGACTTTATAAGAACAACTCAAGATAGACATGAAGTTATAATCCAAAAGATATTTACTAAGTTATATGAGCAAGGAGATATATATAAAGGAGCTTACGAAGGAAGATACTGTACTCCATGTGAAAGTTTCTGGACAGAGTCTCAATTATTAGAAGGAAACAAATGTCCTGATTGTGGAAGAGATACTTATATAGCTAAAGAAGAAGCATATTTCTTTAAGTTATCAAAGTATGAAGATAGATTAAGAGAATTATTTGCAGATCCTAATTTCTGTTTCCCGGTATCGAGAAAAAATGAAATGGTTGCAAACTTCTTAGATAAAGGATTAGAAGATTTATGTGTAACTAGAACTACATTTGACTGGGGTATAAAAGTTCCATTTGATGAAAAACACGTTATATATGTTTGGGTAGATGCTTTATGCAACTACATAACAGCTTTAGGATACATGAGTGAAGATGATTCTGATTATAAAAAATACTGGCCAGCCAATGTTCATATAGTTGGTAAGGAAATAATGAGATTCCATACAATAATATGGCCAGCTATACTTATGGCTTTAGGTGAAGAAATGCCTGCACAAGTATATGGACATGGATGGATACTATTTGATAATGATAAGATGAGTAAATCAAAAGGTAATATAGTATATCCTGAGCAAATGATAGAAAGATATGGAGTAGATGCTCTTAAGTACTTCTTATTAAGAGAATTTGCATTTGGTCAAGATGGAAATTATACTCATAAAAACTTTGTAACAAGACTTAATTCAGATTTAGCTAATGACTTAGGGAACTTAGTAAGTAGAACAGTTGCAATGGTTGAAAAATATAATAGTGGGATAATACCAATGCCAAAAGTAAGCACTGAATTTGATTCAAGTTTAAAAGAAACTGCTAAAATTTCAGTAGAAAACTTTGAAATAGAAATGAATAAATTACAATTTAACGAAGCTTTAGAATCTGCATGGAAATTAATAAGAAGAACTAATAAATATATAGATGAAACTATGCCTTGGGCCTTAGCTAAAGATGAATCTAAAAAAGATGAATTAGATGCAGTACTATATAACTTATGTGAATCTATAAGAATAGTAGCAACACTTATAAATCCAGTAATGAATGATACTGCTAAGAAAATATATACTCAATTAGGTATAACTGATGAGAACTTAATGACTTGGGAAAGTACTAAGACTTTTGGTTTAATAAAAGAAAATACAAAAGTAGAAAAAGGAAATGCATTATTCCCAAGATTAGATATAGAAAAAGAGGTAGAAGAATTGAATGAATTATTTGCTGAAAAGAAAGAAGAAGTAGAAGCTCAACTAGATCACAAAGAAGAAATATCTATAGATGATTTAGATAAGATAGAACTTAGAATAGGTAAAATAGTAAAATGCGAGAAGCATCCAAAAGCTGATAGATTATTAGTATCACAAGTTAAGATAGGGCCAGAAACAAGACAAATAGTATCTGGAATAGCTAAGTGGTATAAGCCAGAAGATTTAATAGGAAAAGAAGTTACAGTAGTATGCAACTTAAAGCCTGTAAAATTAAGAGGGGTTGAATCTCAAGGTATGATATTAGCTGCAGGAGATAACGGCGACGATTTAGTATTACCATTAACAGAAGGTGCTAAAGACGGTTGCGAAGTTAGATAAGGAGATGACAA
>JAVXJA010000092.1:0-9135 GCA_036648085.1 Terrisporobacter sp.
AAAAAGATCTTTCTTCTTTATCTTTTATTGTAGATAAATCAATTGCTCTATATTTCATAATTTCACAAATCTTATTATCTTCTTTTAACGATTCAAACATTGCTTTAAACTTCCACCAATGCAAATCATTTATATCTTGTAAATCAACTCTATACTGACTTAAAAAAGCGCTATAAATATAACTATCATCATATTCATAAGAATATACAATCTCCATTTTAGTTGAAGATTTACCTGTATTTGTATTTTCTGTGTTATCTTCTTTGCCACAACCATAAAACCATAATATTTTGTAAATTGCCTCTTCAAAATATTCTTCTGGAGGCATTGCAGTATAATATAATTCTAATGCTTGGATGTACTTGAATTCATCAGCAATAGAATTATCATACATTAACAACTCAAATAAAATAGATGTACGAAAATCTGAATTTATTTTGTACATCTTATTTCCAATTTTCACTTCATCAGGAAGTATATCAATGAGTATATTCATTATTTTTTATTATTACTATAGTTATTCTTTTTCTTATGATTTGGATGTCTTCTAGCTACTCTATTTGGCGAATATTTTTTAATAGATTCATCAAATTCTTTTTCAACATTTTCATCTTCTTTTTGAATACCAAGAGCTAATTCTTCAAAAGCATTCATAGCTAATTTTAGATTTCTTTTTCCTTTAAATATTTTTTCACTGGCACCTTCGCCTAAAATAGTATCAAAACACTCTGAAACTATAGTTACAGTTTCTTTTATAGCCTCTGATCTAGTTACATTACTATTCATTTGGTTAAGTCTTTCAGGTACTTTTTCCATTGCTTTTTCTATAGTTTCAGATACATCTAAATCCATTGTATCTAATTCAAATTCTTCACCTAAAATTTTTATCATTAGTTATTCACCTCTTAATTTATTTTGTTTTAGCTGTAAAACCTTCTGTAAATGTTTTAGTAGTTGTATTGAAAGTTCCTACAACTAAATCTCCGATACCTAATAATTTGCCTTTGGCGCTCATTTCATTGTCTTTAGCTTCAAAGTCATCTATAGATATAGCTACCTTAAACTTTCTAGCTCTAAATTCATTTTCAGTCGCTGAGGGCTTGTCTAAATCTACTTTCATATATTCTGTTTCTGCATCAGCTCCGGTTTTTTGAGTTTCTCCAATATCACAGATAAAATCTATAGCTTTTTCATCCCTTATTTGGTCTGTTTCAAAACCAAATTCAGTTTCATACCCCGTTATACTTGTTGTTGATGATTTCTCATTTATATATTGCTTACTAGTAGTCTTAGCACTTGGACTCTCATTTAATTCTGTAAATCCAGTTCCCATAAAAACAAACTCACTACCTACTTTTAAATAATCAGCTACTATATTTCTCTTTCTTACAGCCATTTTATCTACTTCCTTTCCATATAAATTAACCTCATTTGTATTTGGTATTGAGCCTTATCAATATCAGTTTGAAATGCATATCCATTGCTAGTTACTTCTATTGATAGAGTCTCTTTTCCACCATCTAAAATAGGCAATTTTCCTTCGTCATTATTTTGTTCAATCCACTTTGCAAAGTTTTCATAAAAATTTATATTATCCAAGTTATTAAATATATCTTGACCATAACTTTCTCTACTTGCAAAAATAAATTGTTCTTGTCTTTTACTAGATCCATCAACGTACTTTTTAATAATAGGGTTACAAGGAACTTTTTCTATAGAATATGTAGTTACTTCTGAATCTAAAAAATCAACTCCTATTCTAGCTGCTCCATCAAACTCTTCTAAAAATGGACACTTCTTTATAAAGCTTCGTATACTTTCTATAATAGTCATTTATTTAGCTTTTCCTCCTACAAATGTAGCAATGGATTTTACAATTTGATCGCCTTTATCTACCCACATTCTTTCAATCCATCGCTTGCCTCTAATTCCACCTTTATTCGTACCTTGCTTTCCATTACCTGAATTTCCATAGTATTGTTTACTAGCATAGGGAGCTTTGTATTCAATTTTCCCATTTGTTATTGATACTTGGATATCCTTAAGAGAACCTGTTTTAAAGGGAACGTATGGATTAGCCATTCTTGCTACTTCATTAGTTAAAAAACCTTGTGCTCTTCCTCTATCTTCAAGATTACGTTTTACTAAAATCTTTTCTAGTCCATCTATCTTAACGTTAATATTAAGTGGCATTATTTAGCACCTACTTCCCAATGTCTTAAATAATCACTTCCAAAATCATTGGTTATTACACTTACTATAGTTCCAACTGTATAAAATCTTTCTAAATCTTTAAATTGATTACCTTTTTCATATGAAGAAAGTTCAAAGTCAATTAAATCTTGAACTATGAAATCTCCTTTTTTAAAAGTATAAAAATTAGTAGCTTCTTTAGTAGTTAACTGTCTAAATTCTCCAGGAGATTTATATTTTTTATTTGCTTCTGTTTTAACTGTAAAAGGTATGAAACAAGTTATTTTATCAGCACTTAATAAGCCTTTATCTCCTACTGTAATAGCTTGCTCCCCTTGCCAGTCAATATCATACAGATAAGTTGTTACATATTCTGTACGCTCTGTTTCTGGATTATATATACTATTAAATAAAGTCATGTCCGCCATCTATACACCTCTGTAAAGTAAATCATTTGGTAAATACATACTTATTTCTTTACATAAATTTTTTTCGAAATTTTCTACTAATGTTACAGAATAAGATACACTATGCTTGCCTACACTCTCACTAGCCTTACAACCTATTTCATTATTAGATTTTTTTAATCTTTCTATAGTAATACATGTAGCCATTTTTATATCCTCATTTAAATTACTTTCATTAATTCTATTAAATGTAATAGTATCTATAAATTTTCTTGCTTTAAACTCATATAAAGAAAAGTCTCCAGGAGATAACTTTCCCCCAAAGACTTCATTGTAAAATTTATAATCTACATATTTATCCATATTCCTATCCTCTAGTAATTACTCTAGCTATAGGAATTAATTTATGATCTATATATTCTTTTGTCTTTCCTTGATTATTACATAACTCCCAGTTAGCACCCATTTCTAATTCTTCATCAGTTGGAGATAAGCTAGCCATTGATGATTTAGTAAATGATATTCCAAATGGAGCAAACACTTTTCTTTGTCTACTATATAGAGTAGTTTCTCCACCATTTGTTTTAGGATCTCTTGCCATTTCATTAGGTACTTTAGCTCCACAGTTTGTATATTCAAAAGCTCCATCACCTAATACATAAGTAGTATACTCATTGTAAGCTGGCTCATAATTACTTTCTCCTTCAGTTCCTACAGCCTCTACATGTGTTACTGGCATATTATCATCTATAAGAACAACCCTACCATTTAAAGTTCCTAGAGTTAAATCTCTTTCTATACCTTGTCCATCAGTATATTTCATATATGCTATTAATTTTAAATTTTCTAAATTAGTTGATACTGCTGAATGCATTATTGATATTGAAAACTTAGCTTTATTGTCTCCTAATGCCTTTTGTATTGCAGTATTTAAAGTAGTTGCACTAAATACTTGCTCTTCTTTATTTTTAGCATCAGTTATATCATAAGTATGTTCATTTACAAACTTTAAATTTTCTTTACCTGTCATACTAAAAATACCTTTTATAACAGATAATAATGTAGCTTGATCTATTTCATCCCAATATTCGGCAACCTGTTCTCCTACTTGCTCCATAAAATCTTTTCCTCCAGTTATATCATAACTAAAGTCTGTCTCTACCCAAGCAGCCTGTCTTCCTGTTACAACTCTACTTTGACTAAAAGTTTTTATTTTTTGTGATTCAGCTGATGTTTTACCATCATAATTTTGTGCTTTTCCTCCTATTCTCCCTGTTATAGGAATAGTTGCAAAGTTACCACCAACTTGAGCACTAAATAAACCAGCTATATCTTGTCTTGCTCTTATAGCTTTACTTTTTAAAAGCTCATTTCTGTTTAAATTAGGTACTGTATCCATATACTGCCCAAATACCTCACCATTAAATATTTTTTCATCAAAACTTGGCATTTACATTCCTTCTTTCTTTTATTATTTTTTATTTAAAACTAATATCCACATTTGGATTAGAGTTCTTAGCTTGCATTAATTCACTTAAAGTTTTTGGAGTAGTTTCAGCTCCCCCTCCATTTATTTTTTTAGAAAATTGAATACTAGTATCGGTATTAACCTCTTCTGATTTGAATACCTCTGGTTCATTTTCAACCAAAGCTTTTATCCAGTCTTCAGCTCCTAAGAACTTATCATTTTCTAATTTAAAATCTTTCTCTAAGAAATCTCCTAAAACGGATTTCTTGCTTCTGTCATTTGCAAAATTATATTGATTTAAAAACTCTTTTGCTGCAAACTCTCTATTTTGTTTTTCTAGCATTACTTCTGCTTTTTCAAATTTAACTTTATAATCGTCTGCGCTTTTTTTAATAGCATCAATATCCATATCTTTATATGATTTGATTTCCTTATTAGCATCTTTCAATAATCCTTTAGTTGTTGTTAACTCAGTTTCTTTATTATCAAATAATTCTTTTTTTACATAAGTAGAACTATCTACTAGATCTACTTCTTTATATTTATTTTTCATATCATCAGATAGTGTATTATAGTTTTCTCCTAATATCTCACTTAACTTTGCCATTTTAAATCATTCCTTTCTTATATTAAATTTTTGCATAATAAAAAGCCTTATTTCTAAGACTCTTTTAACCACTTTTTCTTTATTGTTTTTTCAGTTGTTAAATTTCCATTAATCTCATGAAGTACAAAATTATATTCTATATCACTAACTTGCCATATATATTTTTCTGTTAAAATATTAAAATAAATATATGTTTCAATTACTATTTTTTTACTATATTTATTTTCAAGAATATCTTTATATTCGAATTTCAGCTCTATTTCTTTTAAAAAACATCTATGTGAAAAGCTCTTAAAGTCATCAGGACAATCCTTTATATCTTTTCCAATATATTTTTCCCTAATTTCTTGAAGTATATCTTCATACCATGTTTTAAATGTAATTCCGCTTAATATATTTTTATTGGTTTCTATATTGCCTATATATCTTACTTCATTATTAACTTTGTTTCCATTTAATTTAATTTCTATTAATTTACATTCCAAACAATTTCCTTGCCCTAAATTAGTAATTTCTACGTTTATATTTTGTCTATCAAGACCATTTCTACTTTTAAATTTATTAATTGTAATACTATCTATAAAGTCTAAATCCTGCTCATCATTTTTCAATTTCATATCTAAATATGGCTTAACACTAATTTTTTTATCATCTTTAAATTGTTTTTTTGCACACGATATAGTTATAAAAACCCCTACAAAACTTAATATGCTTCCTATAAAAGAAATCCACCCATCCGCTGTTATGTTGTAAATAAAATTCATACACTATCTCCAATTCATAAATAAGTATAACTATAGTATATTTAATTATAAGTTATTTGTAAATTTAGGCATAATAAAAACACTTACTTTTTTAATTAAGCAAGTGCTTTTAATTATTATTATATATGTTGTCATACATTCTTTGAACTTTTCTTCCACTATCGGTTAACCTATATTCTTCGTCAAATCCAATTTCAAGAATAAGCGTATTCAATTCTGTTAATATATCATTAACATCTGTAGTAGTTAAAAGTTCTTTTTTATCTGGAAAATACTCTTTCAAAAGTTCTTTTTCTTTATCTGTTAAATTAACCATTTATTTCCCCTTACCTTTTATAGGATTTGTTTGAATTAAGGTTCCTGTTTCAGGATTTATAGAAACATCTAATTTTAAGCCTTTAAACACAATACTTGGCTTATTTGTATTTCGATTATACACTGTATCTCCAATTGATTTTGGATTTAATAAAGTTTCTAATATACTATCAACTTTAACACCTTTTCGTTTCCCAGACTGTATATAATTACTTTCTTCAAACCCTCCAATTACTCTATCTATAAAATGTACAGCATAGTCTTCTATAATTATACCATTTTTAGTAGTAATTCCAATTAATTTTTCTTCAATTTCACCAGCTATTTTCTTATAGGTATCATATCCAATTAATACAGATATATCACCCTTCTTAGTAGCAAGAATATATCCATCCATTAGTTTATACTCTCTAGGATTTATTAATTTTAATTTATCAAATTCTTTTTTACTTTTAGGTGGATTAGGTATTCCTAATTCCTTAAGACTTTGAATAAATGCTTTATTTGAGGCCCATACAGATTTTTGAGAGATACTCTTATCAAACCTATGTACTTGTAATCTATCTTTTTCTGTAAGTATATCAGCAGCCTTACTAAATTCTCTATAATACTTTTCTTGTTGCTTAAGTTTAATACTTGTATTAGTGAATTCATCTGTAAGCCCAGCGGCATTATATCCTATTAACTTAGTTTTAGTTTTTCGTATAGACCTTTCTATAGCTCTTTGATGTTGAGTTGCCTCATAATAAGTATATTCTGTCCCATTATAAATAAATGGTGGTGGATCTATACTTTCTAATGCTTCATCTGAGTATGCTCTAACACTTACCCCTGGAATAAATGGATAAAATGAATGTCTACAGTTCCAGCCTCCAAGTCCTGGTCCGGTTCCATATCCTGTACTTTCTATAAATGGTGGGTATGCTATACTATTCCCACTATAGCAAAATACTTTACCTTGCCATATTGCATGACTTGGTCTTGCTCCTATATGTGCTGTAGTTTCTACAAAATCGCATCCTAATTCTTTCATGCCTTCTAATGTTAACTTTTGTGACATTTGATTCGATCCAGTCAAAACAGCCCTTCTAATAGCAACATCTATTCTATTTGCTACTCCACTTTCATAATCAACACTTCTTATGCCACTTTCACATAATTTATCGACTGCTTGTTTGATAGCGGTATTGTAATTAGTAGAGCCTGATTTAATTTGCATAACAGCTAGATCCATAGCATCATGATAGTATTTAGCTATATGTTTATATACTACCTTCCCATTTACTTTTTGTGCAAATCCCACAGATTTAGTTAAGTTATATAATTCTCCTGAGGTTTGTTTAATGGCAGCATTTATTATATTTTCTAATGCTGCATTCTCTGTTATTTTAACAGTATTTAATCCAGCCTCACTATATAATTCATTTTCTTTAGAAATAGAATATACTCCAGCATCATTAAATATTTCGTTTATTTTCTCTTCAGTAAGTCCTGATGTCTCTTTAATCTTTTCTTTTATAAGATTTAAAGATATCCCAACTTCATTAGCTCTTATAGTCTCTAATTTAGCACTATCTGTTAAATTAGAGACTTTAGCAATCCTTCTAGCTATATCAGCAATTATAAAGTTTTCTAATTCTTGATATAAATTAATAAATCTTTCAGGTATAGATTTTAATTCTTCCGGAGTTAAGGCCATATTATTCCTCTAAATCATCTAAATGAGATTTAGTTTTTATGCTATCTTCAATGTTAGGCATCATTTCTAATGCTTCTTCTTCAGATACTCCATATTTCCTAGCTAAGTATATCTCTGGCCTTAATATGCCTGCTGCAACATCATTTCGCATAGATTCTAATTCACTATCTTTATCAAGTACAAGCGAATCATCCCACTCAAAACTAACATCTTTATCTATATCTAAAGGACTTATATTTAATTTATATAAAGTTGCTAAATCAGACATACTTAATATTAAATCTTTAAGAGCTTTTTCCAATGATTTCTGTATATCTTTAACAGTTGAGTAACTTCTTTGTTTAGACGTCTTTATCTCTGTAGCGGTCTTAGATACATCATTTACCTCACTTAAAGTTCCATAAGCAAGTCCACAATTAAATTCAACTTTTCTTAATATATTGTTAAGTCCATTAAATAAACTATTATCTCTAATATCTGGTGAGTATGGATCTAATAATGGTTTACCACTTTTATCTTCCCATGCAAAAGTTCTAAACAACCTATCCTTACCTTTAGGTAGTTCATAAATCCCATTTTGATTCATTTTAAATAAGCTTTCAGACGCATTTATAGCTACTTCTTTTGCTTCATATTCCCATAGTATACGAGAATATTGTTTATCTGCTTGCTTTATTAAATCACTTGCTTTAGCATAGCAAGATACACCCAATGGACTATTAATATCTATAGCATTAGCCTGTGGTATTTTAAAATAGCTAAATAACGGTCTAATGGCTTTATCAAGTCTTGTATCTTCTTGTAATTCCTCCCATTCAGGAATACATGCTAATATAGTCTTTTTACCTAAACTATTATCTTTTATAAGATTGCTTTTTACATAAGCAGTATTCTTTATAGTGTAATTACCTTCTTTGAAGTCATGATACTCTAATCTAGTATACTTTTTATCACCAATAATTTTATACTCTAAAAAAACTGCTGCTGTAATTTCTCCTATAGCATTGTATGAAATAGGTAAAAAGTTATCTTGATGAATAAGATCTACTTCTATATTTTTTCCATTAAAATAGGGCTTAAATATTAATCCACCTTTAGCACATGCATATTCTGTATTAATCCTTAATACATCGATTAGCTCTTGATAGATTTTATTTAAACCCTCATTATTATTTATTTCACTTTTAAATTCTATAGTGACCAGTCTTGCTAACTCATTAGCTATAGCTCCAGGAAGTCCTAACGTTGCCACTTCTTCATTAATCCAAGGGGGACTATTATTATACATATTGCTCCATAATTTAATCGCATTGGCTATATTATCATTCATTGCAATTTCTATGTCTAATTCTTTAGCAATATCAATTCTATTTATCATATTGTAAACCACCCCCTTAATCATTTTTTTTAATTTTAAGAACATAAAAAATACCTCTTTTTAATTTTCATTAACAAAATAACAAATTAAAGTTTTTTAGCAATATAAATGTGTTTTTATTTATTATTTAATGTCAAATATACATTTGTGTTTATTTATATAGAATTTAACTAACTTTATTTATTTAATTTTATATTTCAATTAAAATTAATAAATTCTGCTATCTTCTAAAAGCCCTAATAATCATTGAAATTTAGCCATTTTACTAAAATCACTATCTAACTATACCTTAAATACATATTTA
>JAVXJA010000093.1:0-9047 GCA_036648085.1 Terrisporobacter sp.
TATTTGACGCATAAAGCCCAGTCTATTGGTTATCATCCAGAAATTATTTTAGCTGCACGCCGCCTTAATGACCGAATGGGAGAATATATTGCTACTCAATTAATTAAGGAAATGGTTAAACAACGTATTCAGGTTATTGGTTCTAAAATTTTAGTAATGGGTTTGAGCTTTAAAGAAAATTGTCCTGATATCCGTAATACCAAAATTATAGATATGGTGAAAGCATTAAAAGAATATGAGTTGGATTTAGATATATATGATCCGTGGGTGAATTCAGAAGAAGTAGAACATGAATATGGTTTGGCTCCTATGATGGAATTGACTCCACATACATATGATGCTGTCATTCTAGCAGTTGCACATGAGCAGTTTAAGTCTATGACGGTAGAAAAAATTCGGGCTTTAGGTAAGTCGAAATTTGTTCTATATGATTTGAAATACTTATTAGATAAAAACGAAAGCTCACTGCGTTTATGAGTATTGTAGGATAGATATATGAAAAAAATATTTTTAGTTTTTGGAACACGCCCAGAAGCAATAAAAATGGCACCTTTAGCTTTGGCATTACGACAATATAGTGGGGATTTCGAGACCAGAGTCTGTGTAACAGGGCAGCATAGACAAATGTTGGATCAGGTTTTAGAGTTATTTAATTTACAGCCAGATTATGACCTTAATCTAATGAAACCAAGCCAAAGCTTATCTGATGTAACGTCAGGTGTTTTAAAAGGATTAGAGGAAGTATTTTCTGAATGGGTACCAGACCTTATCTTGGTTCATGGGGATACAGCCACAACTTTTGCCGCATCTCTAGCGGCTTACTACCATAAAATTAAGGTTGGTCATGTTGAGGCTGGTTTACGGACCGGTAATTTGTATTCGCCTTGGCCAGAAGAAGCTAATCGAAAGTTAACTGGTGTATTAGCAGATTATCATTTTGCCCCAACTCAATCCTCATATCAGAATTTAGTTAAAGAAAATATAAGTTCTGAGAAGATTATTATTACTGGAAACACAGTAATTGATGCATTATTACAAGTTAAACATAAAATTGAACAAAATACAGCACTGCTTTCAACTTTTGAAAAGCAATTTTCATTTTTAGATATAACAAAAAAACTAGTTTTAGTTACTGGTCATCGTCGTGAAAACTTTGGTCAAGGTTTTTTTAATATTTGCTCAGCGCTTGCAAATATTGCAAAAAAACATTCAGATATCCAAATTGTTTATCCAGTTCATCTAAATCCAAATGTGCAAAAACCAGTGAATGAGTTATTGGCTGGTATTGATAATATTTATTTGATTAGCCCTCAGGATTACTTACCTTTTGTATATCTTATGGATAGAAGCTATCTTATTTTAACTGATTCTGGTGGTATTCAGGAAGAAGCACCTTCTTTAGGTAAACCAGTCTTAGTTATGAGAGATACTACTGAACGCCCAGAAGCAGTTGAGGCTGGCACAGTTCAGTTAGTTGGTACTGATGCCTTATTAATTCAGAAAACAGTAGAAGAGTTGATTGAAAATAGCAATCTTTATAAGAAGATGTCTGAAGCGCACAATCCGTATGGTGACGGAACAGCTAGTGAAAAGATCATTAAATTTTTAAGAGAATTACCATGAGAATAGGTATTGTAACCACTTGGTTTGAACGTGGGGCGGCCTATGTTTCGATGCAATATAAAAAACTTCTCGAACTTAAAGGGCATGAGGTCTTTATTTATGCTCGTGGTGAGGATACGAATAAAATATTCGGTTCCTCTTGGGATGCTAATACGGTAACTACTCAAAAAAAGGATTTTGCTCCTATTCCTACGTATATAGATTTAAAAGAGTTTAAAAAATGGTTAAAGAAAAATAAAATTGAAAGCGTCTTGTTTAATGAGCAAAAATGGTTGGAACCAGTCGCATTATGTCGTGAGTTAGGTATAAAAACAGGTCTATATATAGATTATTATACTGAAAATACAATTCAGACTTATAGAATATTTGATTTCTTGATATGTAATACTAAGAGACATTATTCTGTATTTGAATGGCATAAGCAGGCTTACTATGTACCATGGGGGACAAATATTGATTTATTCGATATCGCCCATAAAAGGCAAGCTAGTGATAAAATTAGATTCTTTACTTCAGCTGGAATGAATCCTTATAGAAAAGGAGTTGATTTAGCTATTTCTGCCTTTTATGAACTGATTGAACTAGAATCAAAGCTTGCTGATCAAATAGAGTTAATTGTTCATACCCAAATTGCTTTAGAAACTTTTTTTAAAGATCATGATATCCAACAGAAAATAAAAAAAATAAAACAAGAGGGGCTATTAAAAGAAGTTGTTAAAACAGTATCTGCACCTGGGCTATATTATGAGGGAGACATATATCTATACCTTTCACGTTTAGATGGTATTGGATTAACACTTGCCGAAGCTTTAGCAGCTAGCATGCCTATAATTATACCAAACGATGCCCCAATGAATGAGTTTTTACCAGAAATTGGTAGCCAAACAGTAAAATTAAATAAAATATTTTGCCGATATGATGCGTATTATTGGCCACAGAATGAAATTGATATTTATGATCTAATTAGAAAAATAAAGTTTATGGTTGAAAATAAAAATAATATAGATTCTTTTCGTAATTCATCAAGATTATATGCTATGAATCAGTTAAATTGGAATGATAGAGTTAATGTGGTAGATGAAATTTTCTGTGAAACAGAACTTTTAAGTATAAATAGAGGTGATGTTGATAATGCTTTGAATATTTCGAATGATAAATATAAGTTTTATGCTAAGTTTAAAAAACTTTATCAAATATACTATTTCTTAACAAAACTATTGAAGTAGGTTGAGAATGAAATCTAAAGGTATATTATCGGGTGTAAAATGGACGATTTTCTCTTCCATTTTTCTTGCTGTACTTCAAATTATACAATTAGTTGTAATAGCAAGATTTATTTCAAAAGAGGATTTTGGAGTCGTTTCGATAGTAATTGTGTTTATTGGTTTTTTACAAATATTTATGGATGCTGGTATCAGTAATGCTATCATCCATGCAAAAAAAATATCCAAAATTGAAGTATCATCTTTATTTTGGTTAAATATTTTTATTGCAATTTTTTTGATGTTGATTATTTGTTCTATATCAGGAGAAATAGCATCTTTTTATAATAATGATTCAATTAAAAAAATTTTATATTATCTGTCATTTGTTCTTTTAGCGGGAGGAGTAGGTATTTTATATAAAACTTTTTTCCAAAAAGATCTATATTTTAGCTTGATGGGTAAGATTGATATTGTTTCTGCATTACTTTCATTTATTGTGACTTATTTTTTGGCTATATATTCTTATGGGATTTATGCTTTAATTGCTGGTGTTTTGGTGGGGGCAATTTTTTCAGGCATTACCTATCTTTATTTAGGTGTGAGGCAGTACGGTTATCCAAGATTTTTATTTTCTTTTAATAGTATAAAGGGCTTTTTATCATTTGGTTTTTATCAGCTTGGTGAAAGAAATTTTATTTATATTGTTAGCCAGATGGATACACTAATTATTGGTAAAATTTTAGGAATGAATGATGTTGGTCTATATGGAATAGCAAAAAATATAACATTAAAAATTATTAATTTAGTGAATCCAGTAATTTCAAGAGTAAATTTACCTTTAATGGTTAATGCTAACAATGATGTTGAATTAAAGAATCAATATCTATTTTCTGTTAAATTGGTTTCATTTATTTTAGCACCAATATTAATATTAATATTAAATTTCTCCCATTCTATAATCATGATATTATTCGGATCTAAATGGATTGATGCGGTACCTGTTTTACAGCTTCTTTGTATTTATATGTATATTCGATCAGTGGGTAGTCCTATTGGTGCAGTTTTGCTAGCTAAGAATAAGCCTAAAGTTGGTTTTTATTGGAATATGATAATATTCCTTTTAATGCCAATAATAATTTTTCTCGGAGCTAAATATAAACTAATCGGTGTTTGTTATAGTTTGATATTATTCATAATAATACTAAAAGTGTTAGAGTATATTTTTATAATTAAAAGAAATTTAGATATTGGTTTTTTAGATTTTTTAGATAAGAATTTTAGAGCTTTTTATATTGCTTTATTTTCATTGATAAGTGTGTATTTTTATACATTTGAACTAGTTTTTTTAGACTTTTTGGTTAGAGGTATCCAGTTCATTTTTGTATACGTATCCTTAACATTTTTCTTCAATAAAGAAATTTTATTAAGTGTGAAAAATAATCTTGGTTTTAATTGGAATAGAAGTACTTGAAATGAAAAAGAAAATACTATTTGTTCATCATGGGGTCGGTGTTGGTGGAGCACCTATCAGCATGATAAAAACAATTAAACATTTAGATGCAGGAAAATATGATGTGGAGGTTTTACTTCTAAAAAACTCCAATCTTACTAATCTTTTAGAAAAAGAAAATATAAATTATAGTATCATTGATCATCCTTTTTATAAGAATTTTTATCAATTTTATCCTCATATTGTTCCATCATATTTTAAATGGTATCAGATTTTTAAGATTTTTATATTTTCATTTTGGTGGGTTTTATCTAGATATTTCTTTTCAAAAAAAATATTATCTAAGTTTGATGCAGATATTATTCACTTAAATTCTTCGGTTTTGTCTGATTTTTTGTACGCATCTTCGTTAAAGTCAAAAGTAGTTATTCATATCCGAGAACCTATTGCGAGCGGATATTTCGGACTGCGTAGAGCCTTTTTTAAAAATCAAATAAAGAAATATTCGGATCAAATTATTGCCATTAGTTCTGATAATAAAAAAAGACTAGGTTTAATTGATAAAACTGAAGTTGTATATAATTTTATAGAGGTTGATGAAAATCGCGTTAATCACATAGAAAGTGCTACTCGAAAAGTCTTATATTTAGGTGGAGTAGATGAAGCTAAAGGTTTTTTTACAGTTGTGGATAGTCTTAAATACTTAAATAATGATATTAAAATTATTTTTTGTGGAAACTATAATACAACCATAAAGCAGGGAATGATTAATAAAATAAGACTTAAATTATCGCCGTCGCAGCAAAGAGTACATAAAGCATTATCTATTTTAAATAGTGATAATAGAGTTGTAATAGTTGGTATGATAAATAATGTATCTGAAATGTTAGATGCAACAGATATATTAATTAGCCCTTTTACGAAAGAACATTTTGCAAGACCTATTATAGAAGCATTTGCAAGAGGTCGAACAGCTATAGGTTCAGATGTTGAGGGGATGGATGAAATTATAGATCATAAAATTGATGGTTTAATTGTAAAAAAAGATTCAGCATTTGAATTAGCAACCTCAATTAATTTCTTAATTAATAATCCTGATCTTAGTAGTGAGATGGGAGAAAGAGGACGGTGTAAAGTGATTGAAAAATTCTCTTTCAAAAATGTTATGCAAATTGAAAAAATATATGATGAATTATTGTCGTCTAATATTAAGGTTGATGAAAAGTGTTAATACATATTATTTTAGGAGTAACTTGTGTATTTCTTAACTTATATGCATCTAAATTCTCTACACAAGGTATATATAAAAAAGTATTTTTTTGTTTGAGTATTTTTCTACTATTTGTATTTTTAGCTTTTCGGTATGATTTTGGAAATGATTATTTAGCGTATAATGATTTATTTAATGAGTTTTCCGTTCTAGCAATAGAAGATGCAATTAAATATGATGGTAGAGTAGAGATTGGTTGGATTTTATTATGTATGCTATTCAAACCAATTGGTTTTTTTGGTTTGGTTTTTGCACTTGTTATTTTTCAATTGTATGTATTAATAAAGATAATATTTAAGTATTGCCCTCCTAATTTGTATTGGTTTGCTATTTTTATTTTTATTTTTATTCCTGACAATATGCTGATTAATGCTTCTGCAATAAGACAATCTATTGCGATCAGCTTTTTTTTACTTATGGTGGATTCAATTGTAGAAAGGAAATATTTAAAAGTTTTATTCTATTTTTTTGTTGCTTATAATTTTCATACAAGTATTTTACTTACTATTTTATTTCTAGTGCCTATATTATTATCCAATAGAATTAATAATTCAATTTTTTGTTTTATTTCAATATTGATTTTTCCAATTCTTTATTTGTTTAGACAGGATCTCGGAGATTATTTTTTTCAATTAAGTTTTTTTTCAGACGCATTTGAAAAATATTTAATTTACAGTGAAAGTGGTGACTTAGGAAGTGGTGTAGGGGCACTGTATAATTTCCTCTTGTTAAGTTTTTTTCTATTTGTTTTGTCAAGTTTGAATCAATCAGAGAGACTAATAGTGAAGTTGGCATCTATTACATATTTTATTACTCCACTTGCTGTCTATATTGCTATGCTGAGTAGAATAAATTTCTATTTTGAAATGCTTTTTATTGTGGCGATGCCATTAATGATTTCACACTTGAAAAATGTTTATGTAAGATATGCAATAATTGCTTTAATTATTATCTGGACTCTCTATGTATATTACGGATTTTATCAAAATCCTCTTTGGATGGAAAAATACTCCACCTACAAACTTATTCCTATATTTTAATTTTTTTGATTAGAGGGCTATATGATCAATAATGAATTTCCGAAAGTATTGTTAATTGTGAAAAATAGAGTGAATACTATAGATAGCAGTAGTATGGCTATAAAAAATTGGTTTTCTGATTGGCCAAAAAATTCTATTGCTCAGATATATTCTAATGACTCTACATCTACTCAGGAAAATCAATTTATTGAAAATGGTTATAGAATTGATTCTAGAGATAGAAATTTAGGTGTATTTTTTTCTTTTTTTAAGAGTAAAACTGAAAATAAAAATATTGCATTAATTTTAAATAAACCGAAAAAAAAATCATTTAAAGAAAATATTTTAAAATATTTTTCAGATCTTATAGTTAGAAGTGGTATATGGGAAATAATATTTCCTCCAAAAATGTCTGATGATTTAAAAAAATGGATCATAGAATATAGCCCAGATGTTCTCTTTGTTCAGGGAGCAGATATTTCTTTTATGAAATTGCCATTAATCATTAATAAGGAGTTTAATATACCCATTTGCTTTAACATTGCTGATGATTGGGTTGAACACTTATATACAAATGGATTTTTATCTCAGTACATGATGGCGGTTACAAGATCGGAATTCAATAAATTGTTAAATGAAAGTGATTTGAATTATGTTATAGGGGAGAAAATGAAATTAGAATATATAAAGCGATACAACAAACCATTTTCTACATTGATGCAATGTGCTGATCCTCAGAAATATAATATTCAGTTGGATAATGAACTTTCATGGAAAGATAGTGTTATCAAAATTTTATATTCTGGTTCATTAGCATTGAATAGGTGGAAGGCAATAATAGATTTATCAAAAGCAGTTCATCTGCTAAATAAAAAGGGTATGCGATTTGAAATTAATGTTTATTCAAATTTTACTCCAGATGAAGCAGTAGATTTATTTATGTTATATGGAGTAAATGTATACCCAGCAGTTCAAGATGATAAAATGCCTCAATTGTTGGCTGAGTCCCATATTTTATTTCTTCCAGAATCATTTGATGATGAATACAAGGAGTATATAAAATATTCAGTGTCAACAAAGTGCCATCTGTATATGATGGCATCTAGAATTATATTAGCTTATGGGCCCCCTGATGTATCTACCATTAGTTATGCTAAATCTGATCAATGGGCAGTCGTAGCAGATCAACAATCTATCAATTTATTAGAAGAGAAATTATTAAGTATTTTTTTGAACTCTGAACTTAGAGAACAATATTTAATTAATGCAAAAAATGCCTTATGTAAAAACCATCTAAAGGAAGTTGTTTCTAAACGACTAAAAAATGATTTATCTACTTTAGTTTCAAAGGTGGAAAATGAATAAAGTCTGTATTGTTGCTCCATCAAGCATAAGTTACACGCCTTATCTTTATTTATACTTAAATTTATTGAAAAGAAATAATGTTAAGTGTGATGTTATTTATTGGGACAGATTTAATTTAAAAGAAAGTCTTAATAATTCATTTGTCTTTAATAATGAGATGACTGGAGGTAAATTTTCTACACTTAAAGGCTACTGGGGGTTTAGGCGATTTTTAATAAATCATTTTTCAAAGAATAAATATGATAAATATATCATTTTGAGTGCTCAAATGGGAGTTGTATTATTTGATTTTCTACTAGATAAAAATTTTGTGCTAGATATTAGGGATTATTCACATGAAAGAATCTATTTTTTTAATATTTTTGAAAAAATTCTAATAAAAAAATCAAAAATGGTTTTTATTTCTTCTAAAGGTTTTGAGGATTGGCTTCCAAAAGAAAGAGAATATATAGTCTCACATAATTGTTCGAGGGCTGATTTGGAGTTTATGAGGTTTGATTTTAATAAAAAAAATATATCATATATTGGTTCAGTTTCATACCATGATGTAAATATTGATTTTATTCAGAAAATGAAAAACAAAAAATATGTTATAAATTATGTAGGTAAAGGAGATTCTAGTAATATTATTGAGGCTCATGTGCTTAATAACAATATTGCTAATGTTAACTTTATAGGGAGATTTTCGGCAAATGAAAAAAAATATTTTTATGAAGATGCTAATTTTATTTTAAGTGCATATGGTAATGATAGTTTACTTTTAACTACATCTATTCCTAATAGGCTATATGATGCCTGTAAATATGGACGACCAATTATAGTAAGTAATAATACTTATTTAGCTAAAATCGTAGAAGATTTCGGCATTGGTGTTATTTGGGATGGTAGTGAGGAATCTCTAGTCAATAAGTTATCAAGATATTATGATAACAATGTTTATTTAGATTTCCTAAAAAATTGCGAAACTTTTTTATTAATGGTTAGTCAAGATAACCATATTTTCGAAAATAAATTTACAAGCTGGATTTTTGACTAGAGTTGAAAAGGAAATATTATGTTCTCAAATAAAGTTTTACTAATCACAGGTGGCACAGGATCATTTGGAAATGCTGTTT
>JAVXJA010000094.1:0-8758 GCA_036648085.1 Terrisporobacter sp.
TTTATATTTTTATAATCTTTTTATAAGATTTTATAAACTACTTGTTACTGTTTTTTATAGGTATATAACTAAATAAAGTCAGTAACAATGCTATAAAAGTTGTAATAGCTACATATACAGTTTCTATGTTTAAAGATATAGTACGACCACCATCCATAAGTAATGACAAATCATGGGCGTTAGATGGCTTAAAAAAAACACAAGATAAAACACACACAAGGGTTGAAATTATTATTGATGCAAAAATGTGTTTTGTTAGATTCCAGTTCTTAAGTATAGCTTTTCATCCCTTTACATTTAAATTAAATAATTTTATGGTCTTGGTATTGCATAACCTGTATAATTAGTCCTTATATAATTCTTACCATTTATTTTCATTGTATGCTTAGAATATGCTCTATATTTCTTACCTTTCGAAAAAGTTGATGTCGGTTTTGATATATCTGATGAGTAGTATTTTGTACTCTTTGTAGTTCCTGATAAAGATCCAGCGACTCCATGACCAGAAGAATCTTGTATGTATACATCATGATCTATTCTACTGGCAACTTTGCCGCTAATATATGCTGTTTCAGCCTTAGCTTTCCAGCTTTTACTACTTTTTTTAAAGTTAAGATGATTAAGATATTGAAGACCTTTAGCTTTATCCATAGTATTAATATCCTCTAGAAAATTAACTGTTTTATAATAATCTTTCTCTTCTTCTGTGAATACATCATTCCAAGCCTCTGGGAAGTACTCTTGATAATATTCAGCATAAGTTAATTCTTTTAATTCGTCTGTTGTAACTCCTAACTCTGTAAAGTCAACTTCATAATGGTAATCTTCTTGATTATCCACTTCATTAGTAGTAACTACACTTGCAAATGAACTTATTGTGCTTACAGAAAATATTAATACTGCAGTAGCTAGTTATACTATTTTTTTCTTTAACATATATTTTACCCCTCCAATATATTAATTATAATTACTATATTCAGATTGTAACTATAATTAATATAGTAGAGTATAATATCTTATTCAGCAACAAATTTGCAAATTCTAATTAATTATTTTTATATGTAAAATTTAACTATTTTAAGTATATAAATATTTTTATCTATTTTCCATTTTTTATTTCTTCTTTTCTTTCTAATAAATCATTGCCTAATAATTGTTTTTCCACATTTTCAAAACCTATACGTTGTATAGTTGCTGCAAAACGTTCACCAGTTATGCCTTGATCTTTATATAATAATATAGCTTTTTCTATTACATTTAATGCTTCTTCTTCATTAGTAAATACTTTGTTTAGCTCTATTCCATGAGATACTCTTTTTCCCCATGTTCCACCTATATATATTTTAAATCCATGTTGACTATTTTCTATAGATTTAAATAGACATTTTCCATCACAACGTCCACAGTGTATGCATTTATCTTCATGTATTTTTAATTTTCCATCTATAACTTCACAAGCATCCATTGGACAGTTTTTAGCTATAATACATTTTTTACATCCTTTACAAGCTTCTTCATTAAAGTTTGGTACACATTGTCCTATTATTCCTAAATCATTTAAATTTGGTTTTACACAGTTGTTTGGACATCCCCCAGTTGCTATTTTAAATTTATGAGGTAGAGTTACTTGTCTATAACCTTTATAAAATCTGTTGTGAATTTCTTCTGATAAAGCAAAAGTATCTTGTAATCCATACTGACAAGTAGTTCCTTTACATGATACAACTGGTCTTATCTTTTTCCCTGTTCCACCTGTTTGTAATCCTTCTCTTGATATATATGCTCTAAAATCTTCTATTTTTTCATATGGTATTCCTTGTACTTCCACTGTAAGACGAGTAGTGAATGTTACAGTACCATTTCCATATAACTCAGCTGCTTCAGATATGCATTTTAATTGAGCTGCACTTATTTTTCCGTTTATAGTTATTACTCTTCCTGAAAAATTATCCGTTCCCTTATTACTTAAGAAACCTAATCCTTTTACCCTTTTTTCATTTTCTAAACTAACTGTTAATGCTGCCATAAAAAATCCCCCTTTTTAACATCTATTTTTATTCTTTAACAGAATTATTTTTCTATTATTTACCTATTTATTATCAATTTTATTGTAGCATTTGTTATACTTAATTAAAAGTTATATTATTTTATGAATAACATAGGTAAAACCTATTAATAAAGGTCACTTTTAAAAATATATTTTATACTAAAAATGGGGGTATTTTATGACAATTCGACATTTAAGAATCTTTGTTGAAGTTGCAAATACAGGCAAAATGAGTTTGGCATCTCAGAGATTATTTATCTCTCAGCCAACAGTAAGTCAGGCTATTCGTGAACTAGAAGAACATTATGGTGCTAAATTATTTGATAGACTATCAAAACGATTATACATAACTGAATTTGGAAAAGAATTATTAAAATCTGCTAAACAACTAGTAGAACAGTTTGATAATTTAGAGAAAACTATGAATGAAAATCTTCATATGGAACATCTTCGAGTAGGTGCTTCTGTTACTGTTGGAACTCATCTGCTTTCAAAAATATTAAAAGAATTCCATTTAACTTGTCCAAATGTAAATACTTATTCTTATGTAAACAATACAAGTATGGTGGAGAAAAAACTACTGAAATCAGAACTGGATATTGCTATTGTAGAAGGTGAAATTCAATCACCTGATTTAATAAGTATTCCTGTTATAGATGACTATTTAGTTCTTTTATGTAATAATAATCATCATTTTTGTAATAAGGAAAAATTAGAATTAAAAGATTTACAAAATCAAAGATTTGCTATAAGAGAAGACGGCAGTGGTACTAGAGCTTATTTAGAGGAGTTTTTAAATAAACATAAAATTCATGTGCAGTTAGTGTGGGAAGCTAGCTCTACAGACACTATTAAAAGAGCAATTCTTGATGATAACTGCTTATCACTTTTATCTATACATACTTTTGAAGAAGATATTTTGAATGGTAATATTCATATTATCAATAGCAAACTTTTAGGTAAATTAAAAAGATCATTTAAACTTGTTCATCACAAAGATAAAATCATAACTTCATCTATAAAAACTTTAGAAGATATTCTTGTAAAATACAAGTCTCCAGATTATATTGAGAACTTTATACTATAGATATTCACTAAAAATAGCCATATACATAAAAAGTTATATGGCTATAATTTCATTAATCCCCATTAGTATATGCTCATTCACTTGTAATATGATTCTTTATTACACATACAAAAGAGTATAAATTATTTATTTAACTGCAAAAATATATAAGACAATATAAAATGCATTGTTAAAAGTGTTAACATAAAAGAATTATAGATGTTTTCTACTCCAACAATAGATCCAACAGTAAAAAATAGTAAACTCGTTGATAGTAATAAAGCAATTATATAAATTACAACTTTCTTCATCATAGTACCCTCTTTTCTTATGCTAAATTTATATTGATTTCCCTCTACTTGCTCTTTGATAATTTTTTGATGTTTTACTATATGAAACAGTTAAAGAAGATTCACTCAGTTTTACTCCACCTAAAGTTGCATTAGCTGAAACTGATGATGTTTTATAATTATGATGAAAATCAAAAAATACTTTATTTGAATCTTTTCCTTTTTTAAACCACATAGATACTCTGCCACTATCAGTCTTGTATATACCTGTACTTGGCTGTTTAACCCATTGATCTTTTACATTGTATACTACTCCAGCTTTATTTTCAAACTTTTTTGTAGCATGCGAATTTGTTGAATGACTTCCATCATTATCTGAACCTGTTGATTTTCCTGCTTGATTATAGCTATAAGCATATGATCTGACTATGGGATAAGTATTATTATTCATCCTTACAGAAGCAATATCTAACGTACTTGTTAAAGAGTCCCAAGCTTTAAAATCCCAGTATCCTACAAAGTTGTATTGTTTTTTCTCTTTATTAAAATAAAGTTTATCAGTTAAAATTAAATCTGATGGATTATTTGAACGTTCTTGTAAATTTATTCCTTCAGATTCAACCTCTTCAAAGCCTAAAAATTTCATATTTTCATCTATATCCACCATAGCTTGTAGTATATGCTCTTCTTTTATATCATCAATATATCTTTGTTCTGCTTTAGATAAATCTTTAAAGTTGCTGCTACTCATTCCCCTCAATTTTCTATTATAAATAGTTTCATATTCTTTTCATTTATTATCCCCCTCTTTAAGTCATGTACCAATTTATAAGTACATGATCTTTTTTATTCTAATAAATCCTTATAATATATTTACCACTTAGATATATTACTTGTTATCGTTTTTGTTTCTGATTTACTTCCTTTAAAAGCCTTTACAGTGGATAGTACTCTCCATTGATATCCTTTTGATACATTAATTTTTTTAGATAATGTACAAGTTCTAGAACCATTACTATACCATGTTGAAACTGTAGTCCACTTATTATTCACTTTTCTTTGTAAACTAGCTTTAATTTCAGTTTTTGTAATACCTGCATTGCCTGAAACTGTACATAATATACTAGCAACTCCTTTTGAAGTTATACTTAAATTGCTTTTTGAATTAGTGATGTACTCCATTATCTCCGTTGGTTCATCTGCTTCTTTATATACATCATATAAGTTAACTTTATATGCATATGATGGTAAAATAGATACAAACATAAATGATAGTATACAAATAGTTGATATTATTACTCTCTTAAAATTCATAAAATCTCCTTATTATTTCTATTTTCACTATAGATAACGAAATAATAAGGAGGTTTGTGACACTTTTTATAATTTTTTTATTATTTTATACTTTCCGCCATATTTATTAACTCTTCTTTATCATTATTAATTAGCTTACTAGTTTTAGATTCCATATCAATTAAGTAGGATGATATATTAT
Source organism: Terrisporobacter sp. (assembly GCA_036648085.1). GTDB lineage: Bacteria > Bacillota > Clostridia > Peptostreptococcales > Peptostreptococcaceae > Terrisporobacter. The sequence continues at coordinate 4,899 of JAVXJA010000094.1, forward strand.
CATTCCAGACTAATTGCTGAATATTATCTTTAACTATGTATTTTGCATCGTACCCATTTATTTTTATATCTTCTACTTGTGCATCCTCCGTATCTAATATAATTGAGTTGTTGCTTATCTCACCACAACTATATCTAATCTGTAAATATTCATCATTTTCATAAACTATAAATATTCCTATATCACTTTCTACTTTATCTATTTCATTGAATCCATTTGGGATATAATTAGGTAATGTTGGTTTAAATTCTTGGTCTATACTTATATTTGTATTTTCTTTGGAAAATATTATAGAAGTAAACTCTTCATATATCTCGGTTATAGTGTTAATTACCTTTGTCCTTGTAGCTTCGACACTCATACTTAATGTGAATAATCCCATAGTTATAATTAAAAATACAATTGCTATTTTCTTTGAATATTTATATATTGAATTAATTATAGGAGATCTTTTTTCGTATTTAATCAATTTATTCATTTTACGTTTAAATTTACTTGAGAATTCATATTCTATATCTACTTCATTAGGTAAATTATCTAATAAATTCTGTTCTAATTTCTTACAACTTTTATAAATCATTTCATCTGTTATATCCAAATTATCCAATACTATACACCTCCATTTCTTTTAATATATTTCTTAATTTCTCTCTTCCTCTTGATATTCTTTTTCTTACATTATCTGGTTTTATATCAAGTATCTCACTTATCTCGTTATCAGTTAAATCATGGCTAAATTTTAATAAAAAAACTTGTTTATAATTTTCAGGTAGTTTAGATATGGCAATCTCTAAATTGCCAAGATTATTTTTATAAATCTCATCATATCCATTAATTTGATCTAAATCATCGATAAAAGTAATATTCTCTCTTTCTTTTTTATTTTTTCTATATATATCAATAGATATATTCTTTACTATAATAACTATTAAACCTTTAGTTTTGTGACTATTAACATCATCTATTTTTTCTAAATTATTTATTACACGTAAAAATGCATTGTGAACTGCATCTTCAGCTAAATAGTTATCTTTTAGTATATCATTTGCAATATAATGCATTCTATTTTTATATGTATTATAGATTGATTCAAATTTTGATATATCTTCTTGTGAATCTAATAAACTTAAATATATTAACATATCCCGTACCCTCCTAATTTACAAAATTTTCATAGCTTTAATCTATATAATACTATAGTTTTTATATTAAATTAAAACAAAAAAGCACTTAATCTATTAAGATTAGTGCTTTTTTGTTAAATTTAACGCTAGTATTTATTAACTTTTTATATAATTTAAATATATACTATTATTTAAAATTTATAAGCTTGTTTTTTAATTGATTTTCAATATTTCTTAATTCTACTTCAGCTTCTCTACGTTTTTCACGTCCTTCTGTTTGTATATTAAGTATTTCATCAAGAGTTGAAATTAAGGACTCATTAGTAGCTCTAAGTGTTTCAATATCAACAATTCCTCTTTCAGACTCTTTTGCAGTTTCTATAGTTGAAGTTTTTAATATTTCTGCATTCTTACGTAAAAGTTCATTTGTCATATCTGTTACTTCTCTTTGAACTCTTGCAGCATCAGCAGCGTGAGCAACTCCAAGTGATAAAACTATTTGACTTTTCCAAAGGGGAATAGTATTTATAATTGTAGATTGTATTTTTTCAGACATTAAAGTGTCATTATTTTGAATTAAACGAATTTGAGGAGCCATTTGTAATGAAATCATTTTAGTTAATTCTAAATCGTGAATTTTCTTTTCAAATCTATTACAAAGAGCAATAAAATCATTTAATTCTTGAGCATCCTGAGGATTTCCACTTTTTCTTGCTTTTTCTTGTAATTTAGGAAGTTCTTCACTTTCTAATTTTTGAAGTTTCTTTTTCCCAGCTAATATATACATATAAAGCTCTTTAAAATATGCTTTATTTATTTCATACATCTTATCTAACATAGCAATATCTTTTAAAAGTTGTATTTGATGTTTTTCAAGAATATTGCACATTTTAGTAATATTGTTCTCTACATTTTCATAATTTACTTTCATCTGTGATATTTTGTCTTTACCTTTTTTAAAGAAACCGAAAACTCCCTTTTTCTCTTCACCTTCCTCAAAATTCTTTAACTCAAGAACTACACTAGATAATATTTCCCCAATTTCACCTAAATCCTTAGTTTTCACATCATTTAAAGCTGCTTGTGAAAAATCAGAAATTTTCTTTTGAGCACCTACTCCATATTGTAAAATAGAATTTGAATTACTTATCTCTATTTTATCTACAAATTGATCTACCATCTTTTTTTCTTCTTCTGTTAGTTGGATTTCATCAATTATTTTTTCTTTTACTTTCTCTTCTTCTATTTTTATCTCAGGAACTACCTCTTCAAATGGTTGAAAAGTTAATTCTGGCTTTATTTCAATAGATTCTATTTTAAATTCATCGCTCATGCTTCATACCTCCCTGTTATTTTTTAAAATTCGCTTTGCTCATATCGTCAACGATATATCCTCGTTACCACTTTGAGCAACGTGTTGGCGAATTATTTTGGATAAATACGTTACTTAAAATCGTCTTCTCCTAATCCTTCTTGTTTGAATAGTGTTTTAAGAACAGAAATATCTGTAGAAATATCTAAAACAACATCTTCAAATAAATCATCTAATAAATTTTCAAAAGCATTATTAATGAGATCAATACTCTTTTCAATTTCAATTTTAGCATTTTTTATATTATCACCTTGAACTACTTGATTATTTAACTCTTTATATGAATTAATTAATTTCATAGTAATTGGAAGATAATGATTTATAAATTTATTAACTTCTGATATCTTTTTAGGATTCTTCTCAACCTGACTAAGAATTTCATTTGCAATATTTCCTAATTTATCTAACTTTATAGCTATCTCTTCTCTATAAAGCTCATTTTTTACAGCTTTTATTTCTTCAATATAATTTCTACCTATTCTAATAGTAGAGTATATTTCTTCGTTTCCTGAATTATATATTTCTTCTTTTAATTTTTTCTTGTTAGTTTCTTTAGCTATTTGTTCTCTTTTTAAATTTAAATAGTCTCCATAAACTTCATCATTTATTATAAAATAAGTTTTTTCTTCATCTATATGACCTTCTAAAAACATACCTAAATCAATCATTTTACGTAAGTCTTTAAGTACAAAACTCTTTTTTTCTTTAACAAATCTTGCTAAGTCATCAATTAAAAAATAACTATTGTCGTCAATACATCTTACATATGTCTTAAAGCGCTTTAATCTTTTTCTTACATTTAGTCCTTTTAATAATAAACCTATACTTCCTACAAAAAATAAAACTAAAACTCCCAAAACAACTTGGCTACCTGCAATAAAACCACTAAATAATGAATTAGCTATTAAAAATAGAGCCACTGAAGAACCATAAATTACAGTTCCACTAGCGCCAAATACTATATAAAGTACTCCTGATACACTTCCAGCAGGTTTTTTACTAATGTAATTTGATATATGATTTTTAGATTTTTTATTTAATCTCATATATTTGTCACTATATTCATTAAACTTTGATTTAAATTGACTTAGAGTTTCCTCAGTTTTATCGTTAATATCTCTTTTCAAATTAGCAACATCTATTGCTTTTAGTGCACTGCTAACTGTAGACATAATTTGATCTTCTAAATTAGAAAAATCCTTTTTATTCATTAACTTGCCGTTGCCAAAACTTTATAAAACTATATAAAATTTGTTTAATTCCTTCTTCACAGAACTCTATTTCAAAAGTTATAACTAACAATCTACTCTAGTTTGGTGTAGCTCTCAAAAGGCTTAAATTCGGATACAACGCGTCCTACTTAG
>JAVXJA010000095.1:0-8559 GCA_036648085.1 Terrisporobacter sp.
TTTAAAGCAAGTATTCTTTGCATTTCATTGAAAACTATCATATATCCTTCGTCTACGCCCATACCTGGTTTAGCTAAGATTTGATCTGGTTTAGTTGCCATAGCTATATGAGTACATACTTGCGCTGAACGGTCTGTTTCGTTACAAGTACCTCCTTGATACGCTCCTATACCTTTTTCTTTACAATATAAAACTGCTTCTACTATATTATTAATTCCACCTAAATCTGGAGTTTTTATTTGTACCATATGTCCTGCTTTATTATCTGCAAAGTATTTAATATCTTCTAAGGTATTACACCATTCATCAGCTACTAATTCCACCTGTATATTTTTCTCATCAAGAGTAGCTGTTAAATTTTTAAGAGCTAACATTTGTTTTTCTCTATCTTCCACATCCATTGGTCCTTCTATACGAAGTTTAAAAGGTTTAGCTATTTGTTCAAGTTTTCCTATATAATTAGCCATATCTTCGTAATTATCATTTCCAAATGCTACACCTATTGTTCCGTACACATCTATATGAATTACTGGGCTATAAGATTCATCATCTCTAAGTTTTATAATTCTATCTCTAAGCCAAGCAAGGTATTCTTCTAATTTTTCTCCTTTAAGTCCTAACTTTCCTTCCACATTATTAATTAAAGCATGAGGAAGTACTTGAGCTTCTTTTATTATCATCTTATCTGAATTGTCATAACGACTATCACCACTTTGAGTGAATATTGGCACAATTTCATCTGCCACTTCTGTGTTATATTCATCTGCAATTACTTGACACATCATTTTATGAGAAGATTTTGCTACAGCGTCTAGTATAGCTTGTGTTACTCCGTAACGTATAGCTGTATGAAGTCTCTTTTCATCTACTTTTATATTTTCTATAAGTTCACATAAACCCTTAAAACTATTAGCTTCTTTTCCTATTAATTGAGGCTTAACATATTCTTCTATTATAGGAATAAAATCCTTTGCTAAAAATAATGGATCACGCCCTCCTGCTCCACTATATTGAACTGCTGCACAATCTCCATGAGCTACTTGATAGTCTTCTAAAATAATCATAACAGAAATAGATTCTCCACTTTGTCTAACAGAAGTAAATCCTGGTGTTACTGGCTCTCCTACATAAGCAGCTCCATCACTTATAGCTCCACTTTTTATTGCTCGTTGATCATCAAAATAAAAACCTGTACGTCCTTTAGAGCAAACTACATCAATTATTTTCATTTTTTCTAATTTCCCCCTTATATCTACTGATTCTATAAATTTAATTTAACTATTTATTTCTTGGACGACCAATAAGAGTTCCTTTGCTTATTGCATATACGTCATCTATGACCATTTGGAAAGACTTTTCTCTATTTTCAAAGGCAGCACGTTCTTCAATTTTCTTATTATTAAAATCTAATATTTCTTTTGTAAAAGGTAGTCTTCCTGAATTTAAAATACGTATTGCTCCATTATTATCACGAGCAGGTAATATTTTACCTAAAGTATGAACTGAAGGTGCAAAAGGAATATCTAAAATTCCAGATTTAAAAGCACGAATAGTTCCCAGTGCAATATCCCCTTCTCCTATTTCAAAACATTTATCTACTATACAACGAGTTTCTGCACAAATAATTTCTTTTTCTATTGCTACTTCATTTGTATTAAATACTTGATCCTTCAACATAGATAATATTTGTTTAGTACAAAGAAGCCCCTGAGCATTTGCTTCCATAGTTGGTACACCTAAAGCCTCGTGAGGTGTTTTGACTATTACCTTAGTTGCCTTTGATAGAGATGCTAACGTACTTCCAAGAGCTATAACACTAAAGGCTTTTGACTCGTCTTGAGGGAAACTCCCCATCCATTGATGAAGTACTGTCGTTACAACTACATCTTCATATCCATACTTAATTAGATATTCATTAGTAAGATCTTCTAATGCTCTAATTGCAGCAATATCTTGAATAAAGTTACCACATTGACCATATCCCACAGATATATTTTTTACACCTTGTTCTGCAGCAAGTAAACTTTCTATTATAGCAACAGAGTGTGAAATACAAGGAGGTACTAAAGTTCCTGTCAATGGTCCATAAGGTTCACGGTTTATTGATATACCTTCTTCTTCGTACATACCTGTTAGTCTATCAACATATTGCCAATCACGTATAGTTTTTTCTAAGCTAACATTTTTAGCATAAGGAATATTATAAGATATACCTCCTCCTTCAAAAGAAGTAAATCCACCTGCATAAGTAATTTCACTAAGTAATCTTGCATCTGGTGTGCCGTGTCTTACTTGTACTGGTGTATCTAGTGCGTTGATTATTCTACGACAACTTGCTACACCATGATTTACTGCTGGGAACCCATTTAACATTGACTTATTATTTTTAATAGATTCTATAATACCCTTTTGAGCATCTTCGTAGCAATTTTGTCTAGTATAGCTATCAATAGTAGTCGGTAGTAAATCTGCTTTTCCATTATCTTGTAAGTATTTTAATAATTTTATTTGATCATCAACTAAAGCTACACCTGCTCTAGGCTGAATTAACGTTACACCTTCTTCTTTTGCTTTTATTAATTTAGCTGAAAATATCTTATGACTTGGAAGTGATTTATGAAATTCAAAACTTTCTTCTAAATCTACTTCCTTTCCTGTTGGCCAGTTTGTTAGTATTTCTTCTCTGATTTGATTAAATTCGTCCTTAGGAATTCTTTTATTTTTAATTTCCATTATACTTTAGCTCCTTTTTCATAATACGAATTGCTATTTCTGGATATGATTGTGATAATAACCCCATTGCAGCTAATATATATTTTTTGTCAACTAGTATATCTGCTTTTATTGGTCTGAGAGATTCTGCTTTTTCATCATTATACATAGCATAAGAAGTAATTTCTTTAGTACTTGGCATATGTATAATAGATCCTCCCGTTACTACTATTTGTTTTATTTCTCTTAAATCCTTTCCCTTTTGTAAATATGCCATGCCTGTAGATGTGTATATTTTTTCAATACTTCCTGCATGTCTAATTGTGGCAACTTCTATTGCCTTCGATGCAAGAATATTATCAAGTGCCATAATTTCTTCATTTTCTCCTGGTAAAATATCAGGATTGTTATATAAATTATTTATAAGTTCTTTAATTCTATCTTCACTTAAATGAGAAAGTTCTGAAATTTCTTTTATTCCTACTTCCTCTGCTATACCATCAATGCTGTAACGCATTCCAATATCACCTTCAACAGTTCTTTTTATATAAGGTTCTTTTAAACCTTTGTAAATTACATTAGCTTCTTTTGGAAAACCATCTGCAATGGAATAAACATCTGTTGTTGCTCCACCTAAATCTATAGCAAGTAATTCTCCTATACCTTTTTCTTTACCATAGCCTGTTGTAAGTAGTTCCATAGCTTTCATCATGGCAGAAGGTGTCGGCATAATTATTCCTGAAATTAGCTTGCTAGCTCTAGTTATGCCCTTTGCATATATAATTTGTTTTAAAAATATTTCTCTAATTTGTTTTTGAGCAGGTTCTATATTTAATTCTCCATACTGAGGCATAACATTTTCTACTATATAAGTTTCTTTATTTTCTAAAATCTGCTTACATTTACTACTTACTTCTTTATTACCTGCAATTATTATAGGAAAATCCGATTTACACTTACATAACATTTTTGAATTATGTAAAATACATTTTTTGTCTCCTCCATTTGTGCCTCCAGCAAGTAAAAATATTTCTGGCTTTATATCATCAATTTCTTCAATATCTTCTGAGCTCATTTCATAAGAGTATACTTTTATTACTTTAGCGCCTGCTCCTAGTGATGCTTGTTTAGCAGCTTCTGCTGTTACTTTTTCCACTAATCCGCTAACTATCATCTTAAGCCCACCAGCTGCAGAAGAACATGCAAGATATTCATCATAATTTAATTTGCCACTTTGTTTTTCCAGTAAATTTATAGCATTATTTAAACCTTCATTAATATCTGTTTTTATAGTTGTAAAGCTTAAAGCACTTCCAAGTAGCTTTTCTTTTTCTACATCAACAGCAGTTACTTTCGTATAAGTACTTCCAAAATCAATGAGCAAAACTTTCTTCATTTTTATCACCAATTCCTAGGTCTTTTTTTAGAAAATCTATAGTAATTTCTGGATCTGTTCCTGGTGCAAATACTCTATCAAATCCCATTTTCTTAAAACGCTTTTCTACTTCTTCAAAAGGTTGCTTTCCTACAACTATATTTCCACCTACATATAGTAATATATTACGTAACCCTGATTCTTCACATCTTTCTCTAAGACCTCTACAGTCAATTTCTCCATGTCCATATAGAGATGATACTAAGATAGCATCTGCATCACACTCAATAGCTGCATCTACATATTCTTCTTGAGATACCATAACCCCAAGATTAACAACTTGGAAACCTGCTTCACTAAAGCAATGATAAAGAATTTTATTACCTATAGCATGTACGTCAGCGCCTATAACTCCAATGACTAAAGTTTTCTTCTCCATTTTTTTCTCCCTTTCTACTTATATCTTATTTAAATCTTTATAGCTTCCATCAATACTATCACCTACTAAACCTACTATCATATAGACCTTTTTACTTGAATCATAATAGAATTTAGGTAATAATTTGAAGTTTTCTATTTTTGCAGTACTTTCTACATGTATTCTAGGTCCACTACAAGGATGAATATAGTCTCCTATTTTTACATGTTTCTCATCAAAATATTGAATAGGTATATCCTTTTCAATCATTTTATTTACTTTATCTTCAATCTCTTTAATATCTATCTCTGGTTTTGAGTGAAATAATATTAAGAAACCATTTAACACATCACCATGTTCACAATTAAAACTAATATCTTCTGGTAAAAAATGTTCTACTAAATCTTCTGCTGAATGAGCCATTTTTCTTATATTAATAGAGTGGAATACTCTCCTAGATATATCTCCAGGCTCTGGACCGAAAATTGTAGGTCTTGTTACTATTATTTCTCCACCTACTCCTATTAGCAAATCTGCATTTTTATTCATTAGAGGATAAATAAGTTCAAAATGCTCAACTATTACTCTTCTTCCATCTTCAATAGCTTTATTAATTGCATCTACTAACTCATACATTTGATAAAATGCTGATTCAAATCTAATATCAATATGGTATGTATGAGGTGTGAAAAATCCTCCTACTTCAAAATCCATTAAGGGTAAGGGTCTTACATTTAAGCCTTCATCATCGTTAGTAAGCTCCAACCCTGGAAACATACCTCTAATAAGCATGCTTTTACCAGATCCTGGTTCTCCTATTACACCTATTAGTTTATCTGTAGGAGTTAAATATTGCTGCGCTATCTTTATTCCTATTTCATACATTCTAACTCTTCCTCTAGGCGCGAAAAATACGCTATAGAAGTGATTTCTTACTACATATTCAAATCCCATTAACTTCCCCCTCTCTTCTTTTATTCTTTGATACATCTATTACTAAAACTTTCTATAAATACATTTCTACATAAATCTATATTATCCTTGTATTTTTTTATACTTTTTGCAAGTTTTCTTTCATCACATAGGAATTATATGAAAGAGTAAATAACAATATAACTGGATAAACTTAGATATTGCTATATTAGCCAATTTCTTTACTATATTACGTAGGTATTGGATATTATTTATCTCTTAGTGCAAAATCAACTACAGTTGGTTTTGATGTGGTTGCTTTAATTTTAAATAAAAGAAATAAAAATATTAATGTAGCTTTGTCTATGGATATTATAAATTCTATAGTTTTATGTAGTGGAATTTTTACTTATGAAATATCCAGTATTCTTTGGGGACTTATTTTCACCTTCCTTCAAAGCAATATTTTAAGCTTTTACCTAAAAAAAGGTGAACTCTATATAATGAGTTCACCTTTTTTAAGTATAATAAGAATCTTTATTATTTTTTTAAATATTTCCATATATATACATCTTTCATTATATTCCTTTGCTCTAATGATTCAAATCTGTAATGAATATCTAAAAATATATCTATTAGCATTTTTTCATTATTGTTATCTACGCTTAAATCTTTTATATTATATAATCCTATGGCTAATTTTCCCATAGCAATCATAAATTCATTGTAATCACTATCATATAACTTATATTCTTCACTTAAGTATTCTAATTTTTCTAGCTCTAATTTAGCATCTACTTCATAATGTTTTATATTTTCCAATGTTTTTGTATTTATATTTACATCATTTATATCTATGTTTTTCTTTTGTAAGTATTCTTTATAGTAGTCTATCGTGTTTATAAATGTCTTATTCATTTTTAAATTCTCTCCTGTAAGTTTTATAATTTTATTAATACCCAAAAGATTGATTCTTACTATAAAAAATTCACTTAGCTTGAGCCACCTATTGGCGAATCATTAATAAGATTGCTAAGTCATTCATTCTACTTAATTCTAGCCATTGCCTATATACTTTTTATAGGCAATGATAATAAATCCAAGGCAATGGTTTTTTTGCCTTACATTGCCTACCATTGCCTTGAATTTATCTATATTAAAATTCATAAGCAATAGTTTTGCTAGCATTATTCTTTAATAAATGTCTTTTGTATGCCATAAAGTCTAAAATTTGTTTTACCTGTTTTATTAGTATTATATTTTACCCATCCACCAATACGAGTAAGTATTCCCTCAATATTATAGGAATCACTTCTTCTAATATTTTGTCTCTCGTTTAAAAAACACTCACACCATATTTCCATAGACTGCTTTTGAGCTTCATTAGCCTCCTTAGCCACATTACCTTTTAAGAATAACTCCTCCCCCTCTTTATACTTAACAATTGCCTCTGCCCAAATCTGGTCCACATCTTTTAAATCCTAAGGAGTACATTTACTTTCTCCATTAACATGAACTGGCCAGAACCTGCTATTCCCTGTTACATCTCGTAAAAATCCATCTTCTGAATTTGTAGAACCTACTATTATACAACTCCTTGGATGGCTTTGAACATTTACACCATAAGCTTGTCTAAATTTATCATCTTTTCTTGTAATAAAAGATTTTACTATTTCTACATCTACTTTTTTAATACCAGCTAGCTCCCCTAGTTCTAATATCCAATATCCTTGCAATTTTTCTGCTGAGGATTTATCTTTCATATCAGTAATACATAAAGAATCTGAGTACCACTGTTTACCTAAAACCTCAAACAAAGTTGATTTTCCAATTCCTTGAGGTCCATTTAACACTAATATAGAGTCAAATTTTATACCTGGCTTATATATACGTGCTACAGCACCACATAGAGTTTTTCTAGTAACTGCTCTTACATATTCACTGTCTACAGCACCTAAATAATCTACTAAAAGTCTATCTACTCTTTCAACACCATCCCATACAAGTGTAGAAAAATACTCTTTTACAGGATGATACAGTCGCTCTGTAGAAATTACGCCAAGAAGTGCATCTTTGAATTTGACAGGTGACCAAATTCCAAATATACCCACGTCATTTGCAAGCTGTAAAAAATACAATTGAAAGTGAGACTATACATAGAGATAATGTAATTTCGATGGGATTACTAGAGAAGTCTGAAGAATTTAATAGAGTAGTTTAATTTTATACTATTGCATTAGGTGTGATTGAGCAAAATGAAGTATTTGAAGCATCAAAACATTTTTACACAAAAGGAGTTTAATAATGTCAAATAAAAATCCTAATACAAGCGAAATTGTTAAACTAAAGAAAGAAGAAAGTGAATTAAAAAAACAGGCAGTATTATCAGCTTTAAAGTATTTTGAATTATTAGATGACCCTATAGGAAACCCTATTACTAAATCACAAATATGCCGTAAAGCAGGGGTGAGCAAAACTTTCTTATACAAATACTCAGATGAGTTAATAGAGCCTATAAATTTAGCTATAAATAAACAAAATAAAAAAAGAGTTTCAATTGATTCTAAATCCAAATTTTCAGAAACATCAAAATATAGATTAATAGAATCCTTGAAAAGAAGAATCGATATGGTGGAAAAAGAAAACAAGAAATTAAAACATGATAATGCACTTTTATTAGGCAAACTAGCGACTAAATAACTGTAATATAATGTTAGATAGTAAATTAATGTAAAAAATGATACAATTAAAATAAATACACAATTCTTAGAAAGTCAATTACTGACTTGACTAAGATGCCTGGGCGTATGAAGATTGTAATAGATAGAGTAGCTAATAAAGCAACTGAATATACAAATGTAGTAGAATCTAGTATAGATGCAGTAAATTTATCTCAAGCAAGACACTGGGTAGGTTTGATGAGATAATCTACTTTAAAAGACCAGCTACAGGCTAGGTTAAATGAATTATCTGGGTTTGATTATATGCAAATGGATATTAAAAATGTATCAGCTGCGCTGGGCATATATAAAAAAGATATAAGATTATCCTAAGAAATCTTATATCTTTTTATTTTAAATTTGTAACAAATAGTTATTTCATTTTTATCTTACAACTTGTCAATATAATATAGAACACATAA
>JAVXJA010000096.1:0-8547 GCA_036648085.1 Terrisporobacter sp.
CAGTGAACAGATTATTAAAGAAGTTCTTTCAGAGGAAGAAAACTATGCGATTACATTAAAAGGTGAAGATTCACCCATAGGATGTATAGGACTTATGATTGGGGAAAAAAGCAATATATTTATTGGTAATGATGATGGAGAAGTAGGATATTGGATTGGAGTTCCTTATTGGGGTCAAGGTTTAATTCCTGAAGCAGTAAATGAACTTATGCGTCATGGTTTTGAAGACCTTTACCTTAGAATGATTTGGTGTGGGTATTTTGAAGGTAATGAAAAATCTAAACGTGTTCAAGAAAAATGTGGATTTTCATATCATCATACAGAAAAAGATAAGAAGTGGCCTTTAACAAATGACATTAGAACAGAACATATTAACTGTATTACAAAAGAACAGTGGGATAACAGATAAGTATAATTTTAAAATGATGCCATAGAGGGATTTCATATGGCATCATTTTTGTTATAAAGAAATATTGACAACTAACTAGAAGGCTCAATCCAAATAGGAGCAGTTATAGTCTTTTTATTATTGGTTTCAGTAACAACTACATAATAATATGTATTTTTAGCCACACCATTTAAAATAAAATCAACTTTAGCATAATTAGAGGAAAAATCTTTACTTCTAACTAGTTTATTTTTATTTGTGAAAACTTCTATCTTAGTTATATAATCCAATTCATCATTATCTACAGCACTTATAGTAAATCTTAATTTGTCACAAGTATCTAAAATACTACCCATAGGCATTTTATTAATATAAAAATCGGTTTTAATATTTTTATCTTCGCTAGCATATACTCGTCTATTTTTAAAAGCATCTAATAAATCATTTTTACTTAAATTTTCACATAGTACTATGGATCTAAATTCACTATTTATATTAAATGTAGGAGTATCATTATATTCGCTTATTGTAGGTGCCACATGCCAACCATGTTCTAAAGCTTCTATATAAGAGTCTAAGTTTAAAAAATAATGCTTATTTTCTTCATTATAGATTTTGCTAAGTTCAAATAAAGTCATGAATTTATCTCCATAAGGAGAGTATTTTAAATAATCCATATTATTAAAATCATCATCGGTTTTAAACTGACCAATTAAATCATATTCATTGTAGAACAATTTTTTGTACATAGTATCAATATCTAAGTCACCATTAAATGTAAAAGGTTCGTTGCAATTATACAGGTTGATTTTTGCAGTTTTGTTATTCTGACTGTGTTTACAAGTAAATTCAAAGGAATTTAAGGCAACAAATTGGTCTGTAGTATTATGAGAATCGCCACATTCTAATAGTTTGTTCCATTTTTTATTTTGTTTTGTATTAATTTTATTATTTTGTAAAGTATTTTTTTCAATTATGGATAAAAACTTCAGTTTATTGGAGTTTCTTGATAGATCATACATATCATTATAAGAAGTTTGCATATTATCATTTGTAGTATTATCAAAAAATACACCATTATAATGATTAAAAGTAGGACTTCCCACTGTGAAAAACCATTCTAAGATAGATAAATCTTTTTTCTGAGATAAATCACATATTTGTAATTTTACAACTTGAATACCTCTTTTGAATTTGTTTTCTGGTGTATAAGATATATATTTTGAGGTAACAACTGTTTTGCTTGTAACATCTTTATAATTAACATACAGTTTTAAAGATTTCAAATCTATATTATATAAATCAGAATAATATATTTTTATTTCTGGTTTGGAGATTATATTTTGTTCACCATTAGCTGGAATGACTTTCTCTATTAAAGGAGAGCCAGTATAAGATGAATCTTCTCCTAAATAATAGTCACTACAAGATTCATTATAAAACATAAAAAACATAAGAGTGCTTAATAAAATAATAGTTATTTTTTTATACATATATATTAAATCTCCTTCTTTTGCTTTAAGTTCAAGTTTTTTACAAAGTAAATATAATATATTAGGATATGTAATTTTTTGTAGTACATACATATTAGGACTATAGTAATTAATATAATGTACAAGGATTTAAAATTTTAAAAATAAGAACAGGATGTTAAATATAAAATGATAAAATATGGGGATTTTTATAGGGGGATAATTATGCTGGTGAATTCAATTGAGATAAAAGTTAAAAAGGAAGATGCCATGAAGCATTTATTAAGAAAAACTCCATTAATTAGTAGAATAGACCAATTTAATAGGAAAGTGGAAGATATTCATTTAGAATATGTAGAATTTAAGATTTTAAAATATGAGGTAATAAGTAAAAGAAAAAATAAAAATAATTTTAGATACGATGATTTAAAACATACTATTACTATGATGGTAAATACTTATAATGGCCATTCTCAATCAGTAGATAATGTACCAGATACTATAAAAAGATATATTGCAAGAAGTTGTATTAAAAAATCAAATATAAGAGAAGATTACATTATAGAAAAAGTTAAAAATGAAATTGTTAATTACTTAGATAGAAAAAACAAGGGTAGATCATTAGACAAAACAACTATAAAAAATATAAAAGTATTAGATGTTATAAGCATTTATAAACCATACTGGATAGGTAATTATAATGGGAAATATGTATTTGTACCTGCATAATAAATAGAGTTGTCTCAAGGGAGTATTTACAGAGACAACTCTATATTTATTTTATAAAATAATTTACTTTTGTTGATTTAAATAATTTAGTGATTTCAAAGTATATCCTTCTTCTTCCCAATGAGTAATTACTTCATCTAATATTTCAGAGTTTGTTTTTGAATTAGCATGAAGGAGTACTATAGCTCCTGGATGAGTTCTTGAATATATTTTATTTTTAGCAAACTCATGAGTTGGTTGCTGATCGTTATACCAGTCTACATAAGCAAAACTCCAAAATATAGATTTATACCCTAAATCCATGGTATTTTTTAAAGATTGCTCACTAAATTTACCCATAGGAGGTCTAAAAAATTTTGGCATCTCATGACCAGTTACTTCTTTGTAAGAAGCAGATACGCTTTCTATTTCGTTTTTGAATTTTTCTTCATCAGTTATTGATGCCATGGATAAATGACTTTTAGAATGATTACAAACTAAATGCCCTTCTTTTTCCATTCTTTTAATTAAATCAGGATTTCTTTCTATATAGCTTTGTACTACAAAGAAGTTTGCAGGAGCCTTATGTTTTTTTAGAACGTCTAACATATTATTTGTATATCCATTTTCATATCCAGCGTCAAAAGTTAAAAAAATTACTTTTTCTTTAGGACTACCCACATAATAGGTGTCGTACTTTCTAAAAAAGCCTGCTTCTTTTATTGGAGAAGGTTGTAAACCATCTTCTCTAGGATTAAAGTACCAGTTATATTCTTGAGCACTTAAAGATGTATCAAATATTTGGGTTTTGCTTTTTCCAAATAAAGACGTATTATTCAAAACAAGTAACCCAAAGAGAGCAAGTACAGAACATATAATTAGTAAATTTGTAAATTTGAATTTCTTATTCAATTTTAGTACCTCCTGGCGAAAAATTTATGTTTTTGTCTATACATATTATTACCAAAAGGCATATAATAAATTTATCATTAAAATAGATAATTAAAGTGGTAATATAATAAGGTTGTAAAAATTTGAATAAATATAAATGCAGCGAAAATATGAAAGGATACATATGGAACTTAACAATATAAAAACTCTAATTGACGATGTTGTATTTCTAGATTTAGAAACTAGTGGATTGAATCATGAAGCTTGTGAAATTTTAGAAATAGGTGCAATTAAAATAGAAAATCAAAATATCACTTCTTTTCATACTTTTGTAAAAAATAAGAAAGAAGTACCCTTGGAGATTTTTTCTCTTTGTACAGATTTAAAACAAAGTGATTTAGATAATGCTCCAAGTTTAAATAATATAAGTAATGAATTATTAAGATTTTTAGATGATAAAACTATCATCTGTCATAATGGGGATTTTGAAAGAAGATTTTTAAATTATCATATACCTAATTTTAGAAACAAAATAATAGATTCCATGGAACTAGTAGTTATGTTAGAGCCATATCATAAGGAATTTAACTTGGAATATTTAAAAAATGAGTTAACTAATGATAAAGGGTTGGAAAAACATAGAGCTTTAGATGACTCTATAGATACTATTAAGGTGGTAAATGCAGTTTTAATGAGATTGAAAAATGAAGAAAATAAGTCTATCACTTTAGAAAATCTAACCTTCAAAATGAACTCTTATCTAAATAAATTTGCTTTAGATAAATGGTGCTGGAGTGAATTTATTAATAATGCCAACTACGATTTAAAAGATGTAGATGTTAAATATAATGATGATATTGAAGCTAAGGATAATAATAAGAAAAATATGAAAGCCATAATAGATGAATATAGATATGGTTATGAATATTTACTTAAAAAAGAAGATATTTGGCAAAGTAAAAAAGGTTTCAATTATGAATTTAGACAAGGTCAGTTTGAACTTACTAAGGAAATAAGAGAAACTATGAATACTCGAGGAGAGAATATTGCCTGTATTGAAGCTCCAACAGGAATAGGGAAAAGTGTAGGATATTTGTTGCCAAGTATAATGGAAAGTTATTTAAATGATAAGCGCATTATAATTTCTACAGATACTAAAGAGTTACAAACTCAGTTAATTAAAAAAGATATACCTAATGTAATTCAGTCTTTAGGATTGAAAAATAAAGTAAGCTTTGGTTATATAAAGGGTAAAAGTAATTATATCTGTGTGGAAAAACTGGAAAAATATAAAAATGAATATAGTAGTAAAAAACCTAGTATAAGTGAAATCTTATCAATTCTTCTTTTAGAAAGATTAGTTTTAGATGGATTATATGGAGATATAGAAGAAATAAACTATTGGATAATAAGTCATTTTCCAGAGATGATTAATCATATTAGACAAATAGCTTGTGATCCAAACTTATGTAAACCTAAAAAATGTTTTAGAGAATGTTTATATAAAAAAAGAGTGGAAGAACTTAAAGAAGAAGATATTACAGTAGTTAATCATTCATTACTTGCTAGATGGCCTTATAAAGAAGAAAAGCCTATAGAAAATTTAATAGTGGATGAAGCGCATAATTTAGTTGAAAAAGGATATGATTTCTTTGCCAGTGAAATAGATTACAGAGCTTGTAAATATTTTTTACAAGAAATTTATCCAGCAGAATTAATTTCTAACTCTCCTTTTGCTTATAATTTAAAAGGTAAAAAAATGATAAAACCCTTAGATAGATTCTACTACTTTATAAAGTTAGAAGCTGATAAAAAACAAAAAATAAGTAGAGAAATCAACTTAATGGTAGAAGAAATGGACTATATTCTTAAATATGGACAGAACAATAATTATTCTACTTTATCAAATTATAATTTAAACTGGGAGATAAATCTTCAATGTGATGAAAAAGCAGGTTCTATATTTAAAGATAAAAGAATGGTAGATGTAACCTATAGACCTTATGGAGATTGTATAAAAACCTCTTTAGATAAAATATTAAAAAATCTAAAATCCATAGCGTATATTTTAGATAGACAAATGGATGACGATAATCTTAATAAAGAAGATGATACTTACAAATACGGAGCTAATAAGGTTAAGGATTTAGAATGCTTAATAATGACTATGGAAATTTTCTTAGAATATCATAAAGATGATAACTTTGCTAGAATCGCAAATATAGATAAAGACTTTAATAATTTCTTATTTCAAGTAGTTCCTTTAAATATAGCTGACCTATTTGAAGAAAAAATCTTAAGTAGCTTAAATAGTGGAGTGTTTTTATCTGCCACATTAACAGTAAATAATAATATGAATCACTTTACAAATACTTTAGGAATAGATAGATTTACCTATAAGAAAAAGATAATAGATCCTATTTTTAATTACAGCAAAAGAATAAAAATAGTTACTTTAAATAATATTTCTTCTTATAGAAATAAAGAATTTATTGAAGATATAAGTAAAATCATAAGTACCTTATCACTAGACACTAATGGTCATATACTCTCCTTATTTAATTCAAAGGATAGAGAAGATAAAACATATAATATTTTAAAAGATTATCTTCATAAAGAAGGAACAGAAATTTATTTAGATAAAAGAGGTATTAAATATTTAAAAGATTTAAATAAAAAATGTGTAGTACTAGGCTCTAAAGGATGTTTTGAAGGTGTAGATGTACCTGGTGACGGACTAGTATGTGTTACCTTAGATAAGATACCAAACCTTAATCCTAGAGACCCTTTGTATTCAACTATAATGAAAAAGTTTAATAAGCAATATTATCAAGTTAATCAACCACAAATGATAATAAAATTAAAACAAGCTATGGGAAGAATATTAAGAAGCAAATATGACTATGGATGTTTTATAATATTTGATGTTGGAAATAGAAGTACATTAAATAGATTAAAAAATGATTTACACAACTGTGAAATAATAAGTGTACCAGTGGAAAGATTAAATTCAAGTGTAAATAATCATTTAAAAAACTGTAGAGAAGAAGTAATAAGAAGCATAGTTAGTGATATTTCTAAAAATGATATTATAAAAGGTGAAAAAAATATGCATGTAATTAGTGATTATATGAATGATGAAATTAGAAATAGAAATATAAATGCAGTAATGAAAGTAGCTAATGAGAAAAATTATTCATTAAAATATTTTGATTTAAAATATTTAATTAATAAAGATAAAATCAAGAATCACTAAAGGGTTATCTTATTTACTGAAATAATATTATTTAAGATATTACATGAGTATGCACAAGGGTTTTAAAGTAAATAATATCATATTAATGAGTAAGTATTAAAAGAAAACTATTAATTTCAATAAAAAATGTTAACTCTTATAACTTTAGAGTTAACATTTTTCATTATTAAAAGTAAGTTAAAATTTATTTTATGAAACGTTCTTTGTGTTTTTTTTCTTCTTCTAAAGCTCCTCTATCATAATAAGGTGCATATCTATATTCTTCTGTAAAACTTAAGTCACACTGAAAAGCATAGTCATTATAATATGGAGTTATATTTTTTTTGAAATTATCAAATTCTTGATAATGGTTGCTTTTAGGTTCATCTAATTTAATGTTTTCATTTCGAAAGCAATCACTTTCTTTGAAAGTAGAGCTGGTATTTTCAGATTTTTTAGTTTTTGGTTTAATAGCATACTTTTTACCATTAATTAAGACTCCATAAGATGGGTTAATATAATGAAATTCTTTATTCTCCTTATAATAATTAGCCATATTTATCACTCCCATAGTATTTATTTTGAATTTACAGAGGCACTTCACCATAAGTGTCTATTAACTCCTCTTCATATAGAGTAGGATCATTAATTGATTGATACATAGACCTAGCTAATATGTTTGCCTGGTCAAATGTAGACTGCCATGAGAATATTCCAGCTAAGCAATTATCAAGTACATATTGTGATTTTATAAAAATTGATAATTCATTATCAAAAGACATTGCGTATTTACCGTCTTTTACTAAATAAGGTACCTTTGCTTTTTTATCAAATTTATATTCATATCCATTTTTATCTATATAATTTCTTCTTAAATCATCATAAGACTTAGTTATAGTAGCTCCGTATCTTCCGTAGAAAGGAAGTCCCATTGCTATTTTTTGAGAAGGCATACCTGCATTTATTAAATTATTTATAGAATTATCAATACTATATCCAGTCAAAGACAAATCAGATTCATATAGATTTGCTTGGTGTTTACCAGCATTTTCACCAGTTTCTCCAGCCGTAAAGTCATAGCTCATAAGATTGAATTGTGTAAGAAGGGGAGCAACTTTATCTACCTCTAGACCAGTATTTATATATGCTTTTTCTCCAGTACCAGCCACACTTATCCAAGCATCAGGACCAAGAACATCTCTAAGAGCTGTAATTAAAAGTGTGAAATTTTCTTTATCGCTTGGTCTGGATTTAATACCAGCAGCACTACTTCCAGGATATTCCCAGTCTAAATCTATTCCATCTAAATTATATTTTTTCATAAGATCTCTAGCATTTCTTGCAAAATTGTATCTAGCAGTAGGCGTATTTGCAGCATCAGAAAAACCATCTTGACCCCATCCGCCAATAGCGGCAATAACTTGTAAGTCAGGTTTTATTTTTTTTAAATCTACAATATTTTTTAAATATTTAGGCGTAGGAACCGTAAGATTTCCATTGGAATCTATCTCTACAAAGGCATAAATAATATAATCTAAAAATTTAGGATCTAAATTAGATGGATTACCAAGGACATATTCACCAACAGTAGGTGTTAAATCTGGACAATTTGGATTTACAGTAGGCTGTAACTCCTTATCGATTGGAGGTCTCATTTTCAATTTAGAACTATCTAATGCTTTTTTAGATGCAGTAATTCTTTCTATACATTTTTTACTTTCATCTTCAACAAAACATAAATACCAATCCATACAAGAATATTTCTTATTACAGTTTTTGACTCTTGCTTTTAATTCATTGTATGTTTTTGGAGCTGGAAGAATAACAGGCATTCCTGGTAACCAGTTAGCAGG
>JAVXJA010000097.1:0-8427 GCA_036648085.1 Terrisporobacter sp.
AATCCACCAAATATTACTCCTCCAAAGGCTGCCCCCAAAGCTACTGATAATGGATCAAATAAAATTGCAAGAGATACTGCTATAAATGCAAAGTAAGGAACTCTTAGTTCAATAAAACCTATAGAAAACTCTGGAATAATTTGTGTTACTAAATCTGATAGACCAAACATTGTCATAGCTAAAATAAATACCATAAATTTTTGATTTGAAGTTAAACTTCTTTGAGAAATTGTTTTGTTCATTTTTCATACCTCCCATGTTTTATACTTAAATATTAACCAATATTTGTTAAATACATGTTATGAGAATATTAGGTTTTGGTTAAATGTATTCATTTTATATTTTTATTGAATATTTTTATTCATTTTGTTAAAATTACAATAGGAGGTGTTTTAAATGTACTTACCAGCTTTGACAGATATTCAGCTTACTAAAAACGAAAAAGTAATTTATGACTTTCTTCTTTCTAAGAGGCAGTCAATATTTATGTATACAGAGGTGGATATTTCTAATATTACTGGTGTTAGCCAGCCTACAGTATCGAGATTTTGGAAGAAGATAGGATTTAGTAATTTCAAAGATTTCAAAGAAAAAGTAAAGGAAAATAACAATAATTCTTCTCCTTCACTTAAGTTTAATTCTCTTTTAAATTCAGAGAAATTTCATTATAAAAATTATGTGGATCACTCCATTTCCTTAATAGAAGAAAGTGCTCAAAAAATTAATGAAGATGATTTCAATAAAGCAATAGACTTATTTGTGAATTCAAATAAGATATTCACTCATGGTATAGGTCCTGCTGAGTTTTTAGGTTCTTTATTGATTTTTAGGCTATCACGATTTGGTCTTAATATTAGTAGCCTTCCTTCCAATGGTCAAGAAATCTACGAAGGTTTGCTACATAGTGAAGAAAACGATTTATTTGTACTATTTTTATTTAGTCATTATCATCCGGAAACTTATGTATTACTGGACTATGCAAAGAAAAATAATATTAAGGTAATTTTAATTACAGATATTTTTATAAAACCTATAGAACAGGAAAATATGCTTACTATTTATGTATCACGTGGAGAACTGTTTGAGTTTCATTCTTTAACAGGACCTTTGTTTTTAATTGAAAGTTTAATCGTAAGTATAGGCATGTTGAGAGAAAAACAGTCTTTAAGTAAACTTAAGAAGCTAGAGAAAATGAGAAAAGATTACGAAGAGTTTATACCTAGAAACTTAAAATAATAAAATATAGTAATTTTAGTTATTAAAATTGATTTTTTTTGCCATAATCTAACTATTACATAATTTAAAAGGAGGTAAGCCTTTGTTCAAGTTATTTAAGAAATTAAAATTTATGATTTTCTCTCTATGTATAGTACTAATGGTGATGGCAGGAATGTATTTATTTAATAAAAATAAAGATTTTAATACAAGCACTATAAGCAGTAAACAAAATCAACAATCAGAAAATAAGTTAAATGAAACTAAGAATGAAACTAATATCTTGTTATTAAGTGACAACTCTAGTTCCATGATGATGGCAACTATAGATGACACTACTAATGATATTAAATTTAACCCTATATCTGAAAAGATTTCTAGTGATTTACCAAAGGATACAAATAAAATCTTAGAAACCTTGGAAAAAAAATTAAATATTAACGTAAACAAGTTTATTTCAGTTGATTACAAAGACTTGACTAATATAATTTCTTCAATCGATGGAATAAAAATCAATGTTAGTAAAGAAGATATAGACCTTATAAACAATTTAATTCCTAAGTTTTATGCAGAATCTACTGATGCAAGTAAAGGAAAAATGGAGCTTATCAAAACTGAAGGTAAGCAGGAGCTTAATTCTTACCAAATATTAGCTTATGGAAGTGTTATTGCATCAAATAGTGAAAAGCAACAAGAACTATTACTTACATTTATTGATAGTGTGAAAAAAATGGATTACTCCCAATATCCAGAGTTAATAAAAACTCTTAAGTCTAATATTTCTACCAACTTAACTGCTGGAGATTTAATTACCCTTGCTACTACTGATACCTCTAAATAAAATTTTTCTTCATTTAAAAAGCTCCACTTATAGTTTAATTACTACAAGTGGAGCTTTACTTATTTTTTGAAAAATAAATGAAAATTACAATGTCTATTAAGTGAGTTTGTATCTTCTTTTATAAATTGCCAAGTGTTTTTATAATCACCTTTCACAGTAAAAGAATTATCACTTAAAAAATTTATAAACTCCTTTTCTTTTCCCACATATTTATCTACAAAATCATAAGAGTAACTTGATTTTCTATCAAAAAAAGTATTAGGACTATTATGTAATACATGTTCCAAATTACAAGAGAAAAAATAAACTCTGTAAGGTATGCCACCTACATCATTTGTTTGATATAATTTGTTTAAAATACTAGATTTTCTCTCATTCCTTGAAAGTATCAAGTCCCTTTTATTAGTTTTTATACAGTTACTATCGTAAAAAGTCTTTTTATAATTAATATCTTCTATCACTGAATTTCCTTCAATGAAGGTACCGTCAGTATCTACTAAATGTATTATTTCTTTAATATCAGTTTTTCTCAGTCCATTATTTTGAAGTAAGAACTTTTTTACTTCTCCATGAATTTTCCTTATTATATTTTGACAATTAGAATTAAAATCTGCAGTAATATCTTGATTTATTATATGAAATTGAACTCTACTGTCAGCTACTAATTTAGACAATAGCAAACTAAGAGACATTTCATCCGTTATGCCTTCTACTATGAATAGAACAATTTTTTTAGTTTTAGTCATTATTCATCATCCATGCTTTTCTAAAGGCATGGCTCATTTCATATTTATTAGTTTCATCATATAACTCTTCTTTTTGGCCACCTAAAATAAGTCCTCTATAATAGAAGTCTCTTAAATTATTAGTTCCTTTCACATTGCTTAAACTAATATATCTATTCCTAGGATTTGTAGTAGTAAAAACTACTAGATCTTTATTTAATTTTTCTAAGGCTCTTAAGTTATGTGATGTGAAAATAAGCTGACCTTTAGCACCCTTGCTTATGATTTCCAATATTTCACCTAATAAATATTCAAAAACTCCTGCATCTAATTCGTCAATTGCTACAATTACATTTTCATTATTATACATTGCTATTAAAACACTAAGAATAGAAATTATCTTCTTAATTCCATCAGATTCATATTTAAGAGGAATACTGTTTTCTCCTCTAGTGGAAAGTAGCTCCACCTTATATCCTTCTATTCCATTTTTCAAAGTTTCTTTGCCATAATTTTTTATTTCTATTTTCAACTTAGGAACTATGGTGGAAATAACCACATTAATTTGACTTAGAATTTTTTCCACAGTTTCATATCTGTCAATTTCAATAACAGAAGTATCAAATAATTTAACAGGTATGTTTCCTCTAATCCCACCTTTATCATTTTTTATCATATAAGTGAAAGGCATAATTACATTGCTATTAATGGCTCCTAAGTTGTCATTTTGTATAACAAATAAATCAAAAGCGCCAAAGTTTCTTATACCACTTATAATTTTACTATTATCCACATTTGTTTTCCCAAAGGATTGGACTAATAGAGAAAATGACTTTGGTATAAAAATATAAGAAGTAGAGTTTTCTTGAGATAAACCTTTTGCAATACCTAAAGCTACTTTTTTATCTGTAGTGTTTGCTACTTCTCTGTAATTTTTTATAGGTCTAAAAGCGTAATCTGTATAATCTACATCATAGTCAATTATAGTTACTCTATTTTTCCATTGATTATTTTCCAACTTAGAATAACTTAGCTTTTCCTTTGAAATTTCTACGGTATCTTCTTTTTTATTATTGTAAGTTAAAGATTTCATATTATAATCCATATGATTTTCTATTTCATTCATAGGATTCATATAATTGTCTTTGTATTTTTCTACTTTTCTTATTTCAAATTTATAAAATACCTTATATTCTTCATCTTCATTAAACATTCTAAACTCGAAATTTAAAACTGCAGAGTCTTCTTTGCTAGCTATAAAATTATAAACTTTTGGTCCTAGCTCTTGTCCGCAAGTTGCTAGTTTTAATAAATATAGCGCATTTATTATAGATGTTTTTCCAGATCCATTTTGACCATAAATTCCAAGTATATTTGAAATAGTATTGTTTGTTTTATCTTCTTTAAATTCAATTTTTCCTTGTTCCACATTTTTGAAGTTTTCTAGTTCTATACTTTTTAATTTAATTATGGTATTTCTCATATAATTCACCTCTATTATATATATAACACCCTTCATAAACAATTACCAATATTTTTATCATAATCGGCATAAAATATACCTTTTTTAGTATTTATATTCTGATAATACATATTTTATCCATAAGGCATATAAAACTCAAAATCCTTACAATTAAAAAAGTTCCAACATAAATATTTCTACGTTGGAACTCAAGATTTTACGCTTCTGTATATTTTGTTAATTCTTTTACTTCATTTCTTTCTTTTTCACTTAATTGATACAAATGATAAGTCAAAGATTTACCATCTATAATTAATTCTTTATTTAAATCCATTAGTGGAACTAAAACAAAGGCTCTTTCCTTTATTCTAGGATGAGGTAATATTAAATGTTCATCACTTGAAACCTCATCATTGTAAAATAAAATATCCACATCTATAGTTCTTGGACCCCATCTTATGGTTCTTACCCTATTTAATTCATGTTCCACTTCATGACATTCTTCTAAAAGTTCTTCTGGAGTTAAAGCTGTTTGTATTTCTAAACAAAGATTTAAAAAGTCTTCTTGTTCTTTATATCCCCAGGCTTTTGTTTCATATATTTTTGAAGTATTTAAAATATTTATCTTGGGATGATTATTTATTATAGTGCATGCTTTTTTTAAATATTCTTCTCTGTCTCCAATATTTGTACCAAGACCTAAATAAGCTTTATTCATTTCTATCTCTCCTAATTTCCACTGCAAAGTAATCATAAATTCCATTTACAGGAGCTTCAGGTTTCTTTACCCTTACCATAATGCTATTAATTAATGAAAATTTATTTAATACTTTACAAGCAATATTTTCTGCTAAAGCTTCTATTAAATCAAATCTTTCATTTTCCGCTATATCCCTTGCTACATCGTATACCTCAGCATAACTAACTGATTTATTCATGTCATCAGTTTTTCCAGCTTCTTTTGTATCTAAAAATAATTCTATATCAATAAAAAACTTTTGTCCCAATACCTTTTCTGCTTCCAAAACTCCATGATATCCGTAAAACCCTAGATTGCTTAAAATTATCTTATCCATAATTAACTCCTATATAATTTATCTGCCACCATGGCAGCTTGTAAATTTTCTGCTACATCGTGAACTCTAACTATGTCCACTCCATCTCTTATTCCAGTAACTGTAGTTGCCACTGTTGCTTCTACTCTGTCCTTTGGATCTGCATCAACAATTTTTCCAAGAACAGATTTCCTAGAAGTTCCAAGTAGTACTGGATATCCTAAAGTTTTAAGTTCATCTAATCTTCTTAAGACTTCTATATTTTGTTCAAAAGTTTTTCCAAAACCTATACCTGGATCTAATATTATATTTTCTTTTTTAACCCCAGCTTCTAATGCTTTATTTATGCTATTTTGTAAAAATTCCATTATACTTTCCATTATATCTTTATCATAATCTGTGTTTTCTTGATTATGCATAATACAAACAGATGCATCATACTTACCTATTATATGTGCCATATCCTCATCATAAGTTAATCCCCAAACATCATTAACCATGTTTACACCTAACTTTAACGCTTCTTCTGCTACCTTTGCTTTATAAGTATCTATGGAAATAGGTATATTTATTTCTCTTTTAAGTTCTTTTATTACAGGAATAATTCTTTTTATTTCTTCTTCTTCAGAAACAAATTTATGACCAGGTCTTGTTGATTCCCCACCTAAATCAATTATATCTGCACCTTCTTCTACCATTTTTTTCGCATGTTTTATTGCTATCTCTACATTTGTGAAATCTCCACCATCAGAAAAACTATCTGGAGTAACATTTAAAATTCCCATAATATAAGTTTTTTTACCATATTCAAACATAAGTTTTCTCCCCAAATTTATGTATTAATTATATTTTCTTTTCTTTAATCAAACTTAATTAAACTCATAGCTTCACTTCTAGCTAGAGCATCTTTTTCAAAAATACCTCTTACTGCAGAAGTTATTGTTTTTGAGCCTGGCTTTTTTACACCTCTCATAGTCATACACATATGCTCAGCTTCTACTACCACCATTACTCCATATGGCTCTAATTCCTCCATTATAATGTTTGCAGTTTCTTTAGTAATTCTTTCTTGTAGCTGAGGTCTTCTAGCTAAAGTTTCTATTACTCTTGCTAATTTTGAAAGACCTGTAAGTTTTCCATCCTTTGGGATATATGCTACATGAGCTTTCCCAAAAAAAGGTACCAGGTGATGTTCACAACTTGAATAGAATGGTATATCCTTTACTACTACCATTTCCTCATGATTTTCATTTTGGAAAAGTACTTTTAAATGATCCCTTGGATCTTTATTAAGTCCACTGAATATTTCTTCATACATTCTTGCGACTCTATCTGGAGTTCCTACTAACCCTTCTCTTTCTGGGTCTTCTCCTATAGCTACTAAAATATCTCTCACAGCTTTTTCTATAGCTGGTTTATCTACTATTATTTTATCTCCTAAATTACTCATAATTTCCTCCCCATTTACTTTTTTCTATAGTATATTTCACCACATCCATAAGTTTTCCATACATGTTGTCCCCTTTGACTTTGACGCATAACTCATATAAGTGGTAATTATCATTTTTTAAAGATTTCAATAACACCTTATCCTTTGGTAACCATTCATCATTAATAAGGTAATATAACTTTATTACTTTACTTAAATACATATAAATTAAAAAGTCATATTCGAAATCATCATAATTGTCCTTCTCATTTAATCTCGAAATATCTGAAGTTAACTGCGTTATTTCCAAGTTTTTTTGTGAGACAGATAACTTGTCTGGACCTTCCTCATATTTCATCTCACATAATTTCATAACATTTGCCCCAATATTATCTATGTCATAAATAAGCTTTCCATCTTTTATTTTCAAAAAGAAATAAACCCTACCTTCAATAAAATTATTACTTCCTTCTATTGAAATAAAATTGAAATCAAATTCCACATTATTAATAGTCTTTATAACTCTAACTTGGTCTTTTTCCTGATTTTCTACAATTACAAATAAATCAATATCATTTATCTTGCAATCCTTTTCCAAATCTTTATTTTTAGAAGACCCAACTAGTATTATAGACTTTATGTTTTTATCATTCTTTAACTTTTCTATTTCTTTCAAATAAGTTTTATAAATATTATTTTCCATATATATCCCCCTAAGACTAAGATTATATATTTGATATTATTTTGTCAATAATATGATTTTTTTCATTTATAAATAGTTTTCTTTAAGATGATTAGAAGATTTCTTTACATATCCTAGTCCCATTTCTAATACTAAATATTCACTATTTGAAGACAAAGCTTTTCTAATCATGTACTCACTCAAATTACCATCTTTAATACCCAAATGTTGGTCTATCTTTCCATTATTATCACTTAAATGTACAACTTTAAATTTATCTCCTATTTGAAAATAGTCACTATTATTTATTAAATCATGACCAGTGTCATAACAAAAATGTAGATTTCTATTTTTAGTATTTTGAAAAATATATTTAAAGTCCTCCACATTTGTCCCAATATTAGAAAAATCTCCACCCTTTGTATAATTGTTCTCTATAGTAATTTTAAAATTATCTATATCCCTTAGCTTGTCTAGAAAATCTACTGTATTATCTAAGTATTTTCTTCTATTTCTATTAAGTCTATTTGTCATAACATGACCTAAATGTAGATTGTAGTAATCAATTGGTATGAAGTCTAATTTATTATGAACCGTCTTAACAAAATCAACCCAACTATCTCTTATAACATTAATATCTTCAGCAGTATTTAGTTCTAATGGAAGATGAATGCCAACAGATAATCCTAAATTTTTAATTTCATCTAGGTATTCTCTCAATTTTTCACAATTATTTATATTATCTATGCCTATCTCTATATGATTGATAATAGTATTGCTATGACAAAGTTCTAGCGCATCTTCTAAGTTAGATGTTAGCGCACATATTCCAATTTTCATATTTTGCCCCCCCTAATATGTCTTTTCAAGTATATAGTAGCACATTTTCTATATAATAAAAACGACTTCACCATAGTAATACTATAGCAAAGTCATCATGTATTCCGCTTAATAATACATTAGAAATAGAATATTTATATTTCATCATCTTTTACAATACCTGCATTAACTGAAGCGC
>JAVXJA010000098.1:0-8327 GCA_036648085.1 Terrisporobacter sp.
TGTGGGATTTTAAATATCTCTTAACTCTTTCTAATTCCTTTTTACTCCTTATAGGTTCTACTCTCAAGTAACCACCTTCTTTTTAATTAAAGCCTCTTAAACTTATATCTAAGAGGCTTGTTGTTTTTATTTTTTATATTTATAATAATAGTTGGTTTTTATTTTGGTGCTCCCAGGGAGCATCTTTTTTTATTTAATACCTTTTATCTTGCATATATGATTAGGTCTAGTTACTACACAATCTAGCATAGAGTATACTCTAAATCCTATCAATCCTTTCTTTATACACTCATCTGTATTATCAAACATTTTTATATTTAATCTTTCTTGCATTCCTATTACCATGGCATTTGGGTCAAACATTAAAGCATCACTTCCTAAGCTATCATCTTTGCTTAGTTGATTAGAAGTTATTTCAATTAGATTCTCAATTGACTTAGGTTTGCTGAGATATTGTCCATCTGTTGTTTTTAATAAGGCTAACTTTTCTTCAGTATCGCAATTTATAGAATAAGCACTAGCTTGTCCATTTGATGTTTTTATTTTACCTATAGCTTTTATAAAATCATCATATGATGCTCCCGAAGATACTACTTCATGGATTAATTTATCATTCATTATTCCAGAAGGTGCAAAATTATCATATGTAGAATTTTGAGAATTATATTGTCCATATAGCATTGCTTTATCTATACAATCTGCTAGTGCTTCACTAAATACTTGATTTAAAATTTGACTTAAATTTTTACTACTTCTAATAGCTTCAATAGACACATATGCATAACCATAAGCTGTTTTAGATGTTAATTTTAAAGGTTCTAACTCAAAACCACTTTCACTAGCTTCTTTTCCTTCTTCTTTAAATTTTAGAGTAGGAGTATTTTTAATTCTTGCAATTGTAATATTATCTGAATCCATATTTATAATTGGAACATTTGCTAAAGTAAATAAAGATTGACTTCTTGATGCATTTATTATCTGTCGACTTAACTCATCAGGAATTAGAACTCCTGTTGCACTTGTTGTCATAGCTCTTTGCTCTAACTCTGCATCATTCCACTCGCCAGTTACAATACCTCTTACATATTTACCTAAATCTAAGTTTCTTTTTTCAGCCGAACCTTTATTACTCAATGAAAAAACATCTCCACTTCTTATTCCTAAATCCCCTAAAATATCTCCCTTAGAAAAATTATCATCTAAGTTCAATTGTTCATTTTTAGCTCTACTTTTAGAATTAGCTCCTATATTATTATAAGTTGTAATAAGATTTAAGTTTCCTTGAGCTCTTTGTTCTCCACCTTCTACAAAATGTTCCCCTTCGATTGTATTGTCTCTTTCATAAAGTTCATCTTCTAGTAAGTAAATTTCTTCATTGATACTATCTACTTGTTTGTTGATTTCCTTTAACTTATCTGCATCATTAATAGATTTTACAGTTTTCAATAATTCTCTTTTTTCAAGATTCTTTTTTCTTATTATTTTTTTTAGAGACATTTATCTCACCTCTTTACGAATTTTAGACTCATATTCTAAATCATCTGAAAAGTTTTCCTTAAAATTTTCTTTAATATCCTTTGTGTTTAATATTAATCTATCTTTATAAAAGGCTTTTATATGGTCTATTCCTGGGTCTAAAGATACACATACTTCAGCCATTGCATTTGAGCATTTAGAAAGATTTAAAACTTGATTAATTTTTTGTTCATCAGTTGCATTATACATTTGTGGATTTGGAATTTTTAATTCTAGTCCTCCTGATCTAAACAACTTAACTCTTTCTATTTTTTCCTCTATTGCTTTTAATATAAAATCTGATTGAGATTTACTTCCCTCTGGGTCTATCTCCCTAAAATGATTTAATCTTTCTACAAGCTTATCATCAGCTCTTACAGTTATAGTTTTCATAGCTTAATTATCCTTTATCTTAATATTTTAAATATAAATACATCTGCATTCAATTTGATTTCATTTTGAATGCAAGTTAATTTTATAACTTTTAAATAATATTGTCAATGGACTTTTCTATTTATTTTTAAAATTGAATTTATGCAGGTTTACAAACTATACTCTAAATATGTATTTTAGGTATACTATGCAAAAATACAGTATTTTCAACACTTAGATTTGCACAAAAATAATAGCTTAATAAATTAAAGTTTGAATAAAATTAAACTTGTTATGCAAATGATAATTTTAACTTTAATTTATTAAGCTATTTATTTATAAAAAGAACTTTCACTTTAATATATTTAAGAATGATTTTCCAGATATTCTTTTAAAGCCATTGATACTAAATCTACATTCTTATACTCTCTTTGCTCTTTGATAAATTCTTTAAATTGTTTAAGAATCTCTTTATTTACTCTAAATGAAGTTAATTCACTTTCAGCATTTGGTAAATCTATTACAATATTAGACTGTAATACATTTGTATTACTTTTGTATAACTCTATCATTTCCATTAAAACCTCATACTCGCCCATAACATTAATCAATTTACTTTTCATAGCTTTATCTAAGGATTTAACGTCTGTATTACTGACGTCATACTTTTTTAAACTATCAGCATTAATACTATTCAAAGACTTTGTACTACTTTGTACTACGTCGGTATGACAATCTATATTTTCATTTAGAATATATTGGTTTAAATCCTTGCTATATGTATACTCTAGCTTCTTAAATCTATCTCTTATAGTGCTACGACCTATACCTAAATCCTTTGATATAGAGGTTAATGTCATATTATCTTTTAATAGTTTATTTACATGCTCTATTTGTTCAATAACTTCTAAACTATTAAATTCATCTTTATTCATTTTAAAACCTCCTTGTATACTTTTGTATTACGTCCATACTACATTCTACTTAGAAGTCAAATAAACCTCTATTTTCATTTTACAAACTTGCCAGACTTAATATCTTTTCAATTTTATATTTTGAATAGTTTTGGTACTACATTTATATTTGTTAGCACATTTACGAATTGATAGTCCATTGCCTAAATCATTAATAATTATATTTACTTGCTCTTGGTTAAACTTCTTTTTCTTTTTACCTCTAGAACAAATATAATGTTCTTCCTGGAACTGATTAAAAGGGATGCCACACTCATTTAATCTATCAATGTATTTTACATCTACCATAACAATATGCTTATTTAATTCAGTCATTTTATTATCAATAGTATCTATTACCTCGTAACCGTTAGTTATATTAATCTTACTCACTTATTACCTCCTAGTGTTGTACTTACTTACATAATACAACACTTAAAAAATAAATACTACAAATAAAAAAAGACAAATAAAATATTTTTATTTGCCTTTAAGTATATAGTTATACTATAATTAACTTGTATATAGTAAGTATTAAGGACGGCGAAATCAATAATACTTAGAATTTAAACCAAGTTAAAAAACACCTTCTAATAGTATTTCTTTTTGAGTACTATCTAGTTGGTCAAGTATCTTAGATTTTCTCTTTTGAATTGAGTGATCTAAACTTTTATCGGAGCTTGTGCAACCAAGTTCCTTTTTTATGTCCGAAAGTTCTATTCTTGATTTAATTGTATAGATATTTAAAAGATTACTTGTTCCACTCTTTGGCAATATATTTTTATAAAAAGAATAAGAAAAGAGTGGAACATTTCTAACCTTTTTCTTTTCAATAGTATATATCTGATTTAATATTTTACCTATTTTATCAGTACTTAATGCCCAATTATCACCAAATACAATCCTTAAAGCTTCCGATAAATCCTTTAAATGCTCTTGAGTATAACTAACCCCTTCATATAAGTAATGAGTTATAAGTTCGTAGACTTTGACTTCTAAAGAATAATCTGTACTAAAAGCATTAGGGTATTCCCTTTTTAAATCCTTATATATAAGTGTGTTTATCTTAGCAAAAACCTTCTTATTATTTTTCTTTTGAGCTAATGTCCAAGCTAATTCAGTACTAAAGCTATTTTCTAAAACATATTTAGTATATAAGTTAATTAAAGATTTTAAAGAATTATTCAATATTAAATCATGGATACCGTATTTTAAATAGTCCTTTTGTATCTGCTCTATATTTAAGTTATTCATTTTTAAATAATCTAATAAGTTTTTACTTGGCTTGTCTTTTTTTATTTCATAGTATCCAACTAATATACTTTTATATTTCTCAAGCTCTTGTATAGCTTCTTTTTTAGCTTCATTCAAGTCTGCCTTAAATTGCTTCTTATCTGCTTCAATATCTTCATTAACGTTTAAATTATATATTAACTCTATATTCTCAAAGTATTCATTTAATAGTACTTTAAAGCTTTCTATCGTTCTTTTATTATAATAGTTCTTATATAGTTGGCTTCTTATATAGACTGTATCTATTTCATATCTATTCAAATCTTTGTTGAAGTATATGTTTGTATCTAGGTTAATAGGATTTATATTAAATCCAAATGTAGAAAATTCTGTATTGTTTTTGATAGTTTTATTATAAAAGTCTTTAAGTTCCTCAGCTTCTTGTATGTTTTTATTTATAAGCCATTCAATTTCATATATATTACATTCTTCTTGATAATTATTAAGTATATGGACATTACATTCTTTTAAATCTCTAAATCTAGCAATATATTGCTTTATAGTTCCTATATCTTTTATACCTACAACTATGACATCCGTTATATTAGGATTTTTTATGTTAACCCCTGCTACTATCGTAGTTGTATTTAAAAGTGCCTTAAAATCGCCCATATGACTTTTAATCATTATTTCATTGTATAGCTTACTATGTTCTTTTGTGTCAGATGTTATTACATCGCTTTTTTTGTTTATCATACTTGATATATATTTTAATTCTTTTGTATCATTCATAAGTAATGCACTATTATTAGATTTGTTTAAGATATTTATAATAGTATTCGTATCTATTCCGTTATACATTTTTACATTATATTTAGTCTGTATAGTTTGTTTGTATTCCGTTATGCAATCATATATTTCAAAGTCTAGCTTGTTAGGGGTAGCCGTTATATCTATTCTTCCCTTACATCTTTTAGAAACCTCATATAGTCCTTTTATAGCCTTATTTCTGTATGTATCTGTGTATGTTTGATGTATTTCGTCAAGTATTATTATATGTTCAGATAAATCTATATCCGTTAATTGTGAAACCTTATCCCAAGTCAATGCAACTACATTGCCATGAGTTATTGCATTTTTAGCACATAACTTGTCATATGCTCCGTATATGTTGTATTCTTCCATAGTTTGTTGCACATTCGCACTATTAGGCAATATAAACAATGCTTTTATATTGAACTGTTTTAATACGTTAATTATCGTATAACTTTTTCCACTTCCTGTTGGAGCTATAAGAAGGTGAGTTTCCCCACCTTTTGCTGATGCTATTATATTTATAACTCCACTTTGTATTTCTGATATGTATTTATCTATTTCAATTATTTCATTAGCTTGATATTGTGAATGATTTATACTTTCATTCATAGCTTGAAATAAGTTATCTATGTTATTAGTCATTAGTTACTCCCATCCTTATATATTTCCCCATATTCTTTGATTGGCTCTTTTGTATCTATGCTTCTAATAAAGCCAGGAGCACAACCTTTAAATGTGTTTATTATTATATTTTTTTCTTTTGTATTGAAGTTATTATTTTTCACTTTTTTTCTAGCTTCTTCTCTATCTATTTCTAAAGCTTCTTCTACGTCTAAACTATTAAAAGTTTGTATAAATTTATTTGTTAGTTTTCTTTTTCTAATTTCTCTAACGGCTTCTCTATTGTCCAATGACATCCTTATACTAGGTTGCATTTTTGCAATTGATATTAAATTTTTTGGAATACTAGGAGAATGGTTTAAGTGTTCTAATAATATTTCACTTAAATCTTTAATTTGTCTTTCTAGGTTTTTCAACTCTGTATTTGTCATTTTCAAGTTCCTCCAAATGTGATATTTAGAATTAAAAAAGCCTTAACTACGTTTATTAGTTAAGGCTGTAAAAATCATCTAAATTTATCCATATTTTAAAAATCTCTTGAAAAATAATACAATCCAAGTATAATATTTATATAGATAAAGCTTTAGGTTTTACTAACTCTTACTAACTGTTTGCGCAGTTGGTACGTTTAATATCTAAAATGGAGCTTCCAACTCCTTTTAGATACTGTAAAATTTAAGGCTTTTTCGTTATTCTATTTTATGTTTATATTATAACTCTATTCGCCATATATTTACAACTGTTTTTGTATTGCTTAGCCGTCCATAATACTTTATTAAATTGAGAAGGTGCAATTTCCAAAGGTTGTAACCTATTAATACTTTTTTTCAGCTCCTTAGAAGGGCATATATAAAGCTGAATTTTCGACCGATTCTAATCTATTTCAAATCTACATGTTTAAGAGTAAATCTACTTTATTTTTCATCTTTAAATCTTCTCTAATTGTTTCTATAAATGACTTTTCTAATTGTTCCATAACTAATGGTAAAACATTACTTGGATAATATGATTGCCTTAATGCTTGTAATGTTTCAAACTTCAAATATAATCCTAAGTGTTGAGGATCTGCTTCACTCATAACTGAATTATATAGTTTTTGCAGCCTAATATTTTCATGTTCATTATTTTTTAATTTATATATTATATCTTTTTGAGTTTCTTCCAAATTGAAAGTGTGACCTATGAAGATATATTTTTTCTTTTGGAACTCAATTTCTAAGTTATATATAACTGCTAAATTATTTTTCATAAAAAATACAGTCCTTTTCTAGTGATATCTAATTTTTTCAAAAAAGTTTTAACGAAAAAGTCAAAAATTCAATTTGTATGAAAATGTCCTTAGTACTATTGACTTTTTTTATCTCTCTTAGATTTTAAAGTAGGGGGGCTTACCATAATCTTGCTTCGATTTCCTTTTGTCTTAACTTTAAAACTTCTAAATCTATTTTTACTTTATGAGGGTCACATTTCCATTTGGCTGGGTTTCTGTTTATCAACCACAGTTTCTGTGCGTTAACATCTGGCTTAACATTCTTTGTAACTCTCTTTACTTCATTTCCATGCTCATAAGTAACTTCATCGTATGTATATCCTAATGCACATTTTAACAGTGCATTCTCAACTTTTAAATCAATAACCTCTTTACCTCTTTGCAATACTATTCTTAACTCTTCATGTTTCTTCTTGTAGTTTCTAAATGATGCATAGGATATTCCTAAGTTATAAGCAATTTGTTTTTCAGATAGTCCATTTCTTGCATATTCTTCTATGATTTCTAATTTCGGTTTAACATTCAATGTGTATTTATCTTCCATATGTCCCTCCTCATTAAATTGAATTACACTAAATAGTATTAATAATGTTTAAAGTTAACACTATTTAGCACACTTTTTAATATTTCTAAGTTATAAGCTTCTTATAAACCTTAGACTTATTGAAATTACTGATTCGTAATTGAGTGCTAAAGGTGCTAACGATTTAACCCTTTTTACACCTCTCTATATGATTAATTCTTTAATTTATTTCTTTCAGAAAATTCCTAACTTTTATATGTGTAAACATAGTCAAAAGTAATTCTATGCTAGTAATATCAATTACTAAACCCTTATAAAAAAATGTAACTTTCCTGTGTATTCTTACATTTGCAAAATATATATGTAACCATTGATATATCTTTATTTCATGTATGCTTTTTTCTATATTTACTTAAAATGTAATCTATCCATGAAAAAACATACATTTTATAAGTTTAAATCTCTTATGACTTTATCCATTTGCTCTTGCTCTAATCCTATATATTTTAAAGTTTCCCTTTGGGTATCATGGTTTAAAGCTCTTTGCACTATATCTATGGAATTAGTTTTTGCTAACATAAACCCATGAGTTTTTCTTAATGTATGAGTTCCTGCATTTCCTTTTATTCTACATTTCTTAAATGCTACTTTAAGTAACCTATATGCTTGTGTAGTTTTTATATAAAATCCTTTTTGACTAGGGAATAGATATTCATTTCCATTTTTATCTTCGATATATTCATCTAGGCAAACTCTTAAACTCTGGTTAATTACAACCTTATTGTACTTACCTGTTTTCTTCTCTTTTATATGAATATAAAGACCTTCAACCTTATTAACTTTTAAGGGTAGTATGTCGGATATCCTTAATCCTGTATTAACTCCAATCATAAACATTGGGTATAATCTTTTATCTTTGTGGGATTTTAAATATCTCTTAACTCTTTCTAATTCCTTTTTACTCCTTATAGGGGTAGCGTCCTAAAAATGCGAATTTCGTACGTTAAGGCAAATTAACCCGCTG
>JAVXJA010000099.1:0-3196 GCA_036648085.1 Terrisporobacter sp.
CCTGCTTATCAGGATTATATCGTTCGTTCTAAAGTAACTGAAGGTCTAAACTTAGCATCATCTTATAAAACAGTAGTTGCTGAAAATGCGGGTAATGGTGTATCTCGCCTAAACTTAGGTATACCAAACTTTGCTGCAACTCAAAATGTAGCATCAATTGGAACTGATCAAACTGATGGACATATTACAATTACTTATACAGCTAAAGTAAAAGGTATTGTGATTACTTTAACTCCAAAAGATGGTTCAGAAACTGGTGGTAATCTTGTAGCAGGTACTGTACCTGTAAGCCAAATTACGTGGGTGTGTACAGTTGGCACACCAGTTGATAACAATAAATATGTTCCAGCAAATTGCCGTACCTAATTTAGTTTAAGTAAGTTTATAAAGCTAGCCATATTCAAATATGGCTAGCTTTTTTATTTTTAAAATACAAATTTAGAAAAATAATATATTGACAAAAATAGTCATATTTAAGCCTAAAAATCCTAACCTTATGAATGTTTGTTTAAAAAACACATATAAAACAATAAGTTGTATATTGGTATGTTTTTTGCTTTATTTAAGTAATATAGATAGGGGAAGCAAAATGCAAAAAGGATTTACGTTAATTGAATTAATGATTGTAGTTGCGATCATTGGTATTCTAGCTGCAATCGCAATTCCTGCTTATCAGGATTATATTGTTCGGGCTAAAGTGATTGAAGGTCTAAATTTAACAACACCATATAAAACTATTATTGTAGAAAATGCAAGTAATGGGGCATCTGACTTAACACGAGGTATCCCAATTTTTTTTACAACCACAGCAAATGTTGCAAGTATTACCCCAAATATCAGTAGTGGTGCAATTGTGATTGCTTATACTGCCAAAGTAAAAAATATTAGACTTACACTTACACCATATGATGGAGCAGAAGGTGTTACAGCGATATCAGCAGGTACGGTGGCACAAAATCAAATTACATGGGTTTGTTCAGTTGATAACCTTACTAATAATGCTCGGTATGTACCTGCGAACTGTCGTAATTGATTTAAAAATAATGGACGACAAATTTAAAAAAAGACTGCGAATCTAATGTTTTAGATATGTTAATATTTAAGTCAATAAATGGAATTTTAGTAGAATACAAACATGTCGTATCGCCCATTAATTGCAATTTCTTTTTTCTTTTTTTGTTTATCTATTCTAAATCCTGTGCATACTCTACCTTGGGCAGGCTTTTTTTCTGAATTTTTGTGTTTTGTTGCAAGTGTATTATTATTACCATGTTTATTTAGATATAAAACTAAAATTCCTAAAAATATAATTCCAATATTATTCATTACACTAATACCAATTGTACAATTCATTTTTGGTCAGATCTATTTTTTTTCAACAGCTTTTTTCTCAGCAGTTTACTTATTTTATTTTTGTTTAATGATTATTGTTGGATTTAACTTTGCATTGAATGAGAAAGAAATATTAAATATTGAATATTTTTTGGCTTTTTTCTTTCTTGTAGTAAATATAATATCTAGTGTTTTTGCAATCATTCAATGGTTGGGTTTATCTAGTAATTCTATCTTTATTATGAATTTTACTGGAAATCGTCCTTATGCGAATATGGCTCAACCTAATCATTTAGCTACTTTTTTATGTATCGGTATTTTTTCATCCTGGTATTTATTTGAAAAAAATAAATTGAATAAGTATGTTGCAACTTTATCATGTTTATTTTTTCTATTTACAATTGCTTTAACTCAGGCAAGGGTAGCATGGATTATTTTAATCTTTTCATTGGTTTATATTTTTTTTAATATTAAAAAATATGAATTTAAATTATCTAATAAGTTTTTATATTTTATAGTAATATTCTTTATTATCTGTGTCTTGATTCTTCCCTATATTAATAATTTTCTACTATCATCCTTTGATTTAATTGAAACGAGTACAATAGTAGAGAGAGCTTCTGAAAAAAATGGACGACTTATTATTTGGAATCAGATGTTACATGCAATTATGGAAAAGCCATGGATTGGTTATGGATGGAATCAGACTACTGCTGCTCAGTATAGTGTGATTAGCCAAATTCATGGTCAAGAATGGGTAACAAGTGCACATAATTTAGTACTTGATATAATTGTTTGGTGTGGAATCCCATTAGGAATAATTATTGTTGGATATTTTTTATACTTGTATATGAAATTAATTTGCAGTGTTACTAATATAGAAGGAGTTTTTTGTATTTTAGCTATATCTGCAATAACGATACATAGTTTGTTAGAATTTCCAATGTATTACTCTTATTTTTTTATACCTATTGGTTTGTTAATAGGAGTGCTTTTAAAAAAAGAAGATCAGAATTATATCAAAATAAAACCTTATGCATTGATCGTAGTTTTTGTATTTTCTCTCGGAGGAATGATTGGTATTTTTCAGCAATATATGAAAATTGAAGATAATCTATTTGCTGGTAAATTACATGCAATGGGTGATTTGAGGGCAGAGGTAGAATTACCCTATCATTTGTACTTTTTTGATTTTTTTGATGCCCGTGCCAGATGGTTAGCACAATATCCAAAAATGGAAGTCAATCAGCAAAAGTTGATTGATGCCCATCATATGGTGCAAGTATACTTGAAGCCTTATGATTTGTATAAATATGCACAATTATTGGCATTTAACGGCAAAAAAAAGGAGGCTGAGCAACAATTGGAAATTTTATATATCTTGTATAATATGAAAATATCTTATGCGAGTCTATTTGAAGAAAAACCTACTAAGTTGGTTTTAAAAGTAAATAGGATCTAGAATGTTAAATAGTAGATCAATTGTTTTTTAGCTTTTTTACAGGGAAGTAATTATGAATTCACGTTCCAAATTTTTTCTGGGTCACTTATTAATATCATTTTTAATAGCACTTTTTATCGTTGGTGTTGTTTTTTTTATTTGGTATCCAAGTCCTTTAGCAAAAGCAGTTGGTGTGACCCATATTTTCCTAATGCTCATTGTAATTGATGTTATCGTAGGACCATTTTTAGGGCTATTGGTTTATAAAAAAGGCAAAAAAACTCTAAAATTTGATCTGGGGATCATTGTTTTAATACAACTTGTAGCACTTTCTTTTGGTATTTATAGTATTTTTCAAGGTCGTCCAGTATGGATTGCTTACAATGTGAGTCAGTTTGAATTGGTCCGTAATAATGAGATGAT
>JAVXJA010000099.1:3296-8308 GCA_036648085.1 Terrisporobacter sp.
GCATTTTTACCTCTAAAAGCCACTGCGGTTGATATGACCATTCTGATTGATAAAAAAAATGGAGCTGTAATAAAAATTGTAGATTTACGTCCATGGAAATAGTTATTTAGCCCCAAATCCAGTACAAATGACACGAATTGTTTTTAAAAAAATTAAAATATCCAACCAAAATGAAAAATGTTTAATATAGTAAAAATCATACTGTATTTTTATAATCGTATCATCTTCATTACTCGCATAGCCTTGCATGACTTGTGCCCAACCGGTCATGCCTGGTTTTACCACATGTCGATAAATATAAAATGGGATATTTTGTTCAAACTGGTTTACAAATGTTCGCTGTTCAGGCCTTGGACCAATTAAGCTCATATCACCTTTTAATACATTCCATATTTGAGGAAGTTCGTCGATTCTTGTCCTTCTTATCCATGCTCCAACACTTGTAATTCTAAAATCATTATTTTGAGCAAGTTTAGCACCTTGATATTCGGCATCAGTCCTCATACTCCTGAACTTGTAAATCTTAAAATCTTTATTGCCTTGCCCAACTCGATTTTGAATAAATAAAATACTACCTTCGCTTTCAATTTTAATTATCAGTGCAGTAAGAAGCATAATTGGTAATATAATAGGTAAACTACAAATAACAATAATTATATCTAATAAACGTTTTGAAACCATATAAAATGGAGATGGTAATAAACTTCCAAATTGATTTTCAGATAAGTGTTCAATTTGAATACGACCCGTAAGTGATTCAATAATTTGTTTTGAATGATAAACAGGAATGTGGTTAAGCGTACATTTAGCTAGAAATTTTTCCCATTCATATGTTAATTCGGGTGTGTTTAAGTCTGCAATAATACCTTTTAATTTGTAGGTGTTTGTTAATTCAGGTTTTTTAAGTGTAAAAAATTTAAATCCATGTTTTATTTTAAGATTTAATAATAAATTTGCTTTACCAAAAGGTAATACTGCAAATTGTTCGATTTTATGTTTTTTAAATAAAAAATTAGTTATAAAGAACCATAATATATGTAAGATAAAGCTTCCTAAAAGCACATAGCGAGAATAACCGAAACGAGTGAATAAAAAATAGGTAAAAACTAACGCATAGATAATTGTAATAGTTGGAAGAATGTAAATCTGAACATTTGTACCAGCAAAATTCTGAAATCTCCATAAAATAAAAGTAATAGAGATATAGGCAATACTATTTGCTATCATTGTATTTATTCTTACATGATCGAGGTAATTCCAAAAACCCCATTCCCATAATTGTAAGGATGGTGTAAATAAAATTAAAATAAGCCCCGTAATAAAGAGTATATAAGGGTTGTAAATTAACCTTATACAGCAATTTTTCATACTCATTTTTATCTTTTCCATAACATATCAAAAATTACGATCTGAAGATCGTAATTTTTGATATGTTATCAAGTTAATAATAATTAGGCTTATGAATTCTTCCGATAAAGACAATAAAAAGATGAGTTAAGTTGAAGTATTTGCTAAAGTATTTTAAGAAAGATTAGGGAGTGCTTTTATAACGTGATTAAGTTAAAAGTTTGTGTTGTAATTGTGACATATAACAGATTGGAGTTGTTGAAAAGGACACTACAAGCACTTTTTTCTCAATCTTATCCTATTGAACAAATTATAATCATTGACAATGCGAGCACAGATGGAACTGATGAATATTTAATCTTACTTAAGTATTTGAATGTTAATAATATTTTTTACAAGAAATTGGCTGAAAATCTGGGTGGGGCAGGAGGATTTCAAGTAGGCGTAGAGTTAGCACATAAAACCTGCTGCGATTGGGTATGGTTAATGGATGATGATGGCTATCCTAGTGATCAGTGCTTATCACAACTTTTGTTTTATTGTAATGATTTTGATTTTTATGGTCCGTTAGTCCTTGATGATCAAACACAAGAAATCCTCTCTTTCCCTATTAATTATAAAAAATATAATATTCATTTTCAGACAAATACACAGCTCAAAAAATTTACTCAAGAAGAAAATGAAAATATTTTAGAAAATGTTCTGATTCCTTTTAATGGGGTTCTATTAAAACGTAATTTGATCGATAAAATAGGAGTACCTCAGGCTAAATTTTTTATATGGGGAGATGATATGGAATATACCTATCGTGCCCAACTTGCAAATGCACGTATTGGTACTATTTCAGATATTTATTTTTATCATCCAACAGCACCTAATTTAGGTACAAAAATGTTTTTTGGTCGGATGCAATTTAATGATACAGATTCACAAATTAAGCTCTATTGCTTATGTCGAAATAATACCAATAATTTAAAAAATTATCGTAGTGCAATTCATGCACTGGCTTTTATTGCTAAAACATATTGGTTTTATTTATTTACAAAACCTTCTTGGTCGAAACTGAAATTTGTACATGCAGCTTTGTGGGCAGGATGGAGAGGTAATTTCAATCAACATCGGTCGTTTATAGGGAAGGTTTTTTAATGAGTCAGTTTCCTGTAGGCAGCCTAGCAATCGTAATTGTAACGTATAACCGTCTTGAACTTCTAAAAGGTTGTTTGACCTCTTTAATCAATCAATCTTATCCACTTAATCAGGTCATTGTTATTGACAATGCTTCGACAGATGGCACAACGGAATTTTTGTCAGCATTTCAGGGTTTACCACTACACGTGATTTCGGAGTCAGAGAATAGTGGTGGAGCAGGAGGTTTTTATAAAGGTGCCAAAATTGCATTTGATCAAGGATTTGACTGGATATTTTTTATGGATGATGATGTTTTTCCTGAAAAATATTGTTTAGAACGTCTAATGCAGTTTCGTTTAGGTTCAATGATCGCAGTGCGTGAAGATCGGCAAGGACAACTTGTTGAAAGATCGGCGCTTCACTATGATTTGAAAAATCCACTTTTTCCTAATCCAAAGCGTTGTTCGATTTCTGAGTTTTATTCACAAAGAGGTTTAATGCCTGAAACCGTAGATGTGGATAATGTTGCATTTGAGGGTTTTATGATTCATCGTGATATTGTACAAAAAGTAGGTTTTCCTGAGCCTAAGTACTTTATTTTCTATGATGATGTTGATTACGCTTTAAGAATTCGTGCATTGGGTTATAAGATTACGGCGGTACGGGATGCTATTTTGGTTAGGCAGCTTGATTTCAATCAGCAAGCGGCTTTGAACTCATGGAAAGCTTATTATATGTTTCGTAACTTATTTCATATCCATTATAAGTTTGGTGAAAACTTTTGGGTTAGAAATAAGCCATATTTTTTAGCCCTAGTCACAATGTCTCTAGCCATCGTACGCGGTAATATAAAACAAGCACAGGCAATATTAAATGCTTTGCAAGATTTCAAAAGTTTAGAAGAGAACTCCCTAAAGGGTAAAAGGTAGTCTAATGTTTTTAATGCTCAAACAGTTGTTGGCTATCTTGCATCCCAAAGATCGAAAGAATCTTTTCTTTGTATTTCTTTTAGTGATGGTTATGGCAATTATTGAATCGCTTGGTGTGATATCAATAATGCCTTTTCTAGCAGTATTAGCTAACCCTAATATTGTAGAAAATAATAGTATTTTTAATAAATTATATTTATTCTTTGGTGTTGTTGATTATAAACAATTTATTGTTTATTTGGGTTTTGTTTCTCTATTTTTTATTGTTTTTTCAACTATTTTTAAAGTGATTACTTTATATTGTTTGAATTATTTTAGTGGTTTGCAGCGATATAAGCTTTCATCACGTCTTTTGAATATATATCTAGTTCAAGATTATGATTTTTTTATTTCAAAAAATAGTTCAGAACTTGTGAAAAATGTATTATCAGAAATTGATCATTTAATTTGGAG
This sequence comes from Terrisporobacter sp., assembly GCA_036648085.1. Lineage (GTDB taxonomy): Bacteria > Bacillota > Clostridia > Peptostreptococcales > Peptostreptococcaceae > Terrisporobacter. The sequence goes on from JAVXJA010000099.1 coordinate 7,154, forward strand.
TATGATTCATCCTGCTTTGTTTATGATGTCATATAGTGTTGTTATTATTGCTATGATAATAATTTTACTTGTAAATGATCCAATTATTGCACTTTCCACATCATTGATTATATTTATTTTTTATTTATCTATTTATATGATAGTCAAAAAAAAGCTAGATAAAGTTGGTGAAAAATTTGCGATTGCGAATACAGAGCGATTTGAATCTTGTCAAGAGGCATTGGGTGGAATTAAAGATGTCATTATTAATCAAGCTCAAAATGGTTATTTAGATAAATTTGAATATCATTCAAAACAATTTTCAGAACATTTATCTACAAAAGAGGTATTAGGGCAAGTTCCTCGTTATGTAATTGAAACAGTGGGTTATGGTTGTCTTATTGTCATAGCACTTATTTTAGTATTATCGAATAAAGATGTATCTCATATTTTTCCAGTTTTAGGTTTGTATGGTTTTGCTGCTTATCGTTTATTGCCTGCTGCTCAAAATGTTTATAATTCGGTGACACAAATTAAGTTTTCAGAGTATATATTTAAAAAAATAAAAGAAGAATTTGAATTGGAGCATAAATTTACTAGCAGTGAAAAATTGGATTTAAAGCTTTTAAAGTTTAGTAATAAAATTGAGTTAGAAAATATCAGTTTTTCGTATCCAAATCGGTCAGATAAGAAGATTTTTGAAAATTTTAGTTTAACTATTTCAAAAAATGAATGTCTGGGAATCGTAGGTAAGAGCGGAAGCGGTAAAAGTACATTGATGGATATACTGCTAGGGCTTTTAATTCCCCAAGAAGGAAAGCTTAAGATTGATGGTGTAGAGTTAAATAGACAAAATATTCATTTATGGCGTGAGTTAGTTGGATATGTACCGCAAACAATATTTCTGGCGAATAAGTCAGTTGCAGAAAATATTGCATTTGGTGTACCAAAACATAAAATAAAGATGGAAATGGTGAGCTTAGCCGCTAAGCAGGCACAAATCGATGAATTTATCTTAAATGAATTATTAGATGGATATGATTCTATCGTGGGAGAGCGTGGGGTTATGTTATCAGGTGGTCAGCGGCAACGTATAGGAATTGCAAGAGCTTTATATCGTAATCCTCAGGTTTTATTCATGGATGAAGCTACGAGTGCACTTGATGTTGAAACAGA
>JAVXJA010000100.1:0-4979 GCA_036648085.1 Terrisporobacter sp.
TGTGGTAGTGGACATAAATATAAGAAGTGTTGCCTAAATAATAATTAGAATGGACTGAGGGAAATGAACATAAAAGTAAAGGATATAGCTAGCAAATCAGGAGTATCTATAGCTACAGTATCTAGGTATTTAAATAAATCAGGATATGTAAAAGCGGAAACTAGAGAAATAATAAAAAACGTAATACAAGAAATAAAAGAACAAGATGAAAACTACCAATCATCAAGAAATATAGCAGTAGTATTTCCAGATTTATCAAATATGTTTTTCACAGACGTACTTAAAGGACTAACTGAAGAAGCAGAAAAATACAACTACAACGTATTTTCTTTTGATAGTGGAGAAAGCATAGAAAAAGAAATGAAAATAATAGACAGATTAAAGGAATTCAGCATATGCGGATTAATAATTACTACTACTATAAAAAATAGGCAAACTACTAAACTTCATGTAAAAAAAATGAATTCCTTAGGAGTGCCAGTAATACTAATAGATAGAGATTTGATGTTTAGTGATTTTGATGGAGTATTTAGTGACAATAAAAAAGGAGCTTTTGATGGAGTAGATACTTTAATAGGAGCAGGTCATGAAAAAATAGGCATAATAACAGGTCCTTTAGAATATGAAACAGCACAGCTTAGATTAGAAGGTTATAAAGAAGCTCATAGGATGAATGGATTAGAAATAGATGACAGCTACATACATATAGGAGATTACCAAACAGAATCTGGATACAGATGTACTAAAGAAATAATATGTAAAAATAAAGATGTAACAGCAATATTTAGTTGCAATAATATGATGACGCTAGGTGTTATAAATGCATTAACTGAAATGGAAATAAAAATAGGAGAAGATATATCATTACTGGGATTTGATGATTTAGAATTTTTCACATATTTAGGGTTAAATATAAGTGTTGTATATAGACAAACTTCTGAGATGGGCAAAATAGCTTTTGAAGTTTTATTAAAGAAAATAACCAGTGAAGAGACTTGTCCAACACAAAATATTGTACTAAAGCCAAGTGTTGAAGTTAGAGGATCAGAAAAACTAAATAAGAATAATAATGAATAGAGACTAAAAATCTCTATTTTTTTTGTGAGAATTTTATATTTTATGAAAATAGTATGAAAAACATGAAAGAATTTATGAAAGAAATATGTAAAAAATATGAAAAATATATTGTAAAAATGAAAAAGATAGTTTATTATATAAAATATAACAACGGAAAACGATGTCATATTTCCGGAAAAAGATTTAATTTTGGGGGAATAAAAAATGAATGTATATTTAGCGGAGTTTATTGGAGTTACAATGTTAATATTTTTTGGTTGTGGTGTTTTAGCAGGAAATACTTTAAAAACGTCAGGATCATATGGTGCTGGAAATGTAGCAATTAATATTGCTTGGGGATGTACAGTAGCAATGGTAATATTTTGCTTAGGTAACATAAGTGGTGCTCATATTAATCCAGCTATGACAATAATGAATGCTGTTATAGGAAAGTTTGAATGGAGTTTAGTACCAGGATATATTTTAGCTCAAGTAGCAGGTGGTATATTTGGTTCTTTCTTAGTATATTTACAATTTATTGATCACTGGGATAAGACGGATGATGAACACGGAAAGCTAACAATATTTGCAACAGCACCATCTATAAGAAATAATGTAGCAAACTTTTTCAGTGAATATATAGTAACTTTTGGATTAGCCTTTTGCATATTAGGAATGGATACAAATGTATTTTTAGAAGGATTAAAGCCATTAGCTACAGGATGTTTAATATTTTTAGTGGGAACATCATTTGGTGGTGTAACAGGAGCAGCATTAAATCCTGCTAGAGATTTAGGACCACGTTTAGCTCACTTTATATTACCAATAGCAGGTAAGGGAACATCTGATTTTAAATATGCATGGATACCAGTATTAGGACCTATAATGGGAGCTACTACTGCAGGATTAGTACATATTGCTCTATATGATGGAATAGTAGATTATAGACTTTTCCTAGTTATAGGTATCACTATAACAATATTTGTAGCAGTAGTATTATTAAATAAGTATAAAAAACAAGAATTTAATTATAAAAAATTAGCAAATCAAATTGCATAATAAATGCAAATTAAATATATGAAATAAAATAAGAAAAACATGTAACAAATATGGAAAAATCACTAAGTATTACATAATAAATTAAAAGACATTATAAGATGGGAGTTAATAGTATGAAAAAAATATGTGTAATAGGAAGTCTAAACATGGACTTAGTAGTAAATGTTGAGGAAATGCCAAAGAAGGGGCAAACATTAATTGGTAGCAAATTTAGAGAAATACCTGGTGGAAAAGGTGGAAACCAGGCAGTTGCGGCAGCAAGACTAGGTGGAGATGTATGTATGATAGGTAAAGTTGGTAATGATGGATTTGGAGAAAGTTTACTAAAACAACTTAAATCGGATAAGATAAATACTGAATATATAAAAATAGAAGAAGGACCAAGTGGTGTAGCTCTTATAACTGTAGATAAAAATGCTGAAAACTCTATAGTAGTATCACCAGGTGCAAACTTTAAACTAAACAAAGATGATATAGATAAATGTATAGATGGGATAAAAGAAAGTAATACAGTAGTAATACAGCTTGAAACACCTATAGATACAATAAAATACGCACTTGAAAAGTCAAAAGAATTAGGGAAATTTACAATATTAAATCCAGCACCAGCTGTAAAGCTTAGTGATGATATAATAAAAAATGTAGATTTATTAACACCTAATGAAACAGAGCTAGAGATTTTAAGTGGAATAAGTATTAACAATGAAGATGATATTAAAAAAGCTGCTAATATTATGATGGAAAAAGGTGTAAAGCAATTAATAGTTACCTTAGGTTCTAAGGGAAGTTTATATTTAGATAAAGAATGTATGGAATTTAAAAAATCCTATAAAGTAGATGCCATAGATACTACAGCAGCAGGTGATACATATACAGGAGCTTTATCAGTTGCCTTTGCACAAAATAAAAGTGTAAATGAGGCAATGGATTTTGCATCAAAGGCAGGAGCTATAAGTGTAACAAAGGTAGGAGCACAGACATCTATACCAAGCTTATATGATATTGAAAACTTTGAATTTTAATATTTACAAATAAATTATAAAAACAGAATTAGTAGGAGATTGAATATGAAAAAATCAGTTTTAATAAATAGCGAGATATCTACAGTAATAGCAAAAATGGGTCATACAGATATGTTAACAATATGTGACAGTGGATTACCTATACCAAAGAATGTTCATAGAATAGACCTAGCATTAAAGCATGGAATACCAACATTTTTAGATACTTTAGATACAGTACTTGAAGAATTACAAGTAGAAGAGATTGTTATAGCTACTGAAATAGAAGTAGCAAGTAATGAAATGTATAAAGAAATACAAAATAGATTTGAAAACATAAAAATAACTATGGTACCTCACGAAGAGTTTAAAACAATGACTAAAGAGTCTATGGCCATAGTTAGAACAGGAGAGTTTACTCCATATGCAAATATAATCTTAAAATCAGGAGTAGTATTCTAATTAATAAAACAGGAAAATAATAAAAATTTTCCTGTTTTTTGTTGCGAAAGTATAAAAGCTTATATATACTCAAAGTAATAAGTGAATATTTAAGGTAGAGGCGCGATTTTTATTAGTAACAATAAGGAGTTAAGCACTGTGATTTATTGTGAAAGGAAACATCGCCGAAGCTAATAACCAATGCTTTAAGGTTATTTTGCTGGGGGTATATAGAATATATATATCACTGTCACTAAGAAATTAGTGGTGAGCTATCATCTGGAATTATAATTTGACTAATTATGACCTTGATGCTCTCACATCAAGGTCTTTTTTGATTATGACATAAGCAAAGGAAATTTTATAGAAAAAAATATAGCTATTTTAACAAACCCTTAGAATATTCACTATAAAAATAAGGGGGATACAAAAATGAGAAAAAGAAATTTAAGACTATTTTTAATGACAACCATGTTTTTCATAATGACAAGTGCATTATCATTTGCTGAAGAGGTTGATGTTGCAGCTCAAAATGCTGCAAGATTTGGATTTTGGACTTTAATACCGCCACTAGTTGCAATATCACTAGCATTTATAACTAAAAACGTTATAGTTTCATTAGTTATAGGTATCATGTCTGGAGGATTCATATTAAATATTGTTGGAAACAATCCTTTCATGGCATTATTTTATTCATTCTTAGATTTAGTAAATAGAGCAGTAGCATCTCTAGCAGATCCTTGGAATGCAGGTATAATACTTCAAGTTTTAGCTATAGGTGGAGTTATAAACTTAGTTGGTAAGATGGGTGGTGCAAAAGCCATAGCTGAAGCATTATCAAAAAGAGCCAAAAGTGCTAAAAGTGCTCAAATGATGACTTGGTTTGCAGGTTTATTAGTATTTTTCGATGATTATGCAAACTCACTAATCATAGGACCTATGATGAGACCAGTTACAGATAAAATGAAAATATCGAGAGAAAGATTAGCATTTATAATAGATGCTACAGCAGCACCAGTTGCAGGAATAGCAATAATATCTACTTGGATAGGATTAGAAGTTGGACTTATAGGTTCAGCATTTGAAAGTATAGGTGTAGAAGCCAATCCTTTTGGAGTATTTTTAAGTACAATACCATTTAGATTCTACAATATATTAATATTAGCTTTTATAGTAATAACAGCTTTATTATTAAAAGATTTTGGACCAATGAGAAAAGCAGAGCTTGCTTGCAGAAGAGGTAATCAAAATCTTACTTCTAATGAAGATGTAAACAAAGAATTAAGCAAACATGATGAGTTAGAGCCATTACCAAATGTAAAACTTAGTGTATGGAATGCAATAATACCAATAGGTGCTTTAATTGTAGGTGCATTATTTGCTTTTTATTATAGTGGATATACAACAATAATGGGTGGGGAA
>JAVXJA010000100.1:5079-8152 GCA_036648085.1 Terrisporobacter sp.
AATACCTCTTGCTTACTCAATAAATCCAGAAATGTCTTATGTTATAGTAACTACATCGGCAGTTTTAACAGGAGCGATATTTGGAGATCATTGTTCACCAATATCAGACACAACAATCCTTTCATCTATGGGTGCAGGATGTAACCATATAGAACATGTTAGAACACAAATGCCATATTCACTTTTCGTAGCAAGTATAACAATAGTATTTGGATATATTCCAGCAGGATTTGGATTGCCGGTATATTTAATTTTACCTATAGCATTAGTAGCTTTATTTATAGGAGTTCAAATACTTGGTAAGAGTGTAGAGATAGATGATGAAGTAGTAGGAGAAGAAGGAATATTACAAAATTAGCCCGCACTTGGCTTAAAGAAAGCAAATTTTTAAGCAAGGGATGAAGTTGTTGTGGAAATGAATAAAGTGAATTTCATTATATTTGAAAGACTTAAGTACTTATGTATTTAAGTCTTTTTTTATGCAGATAATAAAAAACATAAGGATAGAAAAGGAGCAAAATTATGGCATATGTAAACTTTAAAGAAGAAATTTATAAATTAAAAATTCAGTTAGATAAAAGAAAGAAAAACAATGAAAATACTTATAAATATATTATAAAACATAAGGAAGATATGACAGATTACTATCCAGATAACAAATATAGCTACAATAATATACAAGATGAAATTATAGGTAAAAAAGGAGTATTAAATGAAGTAGATTTTTATAATATTTCTAATAAAGATATATTATGTAGCGAATTTCATGATTGTACTTTTTCAAATGTAAAATTTATTAATTGTAGAATAATAGGATGTAAGTTTTATAATTGTAAGTTTAAGGAAGGAGGAGTGATTTTTGAAAATTGTATATTTATTATGGAGGACAGTGTAAAATCACCTTCTTTAAATAATGAGGCAAATTACTCTTGTGAATTTTATTCTTGTGAATTTTATAGTGATTTCAGAAATTGTGACTTATCTTATGCAATATTTGAAAAATGTCTAATAAGAAACACCTATTTTGAAATAAGTATGATGAAAAGTATTATATTAAATAATTGTGAATTAAACAATATAAAAATTTCAGACTGTGATTTAAGCGGTTTTAAAACTTTTAAGTGTTACATAATAGACTTAGAATTTGATGATAAATACAAAACTAAGATGGATGAAAAAACATTTTTTGATAAATTGATAGAAATTAAAAAAGATAGAGATGAACACGAAGATTTATATCAAACATATCAAATTATTGCAGATAAGTACAAAGATAATACCTTGAATAATAACTTTGGAGAATATTATTATTTATGTAAGAAGATGGAAAGCAAAACTTTAGACCCAATACCAAAAATTTGTTCATACTTAAATAGAATGTCCTGTGGATATGGTGAAAGACCTTTTAATGCCCTTTATTTAGGCATATTTTTAATAATTATATTTGCTTTTATTTATTTAATTGTAGGAGTTGATATAGATAGTAAATATGTAGTTTATAATTTGAGCACTATAAAAGATTTTAACCTTATGAGATTTATAGGAGATTATAATGAAGCATTAGCTTTAAGTTCAGGTGTTTTCCTTGGAGTCGGAGGATTTAGTTGTGAACCAGTGAAAGTGTCTTTACTTGTATCAAGTATGGAAATGGTTATGGGAACTGTAACTGTGGGCATAGGTGTAGGTGCAATTGTTAGAAAAATAATAAGATAGATAAGATTAAATGGAGGTTTATGTTGAATATTAGAATCAACATATATCTTCATTTATTTTATTTTTGAACCTAATAAATTAAATAAATTATAAATTCTATATTTTATAGAGGAAATATACTATTGAAAGTAGTATTAAGTAAATATATGTTTTATACTTTTTGGAAAATTCAATTTAATGAATGAAATATATTTATTATTTTTGAGTTTAAATAAAACTATTCATGATAATGTATTGTTGGTTTATATTTACAAAGGGGTGATATATTGAAAAATATTAAATTATTAAAAAATAATATAACAAAAGCAGAAGAACTAAAAGATATTTTAAATTTGAGTGAAGAAGAGGTAGTAAAATTAAGTGATATACTTGAAAAATACCCTATGTCTATTACTCCATATTATTTATCATTAATAGATTTTAATGATGAAAATGATCCTATAAAAAAAATGTGTATACCTTCTATAGAAGAAATAGATATAAGTGGAAGCTTTGATACAAGTGGAGAGGCAGATAATACTATTATTACAGGAATGCAACATAAATATCCTCAAACTGTTATAGTTTTATCTACAAATAATTGTGCAATGTATTGTAGACATTGTTTTAGAAAACGATTGGTAGGACTTTCAGATGAAGAAATAGCAACTCATTTTGATGAGATGATTGAGTATATTAATAATCATAAAGAAATAACAAATGTATTAGTATCTGGAGGAGACTCCTTCTTAAATAGCGATGAAAAAATCGAAATGTATTTAGAAGCTTTAACTAAAATAGAACATCTTGAACTTATTAGATTTGGAACAAGGGTTCCAGTAGTTTATCCAGATAGAATTACAAGAAATAATAATTTAAAGGATATTCTAAAAAAATATGGAGAAAAAAAACAAATATATGTGGTTACTCAATTTAATCACCCAAGAGAAGTAACAGAAGAAGCTAAAGAGTCTATAAAATACTTAAGAGAAGCTGGTGTAGTTGTAAAAAATCAAACAGTATTATTAAAAGGTGTAAATGATAATATTGAAATTTTGGGAACATTACTTAAAAAAATAACTGCTATTGGAATAGTACCATATTATATTTTCCAATGTAGACCTGTTACAGGAGTAAAGAATCAATTTCAAGTACCTTTTAAAAAAGCTATTGATATAGTCGAAGGTGCTAAAAACATGCAAAATGGTCAAGGAAAGTGTATAAAATATTGTATGTCTACTACAAGTGGAAAAATAGAAATAGTAGGTAAGTTAGATGATAATAAAATAGTATTTAAATATCATCAATCAAAGTATGAAAAAGATAGAGGTAAAATTTTTATAGAAGATGTTAGTGATGATCAAACATGGATAGATTAATA
>JAVXJA010000101.1:0-8007 GCA_036648085.1 Terrisporobacter sp.
GCGGTAGTGAACAACAAGCAGACGATGAGGGAGAGTCCGACACCACATTATCAAATAAAAAATTTGCTTCGCTCATATCGCCAACGTCTAAGTCTTCGATATAGCTTCAGACTTATCCCGTTGCTCAAGTTTATACTTATGATAAAACGGAAATCAGCTAAGAGAAGCAGATAGTATAACAAATGAAGTAAAATCATATGCTTATGATGCCGATAATCGTATGTCTAAAGCAATGTTTACAAAAGCAGGTATAGTCACTCTAAACCAAGTAAACACTTACAATGGAAATGGGCAAAGAGTTGAAAAATCAGAAAATGGTCAATCAACTAAGTACTATTACCAAAATGACTCAGTACTTTATACAACAGGAAATGATGATAAATCAACAGAACTAGAAACACCAGATAATACTGAAATAATGACAGGAGTAACTAGCCTTAACTTAATGGGAACTAGTGAAAATGTAATTGCAACAGTTAGAGATATATCAAGTTCTGAAGGTGAAAAGTACTACTTCTACAACAAGGACATGCGTGAAAGTACAACCAATGTTGTAGGTGTAGAAGGAAAAAGTGAAGTAGCTTATGAATACACTGACTTTGGTGAAACAGAGATAAAAGGTGATGAAAACTTCTTTAATGAAATCTGTTACACAGGTGGAATTTACGATAAGAAAACAGGATTATATTATTTAAATGCCAGATATTACAATCCTGAAGACGGAAGATTCTTAACAGAGGATACTTATCGTGGAGAAAACTCAGACCCAAGCAGTTTACATTTATATGCTTATTGTGCTAATAACCCAATTGCTTATAAAGATCCAAGTGGACATATTCCAGTGTGGGGAATAATAAATGCAGCATGGGGAGCTTATGATGGATATAACTATGCTAAGAAGAAAAATCTAAAAGGCTGGAAAAAAGCTGGGGCCATAGTTGGTGGAGCAGTAATTAGTACTGTAAATCCTTTTAAGAAACTTAAAGTAGGCAAAGTTGCAAAAAGGGTAAGAAAAGTAGTTAAAAAACGTAAGAGTACAAAAGTTGTTGCGAAGAGAGTTAGGAAAGCAGCTAAAAAGGTAAGTAAATCTAAATCAAGTTCAAAAAAACTAGCAAAAAAAGTATCGAAGGTTCCTAAGAAGAAAAAAACTAAAAAGTCATCTAAAGTTTCTAGAAATAAAAAAGATAAAGATTTAGAAGGCGGTGTGTGTTTTACTGCTGGAACTTTAATATCAACAAAAGATGGTCTTATTCCAATTGAGGATATTGAAGAAGGGAAATTAGTATGGTCTCAAAATCCGGAAACTGGTGAAATAGCACTAAAAAAAGTAGTACAAACATTTACAAATGAAGCTGATACGATACTTAAAATAAAAGTAGATGGAGAAGTTATAGAGGCTACTGAGCAGCATGTATTCTATATAAACAATGTAGGTTGGATACCTGCAAATATGATTGAAGAAGGGGATACAGTAGTTCTTCAATCAGGTGAAAAAGTCACAGTTGATGAAATTGATAAAGTTGTTTATGATGAACTAATCACAGTATATAACTTTGAGGTTGAGGATTTCCATACATATTTTGTATCTGATTCTGGTGTGTTGGTTCATAATACATGTCTAGAGAAGTCATCTAGTAATGCTAGTAGTAATTTTAAAACACAAAAACTATTAGATTCTCATTATGAAAAACATGGAAATGAATTTGGAGATATTAGTAAAAAACAATATGTGGAAGGAGCACAAAAACTTATAGGTTCATCGGGTAGTGATATTATGATAAAGGTTAAAGATAATGGAGATAAATTATTTTATAATAGCAAAACAAATGAATTTGCAGTTCGAAGTCAAAAAGGAGTTATCAGAACCTACTTTAAACCTAAAGCTGGTATTAAGTATTTTGAAAGACAATAAATTAATGGAGAGAAAAGAGTAAATGATAAAATATGCATGTCCATGTTGTGGAAATTTGAGTTTAGATGAAAAATCACCAGGTACATTTGAAATATGTAATATATGTGGCTGGGAAGATGATGAAGTTCAATATAATGAACCTGATTATGAGGGTGGTGCAAATAAAATAAGTTTAAATAAAGCAAGACAGTTGTATAAAGAGAATAAATTAATATTATAAATTAGAAGTATCTTAAATTTAGCGGTTGCATATAATATAGAATTGTTTTGCAATCGCTATTTAGTTTTTAGAAGGGGTTAAAAAAAGAAAGTAAAAAGGTTACTTTATAGCATGAACTTTAATGTCAATATAAGATCTATAAACGGGAAAAACAACCCTTGAAGCAGATGGAGAAATTATAGAATCTACTGAACAGCATGTGTTCTTCATTGATATTTTGTATCTGATGCAAGTGTGTTGGTACATAATAATGGATGTAAATCAGATTATAGCACAGGTAAAAGTAAGAAGTCATCTAATAAATCTAAAGGGGTTGGTAATCCAGTTAAAACTGCTGGAAGGAAAAGTGCGGGAAGAACTACACCGAGCACATTAGCAGAACAGATGGCAATGCATGAAGTGTAACCTAATCCATTAAAGGGAGCAAAAGATTTAAGTGGTAAATTTAAATTAGGAGATAAAAGATGGGAAGATAAAGACGGATGGATAAAAATGTTAAAGGTATTGAAATACATTTTGTATACAATAAAAAAACGGAAATGTTTGATGATTTTAAATATGCAAGTAAGAAATAAATAAAGTTTGTAGAAAGTAGGATTTATGAGAGATATAATTATATATAAAACAGAAAAAGAAGAAATGAGATTAGAACATTTATACACTGTTGAAGAACATGCATCATACTATTTAGAGGTTAAATCAAATGGATTTTTTGGAGGATACCTTTTTTGTATTCCAATAGATTATGTCAAAAAACTTGTTATAGAAATAAATAAAATATTAGATGAACTTAGAGGAAACATATGCTTACTTGATTATGATAGTGATGCATATGTAAAGTTGGGATATGAAGATAGTAAATTATTTCAAGTAAAAGGTCAAATTGGAGGGAGTCATCAAAGTCATATGCTAACTTTTGAATTTGAAGCTGACCAAACTATTTTAATTGGATTGAAAAGAAATTTATTAGAATATTAAATATAATTATATAAAAAACTTTAATTTACTACGATAAAGTATTTTATACTTAAAATAGCTTTTTTAGTCAAATTAAATAATATTATACTAGATTAGCGCTTGTAAACACTAAGATTTATAAAAATTAACTTTAAGGGTACACATAATCTCAAATTGAAGTATTATTAAAATCAATGGACTTGATAAAAATTAAATGTTTTTTGTCAAGTCCATTATATTTATGATAAAACGGAAATCAGCTAAGAGAAGCAGATAGCATAACAAATGAAGCAAAATCATATGCTTATGATGCTGATAATCGTATGTCTAAAGCAATGTTTACAAAGGCAGGAGTAGTCACTCTAAACCAAGTAAACACTTACAATGGAAATGGACAAAGAGTTGAAAAATCAGAAAATGGTCAATCAACTAAATACTATTACCAAAATGACTCAGTACTTTATACAACAGGAAATGATGATAAATCAACAGAATTAGAAGAGCCAGATAATACTGAAATAATGACAGGAGTAACTAGTCTTAATTTAATGGGAGCTAGTGAAAATGTAATTGCAACAGTTAGAAATATATCAAGTTCTGAAGGTGAAAAGTACTACTTCTATAACAAGGACATGCGTGAAAGTACAACCAATGTTGTAGGTGTAGAAGGAAAAAGTGAAGTAGCTTATGAATACACTGACTTTGGTGAAACAGAGATAAAAGGTGATGAAAACTTCTTTAATGAAATCTGTTACACAGGTGGAATTTACGATAAGAAAATAGGATTATACTATTTAAATGCTAGATATTACAATCCTGAAGATGGAAGATTTTTAACAGAAGATACTTATCGTGGAGATTCTTCAGACCCGAGCAGTTTACATTTATATGCTTATTGTGTAAATAATCCAATTGCTTATAAAGATCCAAGTGGACATATTCCAGTATGGGGAGTGATAAATGCAGGATTTGGAGCTATAGATGGATATAACTATGCTAAGAAGAAAAATCTAAAAGGTATAAAAAAAGTAGGCGCTATAGTTGGCGGTGCAGTACTTGGAACTATTGATCCTTTTAAAAAGGTTAAAGTAGCTAAAAGTGCAAAAAAAGTTAAGAAAATAGCTAAAAAGCGTAAGAGTACAAAAGTTGTTGCGAAGAGAGTTAAGAAAGCAACTAAAAAGGCAAGTAAATCTAAAACTAGTTCAAAAAAACTATCTAAAAAAGTATCGAAGGCTCCTAAGAAGAAAAAAACTAAAAAGTCATCTAAAGCTTCTAGGAATAAAAAAGATTTAGAAGGCGGTGTGTGTTTTACTGCTGGAACTTTAATATCAACAAAAGATGGTCTTATTCCAATTGAGGATATTGAAGAAGGGAAATTAGTATGGTCTCAAAATCCGGAAACTGGTGAAATAGCACTAAAAAAAGTAGTACAAACATTTACAAATGAAGCTGATACGATACTTAAAATAAAAGTAGATGGAGAAGTTATAGAGGCTACTGAGCAGCATGTATTCTATATAAACAATGTAGGTTGGATACCTGCAAATATGATTGAAGAAGGGGATACAGTAGTTCTTCAATCAGGTGAAAAAGTCACAGTTGATGAAATTGATAAAGTTGTTTATGATGAACTAATCACAGTATATAACTTTGAGGTTGAGGATTTCCATACATATTTTGTATCAAATACAAGGATTTTAGTACATAATTCGTGCTATGTAGATGAAAATAGAACTCCGATAGATAGTGAAACTATTCTTAATAATAGTTCTTACAATCGTACAAGTTATGAAGTAAAGGGTGCTAAGGTTTATAAAAAAGGAAAATATTACTACCACAGAGACACTTTACATAAAGGTAAAAGTGCTCATCTTGAAGTATATAGTAAGCGTGGAAAGCATCTTGGTGAGGCAGATCCTAAAACAGGAAAACTGAAACCAGGTACTGCTGATCCTAAAAAAACAATTAAATTATAGGAAAGGTGATATGAATAATGCAGTTGATTAAAAATAAAAAAATTGAAGATAATGACGTGTACTATTTTAGAATTTATAAAAATTTTATAATTATAAACAATAATTATGAAGGAGTAAAATTTCTTAACAGTGAACTTAAAGTTATTAAAAATATTTATGTTATTAATGATCTTCATATACATAGTGATTGTTTTGTGGATAATAAACTAATACTACATTGTTCAGAGAATAATTGTTTGGCATATATTGATATAAAAGATTTTACTGTGAATATTATAAATATACCTATTTGTTATAATGTTGTATCAATAAAACCATGTAATAATATTGAAAATATTATTTTTAGAACATCTATGGGTAAAGAGTATATTATGAATATCAATAATAAAAACATAATAAGGCACTATAATGAAAAAGAAAGTAATAAATCTGATTTAATAGCGTCTCAATTAATAGTAGATGAAAATATAAATTATTCAATAGAAAACCCTGAGTTTTTAGTATCAAATAATAGTATAAAAATAGCTTATAATGAAAGAAATGTAGAGGTAATAGATACAATTAAAAATGAAACGCATATAATCAAAACTTATGAAGAGTGGATTTATAGAAGAGTAGAAATTTATGATTTACTTTCTGATATATACATATATATATTAGAAAATAATAACTATTACGCGAAGAAAAGTAAACTAATTTGTTATAAAATATAATTAAAATCAAATAAATTCTATTTATTTAATGAATAAAAAATACTCCAATTATATGTACTATTATAGTTGGAGTATTTTATTGATGCATTTATACATATAGTTAAATACTTGAGAAAATTAAAATAATACAACCAATGTGGTAGGTGTAGAAGGAAAAAGTGAAGTATCTTATGAATACACTGACTTTGCTGAAACAGAGATAAAAGGTGATGAAAACTTCTTTAATGAAATCTGTTATATAGGTGGAATTTATGATAAGAAAACAGGATTATATTATTTAAATGCCAGATATTACAATCCTGAAGATGGAAGGTTTTTAACAGAAGATACTTATCGTGGAGAAAACTCGGACCCGAGTAGTTTACACTTATATGCCTATTGTGCTAATAACCCAATTGCTTACAAAGATCCAAGTGGTCATATTCCAGTGTGGGGAATAATAAATGCAGGATTTGGATCTATAGATGGATATAACTATGCTAAGAGGAAAAATCTAAAAGGCTGGAAAAAAGCTGGAGCTATAGTTGGTGGAGCAGTAATTAACACTGTAAATCCTTTTAAGAAACTTAAAGTAGGAAAAGTTGCAAGAAGAGTTAGTAAAATAGCTAAAAAGCGTAAGAGTACTAAAGTTATTGCTAAAAGAGTTACTAAAGCAGCTAAGAAGGTAGCAAAAAAATCTAAAAAAGTTAAAAAGAGTGCATCAAAGACTTACGCTAAAGTAAAATGTAAAATAACTAAAAAAGGTTGTTTTACAGCAGGAACTTTAATATCAACAGAAGATGGACTAGTCTCTATTGAGGATGTTAAAGAAGGAGACTTAGTATGGGCTCAAGACCCAGAAACTGGAGAAGTAGCACTTAAACCAGTAGTACAAACTTTTGTAAAAGAAACAGATACTATACTTTACATAAAAACAGCTGGAGAAATTATAGAGGCTACTGAACAGCATGTGTTCTTCATTGATGGTGTAGGTTGGATACCTGCAAGTATGATTGAAGAAGGAGATGTAGTAGTTCTTCAATCAGGTGAAAAAGTTGAAGTTGAGAGTATAGATAAAGTACTTCATAATGAGCTAGTAACGGTATTTAACTTTGAGGTAGAGGACTTCCATACATACTTTGTATCTGATGCTAATGTTCTGGTACATAATAATGGATGTAAATACCAAGTTGGAGCATATAAAGATATAAAAGGATCTAAAGGATTAGATGCACATCATGCAGGACAAAAAGCATTAATGAAAAAAGTAGTTAATAACTATGATGAAATGACTGCTCCTGCAATAAATGTTCCTAAGGTAGGGCATACGATTAAAGGTGATAAAGGTATTGTATCAAGAAAGACAAGAGGGATAAATAATGCAAGGCAACTATTGGCAAGAGATATAAAAGAATTAAGAAGAGTTTACCCTGATATTCCAAATTCAAAACTAAAAGAATTAATTAATATGAATAAAAAATTGTATCCAGAAATGAGGAAAAAATAAAATGAACGAAGAATTTGTTAAAAGTATATATAAAACTATAGTTGAAGAAAATAAAGAATTATATAAAGATTTATTTAATAATACAAATATAAGCGAGGTAAGCGATGCATACTGGAAGCAATCATTAAAGCTATATAATGATTTATCACAAGATAAAAGGATAGTATTTATTAGTGTTATAGAACAAATAATGATTGATACTGTGTCAAACATTTTTGGAATAGTTGATGGTAGTAGTACACTTAATGGGTGTAAAGTTCAACCTAAACTATTATTAAATGATACTGAGACAGATGGTGAATTACAAGATTTATTCTTAGAATATATAGATGAGATTGAGTAATGAATAAGCTATGATTTAAATGTGTAAATATATTTAAATGAATAAGAATAGAGAATATGCATAACTGAGCTATAGTTTGTGTATTCTCTATTTTACTATTAAAAAAGAATGATATCACAATGTAGTGATTGTGTTTTAGTGCAAATACTTATAATAAAAATATCACTAAAAAAAGTAGTATAAACATTTACAAATGAAGCTGATACAATACTTAAAATAAAAGTAGATGGAGAAGTTATAAAGGCTACTGAGCAACATGTATTCTATATAGATAATGTAGGTTGGATATCTGCAAATATGATTGAAGAAGGGGATATAGTAGTTCTTCAATCAGGTGAAAAAGCTACAGTTGATGAAATTGATAAAGTTGTTTATGATGAACTAATCACAGTATATAACT
>JAVXJA010000102.1:0-7806 GCA_036648085.1 Terrisporobacter sp.
AACTATAAAATTTGTAAAGTATTTATAAAAAATTATAGAGTTTATACGTCAGGATGG
The DNA here is from genome assembly GCA_036648085.1 of Terrisporobacter sp. Classification (GTDB taxonomy): domain Bacteria; phylum Bacillota; class Clostridia; order Peptostreptococcales; family Peptostreptococcaceae; genus Terrisporobacter. The sequence continues at coordinate 58 of JAVXJA010000102.1, forward strand.
TAAACCAGATGTTGTTTATCAAGAGGGGTGTATCGAAGGATATAATGGATGTGGAAATTTATGTCCAAATGGTGCTATAAAATATAGAGATACTAGATCAAAGGGATGTTGTGGGCCTGGTTGCAATTGTAAGAATAAGTAAGGACAAAATATAATAATTGACATTAAAGAAGTGGATTAAGTTAAATATTTAATCCACTTTTGTTTTTGTGATATACTTAAATAAAGATATATAAACAGTACTATATGAAAGATTGAAGGTGAAGAAAATAGACAAAATATTAGATTTTTTTAAAGTGCTATCAGATGAAACTAGACTCAGAATAATGATTTTATTGCATGAAAGAAAACTATGTGTATGTGAAATATGTGATATACTTGAAATTTCACAACCAAAAGCATCTAGACACTTAACTAAACTAAGAGATATGGGATTTGTATTAGATGAGAGACAAGGGCAATGGATATTTTATTCATTAACGTTGAAAAATGAATCTATGGAAAATATATTACTAGAGATTAGAAATAATATTAAACAATACCCTGTGTTAGTTACTGATTTAGAAAAAATAAATAGAAACATAACTAATTATTGTGAGCTAAGAGGGAGGTATTTATAGGTAAGATTTGTAGGTTTTATTACAATGAAATTCTCAAATCATACTATATATACACATATATGCATATGCATATATGTATGTATTGTAAATAGGATTTACTATGGAAATCTACAGGTTCCTATAGAAACAACATAAAATAAAACACTAAGTTTATTATTTTACAAATGAAAAAATATGTTAGAAACAATTCAACCAATTCAAGAAATAGCAAGAAAACATTAAACACCATCCTTAGTAGATGCAGCACAGACAGCAGGAGCATACCTAATAGATATTCAAAGAGAGAATCTAGACTTATAAAATTTGTCAAAATCCAATTATAGTAAATGTATATGAGGGGAAATAAATGTGAAAAAGGTGTAAATGGGTTGCCAGTAACAGTTGTGGATGTTCAGATGGATGTTGCAATACTCATCATTAAATAAAGAGAAGTTACTTCTAAGAGTATGAAAAGACCAATTTAGATTATAAAAGAATACTATAATATATTATTTTCAAGGGGGAATTAAAAATGGAAGAAAAACAATTACCAGGATTTATTATGTGTGTATGTACAGGAAAATGCCCAGGATTTCAAGCTATGGATATATGGGATTTTATAAATCAAGTTAGAATAGAGCTACCTGTAGAATATGCTTTTATACATCCTCAGTTATGTGAAGAAGATGGGGACAGATTTTTAGCGGATTTCTTAAAATCTAATAGAAAGTTAATTATAGGTGGATGTGCTCCAACTATGCAGAAAAAAATGTTTAAAGATGCATTTAAAGAAGCAGGTCTTGATATTGACAAAGACTTAGTAAAACTAGACATAAGGGATATGACAAATGAAAAAGCTTTTGAAGTTGTAAAAAGTGCATTGATAGAACTAGGTTTTGAAGAAGAAATAATCTAGGGGGGAACAGGTTATGAGTAGTGGAAGTATGCAAGGTTCAACTTTTATGGGAGTACCAAGGGAGAAAATAGATTGGTGTCCAACTATAAACTATGAAACATGTAACTATTGTATGGAATGTGTAAAGTTTTGTCCTCATAATGTTTTTGAAGTAAGAGAAAATGAAGATCAAAAACTAGTAGTAAAAAATCCTGAAAATTGCGTGGTATTTTGTAGAGCGTGCGCTAAAACTTGTGGATTAGATGCTTTAACTTTTCCTAATAAAGGAGTAACTACAAAGGAAATAAAGAAAATTAGAACGGAGGTGAGTGTAGGTGAGTAAAAGTTATGCAGTTCTACCATGCAATGGATTAGATAAATGCAATGGTTGTATTACAAAAGAAGTAGCGTTGAGATTAAATGAAGAGTTAAGTTGTGAAATATTTTGTCCTGTTTTTTATAGAATATCAGATGTTAAATATAATGAAAAATTAAAAGAAAAAGAATTAATTGTAATAGATGGATGTAATACAAAATGTGCTACAAAATTGGCTACAGAGAAAAATCTAAAGATAAGTAAAAAAATAAATATAGCTAATGAAGCCAAGACATTAGAAATATCCATAAGTAAAAATCTGAGATTGTCAGAAAATGATGAAAAAATAGTAAAAGAAGTAACTGATAATTTGATGAAAGATTTAATAGTGGATAATGAAGAAAATGAAATGCAATCTCAGTTAGAATTTAATAAAAAATATGAGTATGGATCTTTTAAAAAAGATAAATTTACATTTAGAATACCTATGGATGATAATTTATATTTCACAGAAAATGATACATGGGTTTATGTAGAAGGTGATATAGCAACTGTTGGGGTAAGTGATTATGTACAACAAAGTCTAGGTGATATTATGTTTTTTGAACCTCCTAAACTAGGTTCACAAGTATATCAATTTGATGAAATAGGTAGTATTGAATCTACAAAAATATCTTTAGAAATAGTATCTCCAGTGGGAGGTAAGATAATAAGAATTAATAATAATTTGCTAGATTATCCAGAATGTATAAATGAAAATCCATATGAGCAAGGGTGGATGGTGAAAATAAAGCTAGATGATTTTGAAGAAGATAGGGAATTAATTATTAATGATAAAGAATATTATAAATTTCTAAAAAGAAAGGTAGATGAATTCCATGTGTAAAATAAAAGTAATCCCATGTAGTGGAATAGGAAAAGTTCATGGAGCAATGTCTAGAGAAGCAGCTTTAGAAACTATAAAAAAATGTCCTCAAAAATTTGAAGCAGTATGTTTAGCTCATATAGTAACAGGGGAAACAGAAGGAAAAGAAAAGGTTAAAAATTGTGACTGTATTACAATAGATGGATGTCCTGCTATGTGTTCAAAAAAAAGTGTGGAACTAGCTGGTGGTAATATTATAAAAAGTATGAAGGTAATAGATGAAATGAAAAAGCATAGAGGCAAGAGGCCTGGAAGTGCAACCATTCTTAGCGAAGATGGTTGGATGATGGTAGATAATATTGTAGAAGAAATAAGTAGTGAATTTATAGAATCTACTGTGGGGGGTGAATAATATGGATAAAAAAATAGGAGTTATATCTTGTAGTGGAGAAGAATGTTTCGGAGGTACAGCTACAAGACTTGCGACTCGTAAAATGATGGAGGTATTAAAACCTGATGAAACAGTTACAATATGCCTTCCTTTATTTTTAGCAGGAGGAGAAGAAGAAAGAAGTTTTGCTAAGGAATATCCTACTATCGCAGTGGATGGATGTAGTAAATGTTGTGCAAAAAGAGGAACAGAAACTCACAGTGGAGACGTAAATTCTAATATTATAGTTTCAGATGTAATAGGAGAAGAATTAGCACTTAGTAGAGTAGTATCACTTAGGGATTTAACTGAAGAGCATTATAAGGCAATAGATAAACTTGCAGAAGTAATTAACGAAGAGTTTGAAAAAATAAATGATTAGAAGTGGGGGGTATAAATGAAAACACCTTGATGTAGCAGGAGAAACTTGTGATCGTTGTAATGATACAGTATATGAGCAATATGTAAACAATATTGCAAATATTGAAAAGGGCCTAGTTGATTTAAAATTACAAGAAAATATTGCAAATAAGGAAGAAAAGAAACAACTAAAACTGAAAATAAAAAACGTAGAGGAATCTATTAAGGCAATGAAGATTGCTATGAAAAGTATGAAAAAGTATAATGACTTATTTGAGAAGACCTGTGTAGTCAGCAAGTAAAGTCATGGAAATGACTTAATATAATAACTATATTTTTGTCATACTATTAATATAAATATTAGGAGGAAATTTATTTTGGAAAAGAAACAATATGTTTGTCCTAAATGTGGAAATCAATCTTATGAATCAGATCAGTTCCAAGCAACAGGTGGAAATTTTGCAAAGATATTTGATGTTCAAAATAAGAAATTCACAACTATATCTTGCAGAAGATGCGGTTATACAGAGCTTTATAAATCAAGTTCATCTGATGGATGGAATATACTAGACTTTTTAATGGGTTAAAAAATCTAGTTTAAAAGGCTTGTTGTATTTAAGTAAATCTTAAAAACAACAAGCCTTTATTAAGGGGAAAGATAACTATTTAAGATTGATAATATTATTAGATAACTCATTAATACTATCAGTCAAAGCCTGAAGCTTACCCTCAATGCGAACCAAGAGATACATTGATATGGCAATAGGAAAGCCCAGGTTTGAAATTAGCGCAGAGATACTATCCATTTCCAAGTACCGACTATACTTCTAAATCGTACTCAGTAGTAGAACTTTCAACAATTCTAGCACCAGTGCAAGTAGCTAATTCATAGCCCTTTGGTTGGAAAATCTGCTTTTGTAATATTAAATCCATAGTGTCTATTATGTCTTGCTCCTCGATATCTTCTCTAGGATCATATACTACAACAGAAAAACTGTTGCCAAGAGTATTTTTAAAGTTCATTACAAGTTTTTTCTCATCCATATTATTACCTCCATAAAAATTAAATTTGAGCAACTTAGCGGTATGCAATGATTGGCAAACAGGTTGCTCAGCATTTACCAATCATTAGCAAAACTCAAACTACTCAGATAAAGACGTATTGTCCACTTTAGTTATGTTTTCTAAAGTATTCTTTTGAAGTCCTATCATTGACTTTGCCACAGTCATAATGTCATCATTAGTAGCAGCTGATTTTAAACTATTAAAAGTCCTAGTTTTCATTATGTTGTCACCGTTTTCGTCAGTACCACAATCAAATTTTATCTTCAGAGAAGATGCGTTAGGTGTTGCTATAACAGCCATATTGTTTCCTCCTTTATTTTTTGATTCCTAGGAATCATTTATTTAATTAAAGGATACAACAAAAACTCCACATAAAGTTAAAACATATGTGTACAAGTTATGTGTGATAAAAAAATAACATATCAAGCTGAAATTCTACCTAGTAAGAGCATCAAATATATGATTATCTTGTACGAAAAATGAAATAATAACTTCACATGGCTCTCTATCTTCATTGAGACTATTTTTTAACCAATCTACTAAAGATTCATAAATCTCACATAGACTTAGGTTCTTATTTTTAAGATATAAATAATTAAGCTTTATTTGCGTTGTAAGTATTATTAATCCAAGCTTTCCTTCTTTATCTAGATGTTGAAATAAATCCTTTACATAGTTGTAATAAGTACTTACATAGGCAACTATTTTTACAATTAAGGCCATGTTTTCCATTGATATTTTGTCATATATACTTAATTGTATATAATTTGATTGTGTTAATTTATCAATAGGTGCATTTTTAATTTTTATCATAGCTATATTAATACCTGATTGTAATTTAGAATGACCTAGTATATCTTTTATATCATATTTAAATAGAAGTTTATTTTTTATATTTTTCATTTCTTTTATATTCTCATCATTTAGAGATAAGTTATATTTATCACTACATTTATGACATAAAGCAATTAAATTATCACAATTGTCATTTGGTAAACTTGGATCAATTACAGTGATTTTATAACTAATTTTACATTGTCCATTTTCTAAAATATATAAAGGCCCACAGCAATTATAATTTTGACAAACTCCATTTGCCTCAATTAGCAGATGAGTTTCAATATTATCTTTTAAATTTTCTCTTTTAACTTCTTTGGTATTGCTAATTGAAGTTTTTGTTATATTTTTTTCATTAGAAGGTTTGGCACTTTCAATAAGAATTGATTTAAATAAATGAGCACATTTTTCCCCCACATTAAAGTTATTAACATCTGGATAAAGTTTTATTAATTCATCACATATAACATCTCTAGCACCATCACTTAAGTCATCTATATAACTTACGAATTTTTCTTCATCAATGTACTTATTTATCATACTTGCTGTTTTTCTTATAGGACGCCCACCGTTGAAATAAGAACTCCAGGCAGCATCTCCATAATAAATTGGATTAGGATCCATGTCATATGGAAGGTTTGTAATATTAATAATTAAATTTCTTGCGAAGTTTGCAGTACTATCCCCCTCTAATAATACTGGTTGCAACATTTTTGCGAATTCATGAAATAACAAATTTTAAATCCCCCTAGTATTTTGTTTCAACTTGTTTTCATCTGTTTAGTTCTGTTATAGATAAAAAACTAATTTTTAATATAATTGTCATATAAATACAAATTTTACTAAAAATGTTTATTCGTATTTATTTTAACATTTGATTGTGCAAAGTTCATTTGTATAGTCATAGATTTTTAAGTTTTTTTAAAATTATGTACTAAAAAATTTAAAAAGAAAGGAGAAAAATTATAAAGTATTAAATTTAAATGAAAAAAATTATAGGAGGAATTAATTATGAGTAAAAAAACAAATTTAAACAAGGTCATAGTACCTTGCAGATTTTCTTATCTTCATTGTTTTGAGCCACATTCTATAAATGGAGATGAACCTAGATATGGTCTATGTGCAATTGTGCCAAAAAGTGAAGTGAAAACTTTAGAGGCAATTGAAAAAGCCATAGAACATGCAAAACAAGAGGCTATTATAAAATGGGGATATATACCAGATTATATAAAAACACCTCTTAGAGATGGTGAAATGGATTTTCCAGACAATGAAGTATATGAAGGATGCTATTTTTTCAATGCGAGAAGCGTTGATGCACCACAAGTAGTAAATGCTAAGGTACAGCCAATACTTGATAGAAAAGAAGTGTATTCTGGTTGTTATGGTCGCATTAGTGTAACCTTTTATAGTTATTGCATAAATAGTGTATATGGAATAGCAGCAGGTCTTGGTAATATTCAAAAGATTAAAGATGGAGAAGTAATAAGTAATCGTGTAGATGCAGCAGAAGAATTTGGTATAGTAGAAGATTTTTAGATTGAGGTGTAAGGATGGATTTATTTCCATCCTTACAAGAAAGGAGAAGTAGATGAAGAAAAATACTTTAGCAATTGATATAGAAACTTTCAGTGATTTAGATTTAAGCAAAGTAGGTGTTTATCCTTACTGTAATAGTCCTAATTTTGAGATTTTACTATTTGCTTATGATTTTAATGACGAAGAAGTAAAAATAGTAGATTTAGCAAGAAAAGAAAAATTACCCCAATATGTAATAGAAGCCTTGTTTGATGAAAATATTGTTAAAACTGCTTTTAATGCAAATTTTGAAAGGATATGTATTGGAGCACATTTAAAAACTTATTTATCACCTAAGGCTTGGAAATGTACTGCTGTACAAGGAGCCATGGCTACACTACCATCATCATTGGAAAAAGTAGGTCAAGTTTTGAACTTGGAAAATAAGAAGTTAAAAGAAGGTAAGGATTTAATCAAATTCTTTTCCTTATTAGATAAAAATAATAAAAGAAATCTTCCTGTGGGCAATGAAGAAAAATATGAGCTTTTCAAGAAATATTGTATAAGAGATGTAGTAGTAGAAAGAGAAATTAGAAATAAACTTAAAAGTTTTCAATTAAGTAGTGAAGAAGAGGACATTTATATTTTAGATCAAGAAATTAACGATAGAGGTAACTAACAGTTGCAAATAAGTTATAAGAGTTTTCAAAATGCTATTGACTTTTATAACTTAGAAAATTGTTGACAGCCTCCCATATTCGTAAAGAGTATGGAGTGGTAGATATAAATCTACCCAAAAATCCCTTGAATTGCTGGAAACCCATAAAGCTAACTAAACTACAAAGTAGGTATGAAATAAAACCA
>JAVXJA010000103.1:0-7801 GCA_036648085.1 Terrisporobacter sp.
CTATAATCAGCACTACATAAGAGGTAGCGGAATGTATTTGAGTTGAATGTACTGCCTTTTATATAATTTTTAAAGAAACTGTAATTAACATTCATTCTTTTTTATTGTTTTCACGCTTGAAACTCCCTTATTATCTACATTTCAAGCATTTTTCACGAGTGTAATGTTAATACTAAGTGTTACACTCATTTAAATGCCTAAAATGGCTTATATTCAGCGTTTAAGCTATCATTATTGATTGAATGTAACATTGACTTTAAAACCACACAAAAATATTACATTCAATTAATATTTCAAATTTAAAGTTGCCCTATTTATCTGTTCCTCTTCAACACCAATATATTTAATTGTATCGCCTTGACTTGAATGATTAAGCGACTTTTGAACTATGGATATATCATTTTTTTTATACATATTATATCCATACGTTTTTCTTAGTGAATGACACCCTAAGTTATCAGCTATCCTATACTTATATTGCAATGCTTTTATAATTCTATAAGCTTGTACCCTTGATATAGGTTTATTCACGCCTTCACGGCTCCTAATTAAATATTCATCATTGGACTTGCCTATGCAGTAAGTTTCCAACTCTTTATATAGTTCTTTATGAATAGCAATACTTTTATACTTTTTTGTTTTTTCTTCTTTTTTCTTAATTGATATTTTCCCTTTAACATCTTTAACTCTTAATGCTAAAATATCTGATATTCTTAAACCAGTATAGATGCCGATTAAAATCATTATTAAATTTCTATCCTGTTTATTACTCTTTAATTCTTTTATTATTTTTCTAATTTTTTCATTGTCCTTAATCGGATTTACCCTCATTTATCTCCCTTCTTTTTTTACTTAATAAATTCAATGGCCATTTTTTTTACAGTCAACATAAAATCATTATCTTCAACATATTTTAAAATATCTGCATTTTCATAGTCCTGTTCAATTTCAAAATTTTCATTGCAGCGAATATCATAAAAACTCTTGTTACTATCCGCTCTTTGACAATGATAATAATGTTGTGGTAATTCTACATCCCTAAATATAAAATTTAATTGTTGTTCTGTATAACCTTGACTTTTCAAGTATTCGTAGTGAAATATATCTAAGTAATAATAGGCTTCTCCCTCTATAAATTCTTCAAATTTTGTTAATTCCATAATGAATTTAATTTCCTCTTCATTACATTCCCACTCATCTTCTAAATATTGTTTTATTATTCTATTCCTTTTCCGTGGGCGTTCTTTCTCTAATTGCTTTAACAATATATATTCGAGATATAAATCAAATGGCAGTCCTCTTTCATCTGCACATTCAGTGAGTTCTTCGATTAGATCGTCGTGTATTGCCACATCTAATCTAGTCCATGAATTATCTATATATTCATCTTCATACCCACAATATCTCTCATTACCCATATTGGCTATTTCATTAACATATAAACTACTTAATTTATCTTTGCCTTTTTCATTATTTCTTGTCCACATGTTAAAAGTTTTATCTTTAAAAAATCCAGCTTCATTCAATGTATTTGTTAATTGCCTATTTGTTATATATTCTTTTTCATCTTCTCTATTTATCCATACATTCTCACCATATTCATTCCCTTTTGAATCTCTATGTTTTTTATAATCATAACCATTCTTATTTAGCCCATTTTTTAACATTTCATCATCAAACCAAACTCGCTTACTTTCCTTTAAACTTTTTGATAAGCCCTCCAAATATTTATTTTTCATTTTCTTTTACCTCTCTTTCCCTTGCTTTTTTTTCCCAATATCTTTGATTGATTTGTTTTCTCTTTTCCTTGTTTTTTTGATAGTACCTTTTGTTATATTCTCTCTTCACCGCCTTTATTTTTTCATCTATCCCCTTGTATTCCATAAATGTACCTCCTGGTATCTCTCATACATAAATGTTACAACTTTATTTTATGCTTGTCTTTGTAATTGTCTTATTCACGTTACTTAATAAGCGTAAATAATTAATTTAGATATAAATTGAACTACATCCAAATTTCAGCTTAGATGTAGTTCAAATTATATTTTAACTGTGCATTTTACACTTAATTAATTTATGAAGTTCTACTTGCCTTTTCTTATCAGATAAATTAGAGTTTATAACAATAAATATTGTGTTTTTAATATCAACCCTAACCGATTTAAATCCTTTATATTTTAAATCTGCATGACATAATGTATAATTATTACCCTCATATTTAAAAAAACTAAAAGCTCTATTACCTATCATTCAAGCACCCCCCTAGTTCTATTTCAGTGCTTAAAGCTATCTTATATGTCTTGTACCTATTCAAGCCTTCAAACGTAGGTATTACACCTAATACAGTACATATCTCCATGTAACTATTTAAAAATTTAATACTCATTTTTATTACTCCTTTACTAGGAGTAACCTTTAGGATATACTTAACTTGTTGAGAGTGGTGGTATATCCTTTGGATTACTGCCTTCTTTTTATGTAAAAATATAATTTTAGTCCCTCTTTGTATCATCTTTTTACATATGATCTATTATCTTTGTATCTTTTAAAAAACTTAATTTATTAACCCCATGCTTTACACCTTTATCATAATAATATCGAATTTCAAGAAGTTTAATATCTAATTCAGCATCTATATACTCTCCTAAAACATGTATATATTTTTCCGGCAACGCATTTTTAATAATATTATGTAGCTCAATTGTTTTTTTCTCTAATTTACTATATTTATTTCCCTCTAAGCTTTTAAGTTCCTCATAGTTGTTATCTGATAGGGCTATAAATTCATTTTTAATTACCCCATTAACAATATTTTTTAATTCATCCATCTCCATAGTAATTTTACACATTTGTATATCCCCCTCTTAAATTAAATTTTCATTTACTGCAGTAATCATTTAGGATATACTAACCTTGTAGAAGTGGTGGTATATCCTTTGGATTACTGCCTTTTTTTATTTAACCATTGAATTTCTACCTTCTAATTTTTGATTCAACATAATAACCCTCATTAACTTCTGCAATCTTCACTACCAATTCTTTTTAATAAATCCATATCAGCTAATTTAACATTATGTTTTTGTTGGCAGCTCTTACAGATATACTCTCCATTTTCTACAATGTAAACTTCATCCTTTTGAAATACTTTTTTACAGTTATTACACTTACATTTTAATTCTTGCTTTAACATTTATTCTCTTACACCTCACCTTCATATATTTTAATCCATCTAAATAATGTCATGCGGCTAATTTTTAATATTTTAGCTCCCTCTTCATTTGTTAATGTTCCTTTAGAACTTTTACTTATTAATCTCCTATATACCTTTTCAAATTCTTTTGGCAAATTATCTTTTGTTACTTTCTCTCTTCCAAATTTCACTCCTTTATTTTGTGCTATGATAATTCCTTCCTTTTGGCGCATTCGTATTTTCTTTCTTTCTTCTTCTGCTATTGCTCCTAATACTTCAATCATTATATTGTTTATCATATCAAATACCCAATCTTGACCCTTTGGTAAATCAATTAAGGTTGTAGGTATATTTAATATTTTAACTTTAACTTTTAATGCCCTATAATAGTCTAGTTCATTTTTTATATCCTCTTTATTCCTTCCTAGCCTATCAAGCTCCTTTATTATTAAAGTATCTCCTGGCTTAATTACTTTTCTTAATGCTTTGTACTGTGGTCTTTCTAAATCCTTTCCACTTTGCTTGTCTTGGAATATAACTACATCATTAAAATTAATAGTATTACTATTGCAATAGTCTTTAATTCCTTCATGCTGCCTATCCAAATTTTGTTCTTTGGTACTTACTCGCATATAACTATAAATCATTTTTATCATTCTCCTTTAGCTATGAGTTTATTATATATGTAACATAAAAGTATATCAACTCTATTGTTACACGATTACAACTATATTATACCTATCTTGCTCATTTTATCGCTTGTTTCCTTCTGCTTTCTCACGTATCAACATAGTATAATTTTATGTTACATTGATGTTGTTTTCTCTTAGTCTTTAATGTTAGTGATATATTGATGTTTTTTTTAAAAATATACTCAGACTTATATATCCACGTCTATGAGTTTCGTTTTTTTAAGTTTTTCAAGAACTTAAAATTCAGTATTTTCAATGACTTTAAGCATAATCGGACTAGGCTCGATTGTAGTGTTTCTAACAAGAAACATAATCGAGCCTAGTCCGATTGTTAGATTTATAGTAGTTTTAAATAATAGGACTATGTCCGATTATTCTATTTAGCCTTAAATCTATTCCAAAAACTTTCTTTAGTTTTAATTATATTCCTCTGCTGCATATTCTCTTTTATATTTTCAATCTTACTTTCTAAATTTTGAAATTGTTCTTCCAGGAGCAATGGATCATGTCCTTTGTCTTTAATTAATACCTGGCTATTCTCAATCAGTTTATGCAATTCTGATATTTGTTTATCCTTTTGATTTAATTGCTCTATTAAAGTTTTAATTAAGTCTTTATTTAAGTTAATTAAATCATCTGTATCTATTCTTATATCTTTATTATTATCATCACCATTACTATTATCATTTAAGTTATTATTTTCAATATTTTTCACTGTTAACTCTTGCTTAATTAAGTTAACTAAATCCTCTGTAATATACTTTTTACCTTGCTTTACAACTACTTTATCATTAAACTTTTTTAACTTAGCATAGATAGTTACTTTACTAACTCTTAACTCCTCTGCTACCTCTTCTACTGTAAACATTGATTACACCTACCTTTTAACCACATTTTTAACTAAATTAAATCTTAATTTATAATTCTACTATATATATGTAAATCCTTTTTAAAATAAAAAAGTTGTGATAAACTTCATCCTCTTTTTCTTACTGGAAATTTAATTTAATGAAATCTACAAGAGCATAAGGGGAAACTGACCCCAAACAAGTTGTTGCAATAGGCAAAGCCTATTGTTTGCTTGGGTACTAAAAAACTCCCAAATACGTAGGTTTAGCGTATACTTTACGCATGTTTGCCACATGATTTTTTAACCACTTGATGATTTATTTATTAAATCTTGTTGTAATATTTATAAGTATTATTCTAGTAATTTAAACCTTTATATAAGAAATATAGCCCCTTTAAATATAGTCAGCTCAATAACTTAATCCTAATTGAGTTATAATTGTAATGTACTCCTAAAGATATTTTCAAGAATTCATTACATACCTAACATCATTAAAATTAAGGCTTTGCCTTAAAGTTGTACCATACATGTAATGTACCTTATCCTGCCCTTGCTCCAAGCCGCTTTAATCTAAATACCTACCCTATGATTCTAAACGCACACCCCCGCAGTATTAAAAGTAAGCCCTAAAAAAAGAGTCTAGAATATTTCATCTAAACTCTTGGGAATAAATCACCCCATACACACTTTATAAAGAGCCATTTCGTTACACTTTTTTATTTGCACCTATTATAATGTTTAATTGTATCAACTGATAAATTTAACGTTTCAGCTATTTCTTTATATTTATATCCCTTTGCTTTAAGCTCTTGGATAACTTTAATCTTTTCTTGTTTCTGTTTCTGTCTTTGAGTTAATCCTTCATCATTTCTTCTTGTCTTGTTTCTTCTTTCATTGTTTCTTCTATACTTTTCATCTGTGCTTATTATTGTTTTAAGTTTCCTTTGCTCCTCTTCTGTAAGCTCCAATAACTCAATAATATATTTATTGGTGAATTTATATCCCTTGTTACAATCCTCTTGAAAGTGTTTTACTACTCTGTTTACACTTCTACATACCGAAACAAGTTCTCTTGATGGATATGGCTCTTTAAAGATTCTATTGAACTCTTTAGTGCATTTTATAAGTTCTTCAACAGTAATATCGTTTGCTAATCTGTAATGATAGCTATAAAACATTATAAGTGCATTTCTATAGCCTTTAACCTTTCCATGTCTTAACTCTAATATCTTTTTAAAGTCCTCTGTACGATACACATTTAAAGTATATAGGTTCTTCGTAGGTAGTACAGTTATATTACCCTTCTTTCGCTTTTTAGATGCCTTAGGCTTTAAATATAGCTCTTTTAATTCAAATATATTATATACATTATTATTCTTTAACATACTGTAACATGGTTCATTGTTTTTACTGTTTATTGTTCCAGGTAATCTTAATATTCGAGTTGGGTCTGTTGCCAGCTTGTCCACCTTTATGTTATTAATATTATTTTCTATAGTTTTAACAGTGCTATATATATGCCCCTCTAATTTTTCCCACAAATCTAAAAGCATAACATGGCAATTATGTATATCCCAATATATGTGTATACCTCTACCACTACTTACATATTCGCTCGGTTCTGGTATTTTATTTTCATTAACTAATTCTTGAATTGCAATTGCTATTTCGTATTGATCAACTGGATAAGTCCCATTCTTATGGTCTATATCTATATATAATCTATGTAGCTGCCAAATATATTCCCTTTCTCTTTTTATAGGTGAATTGAATGTATTTGGTGTATAAAATATATCTTCTTTATTTTTATAATCTTCCATATGCATTTCATCTGGACTACACACTTCTAATCTCTTCATAGTTCCATTTGTTGCTTGCACTATATGTGTGAATCCTAAATCATATTTCTTTACTGCTATTGCCATATTACAATCACCTCTCTTTAGTTAAATATAAAAACCCTTTTAGGTATTCTCCTAAAAGGGTTGAAATTCTTAACCGTTTGATGATATAATAACATCAGTTAAAGTTCTCAATGCTTTTGGGTAGTTCGAGTACCTATTAAGTAGCTTTCAAATATATTGCAAGTATATTTGGAAACATGAGGGCTTTTTTTTATTTATGCTTTTATTATACCTCATTATTCCACATATACCAAATACATTTATTTATTATTTGAAAATTATTTAACTATACTTTTCAATATCTCTTTCTATATCTAAAATATACGCTTCAATAATTCTGCTTACAGTCCCACCTATCAATAAATTTCCGTATATCGTTTCTTGACTATGTGCATTATCTTGACTCTTTATAAAATCATAAGTAAGATAGCTCTTTAAACCTTTAATCTGATTTATGTGAGACTCAACTATTCTTATTTCATTTGTTCCAGTCAGCATATCCATATACTCCATTATTTCACATGCAAACATTGGATTGCTTTCTTTAACATTTAGATATAATATTTGCAATACATTATAGTCTTTATCCTTGCTGCTCTCAAATAATTGTTCTTTATCCTCAATTGATAAATTTGATAATACTGATTGAAGCTTTAATATATTATTTCTTGATATGTCTTTATCTCCAACCGATAATAAAGTCCTTTCTTTTAAATGCTGTAAATCTTTTTCTAGTGAATCGATTTTAGAATTAAACATTACATCTATATTATTACTCATGCTTTCCTTTGTTTTTTTCATATATTCTTTAATATAATCAATAGTATATATATTAGTGTTTAATTTATTTTCTATCTCGTGTACTTGTTTATATGCACTAATTACATATGTTTCTATGCTTTCTAATTGTTTTTTAACTCCTTCTAGTACCTCTTTAGTGTTTATCACTATTTTCTTTGCTCCTGTTTCTTCTATAAAATTCTTGTATATATCCATTTTTTTACTCTCCCTTTCATTTATAAATTTCAATTTCTTAATTTTCTCCTACTATTTTTACCTAGTCTATTTGACTATGTGTTTTGATTACGTTTTATACCCTTATTCTGTGTAATTCTAAAATCATAGTCAATACATAAAACTTATGATTACGGTATATTTTTGCAAG
>JAVXJA010000104.1:0-1921 GCA_036648085.1 Terrisporobacter sp.
CAATATGAAAATAACTATATTTATTCTTTTATAATATATATTTTTTCTAAAATTTGCTATAATTAGATATATATTATAATGAATTCTTATTTTTTATAATCATAAATTTGGGATATACAAATGAGGGGGAAGATTTTTGACAAAATTAAAAAGAAAAATAAAAATTAGAACAGTAGTCCTATGTCTACTAGTACTACTTGTGTCAATACCAGTATTTGCATTTTACTCTTTATATAACAGAGTAGATTCAAGTAGCTCACAAAAAGCATATGAATCAAAATATGAGAAAATAGATGGAGTTACTAATGTACTTCTTTTAGGAACAGATGGTAGACAAAAGGAATTAGCATACAGATCAGACTGTATGATGATTGCTACTCTTGATGCAAACAATAAAAATATCAAACTGACATCACTAGCCCGTGATACATATGTTGATATCCCTGGTAAAGGAAAAGGAAAGTTAAACGCAGCCTACTTTTGGGGTAAAGAAGATTTATTATTCCAAACTATAGAGGAAAATTTTGAAATTAAGCTAGATAAATTTGTACAGGTTGATTTTAATGATTTAACTAATATAGTAAATATCTTAGGTGGTGTAGAAGTAGATGTTAAAGAACATGAGATAGAAGTTACAAATGATTTTATTCCATATTCTTATGATACATGCTCTTATGAAAATAAGGGTGAAATGCAATTTCTAACTTCTCCAGGTAAACAAAAACTAAATGGATATCAAACAATTGCTTATACAAGAATAAGAATTACTGATAGTGCTATAAACAGGGATGAAAGACAAAGAGTAGTAATCATGTCTATGCTAGATACAATTAAGCAAATGGATATTTCAAAATACTCACATTTACTTAACTCTATCTTACCTTATATCTCAACAAATTTAACACCTACGGATGTATTGAACTTAGGATTTACAGCCACTTCAACTAAGGCTTTTGAAAATATTAAAGAAGGGCAATTCCCTATTATTGATAATGTTCATGTTAAGGGTGGAAATTATAAAGATGCTGGATGGGTTTGGTTATATGATTTAAACTCAGAAGTTGTTTTAAGAGACTTTATAAATAAAGACATTAATATGAAAGATCATGAATATTTAAAAAATAACAGTAACGTATCTTTAAATTACTAATCAAAAAAATCTCAGCTCATATTAATTTCTAAGTTGAGATTTTTTATATTGAAGGAATTTTATATTTAATCTTAGGTACCAGAGACTATATTATAAATATTACCTGCTACACCTTCATGTATAATGTCATCAATAATTTTGCAATACTTCTTGATATCTTCTTTTTCATATAAATCATTACTTCTTGATATGGTTGTTTTTAAATCATGTTCATCATAATAAGAGATAACTAATAAGTCAGCTGCTGCTTTAGAAGCTACATAAGAAGTCATTTCTTTATCCTCTAAATCATCATAAACTTCATTAGTAGATATTTGATGATATCTACTAACGTTATACTTTTTACAAGCATCTAGTAAATTTTGAGTTCCTACTATATTAGTATTTGTAAAAATACTCTGATTGTTAATTTGCTTATTAACATCCCTTTCATAAGCAAAATTAACAACTATATCAAATTTTTCTTTTCCAAATAAATCAAAAATAAATTTTCTGTCTGAAATGTTTCCTTGAATAAATTTATATTTATTTTCTGCATTATTAAAATGCTCTTTTTGGCATTGATCTTGTGATTTGTCTAAATTAACTACAATATATTGTGGATATACTTTATATATATGATTTATGAAGTTTGAGCCTACTAATCCCAAGCCACCTGTTACTAAGATTTTTTTCATAAGCACCTCCTAATTATTCATAATATATAATTCTTTATTTATAAAAAAATACCTCCTAGAATAAAATCCTAAGAGGCTTATTTACAATATTATT
>JAVXJA010000104.1:2021-7383 GCA_036648085.1 Terrisporobacter sp.
AACTTTTTCATTAGAGTAAGTATTTGTATAAATATACAATGTTTACTCTTGACAAATTTCGACTTTCCTAATAAAATAATCAATGGAACTTTAAACTAAATATTCCTTATCAAGAGAGGTGGAGGGACTGGCCCTACGAAACCCAGCAACCGGTCATTATGACAAAGGTGCTAATTCCTACAGAGCGATTCTGGAAGATAAGATTACGTATATAATCTCTTTCTTCTTGGAAAGAGATTTTTTGTGCAAAAAATTATACTAATAGTTTAGAAAATTTAAAAATATGGGTATAAATCTAATCTACCTATTGATAACATAAGATTATTGAAAAACGGAGAAAGGCAAATAAAAATGATAAAAATAGATACAAAAACAATAGTAACAATCGGTGTTGCTGCTGCATTATATGGTGCTTTAGGATTTGTAGGTATACCAATAGGTCCTAATACACAATTAAAACCTGCCATAGCACTACTTGCTATATTTTCTGCTCTATTTGGACCAGTAGTAGGATTTAGCATGGGATTTTTAGGTCATATGCTAACAGATATGATTGCTGGCTGGGGCATATGGTGGGGCTGGGTAGCTAGTTCTGGAATTATGGGATTATTTATGGGATTGGTTTTTAACTGCAAGAAGTTTAGCGTTAAAGATGGATTATGTAATAAATTTAATCTAACATATTTAATTATCACAGGTATGTTAGGTATAATATTAGCCTTTATATTTGCCGCAGGATTTGATGTAGTAGTTATGGGTGAACCTTTAGATAAGATGAAAATACAAGCTGTACTTGCCATAATTACAAACGGAATAGTATTTTTAGGTATGGGTGTTCCAACTATATTAGGATTTATAAAAGCTAATAGAAAAAATTGTAATCTAAAAATAGAGGATTAAAAGAGCTAATCCTCTATAGCGCCAACGATATACCTTGCTACCGCTGCAGGTATATCCGTTGCTTAAAATAGAAGAATAAGGAGACAACATATGATAAGTTTTAAAAACTTTAGTTTTAAATACAGTAATGTAGTTGATAAAACTTTAAAGAATATAGATATAACTATTAATAAAGGTGAAAAAGTCTTAATAGTAGGACCTAGTGGTTCTGGAAAATCTACTTTATCTCATTGTATAAATGGATTAATTCCCTTTTCATATAATGGAGATATTGAAGGTGAATTAACAATAGATAATATTAAACCTTATGAAGAAAGTTTATCAGAAGTAAGTAAAAAAGTTGGGACTATTTTGCAAGATCAAGATTCTCAATTTATAGCTCTTTCTGTTGGTGAAGATGTAGCATTTAATTTTGAAAATAATGCTATGCCTGTAGAAGAAATGAAAGTTAAAGTTGTAGATGCATTAGATTTAGTTAATATGAAAGAATTTATTAATCACAGTCCTTATGAATTATCTGGTGGACAAAAGCAAAGAGTTTCTTTAGCTGGAGTTCTTGGTAGTGATGCGGAAGTTCTTCTTTTTGATGAGCCTTTAGCAAACTTAGACCCAGCCAGTGGAAAAGAAATTATGCAATTAATAAATGATATACACGTGAAAGCTAATAAGACTATTTTAATAGTTGAACATAGAATTGAAGATGTATTAGAACAACCTTTTGACAAAGTTATTGTTATAGATAAGGGTGAAGTTCAAGGTGTAGGTACACCAGAAGAAATATTAAAATCCGATTTATTAAAAAATAGCGGTCTTAGAGAACCTTTATATATAGAAGCTATGAAGTATGCTGGATGTAATATAGATTCTATGAATAATCTAAGAGATTTCAACAATATGGATGAATCCAATAAAGAGATCATAAGAAACTGGTTCAAAGATGGGTCTAAAAATAAAGACTATAATAAGGAAGATAAAATATTAGAAATCAAGAATTTAACTTTCTCTCATGATGGAGTAAAAAATACTATTGATAATGTATCCTTCCATCTTAATAAAGGAGAAATTCTAGCAGTTCTAGGTAATAATGGCGCTGGAAAATCTACTTTATGTAGAGCTATAAGTGGAATTTTAAAATATAAACAAGGGAACATATTCTTAAAAGATGAATGTATTGACTCTTGGAATATAAAGAAAAGAAGTTCTTCTATAGGATATGTAATGCAAAATCCAAATCAAATGATATCACAACATATGATTAAAGATGAAATTGCCTTAGGTTTAAAATGCAGAGGATATTCTAAAGAATATATTGATGAAAAAACAGAAGAAGTGCTTAAAATATGTGGTTTATATCCATATAGAAACTGGCCAGTACAAGCATTGAGCTATGGTCAAAAGAAAAGGGTAACTATTGCCTCTATATTAGCTATAAATCCAGATGTGATTATCCTAGATGAACCAACGGCAGGTCAGGATTATAAACATTATACTGAATTTATGGAATTCATCAAGAATTTAGCTGCTCAAGGAATATCGATAATGCTTATCACTCATGATATGCAATTAACATTAGAATATTGTCATAGAGCCATAGTATTATCTGGTGGAGAAAAAATTGCAGACAATAAATCTTCAGAAATTTTAACAGATGAAAAAATTATAAATAAAGCAAACTTAAAAGAAACATCATTATCAACATTAGCTAAAGCAATTGGCATAGATAATAGTAATGATTTTGTACAGTTCTTTATAGATTACGAAAGATAGGTGAAAAACAATGAGTAGAGCCCAAACTCTATATATTGAGGGTAACTCTATATTCCATAGATTAAGCGGTGTAAGTAAAATTTTATTATTCCTTACATGGACAATAATGACAGTAATGTTCTTAGATATAAGAGTTTTCCTAGTGATGGGTGTTATAAGTGCTATAATGTTGTATTTAGCAAAAATACCATCAAGAATAATTAAACCACTTTTATGGATAATGATAGTATTTAATTTAATTAACGTTATATTTATATTACTTATAAGTCCTCAGTACGGTACGGAATTAGTGGGTACTAATACAGAAATAATAAACATAGGATATGCTTATATAAATAAGGAAACTTTATTTTATGTTCTTACAATATCATTAAAATATGCAGTGCTTATGCCTATAACTGCCATATTTGTTTTTACAACACATCCAAGTGAATTTGCAAGTAGCTTGAATAAAATAGGCATACCATATAAAATTGCTTATGCTGTAAATATAGCTTTTAGATATATACCTGATGTTCAAGTTGAATATAAAAATATATTAAACGCACAACAAGCAAGAGGACTAGCCTTCCATAAAGGTGAAGGTAGTGTTGGTGAAATACTTAAGAATTATTCTACTATACTTGTACCTTTAGTTTCTTCTTCTATTAAGAGAATTGAAACTGTGTCTAATGCCATGGAATTAAGATCTTTTGGTAATAAGAGAAAAAGAACTTGGTATAGTTATGAAAAGTTAAAAGGAATTGATTATGGTTTTATAGTAGGTTGTTTAGTGTTATTTGCTGTAGCTGTATATTTAAAAAATAATGTAATGACAGGGTTCTATTACCATAGATTTTAAATCTTTTACAAATGCTTTTTTATCCTTATCTTATATATGTTTAAGAGTGTTGCGTAGCTGCATAATAAAATAGCCTGCTATAATAATTTATATTATAGCAGGCTGTTTTATTTTATATTTATATACTTCTCAACACACTCTACACTCTAATTTAGAGTTTTTTATTAGTCATAAAATGGAATTATCTTTATAAATTTAAATTATTTTCTTTTTCTAGTAGCTGCTAAACCTACAATTGAAGATAATCCTAACGCTACATAGCCTAATATTGATGCATCATTTGTTTGAGGATTTTTATTATCATCAGTTGATGGCTTAGTGTCTGCCTCATCTTTATCATCTACTATACTATCGTCTTCTGTTCCATCATCTTCTCCTGGAGTTTCTTGATCATCATCTTCTGTTCCGTCTCCTTCTCCTGGAGTTTCTGGCTCTGGCTCTGGAGTTACTTGATTATTATCATCTCCTGTTCCATCCCCTACTTCATCTAATATTGCATAGTAATCATGATAAAGTTTCATTGCAGTGTATGATGTATATGTATTTATCTCATATTTATTTTCATCAACCAAAGTTCCTAATGCATCTAAAGCTTCTATCTTTTCTTCTCTACTCAATCCTTTTTCAAATGCATTTATAACACTATCCATAGCACTTCTTATTTGAGTTGCTAAATCTATTGTTTGATTAACAAGTTCTAAATTAGCTCTTAAGTTAGCTATATGTTCACTATAGTTTTCTAATCCATCCAAAACATATAGTCCATCTAATCTATCTGTAGCAGCTTGAGCAAAAGCTTGTATTCTTTCTAAGTTTTCAGGTACTGTTAAATCTTTATTATCCTTGCAATTTACTGCTTCTCTAACCTCTTCTATTGCATATCCCAATTGAGTAACTGCTTCATCTAATTCTGATTGCCATACAGCGTAGAATTCATGATACATATTATATGCTGATGCTGAAGTATATGTATTTACATTTAATCTTTCTTGATTAGCAACATCACCTAATATATCTAATACTACTTGTTTATTCTTTAATGTATCTCTTCTAGCAGCATCAAATACTGTATTTACATTGTTCATTGCATGTATTAATCTACCTGCTGATGCCTTTGCAAGTCTTACTTCTTCTATTGAATCTTTTAACCAGTCTATATGTGGTTTTTGTGATTCATCAGCTGATTGTACATCAATTGACTCTAATCTTTGACTTGCTGCTTCTGAAAATCTTGATAATCTTTCAAAATTCCCTTCATCTGTTAAATCTGCATTATCCACTAAATCTATTGCTATTCTCATTTCTTCAATAGCATATCCTAATTGTTCATAATCTTGGTCATTTAATCCACTTTCTACTTCTTGAGTTTCTGATACTGTTTCAACCTCATCCTTAGTATCGTCTTTTACTACTTCTTGTTCTTGTTCTACTACTTTTTCTTCTTCAACCACCGCTTCTTCTTCAACTACTACTTCTTCAACTACTTCTTGACTAGCTTCTACTACAACTTGATTATTCTCACTACCTTCAACTTCATTTGCACTTGCTCCTATTGGTGAAGATAATACTAAAGAAGCTATCATTACAGCAGATGTTATTTTGTACTTATTTCTAAATTTTTTACTTATTTTTGGCATTTATTCCATCCCCCTAATATAAATTTGTTAATTCTATTAATTGATATATCCTGTGATTTCAATCCAGATAGAGGGGAAAATATTTTAACTAAAAATAAATTCAGCTAAAACCCTAGATAACCCAAACACTATCATACCGGATATAATATCATTTTCCTTGCACGTGAACTACACACTTAGCTAAAGACTAAGTGGCTTCCTTGTCAAGATAACTACT
>JAVXJA010000105.1:0-7315 GCA_036648085.1 Terrisporobacter sp.
CAGGCTCTTGTAATAGTTTTAGCTTATATATTATAATATTAATCCCATGCTTACTAAATTAAAGTACTTTCCATCTATATAAGTCTCATTCTTCAATATTCCCTCTACTTCAAATCCACATTTCTTATATAAAGCTAAAGCTCTTGGATTATCTTCTGCAGTAACTAAACTTATTTTAGTAGTTATTTTATTTCCTTTACACCAGTCAATTAAATACTCCATAATTAATCTTCCAAGTCCTGCATCACAAAACTCTTCTTTTATTACTATTCCTAATATTCCTACATGCTTTCCTTTTTTCTTTTGATTAGAAGAAATTGTTCCTATTCCAATTATCTTAGAATCAACTTCTGCTAATATCATTGTATTATTATCACTTTCATTTGTATTTTTTATAGAATTAGCTTGATCTTCTTCGCTCATTCTATATTCACCTTCACAAAATGAAAGATAAGTAGTTTCCCCACCTACTACATTATAAAATTCTATCATTTCTTTTGCATCATTCTCTACTGCTTCCCTTAATGTAACTTTTAATCCACTTTTAGTTTGTACTATACACATATAAATCTCCTTTTTTGACAATATACTTAAATAGTAGTACTTCTTCTCTTAAATTTCAACAATTAATAATACTCTACCTCTACTATTTTACCTAATTTAACAAGTATATTTTTCATTTCATTTAATACATATAGCTTAATACTTAATTCATAAGGTATATCTGCCACTTGATGAACTGGATTTATGGATCTTCCAATCATCATTTTAATATGTATACAATCTTCATATAACATTCTAGCAAGCTTGGAGGCTGCATCTTCTTTGTATAAAAAATTATGCTCTGTTGAAGTAAGTAGTTTTTCCAATATTCTTCCAGTTTTCTTCAAGGTTAAAACCCCCTCTGTTACTAAATCTATTCCTTCTATATATCCAATAGGTGGTACATCATCTTCAATTATTTTATTGGAAGATTTATATTCACAATTAAGTTCTCTAGCTACAATATTCGCCGTAGTACCACCACAAATAATTTTTTTACCACTACTAGCCATCATTCTTTTTACTACTTCTTTATCTCTTTTTCTATCTATAGGTGGTCCAGAAAACAATATAGCTTTACTATCTCTACTTACTTTAAGTGTGGCTACAGTAGTATCATCTCCTGGTTCAAAATAATATAACTGATTGCAAACACCAAGTAAATTATTAGTAATAGCTTTAGCACTCATATTTTCATTGGTGAATTTTTTTAAATGAGCTGCAATATCCTTCCACTGCCAAGAGTAATTTAATGTCTGTCTTCCCCCTGCAAATTCCACACCATCACTAATTAAAATTATCCTATCTCTTTCTTCTAGCTGTATCTTTGTCTCTCTTATAATTTTATCATTAATAATTTTTTCTGACCAATTCAAAGGAATCAAATCATCATCTCTCATAAAAAATACAGTTGGATTATCAAACTCTGCAATATATGCCATTCCATTTTTTGCAACTCTTATAAGAGTAAAAGTAGAATAAGCAATTTTATTTTGAGAACAAATTGGTAAAGTATTACTTACAGTATCTACTACCTCTTCAATGCTCATCTTTTCTTTTAACATGGTTAGGG
Source organism: Terrisporobacter sp. (assembly GCA_036648085.1). Classification (GTDB taxonomy): domain Bacteria; phylum Bacillota; class Clostridia; order Peptostreptococcales; family Peptostreptococcaceae; genus Terrisporobacter. The sequence goes on from JAVXJA010000105.1 coordinate 1,616, forward strand.
CAATCTTAGATGTTAAAGTTGCCAGTATATTTGCCTTTACTCCGCTTCCTAATCCATCTGACAATACTGCTACAAACTGGTCATCATCACTATAAAATTCAACCTTATCTCCACATAGCTCCTCTCCATGTTTCAATAAACTTCCACTGGCAAAATCAATAAAGTACTTCATTATTTTTACCTTCCTCTTCCACAAGTTTTTTCAACTTAGTCAAAGTAACCTTGGTTTCTGCTGTAGTTTCACCTAATAAACTTGCTATTTCTTGAGCTACAAGCATTTGTTTATTAATTACATCTTGAGTCATGTTAACTGTGTCCATTTTCATTTGTTGAATTTCTTTTTTCTTATTTTCTTCTTTTGTTACGTTATTTGCTATCCAAATATAAATTTGATCTTCTTCTAACCAAATTATATTTTGAATTATAACAGAATTATACTCATCAACTTCTATTTTATCTTTAATAAGACTTTTTCTATTATCTCTAACCTGCTGGAATTTATCTTCGTCTAAATACATAATTACAGGCATACCCTTTGCCTCTAAACTACTTATGGAAAAGAACTTTTGTGCTGCTGGGTTAAATTCTTCTACACATAAATCCTTATCTATTATTCCTATTAAATTAGGTGTAACTGAAAAAATTACATTTGCTCTATTTTCAGCTTTTTGTCTCATATAAGGAATACACATAGATGTATCTGCTAATCCATTAAATACTGCTTTAGCTTTGTCTCTACAAGTTTTATAGCCACAAGCTTTGCAGTTTATTTCGTCCATTCTTGCAAACTTACCCATGGACTTTAAAATGTCCTTTAGCTCCTTATCGCTAGGCTCTTTTAAAGGAACATATTTAGATTGAAACTCTTTATGTAAATCTATATTAGGTAAAATTTCATCATAGGAATTATCAGTTTCATCTCCCTGTTTAGCATTACAATTTTCGCTATACTCTATAATATTTCTTCTTCTTTCATAAGAGCTAACTCCGTCATCACCCATACCTGTTCCTCTAATGCATCCATTATTACAAAAGTTCATTTCAAATACAGCATTGCTTATTCTTTTATCTCTAATTGCATTTATAGTTTTTAAACAATCCTCTGCTCCATCTACTGATACTACTTCTTTTTTATTTTTATCTTTAGATAAATATCCTGTATTCTCTGAAATAAAGGGATAAACTTTTTTATAATGACTAATTGCATCAAAAGAAGTTTCCTCAAAATTATCCCAACAAATATTCTCTTGCTTAAGCCATCTTTCAAATTCTTCTAATGTAACTACTGCATCTATACAATCTTCAAATCTACCTTCATCTTTTTTCCCCAGGCATGGACCTATGAATACAACCTTTGTATCACTACCATACTTTTCTTTTATAATTTTTCCATGACAAATAAAAGCCGATATAGAAGGTATTAAATTTGGAATTAAATCTGGATAATGTTTTTCTATTAAATTTACAATGGTAGGGCAAAGAGTTGTTATATAATTTTCATCGTCGTCTTTATTTATATATTTAAAATATTCATCAATAATAGGCTGAGCTCCAACCAAAGTTTCTTCCACATAGCTAAAACCTAAATGTTTTAAAACAGTAGGTATTTTATGACTATTTTTTCCAAAAACAGCTGCAAAACTTGGTGCAATAGATGCCACCACTTTTTCTTTATTTCTCAAATAATGTTTTACTATTGGAACTTCCGAGCTTATTATCTTATGCTTTTGTGGACATGCTAAAGAACATTCTTCACATACTATACATCTTTCTTCTATTATCCTAGCTTGCTCATTTTTAATTTCTATTGCATTTACTGGACATACCCTAACACAAGCATAGCAGTTTTTACAATTCCCCTTACTAAAGTTATCAAACCACATAGTTGCTCCCCCTTTTTTAAGTATCCTTTTCCTCCACTATTTTTAATCTTGTTTTAAAATTCCAAACTTAATATTATACATATTTTTTTCAGTTATCTCGCCCCTATATAAGTCCTTATTTGTTTTTTCATCTATAACATAAATATAATACTTTATTTTTGAATTTGTCTCTCCTGAATTCATCTCTTCATCATTTGAAGAGTCACCTAGTATCAAATATAATTTCCCGTCTTCTCTATCAATTGATATTACATCTTTATCATATTCATCTTCCATATCTGTATCTATTGTTTTGATTGCTTTATTTTTATTTAAATCTACTAAAACACTTCTTATCATATTATTTTTATTTTTAGGAATACAAGATAGTAAAACTTTATTATCATCTAAGCTATAATCACTTATATTGTAATTATTTAAATCTAACTCTACCTCTGTAATTTCTTTAGTTTTCACATTAAATCCAAATAAGCTAGTTATATATGATTTTCCACTTTTTTTCTTTGTTATAAAATATGATTTATCTCCATTAGAAAATCCCATACTTCCATCTGTATAAATCTCTTTTCCATCATAAGATTTACTTAATATTATTTGGCTACTTTCCATACTTAAATTTATTTTATATAAAGTTAAATATGTTTCATTATAAGTACTTTTACTTGAATTTTCTTCATATGTATCTTCATCATAAACTGAAGATAAGACAGTTAAATATATATTGTCTTTGTATTTTACTGGAATAGCTCTATAATCTGTATTTCCCTTAGTATCAATATTGTTCTCTACGGGAATTTCATAATATTGGCTTTCTTTAGTTTCCTTATTCTTTATATCTATACAAGCAGTCATTTCACTTTCATTATTTGTCAAATATGTATTCATTAACGAAAAAGTCGCTATTTCATCCTCATCTTCACATAAATCACTTTTTGATACTACATATTTAAGTAAATCTCTATTATCTAAATTTTTTTCACTTAAATCAAAGCCCTCTGTACCTTCTTTTACAAATTTATCTTGCCAGATTTTGTCCTTTGTAATATTTACTTCATTTGTTTCATATAAACCTTTTGTTTTTTGATATACTACTGTCATATTTCCTAGTTCTTGTCTATCGCCATAAACATCCTCTAATAAAACATCTTCTTTATTTATTAAAAATATACCTGTAGTCAAAAGGATAATACAGACTAGTGTAGTTCCTAAAAATATTTTCGAAAAATTTTTACTCATCTTATCCTCCCCCTAAATATGCATTTTTTTATTAATTAATATATACGAAATAGTTATAGACACTAAAGTTACAATTGAATAAAATCCTAATAAAAATATTAGTTTTTCATCTGAGTACATAAAATCATATGAATATGTATAACCGAATATTAAACCTGTTATTATAACATAAGCAATTCCTAGAATTCCACCAAATCTATTTAATGATTTATGTATCATAATAGCTGTAAATATTAGTATTACTAATATTATTGGTGTAAGCAAGTATGCTATTATAAATTCCACAGGATATATTGATACATCTAGTAATAACGAAGTATTTAAACTATTATAATTTATTATATCTATAAATGAACTTGCTGAAATTTGAGTAAATCCTTTAATTATAAACATTTGTATAATCCACAATAAATACTGAGTAATAATTACCCCATATATTAAAGATATAGTTGTAATCAACTTAGATAAATAAATATTAAATCTGTTATAAGGTAACATAAATAAAGTATATATAGACTTTGTTTTTCCATAAAAATCTCTATACCAAATATAAAAAGCATAATATAAACACCATATAATTGCTAAATTCATTATCAGATATGTAATACTGTATGTATCAAATACCCTTGTTCCGCTTTCAATAATATTATAAGCTTCACTATGTCTTAAAAGACTGATTGTACCCTTTACATTTAATATTTTGCCTATTTCTTCTGCAACGTTGTGCAACATATTTATTATAAGTACTATATTTGACAGGATTAACAAGCCAAGGATAGAAAAATATGCTTTTTTCACTCTTTTAAACTCAATATCATATAGAGTTAATATTTTATTCACCTTTGCTTACCTCCCTCATCTTATCTACTATGGATTTCCCCTCATTCATTTTTACTTCACTAACATTAAAATCAAAAACTACTTTTCCTTTATCCAGAATTATTACTTCATCAACTACATTTTCTATTTCTACAATTTCATGTGTTGTAATTACAATACTTTGATCCTCTCTCATATATTCTACAATTGCTTTTATAAATTCTTCTCTTTTAAAAATATCTATTCCTGAAAATGGTTCATCTAATAAAATGTATTTTGTATTTTGGGCAAAACCTAAGATTATTTTCACCCTTGCTTTATTTCCCTTTGATAAATCACAAATAAATTTATCATCTGTTAAAGAAAACATTTCTAACATTTTATAAGCCTTTTTCTCATCCCAATTTTTATAAAATTCCTTCATAAATTCAAAACTTTCTTTTATACTAAGATGTGTAAAATGTGTATCAACATCAGGTACAAATGCTATTTTATTATAAAGTTTATAATTCATAACTTCTCCATCTATAAAAATGTTTCCTTTTGTTGGTTTTTCAAGACCTGATATACACTTTAGTATCGTAGATTTTCCAACTCCATTAAGCCCCAATATTCCTGTAATTTTGCCCTCGTATATATTAAAAGAAACATCCTCCAATGCAGTAGCTCTACCATATTTCTTTTTCACATTTTTTATCTCAATCATTTCATAAACTCCTCCTAATAATTTGAAACTATCACCCTTTATTCAAAACTTTATTTATATAATCTATAGGTCTATAAGCTACTCCCTTTTTATAGGGAATTACAGAAGTTATATTTATACCTCCTATAGGATAAGGATTTCTACTTGCTGATTCCACTATTTTTCCTATTCCCATATACATAACCACATGTCCTGATGTAAATATTAAATCCCCTGGCTGAATCTTATCTATATCAATTTTGTAATCCTTCAAAACATCTTTTTGTTCTATAGTTGAATATCCTATTTCCACGCCTGTTACTTTTTTATAAGTCCAATATGTAAGCCCCGAACAATCAAATCCTTGAATTCCTATGTAATCATATGCACTTTTAACCTTGTTACTCTTATTATTATATTATTAGTACTATTTTTCCACAACTTACAAATTAGTCATATTGGTGTATTTTAAGAGTGTATTAATACAAAAAGCGGCCTAAATTTCAGCCGCTTTTTTATGTTATATTCAATTTTTTATTTAGGAACTACTATTTCACCACTTATTATTTTTTGCACTTGATCATTTACATAATCAATTATTTCTTTAGGTACGTTTTTATCTGTACTTGGAGATAGACCTATTGCATCTTCTTTTAATCCAAATACTAGAACTTTTCCACCTTCAAATTTTCCATCATTTAAACTTTTAACTACATTATATACACCTTCATTAACTTTTTTCATTGCTGAAGTTAATATATTATCTGGTGCTATATCACTTTGATCTCTATCTACGCCTATAGCAAAGTTTCCAGTTTCTTTCGCACATTCAAGTACTCCAGGTCCACTATCTCCTGCTGCGGCAAATATTATATCTGCTTTATTTTTATACATTTGAGTAGCTATAGATTTTCCTTTAGCTTGATCAACAAATGAGTTAACATATTGTGATAAAACTTTTGATCTGGATAATTTTTAGCTGCATCTAATAATGCTTGTTGCATTGGGAATCCTGTTGCAAGAAGTGAACTACCAACAAGCTAAAGACTTGTCGGCTTCTTGGTCAATATGTCTAAT
>JAVXJA010000106.1:0-6103 GCA_036648085.1 Terrisporobacter sp.
ATATTGTAGAAAATAAAGAAGAACTTAAAGCTAAATAATTATAAAAAGAATGTGATACTAAAAACTAGTATTACATCCTTTTTGCTGTAATTATATTTTTTCAGGCTTAGCATAGTCAACACCTTTAGTGTCAACTTTTATAGATTCTATTATAACATCTTTAACTGGTTTATCAGAAGAACCTGTCTCTACATTCTCAATATTGTGAAGAACATCTAATCCACCTGTAACCTTACCAAAAGAAGCATACTGACCATCTAGTGATGGCGTATCTTTAGTCATTATAAAGAACTGACTTCCACCGCTGTTTTTACTTTGGCTTCTAGCCATAGAAAGTACACCTTCGCTATGTTTTAAATCATTTTTAAACTTGTTTTTAGTAAATTCACCCTTAATAGAATATCCTGGTCCACCAGCTCCATTTCCATCAGGATCTCCACCTTGAATCATAAAGTCCTTTATAATTCTATGGAAAGTAAGTCCATCATAAAATCCACTGTTTGATAAATCAATAAAGTTATTTACAGTGTTAGGAGCAATATGAGGATAAAGTTCAGCTTCAATTGTTCCATAATCTTTGATAACTATAGTTGCAACAGGAAGTTCTTTTGGAGGTGTTCTAACTTCTTCGTTAACTTCTCCTTGTGAACATCCAACTAAAGCCATTGCTCCAGCAAGTATTCCTGCTAAAAAACCTTTTTTTCTCTTGTCAGTCATATCTTTACCATCCTTATATATATGATTATTAATTATATCACATCATATACCTTGAATATATAAATATCCTTGTATTAATATGGTTGTAGATAGTTTATAATAAGATATAATTATAAGATTTTAAGGAGAAGAACATGAAATATACTAAAGAAGAAATGGATGTAATAGCAGAAAGAATAGTAGAGTTATTAAATGAAAAAGAAGAAATGAGATTAGGGAAAATAGCAAAAGTACTAATTCATTCAGGATTAGTTGAATCAAGTTATGAAGTAGATAAAGTACTTAAATATAGAAAAGACTTATTTGTAAGCCCTAAAATGGGAATATGGACATTATCAGAAACAGAATAACAATATGAAAAATATTTCAAGATTATTAAATTTGATAAATAATATTATTAATTGTGATAGATATGAAATTGAAAGATGTATTGTTAATTTGCATGATGGAGAAATTCATTTGGAAAGTGAAAAAATATGGGTACTAGATTTATAATTACCTTGCCCATTGAATAAAGTTAAATAATACTTATTGACCATTAATTGGCTATTTGATATTATTTATAAGATTATAATAATAAATGCAGTCATTAATTTAAAATAATGTCATGCATTTTTTATTTATTAAATTAGATAGGAGAAATAATTATATGACCAATGATATGACTAAAGGAAGTCCTTTAAAATTATTTATATTTTTTTCGATACCATTATTGATAGGAAATATATTTCAGCAATTATATAGTATGGTAGATACCATAATAGTAGGTAGATTTGTAGGAGTTAATGCTCTTGCAGCATTGGGAGCTACAGGTTCAATGTTTTTCTTAGTAAATGGTATGATACTTGGGCTTACAAGTGGATTTGCTGTTCTAGTATCACAAAAATTTGGAGCGAAGGATGAAGTTGGAATAAAAAAAGCTGTAGCTAGTAATATTATTTTAACTTTAGTTTTAACTGTTATTACAACAATAATAGCTTTATTAGTAAAAACGCCTTTACTTAGATTAATGAATACACCAGACAACATTTTTAATGATGCAAACACATATATAACTATAATTTATGCAGGAATGATAACTCAAACACTTTATAATATGTCAGCAGGAATATTAAGAGCTTTAGGAGATAGTAAAACTCCACTATACTTTTTAATAGTAGCTTCAGTTCTTAATGTTATTTTAGATTTAGTATTTATAGTTAATTTTAAAATGGGTGTGGCAGGAGCAGCTTATGCTACAAATATAGCTCAGGGATTTTCAGCAATTCTATGTTTAATATATAGCTATAAGAAATTTAGTATATTAAGACTTAAAAAAGAAGACTTTAAAGTTGAAAAAAGTTATTATACTAGACATTTACAAATTGGTATACCTATGGCTTTACAGTTTTCAGTAACAGCAATAGGAGTAATAATAGTTCAAAGTGCTATAAATATGTTCGGTGCCACTGTTATAGCATCATATACAGCAGCTTCGAAAGTATTACAATTGGTTATGCAACCTTCAATATCATTTGGGGTTACAATAGCAACATATGCAGGACAAAACTTAGGAGCAGGAAGATTTGATCGTATAAAGAATGGTATGAAAATAATGAATAGAGTATCTGTAGTTACTAGTTTAATTGCAGCAGCTGTATTAGTTTTCTTTGGAAAATATTTTGTAATGTTATTTATAGAAAATCCAACACCAGAGATATTTGCATATGCTCAACAAGTATTAAATTATTCTGCAGCTTTCTTAATACCATTAGGGTTTATATTTGTATATAGAAATGTTCTGCAAGGAATGGGAGAATCATTTGTACCAATGATGGCGGGAGTTTATGAGTTAGCAGCAAGAAGTGTAGTTGCCTTTACTTTACCTCAATTCATTGGATTTACAGGGATTTGTTTATCAGATCCAGTAGCATGGGTAGCGGCTAGTGTTCCACTAATGATATCTTATTATAGAAAAATGAAAAAAATAGAAAATGAAAACATATATGAAAAAGATGCATCACAATCTAAAAAGATACTGCAATAGTTTATGTTAATTAGAACTTGAGTTTATACTCAAGTTTTTTTGTTACTAAATTAACGAATATATACATATTAATAAACCTACATAAAAAATAAAATATACTTTAAGGAAAAGGTGTGCATAAAGTGTTATAATGAATGTGGCAAAAAAATTGACGTTATAGACAGGGGGTTTTATATATGAGTTTTGAAATGCCAAAATACACTCATCCTAATTTTAAAAGTGAAGTTTTTAACAATGCACCAGATGCAAAATATGAAATAGTTGATGTAGACGCTGTTGCACCAGAGAATTACCATGCAATGTCTATATTTCCAGAATATTTCAAAGTAGAAGGTAAATGGGTATTAGCTGAAGAGACAAGAATGGACTGTGTTCCAAGATTAAATGATGAAGGAAAAATAGAAATAGTTGAGTTTAGAAATTTAAGAGTGGGTGACAAAGTAATAGTAGGAAGAACCGAAGATGCTAGCGAAGGAATATATTTATATGCTAAAGGTTTTGAAGAAGAGGAAGAAGTAGAAGAAGCTTTTGCATTTAGGGGAGCTAGATCAAGAGAGACTTCTCAGACTATGGATTATGATAATCTATTTGAATTATTAAAGCATGAAAAAGAAAATGGATATGTAGTTTGGGTAATGGGACCTGCTGCAGTATTTTCAAAAGGTGCTAGAGATTCATTAACTAAGTTAATAAATGCTGGATATGTAGATGCTTTCCTAGGTGGAAATGCAGTAGCAACTCATGACTTGGAAGCAGGAGTATACAATACTGCTTTAGGACAAGATATATACACTCAATCTTCAATTAGAAATGGTCACTATCACCATTTAGATTTATTAAATAAAGCAAGAAGATATGGTTCAGTAGAAAAGTTAATAGAAGAAGAAAATATTACATCAGGATTAATATATTCTTGTGTTAAAAATAATGTACCAATAGTATTAGGTGGATCAATAAGAGATGACGGGCCACTTCCTATAGTTATACCAAACGTATATGATGCTCAAGAAAGAATGAGAGATGAAGTAAGAAAAGCAACTACAGTTATTTGTATGGCAACTCAATTACATACAATAGCTACTGGAAACATGACACCTTCATTTAGAATGGTGGACGGTGAAGTTAGACCAGTTTACTTCTATACTATAGATACTTCTGAGTTTGCTGTTAATAAGTTAAAAGATAGAGGAAGTTTATCTGTTAGAACAATGATATCTAACGCACAAGACTTCTTACAAAGATTAGCTGACAATTTAGAGTAATTGATTACCTTTTGAGGTAACATGATGAGAGAAGGAATACTTATTAAAAGTACTCCTTCTTTTTTATTGTAAAGATTTTATATTAATTGACAAACATATACCCCTATGGGTACAATTAACTTGTGAAATATACCTATGGGGGTATGAATAGGAGGATAATATGAATAAATTAAAAGAAATTTTAGAAGATGATACAAAAAAAGATATTTTAAGTTTAGTAATTTCAGGAGTAGCATTAATATTAAGTTTAATGAATATATCTATTGGAGGAATTAATCTTTCTTGGATTTCCGTAATATTATGTGGAGTTCCAATTATAATGGGAGCAATAGAAGGACTTATTACAGAATTTGATATTAAGGCAGATGTATTAGTATCAATAGCTCTTGTAGCATCAGTGATAATAGGTGAAATATTTGCAGCAGGAGAAGTAGCATTTATTATGCAACTAGGGGCTTTATTAGAAGAGTTGACAGTAGCAAAAGCAAGGACAGGCATTGAGAAGTTAATTAATTTAAAACCTCAAAAAGCTAGAATAATTTCTAATGGAAAAGAAGAAATCATATCAGCAAATCAAGTTAAAATAAAAGATATTATTCGCGTAAATCCAGGCGAAACAGTTCCAGTAGACGGAATAATCATAAATGGAATAACATCGATAGACCAATCTGTAATGACTGGAGAATCTATACCAGTAGATAAAACTACAGGAGATAATGTATGTAGTGGCACAGTAAATCAATTTGGAAGTTTTGAAATGGAAGCTACTAAAGTAGGAGAGGACAGCTCCCTACAAAGAATGATAAAGCTAGTTGAAAGTGCAGATGCAGGCAAAGCTAAAATAGTAGGACTTGCAGATAGATGGGCAACTTGGATAGTTGTAATAGCTTTAATTTCCGCCTTAGTTACTTGGTTTGTAAGTGGTGAAGTTATAAGAGCTGTAACAATTCTAGTAGTATTTTGTCCGTGTGGACTAGTTCTAGCTACACCAACAGCGATAATGGCTGCCATAGGAAATGTTTCTAAATATGGAATATTAGTTAGACAAGGTGATGCTTTGGAGCGCTTATCTAAAGTTAAAAAGATTACCTTTGATAAAACAGGAACTTTAACAAAGGGTAAACCAATAGTAATTGGTGTTAGAAGTATATCAAAAGATATTAGTGATGAAGAATTATATTGTTATGTAGCAAGTGCAGAACAACAGTCAGAACATCCACTAGGAAAAGCTATTGTTTCTTCTTTTAAAAAATCAAATAATAAAAATCTTCATGAACCAGAAGAATTTAAAATGATACCAGGTCGTGGTGTCAGTTCAAAAATAAATGGAAAAATAGTCATTGCAGGTAATGAAGAACTTTTTAAATATAATAAAATAAAAATAGATGACAATATAAGAAAAATTGCTCAAGAATATGAATACGAAGGAGCAACAATTATTTATATAGCTATAAATAAAGAGGCAAATGGTATAGTTGCTTTAGCAGATACTTTAAGAGAAGACTCAAGAGAGATGATTAACAACTTGCAAAGCTCAAATGTTGATGCAGTACTTTTAACTGGGGATAATAAACATAGTGCCAAGCATATTGCAGCAGCTGTTAATATAAAAGAAGTAGAAGCCAACTGTTTGCCAGAATATAAATTAAAAGCCATAGAAAAAATGCAAAGTAATAATCATATGGTATGTATGGTTGGTGATGGAATCAATGATGCACCAGCACTTAAGACTGCTTTAGTAGGAATTGCTATGGGTGGAGTAGGCAGCGATATTGCTGTAGATGCAGCAGATATTGTTCTTGTAAGTGATAATATAGAGCATTTACCACATTTATTTCAATTATCAAAAGTTATGATGAAAACTATTAATTTTAATTTAGCCTTTTCTATAATATTAAACTTTATAGCCATAGTATTTGCTATAATAGGAAGTTTAAATCCAGTTATGGGAGCCTTAGTTCATAATGCAGGATCTATTTTTGTAATTGTTAATTCTTCTTTACTATTGAAGTGGAAGAAAAATAAAAATAAAGAAGTGGTTTTAGGAGAAACTATTAGTGCCTAAAATACATTTTTAAATAATATAATTAAGTAAATA
>JAVXJA010000106.1:6203-7276 GCA_036648085.1 Terrisporobacter sp.
AAAATTATAACTAATGAAGAAAGTAAGGAAAAAGGAGATGTTCTAATAAGAAAAAATCTTAAAATAGGTTATTTAGAACAAATTCCTAACTTTGAAAATAATAAAGTAAAAGATGTTTTAAACTTAGCTTTTCCTCACCTAAGGAAAATAGAAGAAGAACTAAGAAAATTAGAATTAAAGATGCAAGATGAAAATAGCAATATGGATTTAATTTTAGAAATTAAGACAACATAATTACAAAGAACAACAAAAGAAAATACATGCTATGGAAGAGTCTATAAAACAATTAAAGATTTTTTCAAGAAATGGAGATAATGAAAACTTTGTAAAAAGAGCTAAAAGTATGGAAAAAAGATTAGACAAAATGGATAAAATAACAAGACCTAATGACAAAAAAGATAATATGAAGATAAACATTATAAATAATTCCAAACAGTCTAAGGAAGTTATCTTAATAAAAGAAGGAAAAAAATCTATAAATAATAGACTCTTATTTGAGAATGTAAATCTTTTAATAGAAAAAGAAGAAAAAGTAGCTTTAATAGGTGAAAATGGATCTGGTAAATCTACTTTAATAAAAATAATTTTAGGAGAAGAATTCTTAGATAGTGGAGTTTTAAAAGTGTCTAATAGCTCAAAAATAGGATATCTTCCACAACAGATAGACTTTGAAGATGATGAAAAAACTATATTAGATTGGTTTAGAGAAGACATTAATATATTAGAAGGCAAGGCTAGAGAATACTTATCGAAGTATATGTTTTATAGTGAGGATGTTTTTAAGAAATTAAAATCTTTAAGTGGTGGAGAAAAATCTAGACTTAAACTTAGCAAGATACTGTATTTTGAAGTAAACTTACTTATACTAGATGAACCTACCAATCATTTAGATATTGATAGTATAAAAAAATTAGAAAAAAGAATTATCTTAAATTCAAATCCTATTGTTGCAGAAAATAAAGTTAACAATAAAATAGATGAAAGTAAGACAAAAACTAGTGAAACCAATAAAAGTAGTATTAAGACAAATAAGAAGCTTAATTTTAAAGAAATAAGGCTTACATCCACTAGGT
>JAVXJA010000107.1:0-7059 GCA_036648085.1 Terrisporobacter sp.
CTTTATAGTATATTCTAGAAATTTTAATAATTGAATTAGTGTAAAATATATTTTCTTTTTTCCATCTAAATCATAATAGTAGATTTATCTTACGTTTTAAACTTTTTATTAATATCCTACTTATATCTGCATAAAATTTAGTATTTTTATGCTCCAATTACTATCCTAACTGAATTATTATGTCTGTTAGAATCTATTGTTACATGTATGTATGCGTTTTGAGTATTTTCTCCTACTACCTCTGTACATATTTTATTTACAGTAAATAAATCTAATTCCTCACTTGCACATACAAATATATATATATCACTACTTGGATGCTTGGATATAATAGTATCTACAAATTCTTTTCTTCTAGGTTCTTCATCTTTTTCGTCACTATAGAAATAAATATTTCTCTCTCCGTCTTTTTTAAATATATTTACATAATCACCTGAGTCCATAGGTATAATAATATTTTCACTTTTTTTACTATTTCCAAATACCCATTGAAGTGTTTCATATGCTGTTGAAAAATCACTTCCCTCATCTAAGATTACATTATATTCTTCTTCAAAACATTTTACTTTGTGTTGTAATTCAACTCTTTTTAACATTTTTATGTCTCCCTAATATTGTTTTAACTTTGCTGTATTTTTTATTACCTATTTTATAATATCACTAATTATAGTATCAGTACCCTAGTTTTTTTAATTTGTTGCCCAATGAGTAATTTTGTTGCCTATCTTTTTTCCCAAGTTGTTGCCTATGTCAAAAACTTTGTTCAATTTTCAACTTTCCAATGCTATAATTTCACTTTTTTTACATTTCTATCTTGGCATAATGTTATTAATTTTAATTATATATATTCTATAATAACTTATGTTTTATTCTTGCATTTTCAGATACAAACAGACAAAATCCAACTGCACCCCTGGGGTCTGTATATGAAGATAGGAATACTTATACCTTTAGACTTATTTTAAATCTACAGTTATAGATTTATCTTCATATTTAATCTTTTCATTATTTGTTTTTCCCTTTTTGTAGTATTGATAAGGTATTATTTTTATGCATTTTAACTTATCTATATTTATAGTTTTTTCTAAATCTGATTGATACTCTTCTAATACCATATTCATCAAAGTTCCATCTTTATTTCCGCCACCACTACTACTACCCTCAGCAATTAAGTTTCCATCCTGATCTTGTAGTTCAATATCTATATATCTATCGTTAAATAAATATTCTTCTCCCATTTTCACTGTATAAATTAGTTTTGTTGAAATAGGAGATATTCTCAATTGATCAATATGTACGTATGCTTTAAAGTCTTTATCCTCTATTTCTACATCTTTATTTATATCAAAAACTTGTGTATCTCCCATTATTTCTTTTCCGTTAATTTCAAATTCAAATTCCCATTTTCCATCTATATCCGTAAAGTCACCATATTTTGCACCTGGTAATAAACCTACTTGTTGAATACCAATTTGCTCATATACAACTTTTATATTATAATATTTATCAGTTTCTATATTATCAAGTATTTTATAATTTTCTATATCTGCCATGTTATCATCATTTGTATCAATAGAATCTAATCTTATCATTTCTAAAAAATCTTGTTTATTATTTACTTCATTTTCATAGACTACCCCAGCACCACCTTGTACAAATTTCTTATCATCTATATACACAGTAAACTTATTGGTATAATAATTTATATGTTTATATATTCCTTTTTTTAAAGTACTTTCATCAAAATTAGAATGATCCATATTCATACTCAGTAATATTTGTCCATCATCAAATATAGCTTCATATAAAGTTAGTTTTATATCTTTATCTTCTACTATTTGATTTACTGCAACCTTATATCCTTTTAATTCATTTTCTTCTTTTCCAATGTACAACTCTATTTGTCTTCCTATATTTTCAACTATTGCCCAAACTTTTTCATTACTTAGTATAAAAGTTGAAATTAATATACATAAAACAGATGCTATAGCTACTCTTTTACCTGAGTTTTTACTTATTCTTTTTTTATTATTAATATCTGTTGCTAATTTATTATATATATTTTCTTTTTCAGTATTAGATAACTTATATACTTTATAATTATTATCATCCATATTTATTTTATTAAATAATTTATATTTATTTTTCATATAGCCTCCTTATTTATATAATTCTTTTAATTTTTTCTTGCATCTTGAAAGTCTACTGTAAATATTAAATGGTTTGATATTCATTTCTTCAGCTATAGTTTCTATGTCTAGTTCTTCTAGATAATATAATCTAAATAATTTTTTATCCTTCTCTTTTAAATTCTTTAAAAGTTCTTCTACTTCTTCTTCTAATTCTTTTTTAAGTAAATTTCTATCCAGTACTGATATATCCTCATTTATTATTTCTTCCCTACTTTGTTTTAGATATTTCCTTTTGTAGTCTATAGTCTTATGCTTAGATACTACACCTATCCAATTTTTCAATGTATTCTTCTTACTGTCAAAGCTATCTATGTTATTCCAAATAGATAATAAAATGTCATTTATACATTCTTCTTGATAGAAATTCAAATCCTTTAAGTTGTTTTTTACTATAGTATTTATGTAATCTCCATAATTGTTTATTAGTAACATTAAACCTTCTTCTTTTTTCTTTTTTAAGTACTTAATTATAATTTTATCTTCCAATGATTTACCTCCTTGTAAAAGCCTTTACATAATAAACATACGTATACAATTTATATTTTCTAACATTTTTCACATTTATTATTTTAACATATTCGCCACGTTAAAAAGGTACTACCCAGTTTTAGGTAGTACCTCTCAGTTAATCAATTGCTATATGTGTTCACTATATATGTTTATTTGATTTTTATATAACTATAATCTCCTTAAGTTTTTTTGCTATTTATTATTCTATTGTCCTTCTACTGTATTTTAAAACTCTATCATAAGCAGTGGTGCATGTTGTTGTGCTCCATACACATCACTCTCTCCTAAATCTCCAGAGCAAATAGGTCTTTTAATTGTAATCTTAATAGCACAAGCTGGTTCAAACTCAACTATATTAATAATATCTTCCTTATTAATTCTATAAAGCTTACAAATTATATCTTCATTTATTATCTTCTTCTCACAAGCCATTTTAAACTCTTCCACACTTTTAAACATTATATCCATAGTCAATTCATAAGGTCCTGAGTTTTTACTACGAATAATATTTGTTACTTCACTTAACTTAGTCATTTTATTTCCTCCTTTTCCTATAACTCTTCGTAATTAATTTCAAATACACTTTCACCATCTTCTACTTCTAACAAATGATAAATGCTAAAGTTATACACTTCTCCTGCATGGAAATCACTTGGAGAATAAGGAAAAGCTAAGTTTCCTGCTGTTGCTTTTCTTCCTTCATATCCAAAATGTAACATAGATGAACGAGCAAAAGCACAAATTGTATCTGCTTTATGCTGAGTTTCAGCCACTGCGTCTATTACTACTCCTATTTCATGAGCACCTTTAGTACTTGGAGTTGGTTCAATATTTCCCATAACTCCATTACGACCATATATATTTATATTTAAATAATAATCCCAATTTTTATCTCTAAAGTTATCACTAACCCTTTCTTTTACGCCTCCAATTATCTCGTCTATTTTTTCTATCATTATTGGATCTCTTGCTCCTGCTATGGATACTGTTCTATATCCTATACATTTAGCACCTTCTAGTTTTACAGTGTAATTAGGAGACTTAACAAACTTACTTCCAGATACTTTAACTATATTTTCATCTTCTTGAACAAATTTACATTCAGTTAAGTCTAAATGTCCACCAGGTCCTGGTAAAATATAAGGATTTGTTTTTTCATATAAAGTATGAGCTGCTACAGATACTGTTGTACATTTACGAATAGGATTTAATGGTTCTAATCTAAAGTAATCTTCTCCTATATATCCAAACATACAATCTGAACCACTTCCTGGAGTTGCGCAAATAGATGAACATTCTAGTATTTTCCCTAAATGTAGTGCAAGACCTTCATCATATCCAGCTCTTATTGCTGGTGCTGCAAATACTGAGGGGTCATAAGTACGTCCTGCTAAAATCACATTGGCTCCATTATCTAATGCTTTTATAAATGGTTCGATTCCCATTTGTCCAACTATTCTTGTAGTTTCCTCTATTATTTCTTCACTTAAATCTGGTGCTGGTCCTAGTGGAGATATTTTCCCATCTTTTAATGCTTTTTTAACATCATCTTTAGAAAATTCTGCGTGAATTAAACCTAATTTAAATTTAAGTTCTTTTTCTTTTGCTATTTCATTTATGATTTCTTTGCACCAATTTAAATGTACTTCTCCTCCACTTCCTCCTGCAGTTCCTATTATTACTGGAATATTATTTTTAACTCCAGCTTCTAACATTATTTCTAAATCTCTTTTTACTGCATCTCTATCTGTAAAAGAAACACCTGCTCCTAAGTAATAAGGCCCTGGATCAGTGGAACCTGCATCCACTGCAATTACGTGAGGATTTCTTTTCATTCCTTCTTTAAAAGATTCCTCTGGGAAACCATAACCTAGTATAGCAGTAGCAGATAAAATCCTAAATTCACTTTTCATTGTATTACCCTCTGGTTCTAAAAATATATACAAATGTACTCATTTTAAACAATTCGCACTTATTCTATTTAAATAATAGTTTTAAGCCTGGGTTGGACCAGTTAGTTTATACATTTAAATATACAAACTTATCCTACAACCGTATTCTAATCCACAACGTGGGCGACATGTAATTTTTAAAATTCTATATATTACAAAGATTTATTTAACCCCCACTTTAAGTGATAAAGTCCATGCTTCATATAAATATGAGGTACATTTACTTGTGATTAAACATCTTTTTATTTAACTAATTCTTTTTTCTAAGATTTCTTTTACCTTACTATATTTCGTATACAAACTAATTACTTTATCATATTTTCTATTTAATATATTCTTACTTGCATTTATATCAGCGTGTAAATTCCCACAGTTACTACATTTAAATACATCACTATTTCTTTCTCCAAATTGACCACATATACTACATACCTTGCTTGTGTATGCTGGATTTATATAAGTGTACTTTATATTGTTGTAATCACACTTATATTCCAATCTTTCTCTTATATATCCTTTTATCCATCTGGATAATTTCCTTTTCACAGACTTAGAATATTTATTGTTCCAATTAACAAAATCTAAATTTTCCATAACTATTTCTTTTGGTTTTTCAGTTTCTATTAGTTGGTTTAAATATTGATTTATATAAGATTTAACTCTCTGGTCATTTTTCAATTTATTGTGATTATATTTAATTTTCCCTAGATTATTTTCTAAGATATTAGTAGCCTTTTGTATATTTCCATTTTCTAAATGATTATTATATAAAGCATAGAACCTATTTCTTTGACTATTCACTTGGTTTAATCTTTCAGTTTCTTTGCTTAAATAATCATTTAATTTTTCACCGTAAAATTTATCACTTGATACTGCAAACAAGTATTTATAACCTTTATCTATTCCAATTATATTTTCATAATCTTTATAATTTTTACACTTTACTTTTAAAGGACAATGTATTTCTAATTTATTACCTACTATTTTAACTTTAAGTGTTTTATTTCTAACATTATTATCAGTTAGTTTTATAGGTAGCCTTTTACCTTTTCTTAGACCAGTTATATTTATATAACCATCTTTGTATGAGTAAAGCCCTGTATCTATTGAAAATGTAGTACTTTTATTAGAATATGGTATACGTCCTTTATATTTTCTTGTATATCTCTTTATAAGATTGTTTAAATATCTATAATCTAACCCTTTGTGTTCAAATATTTTTGGAATATCTATTTTTTCATTTATTAATATTTTATGATAAAGTTCGTTTGCTTTTAAAATATAATTTATATAGTGTTTATCATCACTAGACAAGTTAGGATTTACTTTAACTTGTTCTTTGATTCTTAATTTTATATTGCTCCATCCTGATTTGATATTTACCATAGCTTCACTTAAAGCAAGTTTCCAATACCTTGCAGGTAGATTCCATTGTTCATAAAACCTAGTTTTAACCCATTCATCTCTTATTTTTCGGTCTTTTCCTAATAGTAAAATACTGTTAATACCACTAAATCTTGAATACACATAGTTTTTCACTTTAGTGTATTTTTTACCTATAATTAGTAATTCATTTAATGTTTCTTTATCTAATTCATAGGAGTATTGTTTAGTATTCTTTATGACAGTATCCACTATTATCACACCTTTCTTAAGTAATCAAACATGGCTAAAACTCAATGTTTGTATGATAATATTTTTTGCAGTATAAGTAAATTTTATTAGTTAAAATATAAAACTTTAAGAATTGCATGTGGCCAACACGTTGGCTTAGAATACAGTTTGTTGCCAATTATCTATTTTACATTTATATATATTTTTAGAGTGTTCAATTAGGGTCGTTATGCCTAACCAGTTCTCTAATGAACTTCTTATGCTTTCACATAAGCACAGACTATATCACCATCCAAAGATTTGGATGCTCCCCATTTCCCCACACTTGCAGGTACGAGATTCCTCTCTAGTCGTTGAACGTTCTTCTATTAGAAGCTTCGCTGCTGATTATCCATTTTTAGGCGACCGCGTCGGCGACCATCTTTAAAGTACTTAGGATTTAACCTTATACCATCTAACTAATTTTTTCTACTTTCGTAACCTTTGAGCCACTGGGTGGGCGACTCACTTCACACCTATCCTTATTTCATGATTATGTTGTGGTTTAGTTAGCTTTAGGAACTTCCAGCAATTAAAGGAGTTTTGGGTAAATTTCTTACCACTCTACACTCTTTATGAATGTAGGGAGCTTAATTAACAAAAATATTTTTGTATACGTTAGAGTATACTTGAGTATATTTTTGGCAACTATTTAGTTGCTCCCTTTTATATATTTTCAACTTTATTCATTATTTTATTTAAAGCAAGTATTCTTTGCATTTCATTGAAAACTATCATATATCCTTCGTCTA
>JAVXJA010000108.1:0-3057 GCA_036648085.1 Terrisporobacter sp.
CCATATCCTTTATTCCTTTGAGAAGGTTTTATATAATATGCAATATGACCTCCTCTAAATTTAAGATTATCAGTTAATCTATGGCAAATTGATACACTTCCAATAATCTGATTATTAAATTCATCAAACATCCATAGAACACTGTCTGGAACCCACCCATCTAGTAAATTAATTCCTTTATGTCTGTTCATTAAAGTTGTCATATCACTATCAATGGTATCCTTAGTAGAAAGAGGAAAGCAACTCTCAAATCTATTCTTTTCTATATCTTCTCTACATTCTTCTATAAAATATAAATACTTAACTTTATAATCATCATTTGACAAAATAAACTTTAACTTATCCATACAAAGCCTCCTAAAATATATTCTCTAACTAATTTTATCGTGAAAATACCTTACTAAATTTAATTCATTGGTATATATATCAAAATTAAACGTAATCATACTAAATATTATAAATAACATTATGCCTAAACTTGCAACCTGGCTCTTAATATATTTATTTTTAGGATATAATTCAGCAAGGCATAATAAACACATAACTATCATGGATATAAAGAAATAACTTTTTAATATCTTATCTTTAATCACCGACTTACCTTGTATTAGGAAATTATCAAAGTAAACAGCATTTTCTTTGCTTTCTTCCCCCATCATATACGTTGAACCTAATTTTATTTGTATTTTTCTAGTATCATCTCTATTTTCTATTTTATATTCATTGTTTAAATATTTGATATCTTCATTTGCTTGTATATTATTTAGGCTCGTAAATGTATAATATGTAAATACTGAATATAATACTAAAATGCTACTTACTAATACTTTATTTCTTATTAATACAACTTTATTTTTTTCTTGTTCTTCACTTTTTCTTATTACATATTTTTTGGTTAGATTATTTTCATATAGATTATATAATAACATTAACAAAAGTAACTCTAGCATTACCGTGGTGCGAACAGGTTTGATAATTAAAGTAATTATTCTAATTACTGAGTATATATACAATCCCCAAGCAAATAAATTTTTACCCTTTTCGAATTTTTCTTTATCCCTATATTCATAATATGAATATTCTTTGATATTCTCTGTAGTTGACATGTACTTATTTACTAAGTAGATAAAGAAACACAGTATTGCTATATCCATTCCACTTTCTATAATAAAATTTGAAATAAATCCACTAAATAATATAATAAATATATATCTTTTGTATTTATCATCTAAACCTTCTTTTTTCATGTTATATCCCCCATAATTTTCTAGTGTTATTGATAATAATTATAACATTGATGATAAAAACAATAAATTATTATAAAATTTTTTTCAATACTTATATATAAAACAACAAAAAGGAACCCATATGGGTTCCTTATATTACGCTGCTATCTTCTCTTCTTTTTTCTTAACTGATTTATCAACTACTAAAGATGCTGTCATTGCTCCATTTACATTTAACATAGTACGAGCCATATCTAATATAGGATCTATTGCTAATATAGCTCCAACTAGAGGGAAATATGCACCCATTCCCATACCTGAAATTACAACAGACACTGACATAGTTGCACTTCCTGGAATTCCAGCTATACCAAGAGAACTAATTGTTATAACGATTATTAACATTACATAAAAAGTAAAGTTCATTTCTATTCCAATCATATTAGCAAGCATTACACTAACTAAAGCTGGATATACACCTGCACATCCGTTCATTCCCATATTTGAACCTAAACTAGTAACAAAACTTGCTGTACCACTATCTACATCCATATTTTCAGTTAAAACTTCAACAGTTACTGGTAAAGTTCCTAAACTTGAGCGAGATGTAAAAGCAAGTATTAATGCCTTCGATACACTCTTTATATAAGTTATAGGATTTACTCCTCTAAACCATAGTATTAATAAGTGAACACTAAACATAAACATAACACTTAAATAAAGGGCTATAATAAAGTCTACTACATCTAGTAAAGAACTAATTCCTCTACTTGCTATTGTGTTCGCCATTAAAGGTATTACTGCATAAGGCATCATTTTAATAACAGTAATAGAAACACTTACTATTATCTTATAAAAACCTTCTATAAAATCCATAAATGGTTTTATTATATCTAAATATTTTTTACTTAATCTTTTTATGGCTAATCCTATAAATCCTGCAAATATTACTACTGCAACTGTATTACCATCCACCATAGCTTGTACAGGATTTGCTGGTAATAATCCTCTTAAAGTATCTGGTAAAGATGTTATTTCTCTAATTTCTTCAGCAGAATTTACTAAATCTATATTCATTCCTAATTTAAATATATTAGCAATAATTATACCTATTACTGCTGCTATGGCAGTAGTTGCAAAAAACATTCCCATAGTTCTAAATGTTAGTTTATTTAAATTATCTTCTTTCATATTCATTATTACTCTAATTATTGATGTAAATATTAAAGGCATAACTATCATCTTTAGTAGATCCATAAATCCATTTCCAAATAATCCATACCAAGTACTAACTTCATTTATCCAAGGTACTTTACTTGGGTCACTCGGAAATTTCCCAATAGCTTGTATTACTATTCCCAGCCCTATTCCAATAAAAATCGATATTATCATTAAGTTTGTAAACTTAAATTTCTTACTTAATTTATTTGTTATAAAAAACAAACCTAAAAGTGCGACAACCATTAATACTGTTTTTATATTAGTCATCATTAAAAATTGTGAAAAAAATGTATTACTCATAACTCCTCCGTCTATTCTTAAAATGTATATTTGTTATCAAAATGATAATCAAAAGTATATCATTATCAAAATGATAATGCAATACTTGTTTTTATTCTCATAAAATTTGTATTTAGTGTAAAAATATATATAAACATAAATGGAGGTAAAAATATGAGAAAAAAGCTACATATAAATGGAATGACTTGTCAAAACTGTGTAAAGCATGTAACTGAAGGTTTATCTAAAGATATGGATGATTTAAAAGTAATTGAAGTTAATTTAGATGGAAGATATGCAATAGTTGATGCTGACGAAGGAATTACAAACA
>JAVXJA010000108.1:3157-6993 GCA_036648085.1 Terrisporobacter sp.
CTTTTCTTTATAAAATCAACACCACATTTAGGACAGTGTACAGAAACTTTGCCCTTACCCTTTGGTATTCTAACTTTTTGTTTACATGAAGGACATTTGAAATATCTATGTGTTTTTCTTTCTTGTAATTTCTTATTACTTCCAGCCATTTTATTAGTAAATTTGTTACGAAGTTCTAAATACATCATTTTCTCTTTATATCTTTTACTATAATTTTTCGAAAATATTCTAAAATAAACAAAAACCACTAGTATCAGCGCTATATAGTAAAAAAGATCACCAATCTCCCTTGGATATCTTATAAATAAAGATAGTAGTAAATTAACAAATACTAATTTAAATAAAAATTGGTTTAATTCATCATTACCATATCTTCCGTACATAAATTTCATCATTTTTTCTTTCATCTAATATCTCCCTTACCATATTTCATGGATTGTGTAAAAAGTTTAACATATTTTTTTATTTTAAACAAGTAAATACCTGATGAAAACCTGTGTTTTAAATAAAATAAATTGGGGTATAAATTATTGGATATAAATTATTTTTGTATATTTCAATTACGGGAAATAAACTTCATTATCAATTGATAATACTAATCGAGAATAAACTGTTGACATGACAAGGAATAGCACTTATCATATAATTGTCAATTGATAAAATTGTTAATAAATTAAAGGAGAAATATATGGAATCAAGATATGAAGAGGCTACTAAAGTTACATTAATATCAATTGTATGGAATGTAATTTTAACTATAATCAAAATCTTAGCAGGATTATTAGGAAAATCAAATGCCATGGTGGCAGATGGTTTACACTCTGCTTCAGATATAATAAGCTCAGTTGGTGTTTTAATAGGAAATAAAATTGCTAGAACACCACATGATAAAGAACATAATTACGGTCATGAAAAAGCCGAAACCCTGGTATCATTTTTATTATCCATGTTACTAATTTTTGTTGCCTTAAAAATAGGATTTGGAGGGGTTTCTTCCTTACTAAACTTAGACAGTGTGCAAGTGCCTACACTTCTTCCATTAATAGTTTCACTTATTTCAATAGGAATTAAAGAGTACCAATATAGAATAACTATTAAAGTTGCTAATAAAATTAATTCACCTTCTCTAAAAGCTGATGCTTGGCATCATAGATCAGATGCACTATCATCTGTTGCTGCTTTTATAGGAATAGGTGGTTCACTACTTGGATTTAAAGCACTAGACCCTATAGCTACTATTATAGTTGGATTCTTTGTTGCTAAAGTTGGATTTGATATTTTTAAAGATGCTACAAATGAACTTATGGATTATTCTATTGATGAAAAAGAAGAATTAAAAATATTAAATATAGCAAATGTAACTGATGGTGTTTTAAATATTGGTGATCTTAAAACAAGAAAACATGGTTCTATGGCATATGTGGATTTGACTATATGTGTAAATAAAGACTTAACAGTTCTACAAGGTCATGAAATAGCTCATAATTTAGAGATAACTATTTTAGAAGAATTACCAATAGTCAAAGGTGTCACTGTCCACGTTGAACCTTGTCTTAATAGTTGTAATTGTGTAAATATGTAGTTTTACACAATTTTCAAGAATAATAATTAAAGCATTATTAAAGACTGCTAGTAAGAGCCTTCTTTAATAATGCTTTTTTAGTTCTAAATAAATTTATATAATTATAAAAAAGTTTAAAATAAATTGTATACTTTCTTGTTACTGAAACGTTATATCTATGAAGGGAGTTAAGAACTTGAAAAATAAAGCACCAAACATAGAAGAACTGTACAAAGAAAAGTCTAATATAATTTATAAATACTTACTTAAAATAGGATGCCCAAAAGAAGATGCAAAAGATATAGTCCAAGATGCATTTTTTAAAGCCATAGAAAATATGATTCACTTAAATGAAAATAATGTATCAGCTTGGCTATTTAAAGTATCTATAAATAAATATTACGACTTATGCAGAAAACAAAAGAAAAGACCAAGTGTGACAATTGAAGAGAATACATTAAATCACTTAATCGAAGAAGATGGAGCAAGTATTATACTAAAAAAAGAAAACAAAGAAGACATAAAAAAAGTCTTAGATGAATTAACTCCACTTCATAAAAATTTAATAATATTAAAATATGATGTAGAGCTTAGTTATAGTCAAATAGCAAGTATGCTAGATATGAAGGAAGAAACTGTAAAAACATATTTATACAGGGCAAGAAATGATTTTAAAAGAAAGTGGGTTATAAAACATGAAAAAAGATAACAAAGACAAGGAATTAAACGAATTATTTGATTTTGAAAATGTTGAAGAGAAAAATATAATAAATAAAGCTAAGACAAAAAGTTATATGAGAATGATAGGAACAAGCCTTGGAATGACTGCTTTAATAATAGTATTAGGTATTGCTTCAAAATTACAGCTAATGCCATTTATAGTTGATAATAAAATAGCAGAAATAGAAAGTCATAATACTTTAATGGGAGCAAATACTTTTATAGGACCATGGGATACTCAAAATAAAGTATTTAATAGTGGTGCAACAGCAGTTAAATATAAACTTATAGAAAATAAGCCCGTATATGTAGGAGAAGTGGATGTGGATAAATCAGACTACGAAAACCATTTAGGAATACAAGGTAATGATATATATTCATATTATGGAAATAGAATAATGGAATTTTATCATCCCTTAGTAAAATACGATAAATACTCAAATGATTTACTAAAAATTAATGAAATAGATGATAATAAAAATATTGAAATGGGATTATCTTTTGATAAATCATATACTATAGACGATATTGAAGATCTATTGCCAAAAGATGTAAGTATCAATTGGTTATGGGTAGATACTTATAAAGATGATACTTTGAAATCCCTTAAAAAATTTGATAATGGAATAACTAAAAGAGATGCTCAAATTTTAGAAGAAGACCAAATCACAGGGTTTTCTTTAATAGACAAGGTTGGAAATATTAAAAAAGATCCTATTAATGAATTTATTGAAGACATAAATTATGGATTAAGAAAAGGTGGAAAGTATAAAGATGATATAAAATATATACATGAAACTTTATCTCATGGAGAAAAAGAAATAGAAAAAAATAATATAAAAATAATAGGTGCTGTGATAGTTTCAGATAAAGAAGGATTAAGTAAGTTAAAAGATCTTGAGATGATAAAGTCATCAAGTTTTGGAGTTATTACTGATAAATATTAGTTAAGAAGGAGAAAAATAATGAATAAAATTAAATCATTTATAGAAAATAAAAAGATTTTATCAACAGGTATTATATTTGGACTGCTATCGTTAATAGGGAATATACTATGTGTAATATTAATAAATCAAGCTCACATATATGATATTATACATGCATTTCCAACTGCAATAATATATGAACCAATCATTAATTCAATGGGAGGATATGTAGCTTCTCACTTTATATTTATTCCATTAGCAGTAATTATGGATTTTGTAATAGGTCTTATAGTAGGATTTCTATTAAAGAAAAGTACAAAGTCAGAACAAAGCTATTTATTAGGAGTTATATTATCATTTTTAGTTTACTGGATATTAGTAACTTATCAATGGCTTCCAATATTATAGAAAGTCTTTTTTAGCTTTCTTATAAATAATTAATAAAACAGCTACACCTTAGTATTTTAATATTTTAAATCCTAAGGTGTAGCTATTTATTTAACATTCCCAAAATCCTGATAGTTCTTTCTTTATTTCTTCGTAAGGCATTAAGGTTGCCTCTATGATTGATTTACCTGACGTATAAACTCTATAATTTTTTATAAATACTTTACAAATTTTATAGTTTT
>JAVXJA010000109.1:0-6984 GCA_036648085.1 Terrisporobacter sp.
AGGATACTGACTATTTAGCCAATATCCTTTTCGTGGATTTCAATGGTGGAGACGAATCGCAGGAATAATACCCACGATTATAATAGCATCTCCAAAATTACTTCTTATACATATTTACTAATTTATTGAATGCTTTTTCATTTCCATTTCCACCAACTTGAGTTATTTCCTTAGGCTGTTTTTTATATAATAAACTTTCTTGTTTATCATTTAAATCATCCCCTACTATAACTACTGGTGAATTTTCTTTAGATGCTAACACACCTACTGCTAATGCATCTATTAAATCATCTGCCTTACTCATCCCATCTTTAGCAACAAATATATTATTTAAACTTTTACTTGTATAGAATTTATCTACTATAACTGCATTAGTCTCATTTCTATCTATTCCACCTAATCTTTGTGGATTTGGTAATTTATTGGCTATTTCATTTGATATAGCTGCTTCTTTTCCTATAACATAAGATGTTTTTATGTTTTTACCTTTTATATATTGATCAAACATCTCAGTTCCTTCATTTGGTGATACTAATACTATTGGCATTTTATTACTTGCTGCAACTGGTGCTATACTCACTGCATCTGGAAGTCCTGTAACTCCATTCACAACTGCTATCTCTGATACATCACCTAATTTTTTAGCTACTTCTAAAGATGTTTCATATCTATCATTTCCACTTATTCTCTCTACCGTAAGATTCATAGACTTTAATTCATTCATAACTAAATTTGATACTACACCATCTCCACCTATTACATAAATATTTTTAGATTTAAGTCTTGCTATTTCTTTTTTAGTTTCACTATTTAATTTATTTTTTTCTGTTAGAAGTATTGGTGCATCTTTAAATTTTGCAAAAGGTGTTGCACCCAGCGCATCTACTACAGAATTTGAGTTTACTATTACTACATTGTCTGATTTGGTCCATCCTTCATTACTTACTTTTATAGCTGTATCATATCTACTCTCTCCAACTAATTTAATTTCTGTTACTGAAGGTTTTACTATTGAACCACCTCCACTTGTTGGTGGTTTAATTTTTTCTTCTACATTTACTTCTACTGATTTTGTTGATATAGTCTTACCATCTACTACTTTATATATTACTTTATATTTACCGGGATTATTATATTTATATATATTTTTATTTGATGTTTCAGTTGCTCCATCAGCTTTTAATATTTCTATTTTAAGATCATCGATGCTAGCGTTTTCTATACTTAGTCCATCTAATAAGTTTACTTCTGATCCAACCTTGATAGTTATATCTCTTACTTTTATAATTGGTACTAACTGCTCTACATTTATAACATTAGTATATGTATTGTAAGATATGTTATCTCTTACTACACTAGTAGTTAATTCTAGTGTATCTCCCTTATTTAATGTAATACCATTTTCTAGATTTAGATTAAAAGTACCATTTGATTCTGATTTTCCTTTTGCTACTAGTTCTTTAGTATATTGTGATTTGTATAAATTTGAATTAATTCTATATACTTCAATTAAAGAATTAGGATACGTTTCTCCTTTTATAGATATATTTGATCCTGCTTTAATTGTTTCTACAATACTTGGAGGTAGTGATTCACTTTCTTCATCAACTTTAACTTTAATTACTCTAGTAGTCATAGCATCGTGTGAATCTTTAACTTCATATTCTACCTCATATTCTCCATATTCACTTGTATTTACATTATCTCTTATAACATCTAAACTATTTGTTATATCTCCATCCTCATTATCAATCACTCTAACTCCATCTGTTGGGTTAAATCTATTACCTTTTTTTATTATTTTATTTTCTACTATTATCTTAGGTGGTTCATTTATGACTTCAAAACTTCCATCAAAATCTACTCCACTAGTATAGTATTCACTATTTCCGGCTTTATCTTGTAGAGATATACTTGCTACTTTCCATGTCCCTATCATTGAATATTTATCTAATTCATATAAAAACTCTGCTACACCTTTTTCATCAAATTGTACTCCTAAAGTTTGATTTGTAATTTCTCCTTTTGAATTTACTATTGTTATAGTCATATTTTTTGTTCCTGATAAATTATCTTCTGTATAAACTTGAATTTTTACCTCTTCTCCAGCTTTATAGTCTTTTTTATCAAACCTTATTTTTTTAATTAATGGTGCTTTTGTATCTTCGTTGTCATTAGGTTCAACCTTAAATGTTCCATCAAAATGTACTCCACTAGTATAGTGTTCACTATTCCCTGCTTTATCTTGTAAAGATATACTTTCTACATTCCATGTTCCTCCCCGTGCATATTCACTTAATTTATATACATAATTTGCTACTCCATTTTCATCAAATGATATACCTATTATACAATCAACTGACTCACCTTTTGGATTAACTGTATTTATTACCATACTATCTGCACCAGATAAATCATCTTCTGCACAAATTTGAATTTTTACCTCTTCCCCAGCTTCATACGATTCTTTGTCAAACTTTATTTCTTTAATTGTTGGTGCTTTTACATCTTCTTTATCATTTGGTTCAACCTTAAATGTTCCATCAAAATGTACTCCACTAGTATAGTGTTCACTATTCCCTGCTTTATCTTGTAAAGATATACTTTCTACATTCCATGTTCCTCCCCGTGCATATTCACTTAATTTATATACATAATTTGCTACTCCATTTTCATCAAATGATATACCTATTATACAATCAACTGACTCACCTTTTGGATTAACTGTATTTATTACCATACTATCTGTACCAGATAAATCATCTTCTGCACAAATTTGAATTTTTACCTCTTCTCCAGCTTTATATGATTCTTTATCAAATTCTATTTTTTTAATTGTTGGTGCTTTTCTATCTACTAACTTTACATAAAACTTCCAATCTTTATTATGTGTATTTTGGTAGGTTGTACTGTTACCTTGAGAATCTTCTACATATATACTATCTATACTCCAAAATCCTTCAATTGCATATTCATCTAATTTATATATATAATTTCCTATTCCATTTTCATCACAATAAACATCAATATCTTTTTCTACGATATCTCCTTTTGGATTTGCTATAGATACCCTCATCTTGCTAATTGTTGATATGTTATTTTTTGTGTGAATTTTAATTTCTACATTATCACCTGATTCATATGAATCCTTATCAAATATTACTTTTGTTATTTTTGGTAGCTTTGTACCTACTTTTATATCTGATAATAGATTTATTTGTTCATTATTATCTTGAGCATAACTTATGTTTATAGGTATGTTCATAAATACTATACTACTAGATAATGATACAGATAGCATTTTATTTATAATTGAATTCTTAAATCCTTTCACTCATTTCTCCCTCCTTATGCAATTCATCAATTCTAATAATTACTCTTAGGTAAATTATTCCTATTATATAATAAAACATTTTCATTGTTGCATTTTGTCATTTTCTGCTTAGTAATATATTTTATTTTTATCTAAATATAGCAATATGTAAATCATGAGTTATTTTATTGTCAACAAAAGAAAATACCACATTGAATATTACTTCAACGTGGTCTCTATATACTACTACTTCTTTAACATAATCACTTATAAACTTCTTAAATTCTGGCAGATTTCTAGTTAAAATAAACTCTTTAAATTTACTAAACATACTTTTAATTTGATTATCCTATAAATTCTATTCTTCTTCCCAATTAGGACATTCTCTCATAGCATGACCTAGTTGAGCACAATTATTGCATCCATATCTGTATTCATACGCTACTGTCGCTGGATCTTCTGCTGGGTCATACTCTGATTCATTGCTACTATTTTCTTCCTTACTGCTTTCATCTTTATTACTTTTGTTAATAGATTCCTGTTTTTTCTTTTCTTCATTTATTTTTTTATCACATGTTTCTATTAAAGTATTTGCCTTTTCAATTTGACTACTTAAAGTAGTTTTATTTCCCATTGTGTCAATAAGTTCTGATACTTTGCTCCTTGCATCACTGTATTTGCCCTTATTAATTAATTCTTCAGCTTCAGTTAGGATCTTTTCTACCATTTTTTGCTCTTCCTCATTCTTTTCTAACTCTTTATTACATTCTTCTTTTAATATCTTAGCTTCTTTCTTTACAATATCTGATTCACTTTCAATTTTTTCTATATCATCACATATTACTACTACTTCTTCTATTTTTCCTTCTTCTTTTAATTTCATTAATGCTATTAGCTTTTGTATTTGATCATATAATGCATTAGCTTCTTTATCTTCTTTCTTTTCTTCTATTGCTAAGCTAAACATTCCTTCTGCTTTTTCATATTCCTTGCTAGCTATAGCAAGTTTCCCTTCCTCCATAGCTTTATCAAAAGTTTTATTTCCACAACCAGTCAATAAAACCATAGATAATATCGGTATTATTAAGCATTTTTTCATATTCATTATTAATTCTCCCCTTTATATTATTATTATTTATAGTTCATTTATTGTTCCATCAGGATATGCTTCATAGACTTTTCCTGTAGTCTTATGGACATAATATGCTCCTTCTAATGGCATTCCATCTACACTAGGGTAAAAGCAATAAAAATTACTTCCACTTTCTCCATAAACATGAAACTCATCACCTAAATCTCCTGAAAATTCATAACTTAAATCAGTACCTACTTTTTGGTACAATATTTCCATAGCTTTCTGAGATGTTAAACTTTCTTTAGATTCATTTTGAGTAGGTTTTTCTTCTATATTCTTATTATTATCATCAATTTTACTTAATTGATTTTGTAGTTCTTTTTTTATATTTTCTACTTCTTTTAGTATAAGTCCACTTTCTATATTTGAATTTTCAAATTCATCACATAGCTTAATAGCTTCTTCTAAATTTCCCTCTGCATTCAATTTATTTATAGCAATAATTTTTTCTGTACCTTCATTTAAATCCTTAGCTTCTTTATCATTTGGCTTTTCTTCAACTGCCAGACCAAATAATCCACTTGCTTTTTCATACTCCTTACTTGCTAAATCTAACTTTCCTTCTTCCATACTTTTATCAAAAGTTGAATTTGTGCATCCAGTTAACATTATTGTACTTAACAGAACCAAGGCAACAATTTGTTTAATTCCCATATAAACCTCCATATATTTTTATTTACTTCATTATTCTATAATATTCAAAAGTATTTTTGTGTCATTTTTTGTAGTTTATCAACTATTTTTTTATTTTCTCTCTTTGTCTAGTAATATGTAAATCGTGAGTTATTTCACCGTCAACAACAAAAAATACCACATTGAATATCACTTCAATGTGGTTTCTATATGCTAATGCCTTTTTAATATATTCATTTATAAAATTAAGTCTATATTATCATTTTGTAACGCATTACTTATACTATCAAAGTCTTTTAATGGTGAATCTTTTACAATATCACTTATACCGTTCATAGCTGCTATGGCTACTGCATCTTTATCTTCATCTAATGCTCTCTCAAGTAAATCAAAGCTTTTATCTATAACATTCTTTCTTTCATTAAATATTACTTTTGCTATATTTTCTACTGTTTCCTTATTTGACTTAATCTTCTCTAAATGAATTTCTGTTGCTTTTTCAATAGCTAATCTCTTAGTAGTTTCTTCTTCTTTAGTTTTTTCATAATCACGTTTAGATTCTACTACAGCTTTAAATACATCTGATGCATCTTTTGAGTTCAAATTATCTAAATTAAAACAGCCATTCTTTTTACTTACTTTCTTATTATCTATTATCTCGCCTTTCATACTTCCTCCTACACATATAACTTATTTACATCACCATATACATCTAAAATATTTTTTGTTTCTTCATTTATAACTCCATTTTCTGTAAGTATAGATGCTTTTATTATCTCTTTCATAGAGCTTATAAAACTACATGATCTAACTATAGCTTTCTTCTCATCATCAGTACATTCATTCATGTTGATTTGTCCATTCTTAGATTTCTTATTGTTTACATCTCTTAATCTACGTAATATATCTTGTGAATAAATACTTCTAAATTGACCTAATGTATTGTGTACTTCTTCTACTCTTACATTTACAGAGTTTTCCAACCAACTAATAATTCCTTCTATCTTTCCAACTTCTTCTCTAATTTGAGAATAATATCTAGTTGCTTCAGTTAATTTTTTCTCTGAGTTTTGTGCATACTTATGCGACATAATCATAGCAGTTGGAACTAAAGCTATTCCACCTAGCATAACTTGTCCACCAGCCATACCTGCACCTCCTACTGCTTTAGCTCCACCTCCTAAGGCTGCTAATATAGCTCTCTGAGCTGCCGCGCCACTAAGTGAAGATATTGCAGTACCTGTAGATGCAACACCAAAATTAGCTACTAAACCTGTCGTTAGTGAGGACATAGCTAAAGATGTTCCCAATCCATCTAATGATCCTTTAGCTATTTTACTTGCTTCTATAGATGTTTTTTTCACTTCTTTTATTTCTTCTGGACTAAAGTTAAACTTGAATTGAGATATAGTAGTCTCTGTTTGCTTTATATTTTTTATTTTTTCAATTATAGCTATAGACTCCATTATTTCATCTGAATATATGTTTACTTTTAACTGATTTAGGTTTTGCATTTTATCTATAGTTTTCTTTTGAGCTTTATCTAGTTTATTATTAATATCCTTATATATATTCTTAGCTTTTGCTATCTTTTCATCTGCTTCTATACTATTAGAAAATCCTTCTAGTGCTGTAAGCCCACTATATGTAAGTCCAGAACCAACAGTTGCCGCACATAATGCTGCCGCCGCGGTTGTTTTTACACCTACTATACCTGCCCCTGCTGCTAATACATTTCCAACCGCTCCTGCTCCTGTTATTGCTGCTCCTCCTAATGTTGAACCTGCTATTGCTGTTCCTGCCGTTGCTGCTGCTCCTGTTGCTGCTGTTGCTGCTCCCGCTACAGCCGTTCCTACTGCTGAACCTGCTATTGCCGTTCCTGCCGCTGCCGCTGCTCCTGTTG
>JAVXJA010000110.1:0-6903 GCA_036648085.1 Terrisporobacter sp.
CCAGTTGCTTAAAATATCATAGTTGTTTTGTCTGATTTAAATTGACAATTCAGGACTTAAAAAATATTAGTAAAATTATATATTATTAAGCATATAATTATATCAAGGCTTTAAGCTTTAATATAATTATATAGGGGAACTTAAAAATGGAACAAAATGATCTAAAAGTGCAAGATATTGATTTTACTGTTGATGAGATTGAAACTGAAATGGTAAATCCAATAGACCCATATTCTAATGATGGAGATATGGGTGGATGTGGTGGATGTTGCTGCTGCGTAAGAGTTAATTGTAAATAAATGTTCTATAAAAGTATGCTATTAATTATAAATAATAATAGCATACTTTTAATTAATAATAAGGAGAATTTTAATAATTATGAATAGCAAGATCTATTATATAAATAGTGTAAAAAGAATTA
Organism: Terrisporobacter sp.; assembly: GCA_036648085.1. Lineage (GTDB taxonomy): Bacteria > Bacillota > Clostridia > Peptostreptococcales > Peptostreptococcaceae > Terrisporobacter. Next base: position 422 of record JAVXJA010000110.1, read on the forward strand.
TGTTTTACGATGATGATATCGTATTTTTAAAATCTTTAATATCTATTTACACATTGAATGGTAAAAATATTGCTCTATTGGTTAAGGACATAATATCTCAATTTGAACATGGAAGCAGTATTTTAACTGCTAAAGAGATTCTATCAAATAAATATACAATTAAGTCTATTGACAAAATAATTGATACTTTTTTACATAAACAAATACTAACAGAATTTAAGAATGAAAATCTAACTGATGATATAAAGTTTATTTCAGAATTTAAAGGAGATTTGAGTCAACTAAATTCTTTATCTAAAAATATTAAGCTTGGAATTATATCCTCTTATTCTATGGTTGATGATATTCTATCAATTTTAGATGATGTATCTTTTATTAATAATATAAATTTATTAAATGTAGATTGTAATACACAAAAAAGTATATATAGAGATTATTCAAATATAAATATAAAATCATTCAACAATGATAAAGATAAAAGCACTCAAATATACGATTTATTAAATGAATCAACTTTTATAATAGTATCATTAGATGAATTTAATGATATTTTATTAGATGAAATAAATAATTTTTCAATTGAGCTTAGAAAACCTTGGCTAAAATCTGTAATAAATAATATTAAAGGGGAAATTGGACCATTAATTATACCTAAAAAAACTCCTTGCTATGAATGTTATAAATCAAGATGTTCAGATAATATATTAGATAAAAACTTAATTATATTTAATCAAATAAAAAAAGACTTCTATCCTATAGAATCAGGATATTTACCTTCATTCATAAAAGTAAATATCGGAATACTTATGACAGAAGCAATAAAATATTTATCAGATATAGAATGTGAGCTTAAAGGTAATATTTTAAATATAAATTATTTGACATATGAAACATCAATACACCCTTTAATAAAGGTACATAACTGTCGATGCCAAGAATAAATTTTTAAAAGGAGGTTATTATGAAAAGTACCTATTATTATGAACAAGATATTGTAGGTAAAATGCTTAATTTATTATCTAGCCAAGCAGGTTTAATTAATGATATAACTATAAAAAAATGTGTAATGGATAAAAAAAATATTACTCATGGTAATATACCAAATTGTTATATAAGTAGTATAACCACAAATATAACAAAAAATTTAGGTATGAATCTAGGTGGTAGTGGAGCATCTATTTCCAAGAATAGAAGTATTATAAAAGCTATTGGAGAATTTATTGAGAGATATTGTGCATTAGAAAATTCAAATATAACAAATTATGATAGTATAAAAAGCCTTGATTCAAAAAATATTGAGTATATAGACATAAGAGAATTTATACATTTTTCGGACGATCAATATCAAGAAGACAACTTTCCTTTTAAAAAATATAATTCAGAAGATAATATTTACTGGGTTGATGGGTACAATGTAACAAATAAATGCAACGTTTTTATTCCAGCACAAAAGGTATATCTAAATTATCGTACAGATAAAGAAGAGTACTCTTATGACACTAAGTTATCGACTGGTTTAGCATGTGGGGATTCACTAGAAAATGCATTGTTATCTGGTCTGTATGAATGTATCGAAAGAGATGCATTCTATTTGACCTGGTCTTGTAAATTACCTGGAAAGAAAATAATACTTAATAATATCAAAGACTATAATTTGAAAAAATTAATAGATATTTTAGATATGAGTAGTTGTGGAACTTTACATATCGTAGATATTAGTTTAGATACTAGTGTATATACAATGTTAACAGTTTTAGAAAACAAGAGTGGTGTTGGAATATCGGTAGCAGCAGCATCAAATTTAAATCCAGAATTAGCAATATTAAAGTCATTAGAAGAATTAGTTCTTACATATTCAGGCACAGTAAATATATATGAAAATAAATTTAATTCTAAGTATCCTGATATATATAAAGAAGATATATTAGATTTAGATGATCATATTTATTATTATATGAATCCTAATAATAATAAAGCATTAGAGTTTATAACAAGAAATGAAAATTATATTAATTCAAATGATTTAAAAAATAATAGTTTAGGTAATGCATCTGATAATTTAGAATTGATTGTAAATGAACTAAATAAACTAGGAGCACAAGTTATCTATAAAGATATAACAAATGAAGAAATAAATCAGCTTGGATTTAGTGTGGTTAAAGTTCTTTCTACTAAACTAGGAAATATTGATGTTATGTATAGCGCAAGACATTTAGGTACTAAAAGAATGCTTGATATTATCAATTATGATAATTCAAAAGTAAACATAGAACCTCATCCATTTCCTTAAAATATATAAAAATTAAAATATCATAGAAAGGTATTTAATATATGATTGAACATTTAAGTAATAAATACTCAAACAAAAATAAAATATCGTTATCCAGAGACTTTCATGAAACAACAAAGTTTATGAATAATATAAATCAAAATCATAATAAAAATTTTCAATATAAGATATACCGAAACTCAAATAAAACTAAGCTTAAGGCAATTGAATCTGATTGCAATTGTACTTTTAGTAAAGCTATGAGTAATAGGAAAAGTATTCGTGAATTTACGAATCAACCAATATTATTAGATAAATTATCATTTTTTTTAAGATTTAGTGCAGGTATAAACACGAATAGACATGATAATTCTAGGTATGTTCCATCAGCTGGTGCAAAATATCCAATAGAGATATATATGGTAGAATTAACTGGCGTATGTAGAGAAAAAGGTATATATCATTACAATATTAAAGATGATACAATTGAATTAATAAAAAAAGGTGATTTTAGAGATTTAATTTATTTGTATTCTCATAAACAAGATTGTATATTGACTTGTACTTCGGTTGCAATTATGAGTTGTGTATTTGAAAGAAATCAAGAAAAATATGGCGAAAGAGGATATAGATATATATTACTGGATGCAGGTCATATTTGCCAAAATATGTACTTAACATCAACATTTTTAAATCTGGGATTTGTAGCAATTGGTGGATTTAACGACAATGAAATTAATAACCTTATTGGATTAGACGGAATAAATGAAAGTGCACTATACTTAGGATGCTTGGGAACCATATGATACTTTTAAACCGAGGGGGTAAATATGTTTGTTAAATGGAATATAACTAGTAAATGTAATTTGAATTGTCTACATTGCTGTGTTAGTGGTGGAGCAATAGACTCTAAAGAATTAACTACAAAAGAAGTATCGGATATCATTACAAATCTAAAATCAAATGAAGATACATTAAAATATATCCACTTCCTAGGTGGAGAACCATTCTCAAGACAAGATATAAATGAAATACTTCAACATTGTGTTAATAATAAAATTGGTATAGGTATTACAACGAATGGTACATATAAAATGAAATATTTATATGATTTACTTGATAAAAATTCAAATTATCCATTAGTAATATTTTTTAGTTTAGATGGACCTAATCAGAGTACTAATGACAAAATAAGAGGTAAAAATATATTTAATCAATGTATTGAAAATATAAGAAAGATATCAAAATATAAAAAAGATAATCCTAACCTTTATATAGGAATTAGTGCAACTATTAATAAATTAAATAAAGATAATATTGAAGATTATATGTATCTAACTCATAGTAATCAGGTTGATATAATATCATTTTCTTTCATAGATAAAAAGGGGAATGCATCTATTAATTATGATAATCTCAAAATAGATAAAATAGATAAAATTAAATCAATACATACATTAGCAAAAGAGTATGCTAAGTTTGATACATTCAGTTTACAATTACCTATAAATAATAAAGCTGCAGCATATTTAGATAAATTATATGGTAGTAGTATAAATAATAGTAATATTTTAAATAGAGGTTCAAACTGTATGGCTATTGATGGTGGTTTTATAATAGATAATAAAGGATTTATATCTTCTTGTGAATATATAGATGGTATAATGAACTCTAATACTATAAATAAATTTAAATTAGATATTTCAGAGTATAAATCATTATCTAAAAATAAATTTCTTTTAGAACAAAATAAATTTCTATTAAATAAAATACAAGAACAAAATAAATTATTTAGCAATAAAGCCTGTGATTTTGCAAAACTATGTAGTGTTTGCCCTCTAAAGACTGAAGAAGATCTTATGTACGAATGTATTTTATGTAATAAAGTTTGTGAGTATAGTTAAATTCTTTCAGGAGAGTATCATATATGGAAATTTTAAAATTCTGCTATAAGTATTTAAAAGTGAATTTATTTTTATTCTTATCACTAATTTTTATAAATATATTAGGTAGTTGTGCAAATATATATATAACTTATATAACTGGTGAATATATAGATTTACTAGTGTTGCTAAATTCAAAAACAATTGTATTTAAATTCGGTATAATTTTTTTTGTATCAACATTAATATCAATTTTTTGTTCCTACATATCTAACATGATTTTATGTAGACTGCAAAATAAATCATCTTATAATTTACAAGACAGTATGTTTGAGCATATTAAGAATCTACCTATAGAATATTTTGATAATAAAGATACGATTTATTTAACAGATAGAGTAGTTAAAGATTGTAACGAGGTTATAAGTTTCACAATTAATAGTTTTCTTAATGTGTTAATAAACATACTATCTTTATTAATCTATACTATTTTTTTAATTTCAGTAGATTATAAAGTTCTGATATTTTTAATAATAATTATTCCAATTTATTGTCTAGCCTATTACTTATTTAAAAAACCTCTTTATAATAACAACTACAAATATAAAGAAAATCAAAACAAATTATATACGAAATCTTATAATCAGATAAAAAATATTAACTTTATAAAATCTCACTCTCTATTTAATATTGTAAGAGAAGATTTTAGAAATACTTTCAATGAAACACTTTTGTCAGCAATAAGCAATATGAGAACTTATTCTTCATTTTTAAGTTTGGGATCATTAATTAAAACATTCTTAAATGTAAGTTTATTTTTTTATTCAGGGATAAGTATTATTAATAAACATATGACTGTTGGAAATTTTATAGTATTAAATAGATATTTAAGTAAAATAATGGGCTCAGTTCAATATTTTTTAAACTTTACAACTACGTATCAAAATACTAAAGTTTCTTATATGAGAATAAAAGAGATTTTAAACATAGATATTGAGGTTAATGGAAGTAAACATATAAATCAAATAGAAAATATTAGTTTGATAGATGTAAAATTTAGTTATGACTCAAAAAATATCTTAAATAAATTCAATTATATATTTGAAAAAGGAAATGTATATGGAGTTGTAGGACCTAATGGTACAGGTAAGAGTACATTAATAAATTTGATTATTGGTATATTGCAGGATTATGAAGGTAAAATACTCTATAACTCTGAAAATATAAAAAATTTAAATATGTATAATATAAGATATAATAAAATTGGTATAGTAGATCAAAAGCCAATATTTATTAAAGATACAATAATAGAAAACTTAACTTCATACAATAAAGATATTAGTAAAAAAAATATAATTAAATATTTTGATGAATATAATATTAACTACTTTATAAATAACGACAATATGATAAGTGATAAAAAAATTGAACTATTGTCTGGAGGAGAAATGCAAAAAATATCCTTAATAAGGGAACTATTAAAAGAAGCAAGCCTCTTTATATTAGATGAACCTACAACATATCTAGATTCTAATTCTGTAAAAGAATTAAAAAAAGACATTAAATCCATAAAAGAAAATTCAATTGTAATTATTATTTCTCATGATAATATGTTTCTAGATATTTCAGATAAAATAATTGACTTATCTAGCTATGTTAAAATTAACTAACATTAAAATAAAAGGAGTTAACAATGAAATTAATTGATATAATTATATTTATCATAATGTACATTTTTATTAGTCCTATAACAACCCTTTTACATGAACTATCCCATGCAGCAATGGCTTTATTATTTTCAAATGATAATGTATATGTAAATATTGGATCTAATGATATTAGAAAAGTTGTTAAAATAAATAGATTAATAATTAATATAGGTAAATACAAACATATTAAGAATATATCTTTTGGATATGTAAATTATTCTGAGATTAATTCTAAAATAAAAAATATTATAATTTTTGCATCTGGCCCATTAATGACATTATTTATAGCATTAATATCTAATTATATATTAATTAATACTTTGAATAGTAAGTATTTAATATTACCTTCAATTGCTAATTCTATATTTTGGATTTCAATAATTCAGCTATTCGCGACTATTATACCTCAAAATTATAATTATGGCTCATATAGAGGATTTACTAGTGATGGCTATAAAATATTAAAATTAATAAGAAAATCCAAATAGATAATTCTATTCAAGAGTGGGTGGGTATTTTACTGCATTAAGTAAAATCCTAGAGCTATTCCAACTAGGGGGAGGGGGCATAGCCGTCAACCTAATAAGTCCTATTTTCAGTTATGATATAATTTTTAATCAT
>JAVXJA010000111.1:0-6783 GCA_036648085.1 Terrisporobacter sp.
ACACTTTAGACTTATTCCGTTGCTTAAAAATCCACTATCATCTGTTCAACTTCATAATATTCTTAAGCACTCTTCTTTCAGTAACCACATCTAGTGCAGAAGTTGCCTCATCAAGAAGCAATATTGGAGAGTTTCTAAGTAAAGCTCTAGCTATAGACAGCCTTTGATTTTGACCCTCAGAGAATCCAGCTCCTCGCTCCCCTATTTCACTATAGATTCCTTCAGGAAGTTTTTATACAAAGTCATAAGCACAGGCTACTTTCAACGCTTCCACAATTTCTTCCTCAGTTGCATCCGTCTTATATTACAGCTTGTCCCCCCTTTGGATTAGTCAGTCTTAATATAAGTCTCACCATAGTACTTTTCCCTTCTCCATAAGGACCTACTAAAGCTATTATTTCACTTAAATTAGCTTTTATAGTTGCATCTTCAAATACTGTTTTCTCAAAGTTTAAATAAGTAAAATCCACATTATTTATCTTTATAGATGCTTCTCTTATTTCTATATTTTTTTACATAATTTCAATCTTATCGTCATCTTTAGTTTTTTATCTAGATAATTCTAAAACTTCCATAATTCTACCATCAGCAGTAGTCGACCAAATTACTGATGGAACTAAATTTATCAAAGAAGAAAAAGGTCCTGACAATCTACTTGATAATTGTAAAAATAAAGTCGTAGTTCTATATGCAATATGACCACCCCAAAGCCTGTATACTCCCCATCCAAAACAAGAAGAAAATACACTTGATAAATTAAAAATTTTTAATGACTGCAAATTTCGAAAAGATTTTTCATCAAAAAACATATACAATCACCTACATTTAGTATCATTCTACACTATATATTCTCTATCTGATTCTACTATTTATTATGTATATTTTATTAAATCTTAATATTTTAGTTAATCATTTTCTAAAATATTAAAATAAGAACCTATTAACTGATCAACAGTCAATAGGTTCTTTACTATCTCCTTGCTAAAACTTCACAAGACAATATCTTCTACTTTAACAAATGTCTTTTGTATACCATAAAACTTAAACTTTCTTTTAACTGTTTTATTCTCTGATTATTTCCCCCATCCACCAATGCGAGTAAAAATAGTAAAACTTGACACACTGCATCAAGTCTCGTACGCCTGGGTATAATAGTCAAATTATTTCAATGACTTGACTTAGTATGGGTTATGATAAAAATTAATATTAAAGTAGCTACAATTCCCATTTTTCTATTAATATCTTTTGTATATTTATAAATATGTTAAATACTATATACACTATACTCATTTAATTAAAATAAAGGTCTGCATTCCATTAAATATGAATATCAGACCTTTATTAGTTTGAATTTTATACACTATCTATTTGACGTAATATAGCGTATTTTAAAATAGAATTATTATGTAATTCTTAAGATGCTGGAGCTGGATTTATTGGGAAAGACGGCCCAATTGGTATCCATTCTACACAGTTACAACTACTACTTGAGTGACCTTTAGCATCATGTTGATGTATGTCTTTTTTATTACAGTTATCTTTTGTGTCATCTACATCTAAGCTTTTTAATTGCGGTTTTTTCCATTCTTTCATTTTTATTTCCCCCTCATTAGTTATTTATATATAAATTCCTTCTACATAAAATAATATAGAATAAATATATAAGCTATTTCCCTAAGCATCTAATAAAATATCTTCTATAAAATCAATTTGCTCTTTTATCGTAAACTTTCCATCAGGTCTTTTTATCTTGTAAATTGGTATTTCTTTTGCAATCTGCAAACATTGTTTAAAATACTCAGGTTTCATTCCTGAATTTCTCGCTACATTTAAAAAATATATATTTTCTAAAAGGCAATCCATTTTTTCGCTACCTTCCATCTTTTCTATTTCTACTTCCTCATTATCATCAACAGTTATTTCAATTATAGCTTTTATTGGCAATGCTTTATCTATAAATATATCTCTTACCGGTACCTTGTATCTTTCTCTTTCACTACCTATTCTATTTATTTCATAGTTATTTACATCATATCCTAGAATATCCATAATATCTCTTCCTAACTTTTGCTGTGGATATGCTGGATGTATAATAATCTCATTTTCATATAACTCTACAGGTGCTACATCGTCAGATAAGAATTTATATCCCTTTTTTATAAGTGATGAAGATAGAGTTGACTTTCCTGATTTACTTCTTCCTGCTATTATAAATGCCTTATTATTTTTAACAATTGTTGCTCCATGTAAAGCTATTGTATTCCTTTGTACAAATAGGACTCCAAAAGCCCATCCTAATAAGTACGCTTTTATACGGTGAATATTCATATCATTTAAATATTCTATTGTTATTTTATTTCCATCAGTAACTTGATATATAGCTATATCCTTAACATATAAACACATATTACTTTTAGTTATACCTACACATGTTGTTTCATTAATCTTATCCTTTATTTCCTTAGGAACTTTGCCATAAGATATGCTTACATCTATATTTGGAGTATCTTCTTCTAATTTTATAAGCTCTGATAATTCAAGTTCTGATTCTATATTTAGTCCATAAACTCTATATTTAAACTTCATCTCTTATTAACTCCCTTTTAAACCCTTTTTCTTAATTTATTATCTATTAATTATAATTGTAATTCTTTTTTTAATAATTAGTTATTATACTTTTGTGTAGTTTTTTTCTAAGCTAAATATTTAATAAAATAGTCTACCCTAGTTTAACTAATTTCACTTCATTATTGTTGCAAACTTGTTCTTCAATAAGTTCTATTTGTTGATCTACAGAAAATAAGTCTCTCGGTCTAGTTATTTTATAAAACTGTATATTTTGTGCTAAATCTATGCATTTTTTAAAATAAACTGGTTCTGCTCCACCTGAATAATGAATCATTTCTACTCTAAATATATTTTTCATTATTTTTTTTAGCTTTTTCGCACCAATAATCTCTTCTATCTCCACCTCATCTACATCTCCCACTTTAAGCTCAAACACAGCCTCCAATGGCACATCTTCTTTTGTAAATTCATCAAAAGCAGGCACAATATATTTATTAACATTAAGATCTCCTCTAAAAGGCACATAATCATCCACATTATACCCAAGCTTCTCCATAGCATCTTCACAAATCTTCTGATATCCAAAACCATGATTAATAGTATTAACTTCCCCAACATCAATAGAACAAACATCATCAGATATAAACTTATATCCTTTTTTTCTAAAAGCAGTAGTAATAGTTGACTTTCCAGCACCTTTATCTCCAGTAAATATACATCCTTTGCCATCAATAACTATACCACCACCATGAATAGCCACCACATTTTTTTGAAGTAGTACCATTCCTAACACACTGCCCATAACGTATATCTTCACCATTTTAAGTTCTGCATCTTTACAAGGTTCAATAACAACGGTATCACCATTATATATATGGAATATGGCTAAATTTTTTATGTAAAACCACATATCTAATTTCTCATAATTAGCTACACGACCTTGCTCTATGGCATCTTTTATTTCATCCTTTACTACTCCATAAGACAGTTTCACGTCAATATTAATATGACTATTCTTACCTAAGTCCCTATCTATAATTTCAAACTCTGGAATTTCTATAGTTGATTCAATATTCAACCCATACACTCTATAATAATATTTCATAATACCCCCCACTAAAATTCGCTTCGCTCATATCGCCAACGTCTAAGGCTTTGCTATCGCTTTAAGCCACTGCGTGGGCGCCACACTTTAGACTTATTCCGTTGCTTAAAAATCCACTATCATCTGTTCAACTTCATCTCTCGACACTTTATTAACTTCACTACTAGCAATTTTATACACCCTATCACACATAGTAAGTACACTCGGTCTATGTGTAGTAACTATACAAGTTCTCTTCTCATTCAACTTCATAATATTCTTAAGCACTCTTCTTTCAGTAACCACATCTAGTGCAGAAGTTGCCTCATCAAGAAGCAATATTGGAGAGTTTCTAAGTAAAGCTCTAGCTATAGACAGCCTTTGATTTTGACCCTCAGAGAATCCAGCTCCTCGCTCCCCTATTTCACTATAAATTCCTTCAGAAAGTTTTTCTATAAAGTCATAAGCACAGGCTACTTTCAATGCATCCACAATTTCCTCCTCAGTTGCATCCATTTTTACTAATCTCATATTCTCTGCAATAGTACCGCTAAACATTGTTTTTTCCTGTGGTACATATGCCATTAGCTTACGAGTACTTGCTGAAATTTCACACTCTAGTCCACATCCATCTTGTATTACAGCTTGTCCACCCTTTGGATTAGTAAGTCCTAATATAAGTCTCATCATAGTACTTTTCCCTTCTCCAGAAGGACCTACTAAAGCTATGATTTCACTTGGATTAGCTTCAATAGTTGCATCTTCAAACACTTTTTTCTCAGAATTTAAATAAGTAAAATCTACATTATTTATCTTTACAGATGCTCCAGTTGTTTCTATATTTTTTTCCATAATTTCAATTTTATCGTCATCTTTAGTTTTTTCTCTAGGTAATTCAACCACTTCCATAATTCTACCTGCAGCAGTAGTGGCTCCTATAGCTGATGGCACTAAATTTATTAAACTTGAAAAAGATCCCGACAATCTACTTGATAATTGTAAAAATAATACCATAGTACCATATGTAATATGACCACCCCAAAGTCTATAAACTCCCCATCCAAAACAAGAGTAATATACTATGGTACCTATTAAAGACATAAAAGATGAAGTCCATATAGAAAATTTATTATAATCTAAACTTACGTCACTATATTTACTTTGCACATCTCTTAAACGATTAGAAAATACTTGAGATAAATTAAATGCCTTTAGTGACTGTAAATTTTGAAAAGATTCTTCATTAAAAGACATCATATCACTTCTTACCACTCTTATTTCTTTACTAAATTTCCTCATTCTAAGCATTAATGATTTTGAAACTATAACAGTAATAGGAGCACTCATCAGCGCAATTCCTGCCATAGTAGCATCATAGTATAACACTACCCCTAAAATACACCCAAACTGTACTACTTGAGTTATCAAATTAGGTACCCATCCCAGAACACTACTTGAAACAGTTGCCGAATCATCTGTTAATCTGTTTAGCAAGTCTCCACTGTGAAACTTAGACATACTTTCCCAATCAGTATTTATAATTCTGTCATATATATCTGCTCTTATTTCATTTCCTACTTTTATATTAATTTTCGTTGATATTCTACTTGTTACTCCACTTACAACAATATTGCCCAGAGACATTCCTATAATTACACCAGCTGCTAGTCCTATGCCGCCTGAATCATATCCAGTAACTGCATCTATTAGATTCTTAGAGGCAACACCACTGGCTAAACTCATTACTGTTCCAAGTATTCCTAAAAGTATATAAAATACTACTCCCCATTTGTATTTGTCTACATATTTATACATCCATTTAGCTTCTGTATACATTTCCTTTAGCATTCCTGCTTTTACACGCTCTATTAATTTTTTTAAATATGCAATCATATTTTATTACCCCATTTCACTACTTTTTTATACTAAATAATTATGTTTCTATTAAATATTATTACATTTTTAACATAATTGTTATTACTCTTTAGTAGTATTTTTTATGTATGCTAAGAAATAGAAATATATTTTAATTACAGAAAAATAGAGGTAGAATTTAACCTACCTCTACTTATTCAAGAATATTATTCTTTATAAATTCACCTATACTATCTTCCTTAGATTTCTCAAAATCAGAATAATCAAATCGCGCTACTTCTTTTCCCTCCTTATAATACAAAATCAGGGGGATACTTTCTATTTTAAAATCTGCTTTTACATCTTGAAAAGCATCATACTCTTTTTTCTTAGCTTTGTCAGTATCATAGTAATAAGCTTGTAAATCATTTTTCTCAAGGTCTTCTTTTAGTAGAGGTTCAACCTCTACGCATCCACCTCAAGTTTCCCTACCTATATATATTAATTTTTCATCACTTTCATCTACTAATTGATTAAGTTTGTTTGTATTTATATTAATAAAAGTTCGAGTATTTGCATATGCAACAGAACCTACTATAACTACTGCAAATAAGATTACTATAATTTGTATTATCCTTTTATTTTTCATATTTTCGCACCCCTATTTTCATTAATAGTTAAGCAAAAAAACCATACTTTAGATTAAACTTAAGTATGGCTCTTTCTTATTTTATGATTCACAAGGTCCTGAATATTTCTGATTTCCTGCTTCTGCACATCCTTTATATGCAGCTGGATTATCAGTTGGACAATTACAGCAACGTTCTTTCCAATCTACTACTTCTGAGCTCTGTATTTTAGCATTATAAGGACATCCTTCAAAAGCTTTTGTTTCTTTTAACCCTAGATTACTAACTGTAGGACTATTCCATTGTTTTTTCATAATATTTCCTCCTCTAAATAATATTAGGTTTATAAAATCATTATGTGTATAATGATTTTATAATATTTCTTTTCATTATTTTATAAAATTTTTCTTATATTATAATGTTAACCTTACTTTCTCCTTACCGTAACTACTCTCAAGTATAATTTTTAGTATACTTTATCATTCCATAAACTTAAAATGTACCCTTTGTCAAGGACGTTTTAAAAAAATAACTAGCTAGCAATAAGATGATTTCTGTATTTAGCAGGAGTCATCTTATTTAAATTCCACTGGTATAGTAGTCGTACTTTAAATAAAATGTATATAATAAGTTCAAAAAGTTAACCAT
>JAVXJA010000112.1:0-6749 GCA_036648085.1 Terrisporobacter sp.
GGAGTTTTGGGTAAATTTCTTACCACTCTACACTCTTTATGAATGTAGGGAGCTTTTTATTTTCATAAATATACTTGTATACATTAGCATATACTTGAGTACATTTTTGACAACTATTTATTTTCTCCTAACTCATGCATTGTTTTCACCTACTCTTATATTTATCTACTTGTTTTCAAGGACTACATCTCTATAAGCACTTGTATCTTTGTAAATTTCATCTTTTAGCGGACTTAATTTATTTTTTCTTATTTTACTAAATTGGTAAATAGCTAGAGCTGCATTAGCGGCTAAAGATATTAAACTTACTACAAAGAATGCCTTAGGGTTATGTGTTGTAGCAACTGGTGCTATTCTATCAGCAAATTGTGGCACCGTCATAATAAACATAATCCAAAGAGCTAGAGTTTGAGCACGATGTTGTAACCAAGCTCCTTTTTTTATGAAGAAAGTTGGTATTGTACATGCAAGTAATAAAGCTGCTCCACAATAAATAGAGTGATCTGATATACAGTTATAAGTATAAGCAAAATTCCATAAATCATATGCTATAATCCATGCCCATATCATATCTGGCCATATCATATCCTTTGTTTTATCTTTTGATATAAATATTCCACACCAACCACAGATTGTAATTATGTTTAATAATCCTGCTATACCATTCATAATATTCCAAGGTCCAGATATTGTCCAAAGGTTATCAACTATTCCACCTTGTGTTAATCCATAACTATATATTTCAAAATCTCTAATAGCAGCTTCTAGTATATTTACTGCTAAAATAATTGCTGGAAGAGCAAGTGCCCATTTTTTCTTTTGTAATGATGGTATATACCTAAGTGCCATAAACCAAAGACATCCAGCAATGGCTGAGTAAGTTTTTACCCAGTTAAACCAAGTTCCCGTTCCATATTCATTGCCTGCTGCTGCCGTAGTTGGCCAAACATAAATAGTTAATACTATAGGTACTACTAAAAACAATAATATACCTGCCCATTTTTTTGATCTTCCAAGTTCATTAAATGCCATTAATGCAAATAATACAAATAAGAATATTCCCCATCCTTGGAAGGTCATTTTTTCATATAAAATTCCCATCTCATCTACCCCTATTCATTATTTTACAAATACATCTTTAACCTTTTTAGCTACTATTCTACCTTGACGTTTTATAGTTGTTTTAACTACTGCTGGTTTAAGCTCTTCATAAGGTAAACCTTCTGCATCATATTGTCTAACTAAAGATATGGCATCAAACTTACACTTAGTTGTACATTGACCACAACCTACACACATATATTCATCTACAACTGTAGCTCCACATCCTAAACATCTTTCTGTTTCTTTTTTAACTTGTTCTTCTGTAAAAGTAAGACGAATATCTTTGAAAGTTTCTTTTCCTTTAACATCACAATTATGAGCTGCTGCTTGTCTTGGAGTATTATCGTAACCTTCTATTTTTAAGCTTTCTTTATCAAACTCATGATAATCTTTTCTATCACGTCCATTTACTAAACTTTGTCCTGGTTGAACAAATCTATGAATTGATATAGCTCCTTCTTTACCTGCTGCTATGGCATCTATAGCAAATCTTGGACCAGTATATGCATCTCCTCCAGTAAATATATCTGCTTCTTTTGTTTGATAAGTAAAGTTATCTGCTTTTATCGTGTTGTTTGGATTTAATTCTACCTTACTTCCTTGTAATAAATTACCCCAGTCAATACTTTGACCTACTGAAATTAAAACATAATCAGCATTCACTACTTTTACATCTGACTCATCAAATTTAGGAGAGAATCTTCCATTTTCATCAAATACAGAAATGCATTTTTTAAATTCCACACCTACAGCTTTATTATTTTCTGTAACTATTCTAGTTGGTCCATAAGAGTTGTTTATTACTATATCTTCTTCTAAAGCTTCTTCTACTTCTTCTTCTAAAGCAGGCATTTGTTGTCTATTTTCTAGACAGAACATATCTACACTTTGCGCTCCTACTCTTGTAGCATTTCTTGCCACGTCTATAGCAACATTACCTCCGCCAATAACTACTACTTTTCCATTAAGTTTTATATCTTTTCCTAGATTAACATCACGTACAAATTCTACTCCTGGTATAACACCCTTAGCATCTTCACCTTCTATATTTAACTTTCTACCAGCTTGTGCCCCTATTGCCACATAGAAAGCTTTGTACCCTTCTTTTCTTAATTGTTCTAAAGTAATGTCCTTACCTACTTCTACCTTAGTTTTGAATTCTATACCCATGGCTCTTAATATATCTATCTCTGCATTAACTACTTCTTTTTCTAATCTGAAAGAAGGAATTCCTAAAGTTAACATACCTCCTAGAGCTTCTTGTTTTTCAAATACTGTTACTTTATATCCATCTATAGCTAAGTAATAAGCACATGAAAGTCCAGCTGGCCCTCCACCTATTACTGCAATTTTTTTACCGTAATCATGTCTTTTCTTAGGGATAAATCTATGTTCTTCTTTTAAATCTTGTTCAGCTATAAACTTTTTAATTTCATCTATTGCCAGTGGTGAATCTAAATCTCCTCTAGTACATGCTGATTCACACTTTCTTGGACAAATACGACCACATATTGCAGGGAATGGATTTTCTTTTTTTATAAGTTCTAAAGCGTCTTTATATTTTCCTTGTGAAGCAAGTTTAATATATCCTTGAACAGCTATATGAGCAGGGCATGCAGTTTTACATGGACTAGTTCCACTTTCTACTACATCTTCTCTATTAGTTCTATAATCTTCATTCCATCTTTCTTCTGTCCATTTAGTATTTCTTGGTGTTTCCTTTCTTTCTATTTTATCTACAACAGGTTTGCTTGAGCATAATTTCTGTCCTAATTTTAAAGCATTAGTTGGACAGTTTACTACACACTCACCACAGGCAACACATTTGTCCTTATCTACCTTAGATACATAATTAGAACGTACCATATCAGTGTTGGCAAACATATTTGCTCCCTTTAGTGCTAAACAAGAACATCCACAACAGTTACATATAGCATGAGTTTTTCCTGAACCATCTAAATTTGGTATTTGATGCATTAAACCATTTTCTTCAGCTCTTTTTATAATTTCAAAAGCTTCTTTTCTGCTTATTTGTCTACCTCTACCTGTTCTTATATAATATTCAGCTGCGTGACCCATTTGAATACACATGTCTTCTTTTAAGTGACCACAACCTTCTCCCATACTCTCTCTTGCTGTACGGCATGAACAATCTGATACTGTGAATATGTCATTATCATTTAGATATTTTGATATTTCTTCATATGATGCTCTTCTTGTTTCACCGTCTATAGCAGTTTCTATTGGTATAACACGCATAAGTCCTACACCTGGAGGGAAACTTCCTGTAGATCTTGGTCCATTTTCTACTCCATAATCGTGAAATGCCTTAGGAATTTGTGGATATTTTTTCGCCTGTTCCTTATGATTAACCATCATTTCCATAATCCCTGGTACCCAAGTTTCATACCAGAAAGTATCTACACCGTCTATTTCATTAACAAATACTACACCTATTTCTGCTAATTGTAATAAAAGCTCACTACATTTTTCTACACTTTTATTACATAAAGGTGCAACTTCTTTTGCTGTTATTTTAGTTCTAATCTTCATACAAAGTAAAACTTGTGCCATTTCATCACTTACAACTGGTTCTAAAATTTTATAACGTGCATCATCTATACCAAAGTATCCTCTAGAGCCTGGTTTCTTTCCACTAACTTGATTCGCAAATTGAAGAACTTTCTCTTTTACTGCCATAATAATACCCCCAAATTTATTTAATTATATAACTGCATGTTCCACTCTTTTACTTCTTTTCTTATCCAGTTTGCCCATTCATCTATTCCTTCACCAGTTCTTGCAGATATTGGAATTATTTTTATATTAGGATTTAATTTTTTAACATGTTCTGTTACAGCTTCTAAATCGAAATCAAAATGTTCTATAACATCCATTTTATTTATTAATAACACATCAACTATAGAAAACATTAATGGATATTTTAAAGACTTATCGTGACCTTCTGGTACACTAAGTATCATTGCGTTTTTTGATGAACCAGTGTCAAACTCTGCTGGACATACTAAATTCCCCACATTTTCTAAAATAGCAAAGTCCACATCACAAGTTCCAAGCTCTTTTATTCCTTGTCTTGTCATATCTGCATCTAAATGACACATTCCCCCTGTATGTAACTGAATTACTTTTGCTCCTGTTTTTGAAACAGTAGCAGCATCTACATCTGAATCTATATCAGCTTCCATAACGCCTATTCTCATTTCATTTTTTAAGGTTTCAATAGTTCTTAAAACCGTAGTAGTTTTACCTGAACCAGGAGAAGACATTAAATTTAATAAAAAAGTTTTGTCTTTCTTTAAATCTTCTCTAAGTAAATCAGCCTCTTTGTCGTTGTTTTTGAAAACATTTTCCTTTATTTCAATGATTTTATAATCTTTCATAACTTCCCCCTTATTTTTTGTTAAATTTGTAACATTTTTAGACATAGAATGAAATTCACCGAATAACATTCTGTAATTAAAATGTATCATACATTAACATATTTTGTAAATGTATACTTCATCTTTTTATTTATTTTTTTCTACAAATTTTCTTATGTATTTACTTTTTTTCATTATGTATTTATTTTATTTTTATGTTATACTAATTAATTATATAAATTACTGTGTTAATATTGCAGTGGTATGAAGAGGTATTTTACATGAAAAAATTAACAGATAGACAAAAACAAGCTATTGATACTAAGCTTAAAATAACAAGAGTTGCCACAGAATTATTCAAAGAAAAAGGATTTGACAGTGTTAAAATTCAAGATATTTGTGATGAAGCCCAAATTTCTATTGGTGCTTTTTATCATCATTTCAAATCAAAAATGGAAATAATCAATACAGCTTATGAGCAAGTAGATATTTTAGTAATGGATAGATTTGAAAGAAAAGAATTCACCTCAAACATTGATAAATTAATGTTTTTATTAGGAGAAGGTGCCGATGTAATGGAAGAACTAGGCTGGGTATTTGTAGGTGAAGTTTATAGAAACTTAATTGCCACAGAAGGAAAATACTCTACTAAATCAGATCGTCATATTGCTCTAAAAGTTAAATCCATTATAGAAGATGCCATAGAATACGGTGAATTACATAATTCAATTTCTCCTGAAGAATTAACTTATACTCTTATGAGAATTTCTAGAGGTGCTATTTTTAATTGGTGTTTATATCAAGGAGATTATAACCTTAGATCTAAAATGTCTTACGACTTAGACTTAGTACTTTCTAATTTTAAAACTAAAAATAATAACTAAAAAGTTGTCTTTTTTGACAACTTTTTTACTTATAAGGGCTTTATATTAGTCTAAAGTGTTTCCCCGACGCAGTCGCTCAGGCGAAGCGAATTTTTTGTAGATAATTTTTTAACAGTATTTTCATTGATTTCTCAATATATACACCTGCTTTCTTATAAAAAATATATTTTAAAAATTTTTATACTTTAATTTTTATAGTTGTATTTTATAAATTAATGGTGTTAATATAATAGTGGTTTTATAACTCATAAAATTCAATAATTTTAACTATCGGGGGAGTAATCATATGTTTTTATTTGAATAACAGCCAATAAGCAATTGGCTAATGTTATTATTAGTATTTTCAGCACTTATGTTACTAAATGAATTCAGTCGTCGTTCTAAGTGGACTGTTTTTAATTGTACCTATTATTTTAACAATTTTTGTATGGCCTAAAACTACAAAAGGTACAAGCGTTGGAACTTGGTTCCACTTTTCAAAGGTTTACTCAGCTTTAGCTGGCTGTATGGGATTTTGTTCCATCATTTATAGACGAGTCACAATTTGCCGTTAAAGCATCTCAAAATACTACTGCTTTATTTATAGTAAGCTTACTTGCTTTACTTGCTAACATAGCTGTATTTGTGTATATGCTTTATAAATCTAAAGAAAGTAAGAGAAATCCTTACAAAGATGAGCTTTATACTGACTTATATTGCTACAAAGAAGTAAAAGCTTTATCATAATATTTAAAGCCCCCTATAAATTAATTTGTTTAAGTTTATAGAGGGCTTTTTGCATGTAATTTTTTATTTATTTCATTATATTGAAGTACCTAATGCTAATAAACCTTGTATAAGAAATATACCCACTGCCAAAGGCATATTTGTTCCTCCTACTTTCTTTGCAATAAAATCTTGATTATCTGGAAATAATATTTTAGCTTTCTCAACATTCCCACTAACATGATCTAAGTATAATGCATTTGCATATACTGCTATTCCTACTAATACAGCCATATTTAAGATTCCTCCAATGTATGGTGTAGTAGATGCAACAAAACTCAATAAAAAGAATGCTGCTGCTTTGAAATACATTTTTCTATATATCATCCAATGTATTCCCATAAAAAATGCTGCCCAATTCCAAGAAATACTTTTGCCTGTTGCTTCTATTTTACTGAATTTTTCTTCATAAAACCTTTGATTTTTTTGTATGAATAAACTTAATTCATTTATTTGATTATTTAGATGTTGCATTAATATATTTCTCCTTTGCAATTTTAATTATTAAATCATAGATATATTATATCACTATTGTATATTTTTCTACAAATATCTGAAAACCTTTATAGTATATTCTAGAAATTTTAATAATTGAATTAGTGTAAAATATATTTTC
>JAVXJA010000113.1:0-6744 GCA_036648085.1 Terrisporobacter sp.
TTTCTACTATTTGCTCTCTAGAAGTAACATCTCCTAATTGAACTAACATTAAAACCTGACTCATTGCAACTACATGTCCATGAGGATCTATAAGACCTGGCATCATAGTTTTTCCTTCTAAATCTACTAACTCAGTATCATCTGATTTAAAGGCTAATATTTCTTCATTAGTCCCCACTTTAGCTATATTTCCACCTTCAACTAATATAGCTTCTGCAACTTCACTTTTATCATTTACTGTTATAACTTTCCCATTAAAATAAATTGTTTTTTTCATTTTAATACCTCCCAGATATGTTTATTTTATATATATCATTCAGCTATTCCATATTTATTTTTCTTTTGATAAACTTTTATTTCTGTTTTTTAGCTCTATTTTTAGAAAAAGAGCACAAAAAAACAAGATAATTCATTTTTTAAATATAAGATTATAAAATAATATTATTTTATAAAACTCAAAATAAAATAAGATTAAAAAAACAATAAACTTATTTACTATGAGCATCTCGCTAAAAAATTTATATCTTGTTTGTATTATTCGCCAATTTGTAATTAATTCTAACAGTATATACTATTAATTGTCAAGTACTTATATTTTTTTTAATATTTCTATATATCTTAAATGATTTAATAATAACTTTTTAATTTCTTCTTTATTATTTTCTTTATCTTTATCACTCCATATAAAATCAAAAAACTCTTTTAATATATTCTCTAGTCTTGTCTCTTTAATTATTAAATAATTTTGGCTTGTACCATTGAATTTTTCTTTCAAGAAACTAATGTCTTGTGACATATACAAGGATATCCTTTCATTATTATTTTTATAGTCTCCTAAATATGAGTTTCCATCCAAGTTAATATTTATATCTTCTTTTTCTTCTAAAAGCTTTTTAATATTTTCTATATGTCTTTTTCTTTGTTCAATATTTAAAGTAACTGTTTGGTTAAAGAATTTTATATTCCCATTATCCGCATACTTTTTTAGTACAAATTTGTATAAAATCACATCTATTTTGGAATTATATGTTATGTTTTGCAGTACTTTATCTATTTTACTCAATCTAGATGTTATCTCTGGACTATTTCCAAATACTAATTGTCCAACTTCCAAAAATAAATCTGATGGCATGAATAGTTCAGTTATTTCATCAATTAACCATTTTAAATCTTCACACATCATATAATTAATATACTCTTCTCCTATTAGCATCTCTTGAGGTGTTTTTAATAAAAACATTTTCCTACCACGTGTATTAGCTATATTTTCTAAGGTCTCATAGGTATCATTTATAACTTTTTCATCATGTGAAGTTACAGTAGTTAAACACTTATTATTAATAAATATGGCAGTATGAACAAATATATTTTTCATAGCAATAATCATTGTTTCTGACGCAAACTCACAACTATAAAATTCTGAATTCACACGCCTTGAAGATGTTGCCATGGTTATAAGTGATATTGTATCCAATACGATATTCTTTGAATTTTCATCAATACTTAGTATATATTTCACTTTCATAAAATCTGTGCTTAAATTCTCTTGATCAGAAACCGATTTATCTATTCCTGATATTTTGACTTTATCTTCTGAACTTAGAGAAAATAAATTACAAATCATGATTATCTCTGACTGGCCTAACTTTTCTATAAACTCTAATGCTTCATTCTCTAAATATTGTTTTCTAAGGGATGGATTTATAATTTGTATACTATTGTTATTATTTCCTTTTTTTGAATTTTTCTTGTTGTACTTTTTATAACTATACGAATATGATTTATATAGCTCATCTTTAATTTTACTTGTCAATATTTCATCTATCTTTTGTACATCATTAGTTTCAATTTCAAGATAGTTAATCAAACCATTCAATGACTCTTCACTCACTGATTCAACCACAAAATTAGCAATTATATCATTTATACTATTTATATTTTTTGATGTAGGTATAGTAGATAAATTAATCCATTTACTTATATATGAAACATCATATCCTAATTTCATTGCTAGTGAAAAATTTTTCTGACCAGAAAAATATATTAACTTTTCAACTAGTGTTCCAAATTCATTTTCAATCACGTTTAATTCTCCCATCTTTGATAAAATTCTTATCTATAATATCATACCTTATTTCTATAGACAATTTTTTTACACAAGAAAAATATTTCCTACTTTATTATATATAAGTCTCTTAATATTCACGTGACATAAATTGAGTCATTTCGTATCACATTTTAGCTATTCTTTTCATTAGGTTTGTCGAAATATGTATGTTATATTTAATATAACAATTTTTATTTTGTTAAAAAATCATTGTATATGTATGTATTATTCGCCAAAATATATAATTTATAATGAAAAGGAGTTTATATTATGAATAAAACTCAAAAACCAGAAAAAAAATTTTTCTATGGGTGGGCAATTGTTGCCGCTTGTATCCTTATACAAGCTGTACCATATACAATTGCAACAAATATTCAACCAGCTTTTACAAGCTACGTAATAGAGGGTGAAGGATTTAACTTTACTCAATTCTCATTAATATTTACTATTGGTACAATAGTATCAGCAATATGTTCTCCATTTATAGGAAAACTATATTCTAAGCCTAATGTAAATGTAAAATTATTATATATCTTAGGTACATTATTAACAGGTGGAGCATTTGCAACATTCTCTCTAGCTGGTGGTAATATATATGCTTATTATGCGCTATCAATATTTGTTCAACTTGGTTGTGGGATAATTTCTGCAATAGGTGTTCCAACGCTTATCAATAGCTGGTTCAAAGAAAACAGAGGTTTAGCTATG
This sequence comes from Terrisporobacter sp., assembly GCA_036648085.1. GTDB lineage: Bacteria > Bacillota > Clostridia > Peptostreptococcales > Peptostreptococcaceae > Terrisporobacter. Next base: position 2,816 of record JAVXJA010000113.1, read on the forward strand.
GGTATTGCTTTCTGTGGTGGTGGATTAGGAAATATGATTCTTCAAATATTTGCTGGGAAATGGCTTTCAGATCCTACAATAGGGTACCAAGGTGCTTATTTAAGATTCGGTCTTTTATCTATCCTAGTTGCCTTACCAGTTGCATTATTTGTAATTAGATTACCAAAATCTCAAAAAGAATTAGAAGCTAATGTTTCTAAAAAAAGTAAAAAGGAAGATTCTAGTAAGACTTCATCATCTAACTGGGGATATACTTTTGCTGAAGTAAGTAAAATGAAAGAATTTTGGATATTAGCAGTATCGTTCTTATTCATAGGTTTATATGTTGGTGGAATGGGATTACAATTCTTACCATATCTACAAGTGTTAGAAAAAGAAGGCATATTCTTATTAGGTTCTGCTACAGTAGCATCTGTATTTGGATTTGTTTCTATATTTGGAAATTTATTAGGTGGATTTTTATTTGATAAATTAGGAATAACTAAGTCTCTTCTATTAGCAGGTATTTTAGTTATTGCCGGTGGATTCTGCTTAATATTTGTACCTCAGATAAATGCACTTGGATTCGTCTTTGCTGTATTCTTAGGTATAGCTATGTATTCTTATATAATAGGTCCTTCTTACTTAACTGGTTCTTTATTTGGTAACAGAGAATTCGGAACTATATTAGGTATAATTCAAATATTCTTTGCAAGTGGATTTGGTTTAGGTTCTACTATATTCGGTATGATAGTAGATAAATCAGGATTTACTACAGGTTGGATATCTACAATAGTTTATGCTACTATAGCATATCTTGGACTTTTATACTCTACTAATGCTATAAGTAAGATAAATAAAAATAGCAATATAACTGAATCTAAGAAAATAGCTTAATATAAAAAACTGACATCTAACTGATGTCAGTTTTTTATTATATGTATACAATTAAATACCACGATTTATTACAAATCCATAGGCTTCTATGGGTAAATACCTTATCTTAGAATTATTCTTAACTTCTCCAAAAAATACCACCCAATATGATCTAAAAATACTTTCAATATTAATTATTTCAACTATAGTTAATAGTACATTATCATCAATTGATTTCCCTCCTATTACAGTATCAATTTCCCAGTGTCCAAATGCTTCTCTAGAGTCAATCTCACAAGGTCTATCACTAATACTTATACAATTAAGCTATTGTATTTAAAATAACAGCCCAATCATTATATAACCTATTACTTATAAGTTTGATAACAAAAGCATATTTTACTTATCACCTACTTGAATGTACAATATTGGTAATAAAGTAATTATAAGAAAGGAAAGTAAAAATATGAATAATAAAGAATCAAAATCTAAAATACTTTGGACTCTTTTCAAATCTATGTTTGTTCTTAGCGCATGTACCTTTGGAGGTGGATTTGTTATAGTATCACTTATGAAAAAGAAATTTGTTGAAGAATTAAATTGGATTGATGAAGATGAAATGCTAGATATAACGGCAATAACTCAGTCATCTCCAGGGCCACTTCCTGTAAATGCGTCTGTTATTATAGGTTATCGTATGTGTGGAATTACAGGATCTTTAGTTGCAATTTTAGGCACAATTATACCTCCAATGGTTATCATATCAGTTATATCTTTATTTTATACACAATTTAGAACAAACAAATATATAGCAATTGCTCTACAAGTAATGAGAGCAGGAGTTGCCGCAGTTATATTTGACGTAGTTATAAACCTTACTAAAAATGTAGCAAAAACAAAGCGAATATTATATATTTCAATGATGATTATATCTTTTATTGCAACATACTTATTCGGCATAAGTGCAATGCTTATTATCCTTATTTGTCTTGGTATAGGAGTTATGGATTTATTAATTAGCGTGAACTACACACTTAGCTAAAGACTAAGTGGCTTCCTTGTCAAGATAACTACTGTTATCAGTATCTCAAGGCTAACAAGGTCGCACCGACCTCTATATACAATCTTGTTTACTAGTTTTCGTTCTTAGCAGAACCCACCCTCATTGGATTGTGAATGAACTAAGTCTATACACTTCATGGCTTGGTTTTCGCTCCATGTATAGTTGGCGATTGATTGAATATTTTACGTTGCTAATCATTTCTAGCAACAACTCCATGTATTCAGTTTTGAAAGTTCTAAACGTATTTCTAGTGTATCAAAAAAATAGCCTATCGGCAAGGCTTACATTCACTAGGCTAAAGACCTAGTGGATTTACGCCTTAATTCTTTTAAAAAGAGAAAAAGGAGGACAAGAAAAGTGCTTATTATAAAATTATTTTTTAGTTTTTTACAAGTTGGTTTATTTAGTGTGGGTGGAGGATATGCTGCAATACCACTTATTCAAGATCAAATTGTTAATGTGCATAGTTTAATGACTATGGAAGAATTCTCAGACTTAATCACTATTGCAGAAATGACTCCTGGACCTATTTCAATAAACTCATCCACTTTTGTTGGAACACGTTTGGCGGGTCCTTTTGGAGCAATAATTTGTACACTTGGATGCATTATTCCTTCTTTTATAATATGTCTAACTCTTGCTTATTTTTATTATAAATATCGTAATTTCACTGGTGTACAAACAGTACTTGCATCACTTCGTCCAGCTGTAGTTGCATTAATTGCTTCTGCTGGAGCTTCAATTTTAATGCTTGCATTATTTAAATCAGATATAAATAGTTTTAAATTTAGCGATTTTCAGATTATTGAATTTGCTTTATTTGGTGTTTGTTTATATATCCTTCGAAAATATAAAACTAGCGCAATTTCAATAATATTTGGAAGTGGATTAGTTGGAACACTTATGTATATTAATAAAATATTATGATGTAATTATAAAATTACATCATGATATTTTTTATTTAAACATATATCCATGAACTCTTTCATTTGTGGCGAGATATATTTATTCTTATGATATATTAATTTATTTTGGCGTTCTATTTTTATATCTTTAATGGGAAGTACTCTTAAAGTATTGTCCTTAATTTCTTTTTCAACTAACATCTTTGAAATTATAGCCATTCCTTTTCCTGCAATTACAATATTCTTTATGGCTTCAGTATTAGTGCAATACCACTTTTTATTTACATTAACATTATGCTCACTTAAAAATTGTTCAAACTGATTACGATCTGAACTTCCTTGTTCTCGTGAGATAACTACTCTATTTTCTAATTGAGATAAATTTATTTCTTTTTCATCCCAGAATTGATGAGATTTTCCCACAATTATAACTAACTCATCATCATTAACTGGCTGTTGAATAATTTCATTGCTTTTAACTAACCCCTCAACAATTGCTATATCTAAATCATTGTTACATATCATTTCCTCTATCTTAGAAGTATTATTTATAGTAACACGCACATCAATTCCAGGAACTTGTTCCTCTAATTTATTAATTAAATCAATAAGTAAATTAGTCCCTATAGATACACTTCCACCAATTCTAATTTGTAACTTTAATGATGCATCTAGTATTTCTTCTTCCATTTTTTCAAATGAATCAATAATATATCGTGCTGATGACAACAGAAGTTTTCCTTCTTCAGTTATATAAAGCCTTTGAGAAAGTCGCTCAAATACTTTAATACCATAATACTTTTCTAATTCAGATATAGCTTGGCTTACTGCAGGTTGTGATATATAAAGCTTCTCTGAAGCTTTTCTCATGGTTTTACAATCTATAACTGTTACAAATATCTTTAAATGTCTAATTGTCATAAAGTACTCCTTTTCTTTTAATGGTGCTTCTTATACAATTATATACTTGTTCCCCATATTTATGTTCATTTCTACTACAATTAGATCTGAAATCAAAAAGTTAGACTTTACACTGTAATGAAATCATCATTCCATTTTCACCCTATCACATTGAATTTTTCTTACTTTTCATATTCCAAAATATC
>JAVXJA010000114.1:0-6658 GCA_036648085.1 Terrisporobacter sp.
TATGAAGGTTCTGAATTATCAGTAGACGTTGATATTGGAGCATTTAAAAGAAATAAAGATGATGAACTAATATTGCCAGATGGAAAAGAAAGGCTTTATAGAACCCTAGACTATGGAGATGAAACAAAATGGAATGTATTTTCTCCTGAAATAAGAGATACAAGTCTATTCAATGGATTAAATAAGCTTCTTAGAAATATAGAGTTTAAGTGTGGCTTAGCATATGGAACTATATCTGATGTTAGTGAAAATGATAAAACTGCTACTGAAATAAAGAGTTCTAAACAAAGAAGCTATTCAACTGTTAAAGATATACAGAAGAGTTTAGAAAAATCATTAATAGACTTAGCTTACGTTATGGATGTATGGGCTAAATTAGCTAACTTACCAAGTAGCAAATATGAAATTAGTTTTAACTGGGATGATAGCTTAGTAATGACTAAAGAAGAAGAGTTACAAAGTATGGCTAATGATGTGGCTAGTGGATTATTAAGGGCAGAAATATATTTAGCTAAGAAGTATGGTGTGTCGGAAGAAGAAGCATTGAAAATGATGCCACAGACTACTACAGTAACTAAGTCTCCTTTTGATGATATGGAGGAATAGTAAATGTCTCTATCACCATCACAATTAGATAATATACCGAATTCTATGGTGGCTTTATACCAGGGACTAGAAGATTATATAATCAAAGACTTTGCAAGAAGAGTTAATAAAACAGGTACTATTACATCTACGGCAGAGTGGATGGCTATTAGAGCAGAAGAAATAGGAATAGCAACTAAAAATATTAATAAAGAGATAGAGAAGCTTGTAACTATTGCTATAGATGAATTAGATATATTATTTAAAGATAGTGCTTTAGCTTCTATGAACAGTGACAATAAGATATTTGAAGCTGGTAGGCTTGATAGAATAAAAATAGAAGAACACCCAGCATTAAAGGAATATCTTAATGCAGCTATAGCTCAAACTAAAGGAGAGTTAATAAATATTACTCGTTCTTTAGGATTTGCAGAAATAGTAAATGGGAAAATAGTTTATAAAGATATTGCTAAAATGTATCATAATCAATTAGATCTAGCGCAAATGAAAGTTAGTACAGGTGTTTCTGATTATAATAGTGCTATAAGGCAAGCTGTTAAGAAGATTACTGATAGTGGATTAAGATATATTGATTATGAAAATGGATGGTCTAATAGAGTTGATGTAGCAGTTAGAAGAAGTGTATTAACTAGTGTTAATCAAATGTCTCAGAAAATGACTGAATATAATATATCTGAATTAGGACTTGAGTTGGTAGAAGTATCTGCACATGCTGGAGCAAGACCTAATCATGCTGAATGGCATGGTCAAATATATTCCTATAAAGGAAATCATGAGAAGTATCCGGATTTAGTTGAAGCTACAGGATATGGAACTGGTGAAGGCTTAGGAGGATATAATTGTAGGCATAGCTTTTTTCCCTACTTAGATGGAACTGCAAGAACATATACAGATAAATATCTACAAAGTCTGAATGACAAGACGGTAGAGTATGAAGATAAGCAATATACAGACTATGAGGCTAGCCAATATCAACGAAAACTAGAACGCTCTATGAGACAAACTAAAAGAGAGTTAATAGCATACAAAGAAGCTGGACTAGATAAAGACTTTACTAATGCAAGTATCAAGCTTCAGCAACAGAAAAGAAAGTATGAAGATTTTAGTAAAGCAGCAAGAATAAGACAAAAGAATGACAGAACTCAAGTACAAGGATTTGATAGAAGTATAGCTCAAAAGAGTGTTTGGGCGAGTAAGAGAGGTGATAATTAATGAGTAATGGTACTAATATACTAAGAGAAGCATCAAATTCATTTTTGGAAATAGCTTCTATGTATGAGGAAATAGCTAATATAGCAGAGCAAGAAGATACGGAAGAAAATGAAGATAGGTTAACGATGCTTATTGGTAAATTAATGGTAATTACAGCTAAAGTTCAAAATATAAATGTATAAATAGGAGGAATGTTAAATAATGGATACAGTAAGATTTATAGATATATGCAAAAAAGAAATAGTTGAATACTTTAATAATGAGTGTGATAAGACGAACAACTTTGAATTAACAACAGATGATGTATTTGTTGTGTGGAGTTGTAAAACACTTCAAAATAGTAAAGCTTTATTATCAACTACTGTAAGTGATGGTATGTATTATGAAGTAACTTACAATGGAGATAAAAACGAAGTATATTTTGATGCTTATAAAAAATGGAAAAATAAAAAGATTACTTTATAATATATAGTAGGAGGATATGGATAATGGTAAAAATATTTATAAGTCAACCTATGAATGGGTTAACAAACGAAGAAATATTAAAAGAAAGAAATATGGCTATAAAAGAAATAACAGCTGATGTAAATGCACTAGGCCAAGATGTTGAAATAATTGATTCATACTTTAAAGATTATAGTCCGCAGACAGGAAGTATACCTTTAAAGTATTTATCAAGGTCACTTGAATTACTAGCAGATGCAGATTTATTACTATGCATAGGCGATTGGGAAAATGCTAGAGGTTGCAAGATAGAGCATGATTGTGCAAAAGCATATGGAATAGACATTTCTTATTATGGATACCAATAGAAAAATGAATAAACAATTATTAAAGACTACAGCAAAGATTAATAAATTGAGTTTTATAGATATTATAATAAATAGATTGTTTAGAAGATAGAAGTCCTTTAGGGGGCTTATTTTTATACAATAAATCAGATCATGTACCAAGTCGTACAAGGAGAAATCCAGGGACTGCAATGCAGTTAAGTGGACTTTTATATAATAAATTCGACCAACTCACATGTCGTAAAAGTGTTTGAGTAGTAAGTGATGCGACCACATAAAAAGCGTAACTGGGAGATAAGTATGAAAAGAGATTTTTTAAAAGAGTTAGGAATTGATGAAGAAGTAGTAAATAAGATAATGGCTGAACATGGCAAAACAGTAGAGAAAACAAAAGGTGAAGCTTCTAAAGCTACTCAAGACTTAGAAAAGTACAAAGAAGAAGCAGAAGGATTGAAAACTCAATTAACAGATGCTAATACACAAATTCAATCTTTTAAAGAGATGGATATTGAAGGTATTAAGAAGTCTGCTGATGAGTGGAAATCTAAGTATGAGACTGATACTGAAAATCTTAATAAGCAATTAGCTGATAAGGACTATGAATACAGTTTAAATAAGTACCTAGATGATTATAAATTCGCTAATGATAGAGTTAAAAGCTCTATAGCTCAAGATTTAAAATCAAAAGAATTTAAACTAGATAACGGAACTTTATTAGGTGCAGATGATTACATGAAGCAACTTAAAGAAAATGAGCCAACATCATTTATTAATGAAGAACCGCCAAATAATCCATTACCTCAAATAATAAAACCAGGTGGAGGGGTAACACCACCAGGTAGTTCAGGATTTGGGTTTGGCTCAATGTTTACAGGTGTAAGAGCAAAAGAAAATACAAACTAAAATAAACTTAATTAAAGAGAGGATGATTTAATATGGCAACTAATTATGCAACGCAATATTCACAAGAGTTAGCTCAAGCTTTCCCTTATACACTTTACTTTGGAGATTTATACAATACACCTAACAATGGAAGGTATAAAATAGTAAATGCAAAGACGATACAAATACCTGTTATAACAGCAACAGGAAGAAAAGACGCAAACAGAGATACAATAATGTCAGCAGCTAAAAGACATGGTAATGAGTGGGAGACTAAAACTCTTACAAATGAAAGATACTGGGATACATTAGTACATCCAATGGATATAGAGCAAACTAATATGGTTTTATCTATAGGAAATATAACTAAGGTGTACAATGAAGAGCAAAAGTTCCCAGAGATGGATGCTTATACAATATCAAAAATGTATGCAGACTGGACTGCTAGAAGTAAAACGGCTACACCATCAACATTAACAGCAGAAAATATATTATCTCAATTTGATGCAATGATGGAAAAAATGGACAATAAGAGAGTACCAAGCATAGGAAGAATATTATATGTTACCCCAGCTATGAACACTTTACTTAAAAATGCAAAAGATATAGTTAGAAATATAAGTGTAGACAAAGGTAGCTCAACAACAGTACAAAGAACAGTATCTAGGATAGATGAAGTTAAGATAGTAGTCGTGCCAGAGGAACTAATGAAAACATCATATAACTTTACTACAGGATGGGAAGCGGGAGCCGGAGCGAAACAAATTCAAATGTGCTTAATACATCCAGTAGCAGTAATAACACCAGTAAGTTATGAGTCAGCTTGCTTAGATGAACCTTGCGCTAAGACTCAAAATAAGTACTACTACTATGAAGAATCATTTGAAGATGTATTTATATTAAACAATAAAGCTGATGCAATAGACTTTGTTATAAAAGGAGAATAATATATGATAATTGTTAAAAAACAAAATAAAGAGCTAACTATATTGGAGTCTCAAAAGGACTCCTTTTTAGCGTTAGGATATAGCGTTATAGATAAAGAAGGAAGAATAATAGAAGCCGGAAATGCAACGGAATACATAGACCTGAAGGCAGAAAATATAACCTTGAAATCAGAAATAACAAAGCTTAAATCTAAGGTTAAAACTTTAGAGGTAGAAAATAAGAAGCTGAAAGCTGCTGAGTAATCAAATGGAATTAACAGATTATAACTTCTACACAGATAAGTATTGTGGGACTTCGGTCCCTAATACTGGTGTATTCCAAAGATTGCTAATAAGATCAAGCTTCTTTATAAATTCTATAACTTTTAATAGAGCACAAATTTATTTGACTGATGAAGTACAATTCGCTACATGCGCAGTTATGGATGCAATGTATAAAGTGGAACAGGATGGCGGAATAAAATCAAGCGAAAGTGTTGGAAATCATTCTGTGGCGTACAAAGGAAAAACAACAGAAGAGAAAACTTACTTTAAAATAGCTAAGACTTATTTAAACCATACAGGATTAATGTATAGAGGAGTTGATAAAGTATGATAGTTAACTCTAGTGTTACACTGTATAATTCAAACTACAATAAAGAAGATGATTGCATTAAATATAATAGAACACATATAAGAGGAGTCAATTTTCAAGATACGAAAGCAATTAAGGTAAGTGAAACTAAGGGGATATTAAGTGCAGATATAGCTAAAATATTTATACCATTTACAGCTGATACAGAAGGTAAGCAATATATTAAACCTAAAGCATACAAAAGACTTACTGATGCAGAAAAATATAATTATTTTACATTTAGTAGTGATGATAAAATTGTTAAAGGTATAATTGATTTTGAATTAACAGGAAAAAAGCCTAATAACGATCTAAAGTATTTAGAAAATATGTATGATGATGTTTACAATATAATAAGTGTATCTATGCAAGAAAATGGAAGTCATAGTATGCATCATTGGGAAGTTGGTGCAAAATAATGGCTAGTGTTAGGATTAATATTGATGATACTCAGATGATTTTATTAAAGAGGAAATTAAATAATAATGGTGAAGCTCAAAAGTTTTTTACTAGTGAAGTTAAGAGATTAAGTGATCCTTATGTACCATTTGATAGTGGACCCCTTAAAAATACAGCTAGGGTAGATAAAGATAAAATAACATATACAACTCCATATGCAAGAAGGCAGTGGCATGAACATAAGGGTAATGGGCTTAGAGGTTCTAAATGGTGCTTTAGAATGTGGGCTGATAGAGGAGACGATATCGTAAGGTCTGTAGCTTCTTTTGTTGGAGGTAGGGCAGAATGACGACTATAGAGAGTGTAAGAAATTATATAAAAGAATGTCCACACTTAAGCGAGTTTCATAAAGGTATAAATGTAAATTATTTAGGAGAGGAAGATGATTCTTATTGCATAGAAGAAACTCCTGCTAATCCTATAATTAAAAAGTATATTGATGGATCAACTGTTAGAAGATTCTTATTTGTATTTGCAAGTAAAGAAGCTTTTGGACAAGATGTAATGCAAAATATAGAAAACTCTGGTTTTTATGAGAAATTTGCGACATGGCTAGAAGAAGAAAGTAATAAAGGTAACTTACCTATATTAGGAAAAGGTAAAGAAGCTAGAAAAATACAAGCTAATACAAATGGATATTTGTTTAATGCAGAAATGGATCGAGCGAGTTATCAAATACAACTGGAGCTTATATATTATCAACAAAAATAAAATTACTTTTAGGAGGTAGAATAAATGGGAATAAAACAACGAAAAAGTTATGCTAACTACTTAAATATAGGAGATAGTACTGAAGAATATGTATTAATGGGCGCAGGTTTTACTGAATTGAAAGAATCCCCAAGTGCTCAAACCGCATCTAAGAAATATATAAATGATAAGTCAGCTACTAAATCTATAATCGGATATGATTGGAGTACGGCATTTAATACAGATATGATAAGAGATGAAAAAGCTGTAGATTTCATCTGTGAAATAGGAGAATTGCAAAAAATTGGTGCTGATGCTGAAACGGATTATATAATAGTTGATTTAGATAAAACTTCTACAGGTGGAGGCTTTGTTGCTAGAAAATTCAAAGTTGCAATTGAGATATCTAGTTTTGACAATAATGATGGAGAAATGGCTGCTACTGGTAATTTATTAGG
>JAVXJA010000115.1:0-6629 GCA_036648085.1 Terrisporobacter sp.
AACCGTTGCTCCGCTATCCAATTGCTAGGTTTCATTGGCTTTTAAGGAAAATTTGGGGTAGCGTCCTAAAAATGCGGATTTTACCCTTTAAGACAAATTAACCCGCTGTTTCCAACGGGTTTCGTAATTTTGATAGGATTTGAATTCTTATAGCTCAGTTATTGATTCACTTATATTTGAATGCTTCCACCAAATATAATCCTCTTTTTTGTCATAGATTTCAAAGTTATTTTTAGACAATACTTTGTGTGATGCTATATTACTATTTTCTGTTTCTGCAATAATATAATTAACGCCATTTTGTTGAAGAGCCCAACCTACAACACATTCAACTGCTTCTGTCATATACCCATTGTTCTCGTATTTTTCGTTAATACCATATCCAATTTCAACTTCATTTTTATAATTAGGTTTTCCCTTAAATCCAAGGCTGCCAATTATTTTATTTTCACTTTTCAATATTACTTGCCAGTCTACATACCATTGAAAGTTTTTTATATCATTTAATCCAGAGTCTAAAGACATATTCATTATTTGTATAAATCCATCATCCAAGTCATAGTCACTTTGTAATACGCCTAAATTTTTTTCCATTTGGGCTCTATCTTTAATAAGTAACTCAAAATTTTCTCTATCCAATTGAATGATTTTTAATCTACTTGTATTTAATTCAACCATATTTCCTCCTACATCTATTTTAATATTTACTTTTACTTTAGTTTTAATTTATATATGAGTCAACCTTGATTTATTGTATCTAATTTGTCTTGTTGCAATCTTCTGTAAAGAGAAGACCTTGATATATTTGTTATTCTACAAATCTGCTTAACTGTCATATGACCTTCGTGGTATAGTTTTATAGCATAATTTATACCCTCATGGTCTTTATGATATTTTTTAACTTTACCCTTATATTTACCTTGAGATTTAGCAATTTCAATACCTTCACGTTGTCTCATTTTAATCAAATCTCTTTCAAGTTGATTAACGCCAGCCATTACAGTTATTAAAAATTGGCTATATGGGTTATCTTCAGATAAATCTAGCCATGTATCTTTAATTGATTTTAATGTTGCTCCTTTGCTTTTTATTGTTTCAATTAATATAAATAAATCTTTTGTGCTTCTAGTAATTCTTGTGAGGTCAGTTACAAAAACTATATCTTCAGGCTCAAGTTTATCAAGCATCTTATTAAGTTCTATTCTATCTAAAGTTGCTCCTGATATTTTTTCCTTATAAATGAATTCTACTCCTATTTCATTTAGTTGTTTAATTTGGCGTTCCTCATTTTGGTCCTGTGAACTTACACGAACATACCCTATTTTTCTCAAATGTCTTCCTCCATTCTGATACAAGTCTTATGGGACAGTTCAAACACTGATTTTTCCATGACTAATTAATTATACCAATAGGGTGTACCCAATTGGTATAATTAATTTAAAACTAAAACTGGAGAAGACATTATGAGTACAATAACAAGAGGAAGAGAGCTTTTAAATAACGAACAAAGAAATAATTTTATGAAGTTTCCTGAAGATGAAGGAACTATAGAAATATATTATACCTTCTCAGATGAAGATATGAAAATTATAAAAAGTCATAGGAAAGAGGAAAATCAATTGGGGTTTGCAGTGCAATTAGCTGTATTACGCTACCCAGGTTGGTCATTTAGCTTAAATAATGATATTCCTGATGCTGTTATTAGATATATATCAAAACAAGTAGGAACAGTTCCTAAGGCATTGAATTCTTATGCAACTAGGGAAAATACCTTTGGGGAACATAGAGATGAGATTAAGGATAAGTACGGGTATATATCATTTTCCTCTATAGAACCTAATCTAGTATTAGATTACCTTATTGATTTAGCGATAGAAAATGATGATACATTATTTTTAATCGATAGATGTATCTATTTTTTAAGAAAAAACAAAATTATACTGCCTGCAATTACTACTATTGAATCATTAGTGTGGGAGGTAAAAGAAAAAGCAGAAAAAATAGTTATAGAAACTATAATAAGTACATTAAATAGCTCTCAAAGAGCAAAGTTAGATGATGTAGTAAATTTGGCATCTGAGAAATCAAAAAATAAAACTATCTTAGGTTGGTTGAAGGAGCCTGTTGGAAGACCATGTGCGGACAACTTTTTAAAAGTAATTGAAAAATTAGAATATATAAGAGAATTAGAATTAGAATCTTTAGTTTTAAATAAATTACATTCTAATAAAATTAATCGAATATATAATCTTGGTAAAAGATACGAACCCTACGAGTTTAGACTATTTAATGAGGATAAAAGACACGCAATGCTTTCTGTGTTTCTTTTAAATTTATCCAGAGATTTAACTGATAGAGCATTTGAAATACATGACAGAGTAATTCAAATAATAATGGCTGATGGTAGAAAGGCTCAAGATGAAATACAAAAGCAAAACGGAAAAAAAGTAAATGAAAAAGTAATTCATCTTAATAGTTTTGGAGAGGCGGTTATACATGCCAAAGAAAATGATTTAAACCCATATGAATTAATTGATAAGATAATAGGCTGGGATAATTTTGTAAAATCAGTTAAAGAGGCTAAAGACCTTGCTAGACCTTCTGATTATGATTATTTAGATTTAATTGATAAAAAATATACCACATTAAGAAAATATGCACCAAGGTTAATAAAAGCCTTAAAATTTAAATCATTTAGAAATGATGAGCCAATATTAAAATCAATAGAGATTCTAAATAATCTAAATGAAACTAAAAAACGTAAAGTGCCAGAAGATGCTCCAATAGACTTTATATCTAAACGTTGGAAAGAGCATGTTATCGAAAAAGATGGCTCAATCAATAGAAGATATTATGAAATGGCAGTTTTAACAGAGGTTAGAGATAGAGTTAAAGCAGGAGATATATCTATTGAGGGAAGTAAGCAATTTAAAGAGTTTGATGATTATTTAATAACTAAAGAAGAGTGGCAAATCGTAAAAGATAATAACGGATTAGATATTAGCTTATCAGTAGATGAATATTTAAATAATAGATGTAATATTCTTAATGAAAGCCTAAATTGGGTCTCTAAAAATATAAAAAATTTAAGCGTAGACTCCTATAATATCATACCAAAAACGTCTCTTTCTGATTTAATATCAGATGTTGCTAAGTTAACAGGATTTCATAATGAATTTACTCATACATCTAATGGTAAAAAACCTGATGTTAAAGAAACTAATTTAATTATAGCTACATTACTTGGAATGGGTACTAATGTAGGTTTAAGTAAAATGGCTGATGCAACACCTGGTATTACATACAAACAACTCTCAGGTGTATCGGGATGGCGTTTATATGAAGATGCAATGGAAAGGGCACAATCAGTTTTAGTTAATTATCAAAACAAATTAAATCTTTCTACGTATTGGGGTGATGGTACAACTTCATCATCTGATGGTATGAGAATGCAAGTAGGTGTATCTTCTTTACATGCTGATTCCAACCCTCACTATGGTTCAGGAAAAGGAGCTACTATCTATAGATTTACAAGTGATAAGTTTTCTTCATACTATGCTAGTATTATTAATACAAACTCTAGAGATGCTACTCACGTACTTGATGGACTACTTAACAATAGTACCGATTTAGATATTCAAGAACACTACACAGATACAGCAGGATATACAGACCAAGTATTTGCACTTACTAATATATTTGGATTTAGATTTGCTCCTAGAATAAGGGATATATCAGAGATTAAGTTATTTACTATGAATAATACCACTAAGCATGATAACTTAGGGAATCTACTAAGGGGTAGAATCAATGAAAAAGTTATACGAGAAAACTATGATGATGTTTTAAGGCTAGCATACTCTCTTAAAATAGGCAAAGTTCAATCCTCTTTAATACTTAGTAAATTAGGCTCCTATTCAAGACAAAATAGCTTGGCAACAGCGTTAAGGGAAATGGGAAGAATCGAAAAAACTATATTTATATTAGATTATATTTCAAGTGAAGAACTTAGAAGAAAGATTCATCGAGGTTTAAATAAAGGTGAAGCAATGAATGGACTTGCTCGTGCTGTATTTTTTGGTAAACAGGGAGAATTTAAGGAAAGAACTATACAAAATCAACTTCAAAGAGCTACAGCTCTAAACTTAATTATTAATGCTATTAGCATTTGGAATACAATTTATTTAGAAAAGGCTATTGAATATAAAAAATCCATTGGAGAGGATATTAACGAGGATTTAATTGCTAATATATCACCATTAGGATGGGAGCATATTAATATGCTTGGAGAATATAGATTCAAATTTAATGATAAAGAAGATAAAGATGTTATAAGACCATTAAATGTATAAAATCACTCAACCCGTTGGAAACAGCGGGTTGATTTGCCTTAAAGGGTAAAATCCGCATTTTTAGGACGCTCCCCCAATTTGAAATTTATGAGGAAGAAGCTAAAATAGGGGTAGCATCAGGAAAATGCGGATTTACAACGTTAAGACGATTTTATCAAGTATTCCCAATGCTTTGAGTAATTTTAGATATTTTATTAATAAATTAATCTATCTTCAAATAGTTCAATAATATATAGAATAATTTATGAACTAAAGAATTACTATTATTGAAGTTAAACTTATTAATTTTACTATATTTCTTATATAAATAAACAAAGTTCAGATAAGTCTACGTTTTAGAACTTGTAGTTATACTTAATGCCTAAACTTTGCTTAACGTTGTAAATCCGCAAAATCCTGACTCTACCCCTTATAGTAGAGAAGAATATATTTGCACCAAAGGGTGGTACTATAGTTTCTTTAGTTGAGGCTAAGGTTGTTCAAACAGATACTACTGAGTACGATCTTGTAATAGGGTAGTTGGTATAGACTATGGATTCTAATATACAGACTCTTATTGCTAACGTAGGATTTCCTATAGCTCTATCAATGTATCTATTGGTAAGAATCGAAGGGAAACTAGTTGGGCTAACAGATAGTATCAATGAATTATCTAAAAATATTTTAAAAATTAATTAGTAGTTCTAGTAGGTTATTTATTTTATTTGTAGAATATCAGTATTAAAGTTATTTTAGTAGGAGGGTATTTTATGGAGTTAAAAATAAGTGACTTACCTCCACAATTTGAAAGTATAGCGAGTAAGATTGGTATAGAGAAAACAACAGTGCTATTTGAAGAATTCGGAGGAGGATTGGTATATTTTCCATCAAAGAAGATGATATACCGAGAGGCTCGTGATAGAGAGATTGCATCTAAGTTCAATGGTTTTAATGTTACTGAACTTTCTAATATGTACAACCTATCACAGAGCCATACTAGAGCTATTATACGAAAAAATAAAAAGCATAATGCATAAATAGAGTGGTCACACAATCTTAATTAGATGTGTGGCCATTTTAGTGTTCATAAATTAATAAATGAAAAAATAGACTGTAGATTATAGTATATTTTTTTATTAGATCATTGGAGATTCATTAGTTTCTTGACTATGAAATAGTAGGTCCGATTATAGATGCTGTTCGCATGGCTTTATTTATGTAAAATGGTTGGTTAGATTAATTAAACCTTCGGTTATCAGCCCCGGTATGGTCAATGCTTACACTTCGTAAAAAATAAGGCATACAAAGCGAGGCTAGATTTTAGCTCATATGGCAGAGGATTTTTTGATTAGGATATGAGCTAAAATCTAGCTTTATTTTTGTGCTTACTATTTACTTCGTTTCAGCATGGACCATACCACTCCCACCGCGCTCTCTGCTCCCCCACCAACCTTCCCTGTATCTATGCTAATGGTGGGAAGGATATATATATAGTTTAGATATTGATTTTAAGTTTAAAGAATAATAGAGGAGGATAGTTGAAGTATGAGCAAAGACCGCTCATACCTCAACTATCTTTATTTATATGCTGGGGTCAAAAGCTTCGGGGTCTAGTCTTGCCTCACAGATTGTAGCTGAAATATCTCGCCAACACGTTGCTCAAGGAGCGCTACAAACTGTGAATCAAGACTAAAACCTTATAAACACTAAGGATAATGCTAGTAGTACGGATATAGTGATAGCAGAATATATAAGGTAATCAATAAGTACAAAAGATTTATTTTTGCTAAGTAGTGATTTTACTTTTTCCAATATATCATCTCGTTTATTATCTGGAGTAATTACTATTATTTTTAAAAATAAACTCGGATATATTGATTGTGTTGCATATATACTAGGTTTTGGCACTTATGGAGTTTGGCTATCGCCACCGCGCTTTACACTACAATCTTTTTAGCAAAATGCGCTAAAAAGGATTTTCGCTTCAATCGCTAACTCAAAACCATTGTCAATTTGAAGATTTTGATGATTTATTTAGTGAATAATTTGTTAGTAAATTTAATTGATGATTCAAAAGATTGACCCTCGGTCTTGCCCCTCTGACTAATCCCCAACGCACGAACACGTCTCACGATAAAATACTACGCAAACATCATATTGCATATCATGCCTGCTCCGTATATTATCGCTCGCTTGTGTTCGTAGCTTTTGAGGATAGCCATTCACTGCCCCGTCGCCCAATGCCCTTTACCTTTGCCTTGAGAATTATCTTCAATTCTTAGATTATGTGCCTCCACG
>JAVXJA010000116.1:0-6500 GCA_036648085.1 Terrisporobacter sp.
AGCCTCCAACGCCTGAAAGTGCTTCTTAGCGCATCTAATCTTAGCCCTTTCCTCTTCACGTAACAGATTAATATCACCACTACCTTTAGTCTCTACCACAAAGTACAACCTTTCCTCATCCATATGAGTAATTAATACCGCCCAGTCTGGATTGTAGCTACCTAGAGGAGTTTCTATCTTAAACCAGCTTGGAAGTTTTACATAAGCTTTTACTTCTTCTCTATCTTCAAAACTTTGTGCAAATCTGGATTCTACATCAGAGTCGCAAATTGAATAGTTGTATGGTGATTTCTTACTTTCTACTATTTTGTCGTTTAGATATCCAAGTAGTTCACTGTCATTAAATTTACTTATTGAGTAGTATTGGCCACCTTTGTATTTGTGATATCTTATGCCATCTACTACCATAAGTCTCATGTTTTTTCTAATTATTTTTGTCACTTCTTCTATGTATTTTTGAGGATTTCTCTTGAAGTCTTCTAGTCTTTTTGAATTGATTAATATGTCTATTATTGTTTTTCTTGTTAGATCTGTTTTATTTTGTAAGTCTGTTATGATATCTGGTAGTTCTATGTTGTAAACTAAACTGTCTTCATCTTCTCTGATTGTTCTTCCTTCTATACCAGATTCTCTTACTATTTTGTCTATTGTATCTTTTGATGAAAAAATTCTAGGTGCTGAAATTTTAGGCATGTTCTTGATGTCTTCTATTGATTTGCTAATTAGATTATTACTGTCAAAATCTAATGAATAGATTGTTTTCTCATTTATTCTGTTCCATAAATCTATAAACTCTTGGCTGTCTAATACTGCTTTATTAAGTTGTACTCTTTTCTTTGTAGATGCATCTTTAATTTCATAACTTTTCACTCTTTTTTCTAGTTCGTGATGAATACCAGTAAAGAAATTCATAAATTCTTTATCTAGTACTAATTTATCCTCACCTTCCCCACCTGCATCTATAGCTTTTTTTAATTTATCTGTTACATTACCGTTTTCACTTATATATTCTTCCTTTACAAGATAGTCAAATAATTTCTCAGACTCATCATATCCCATATAAATCTCTTCTCCAAGGTTTTTAATATCAGATCTTTTTACATTTGCAAAACTATGTTTTTCCACCACACCAAACTTAATATTAGTATCTTTTTCAATTTCACTTTGAAGTCCTGACACGAACTCATTATAAGATTCATTAGCCATTACAGTAAGTCTATTTACTCCATAGTCCTCTACTCTCTCTCCTTCTTGATTTACACAAAGTCTAAGACCACGACCTATCTCTTGTCTTCTACTTATATAAGTACCTTTTGATTCTTTCAAAGTACAGATTTGGAAAACATTCGGATTATCCCAACCTTCTCTAAGGGCAGAGTGAGAGAAAATAAATCTAAGATCATTATCCATACTTAATAATCTTTCCTTATCTTTCATTATTAAGTTGTAGGCATCATCATCAGCTTTTGTATTTCCTTTCGTATCTTTATAAACTGTTTTTCCTTTTCTCTTATCTTGGGCAAAATATCCATTATGAGTTTTTGATACATCTATATCTAAATTTAGGTTGTCTTTATATTTATCTAAAGTAATTAGCTTAATATATTCTTCTTCAAATATTTTTGCATATTTTCCATCTATAGGATTATTATCTTTATCGTATTGTCTATAGTTTGAAACTCTGTCTATAAAAAACAAACTAAGTACTTTTATCCCCTTCTTATTAAGCTGCACTTCCTTATCTAAATGTTCTTCTATGGTCTTTCTTATTTGAAACCTTTTAACTTCATCTTCATCAAGATCCCCAATAACTCCATTTAGATTTAATATTTTGCCATTGGAAAATTCAACATATTCCTTGCCTTCTCCATAGTCCATATCAACTATATTATATCCATTGTAAATTTCACGTCCATTTGTTAATTCTCTTAAATCATCTCCATATTTAAATTGTTTCTTTATTCTTTTTACAATACCTGTTTTTTCATCTAAAACATCTATTTCCATCTTACCTTTTTTATTATCAACTTTTAAAAGTCTTATATAAGGTTGATTAAAAGAATCTTCGCTTCTAATGGATAATACTTCTATTCTTTTTACTAATTTATTTTCATAAGCATCTACTGCATCTAGTCTATATACCATATTATACTCATCCACATGAGTGGCAGAATATCTTAAAGTACATAGTGGATTTAATGACTTAATTGCTTCTTTAGATTTATCAGTAGTATCCACACTTTGTGGCTCATCTATAATAACTATGGGATTAGTTTCTTTAATTAAATCTATTGGTCTTTGACCATTTAATTTATCCTGTGGTCTATGTATTATATTTGATTTATCCTCTTTAGTAGGATCATCAAAACTTTTTCTAAATGCATCTATATTTATTATCATTATTTCAATAGTATTAGATGTGGCAAAACTTCTAACTTGGTCTAACTTAGACGAATCATAAATAAAGTAGTTTGCTGGTTCATTGTTAAAGATATTATTGAAATGTTCTTTAGTAATTTGTAATGTTTTATAAACACCTTCTCTAATAGCTACAGAAGGAACAACTATAACAAACTTAGTAAAACCATAGTTTTTATTAAGTTCATATATACTTTTTAAATAAACATAAGTCTTACCAGTACCTGTTTCCATTTCTACAGTGAAATTCATTCCTACTAATTTATCACTTCTTTTTAAATTATTCATCATTTGAATATTTCTTACATTTTCAAGTACATCATCGTAAGTTAAATCAAGTTGATTACCTATACCTATACTTGTAACTATGTCTTCTATTTTGGTTTGATAACTATCGTATTTATTACTATTAAAACCTAAAACCGTAAAATTTGATTGTCTCATATTCTGTCCTTTGAATATGTCTACAATTGAGTTTATAGCGTCATTTTGATAATCTAAGTTTGAGTTAAACTTTAATTTCATAACTATACACTCCTCACATCTGTAATTTTAAACTGTTTTAGATTTTGTATAGCATTTATTTTCGCTGAATCACTCATAAATCCTGATTCTTTGAATATGACTTTAGTTTCCATAAATTCTGATTTATGTTTTGGTATTTCATCTATTACGTCTATTGTTATTTTGTCATCTAAACAAACAAGTAACGCTCCTTCACCTACGTTATAAAGAGTATTGTAACCTACTTTTATTTTTTCTATTTTTGCTGTTAATTCTATACCACTTTTTAGTAGAATTTCATATAGTAAATCTTCATTAGTTCTATCTTTTTTAAGGTTAGTATCCATATTTAAAATATTTTGTTCTAGCTTCTCTATACTTGAATCCCATGATTTTAAGTTAGAACTGTCTAGTTTAAATACTTTAAACCCTATATCTAGATTTTCTATTCCTTCTTTGTCTTTGTTTTCTGATACTATTTTGTCTCCTGCTCTTCTAATACGTTCTTTTCCTATTTCACA
This sequence comes from Terrisporobacter sp., assembly GCA_036648085.1. Classification (GTDB taxonomy): domain Bacteria; phylum Bacillota; class Clostridia; order Peptostreptococcales; family Peptostreptococcaceae; genus Terrisporobacter. Next base: position 3,444 of record JAVXJA010000116.1, read on the forward strand.
TATGTTTTTATATCCGTCTTTATATGCTACACTTTTTTCATCTGTTACTTCTGGAAGTTGTACCATTATAAATTTTCGTTTTCTTCTATCTTCAATATTAAGTTGAAATAGTGAGTGCGCTGTTGTTGCCGCTCCTGAAAAGAAGTCTAGTACAATATCATTCTTTTTTAAATCACTTATTTCTATAATATCCTTTATAAAAAATGGTGATTTTGAAAATTCAAAAATACTTGATGAATTATTAAAAAGCTTTTTTATTACAGCTGAGGCAGTTCCCGTATCATATTCTGGTTTATACCATGTAGTTTTAGAGCTCTTTAATCGAATAGATCCATCCTCTAAATTTGCTCTCATTTTACTGCATATATTACCTGAAGAGTTTAACTCAATATTAATATTTTTTTCTTTTAAAAACCTATGGTAACCCCATCTCCATCTACCTAAGTTACCATTGTTGTCCTTAGGTAAGATGAAATTAAAACCTTTAGATGTATAACTTTCTTTTAAATTCTCAACATATGAATCATCAAATATATTAGCATCTTTTTTATAAATTCTTACATATTCATCTTCTGATATAGTAGATATTTTATTATTTTCATCTAGTAATAATGGATAATACATATATGGTCTATTCTTTCTTTCCCAGCCTGTTCCTGTCTTTCTTAGTCCAATTAATCTATAATAGCTAATATCATCTTGCTTATCATAATCTTTTTCTAGTTCCTCTTCGCATAGTTTAAACCCCTTCATAGAAAAATTTTTTTTATTCTTTGAATAGATTAATAAAAACTCATTACTAGTTGCAAAATAAGCATCATCAGATCTTCCTTTTAAATTATTTATAACTGTTGTTATAGCTATAAAATTATCCTCACCAAACATTTCGTCACATATTTTTCTTAAATTATCTACTTCCTTATTATCTATACTAATAAATATAACTCCATCTTCTCTTAATAAATTTCTAGCTAACTTTAATCTAGGATACATCATATTTAACCAATCAGTATGATATCTACCATTAGTCTCAGGATTAGCCTTAGTACTTTGATTAGTAATTTTCTTATAATTATCAATATTATCTCTAAAATTATCCTTATAAACAAAGTCCTTCCCTGTATTATATGGTGGATCAATATAAATCATCTTTATCTTTCCAAAATAACTCTTTTGAAGTAGTTTCAACACTTCTAAGTTATCTCCTTCAATATATAAATTCTCCGTATCATACCAATTTTTACTACTACCCATATCAGGTCTTAATGTTCCAGTAGAAGGCGTCTGAGCAATTTTTATAGCATTACTCTTTCCATTCCAATTAAACTCATATCTTTCTTCTTTTTCCTCCACATTATCACCAAGTACTAATCTTAACTTTTCAAAGTCTATTTTTTCTTCGCAAACTACTTCAGGAAAAATTTTTTTTATTATATCGATATTATTTTGAGTCAAGTTCATACTTGTTCCATTTAACATTTCCATAAATAACTCCCCTTAATAAATTTTCATTTAAAAATCCTTATATTATTATTTCTATACATATAATTATGATATTATTACAATTCCTAGTTAGGTGAACTTTTATATACGGTATTTTAGACTTATTTAATGGCAATAAAAAACAACTATCCTAGATATTTTATAACCTAAAATAATTGCTTTGTATGCTCTTTATATAATTATTTTAATAAATTTATTTCTTCCATTAATATGACGGTAGTATTTTCTATTATATTATATCTTCCTAGATAGAATAATTTTTAATTCTTCTATTTCTCTTTTCAACTGGAAAGCCTTCACATTAAGTTCCATCTTTTTATTAAACTGACTCTCCCTTCTCAACTTGCTTATAGTTTTCTTTAGTTCCTTCTCCAATGTTTCTATCTTCTGCGATATGTTCTTACTTACTTCTAACTTATTTTTATCTATTATATCTTCATATTTACCAACAGTTTCACATTTTTCAAAAATATAAATCTTATCATTCATCACCTTATAAAAATCAAACAAATTACTATAAGGCAAACCACTTAGACTAATAGATTTTAAAAACTTCTCTTCATCCTCACTCAAATACTTAACCCCTATCCAAGTAGTCATTCTACTTTCTTCAATAACTACCTTATCTGCCTCAGATTTACTTAGTCTCTTAATAGCAGTGCTAATTTTATATTTATCCTCAAACTCAAACACAATTACCAAAGGATTAGGAATTGCATTATTAATAATCTTACTAATTTTATCTAACTTATCATCTTTCTTTAACATAATCTTCAAATAAATAATAGATTCATATCTGTAATCTTCATTTACTAAAGGCTGGATATTTAAATTTTTACTATTTATAACATAGCTCATTTCTATCCTACTGATATAATCAACAAAAATCTTCTTATCATCTTTAGATAAATCTGCATTGTCATAAAACATCTTCTTATCAAGTTTCCTACCTAGATAGTCAATCCTATCTAATTCTAATAGTTCAAACATACTACCATCCCCTATTTAATAACTAAATATGAAACTATTTCAAACTTATTATCATTGCTTTTATTATTAATCATTACACTTAAATCACCTAATGAAAAAATACTTAAAGTGTCTTCCTCTTCAATTTTTCCAAGTATATCATCAGTAATATTAGTTAAGAGTTCTTTATACTTGTTCATATTCTTTTGATATTTAGTTTCCTCATTAAATTCTTTTACTAAGTTATCTAAAACTTTAGTATTTCCATTGCATAAGGATTTATAAATATCTAATATCTTCTTTACATTTGTGTAATTATAAATAATCTGCCCATCATCTTTTACATAAGCAAGGTAATAAGGATAGATGGCATTTTTCTCACTGTCATTTGTATAGGTATCAATTTTTTTAATACAATATATAACACCTTTTTTTATCTCATCCTGCAAAGAATCTCTTTCATTATTTGCAATGGCATATATACCAATAGGCATATTATCTATATCTTTTTCGTACTTTTCTTGTAGATTTATCAAATCCATTCTGAAATCATCTAAAGTAAAGTCTGTAAGAGATACATTTCCG
>JAVXJA010000117.1:0-6330 GCA_036648085.1 Terrisporobacter sp.
ATGGTGAAGGATTTGTAGAACAACTTTGCAAACTTTTATAAGTACGATTACTATAGTACATATTTCATCACTATATTCTTCTACTAAACCCTGTAATATACCATTCTTTAATGACTTTAATTCTCCTAGTGATTCTATTACTTGTATGTAACCTCCTAGATCTTTATCTACATCTCTGTCTGTCCCATAATTGTCATTTAAGATATTCATTGTTCCATTAACACTATCAACAATCTCCTTTGGATAACCTTCTAGTAGATTTAATTGTTCATCTTGCCAAATCTTCATTTTTATATTCCTCCTTTAAATTTAGACATAAAAATAGAGATGTTATAGAAAATGTAACATCTCTACTTTTACTCTATATTAATAATTTCATATTTATAATATATATTTATAATTTAAATAATTACTATTTTAACAATGAAAATATTTAATTATAACTTGACTATATCTATATTCATATTGAAATATTTGGTATAATTTTATTAGGAATTTATTTTATTTAAAGGAGATGACATATATGAATAATGAACAACCATTTGTTGATTTTGAAGAAGAATTAGATTTTATACTTGAGGAATGTAAAAAAGATGGTATAAATGTATCTAGAGAAATAATTGAATTTATACTTGATTCAGATTTGAGATTCTTAGAATCAAAAGGACTTGCTACTCCTTGTCCAGATAACAATTAACTATCTTCTATTATTTATAGTATATTTTTAGAGATATTATTGCTTAAATCAATATTATATAAAAGGAAAGAGAAGGTATTATTTTATTTGTAACTTCTCTTTCCTTTTATATTTATATACTATACTTATCAACTATGATAAATATAGCCTCTACATTAATTTTATTGAATATATTTATAACTACACTTGCAATTATCTTAACTAAGTCATTAGAATAATTTGAATTTATATTAATCCTTTAATTGATTCAACTAATTCAAATATATCTATATGATCAATTTGTTCTACTACTTCAGAATCTACTAAATTTCTGTGGTCTAAATTATCTCTTAAAATTTGTATTGTATATGAGTTACTCCCTTCATCATATATAACCCTTACATAATGTCTATTTTCATATTTTTCAGTACTTATATTAAAAATTAATGACCCACTTAATTGTCCTTCCTCAAGTCCCCAATAACAAATATTTCTATGTTTTTGAAGTTCCTCCAATATTGTTCTACTAACTTCAATAACATATTCCTTTTGTTTTTCTGATAACATAATTAATCCTACCATACACAGTTATATTTCATATGTTTTTATTTATATACTATATTACATTATGTACCATATATGCCTTATTCAAACTTCATCTTAACTTTCTATATTTTTATTGTACACAAATCCTCCTATTTCAAAAGTTTTAGACAAAATAAAAATAAGCATCAATACCTGTAAGTATCAATGCTTATTTTAATAATTCATCTGTCATTTCATTTTTAGTAATTACCATTACGTTATAATCTGATGATGCTATGTATAATGTTGAATTATATACATCTCCATTTTCAGTAGTACATATTTTATCACTATATTCTTCTACTAAACCTTGTAATATGCCATCTTTTAATGACTTTAATTCTTCTAATGATTCTATTAGTTGTATGTAACCACCTAGATCTTTATCTACATCTCTGTTTGTTCCATAGTTATCATCTAATATAACCATTGTTTCATTAACACTATCAACAACCTCCTTTGCATACTCCTTTAATAAGCTTAATTGTTCTTCCTTCCAGATCTTCATTTTTGTATTCCCCTTGAATTTAGACATAAAAATAGAGATATTAAATTTAATCTAATATCTCTATTTTTCATTTTTATAATATATATTTATATTTTGGTTAGTTACATAAGTTTTTTTAGCTCTTTCCAAAGTATCATAGTTTATAAGTTAGTTATCAAAATATACAATATTGATGACATATTTTGAATAACTAACCTATATGCTCAACTAAGCCCAAGAGTGTACTATTCCAGTGTACACTTAATTACAAAGTATTAATAAATCAATAAAATTAGGACCTATAAAATTTAAAATGTCTTCTAAAATATTATTTTACTTATTCTATAATAATAAATTTACTTTTATTATTATAGCTATCACATGGGAATACTAATTTTACATTATAATTACTATTATTAATTTTTTCTATAGTTTCTCCATTTAACACAAACTTTAGTATTAAATTTTCTGTATTTTCTCCTAAACTTCTTTTACCATCTTTTATTTCCATAAACTTTTTATTATCGCTATAATACATATCTATATCTGACGTATAATTTCCTACCAAATTTTCATCTTTATCGGTTATATTTAATGATATTAGTTCATCATAATATGAGGGGAATGGTTCCTCAAATATATTCTCATCTATTTGTCCTTCTTTATTTAATTCTATATCTACTGTTAAAATAGAATTGTCTATATATTCACTTTTAACTAGCTTAAATTTAACTCCATTTAAATTGAAATGTTCATTATTTTCAACTTCTTCATATTTTATTTCATTGGATATATTTTTATTTAGCTGAATAAATCTATATGAGCTTCCTATTATAAATAAGATTATAATCAGTATTACAAACATCCTATTTTTCATAATAATTCTCCCTTATATTATTCGTCCATTTTCAATATTAATAATATCATCAGATATTTTTTCTAATAATAATTTATCATGACTAGCTATTAATATTATTTTTTCCTTTGATTTTTCCTTTTCTATAATGCTTAATATATTTTCCACACTTTTTTCATCTAAGGCATTAGTAGGTTCATCTAGCAGAATTAACTTTGGGTCCTCCATTAGCACTTGAGCTATTCCCAACTTTTGTTTCATCCCCAATGAATACTGCTTATATTGCCTATTATCATTACAATCTAATCCTACTAAATTCAAAGCTTCATCTATTTTTTCATAATTTATTATATTTTTTATATCAGCCAATAATTTCAAATTCTTTCTACCTGTATAACTAGGTAGAAAGCCAGGAGTTTCAATAAGTACACCTACACTTTCAGGAAAAGATATATCTTTGTGTAATATTTTACCATCTATAGTTACTTCCCCTTTAGTTGGATTTATTAAACCACAGATTGCTCTAAATAACATAGTTTTCCCTGAACCATTAATTCCCCTAATCCCATAAACTTTCCCTTTATAAAATTCTATATTTATATTATCCAAAATTGTAATACCTTTTATTTTCTTTGATAAATTTTCTATTTTAATATATGGTTCCATAATATACCTCTCCTTAATTTGTTTTTTGGGATGCCAATATGTCCATTTTTCTGATGTAGTAAATTCCCATTACAAATATTATAATAAACACCATCAAATTATAAATTATCGAATTTAATGGATCAATCTCATATGTAGCATCAAATATATTTTGTCTTAATATTAATGATCCTTGAATAGGTATTAAGAATTTATTTAAAAATAAAGATATTGCAAGTATACAAATATTTGCTATATAAATATATGTAGGTTTTACTATAAATGAAATTAACATCTGAAAAATTGATAAAGTCATAGATGATAATATATATATTAATATTGTAAATAATATAAACTTCAAACTACTATAATCTTTTATAATAATATTTAATATACTTCTTTTAGAGAACTCACTCCATTCCAAAGAATTATTCAACATAATTGTTGAGAAAATACTTATTACTAGAAATAACATTAAGTAAAAAACTAAAATTGTAGCTACCATCCATATAACTTTTGATGCCCATATATCTTTTCTATTTTTCATTCTAACTATCATATGAAAAGATTCTTCTGACAAATCATCATAGCAATAACTTCCTATTAAATAAGTTATATATATATTTATCAAAATCCAATTTATAGGTAATGGAGCAATACTATAGTCTATACCTTTAAATATATAAAAAAATAAATCTATAAAATTTATATTTTCACTGTCCAGTCCTAATTCAAATGCTTGTCCATCTATGCTAAGTACGTTAAAATATGTAAGAATTATTAGTAATACAAATATACTCATTAGTTTATTTCTATTATTCTTAAATCCAAAAATTAAATCTCTTTTAACTAAACTTAAAAATTTATATTTCATTTATTATCCTTTTCTTCGTATTATATATTTCTTTTCTTTTGTAAATAAATCTACCAAATTCTATTATTAAAATTAATATTCCTCCAAATTTAAATATATTAAAAAACAATAAACTTATGTTTTCTAAATATTCCATATTAAAACCTATATGATATAAAATTAAAGAGTCTTGTTGCCTTAAATATTCAATAATTATAATACACATTAAAAGCAAATATGCAATAGTTTTACTTCCCGTTATCGTATCTATTATTATAGTTATAAAGCTAAATAACGATATGCCTATTGTATATATAAAAATTATACCTATTATTAATATTAATGTTTTATTAAATTCCATATAATTTTGATTCGAAAATATCAATCCACATATATAACTAAACATAACCAAATATGCACTTATTATAAAATTAGTAATTAATATATTTTGCGTAATTAAATTCCATAATTTATCTTTTATTCCAACTCTTAACACGTATAAATAATCCTCTGCAAAAGAAATCATTCTCAGTATAATTAATATACATATTAAGATGTATAACCATTGTTTATATAAGTCTAAACTATTATAAGCTAATTGGAGTTCTGAAATATTTATTCCGTATCCTTGAATATCTATAAATATTTCTAAAAGTATACATAATGCCAATATAAGTATAGATACAAAGATAATAAATCTATTTCTATAAATATTCTCTTTGTATAAATTAAATGATTTATATAAATTCATGACTTTTTGCTCCTACCACATACAGTATTAAGCTACCTACAAATAAAATTAAAAATATAATAACGATTGAAGTTATATTTATACCTAATACACTTTGAGATGCACTTAGAAATTTAGCTGGTACTAGCTGAGGTAGACCTGCAATCTCAAATATGTACATTGATAAATAAGATAATATTGGTATACCAATTACTAAAAATCTATTTTTACAAAAATTTGATACTGCCAAACCTATGGAAGCATATACTCCTCCAAACATAAAACTCATAAATAAATATATTAAAATATATATATATGGGTGAAAATAAAATAGATTACAAAACATTTCTTTAGCTATGTCTGTTTGGCTAAAAATACTAGGTGTTACGGCTGGAACCGTCATAAATAATAAGTATAAACTTACTATAAGTGGTATAAGTACAGAAATTCCACCTATAATAAAATTAGTTATGTATCTTGATATAAGATAATTAGATTTTTTAGTTCTTGTGTATACACTTTTAGCAAATCCAGTATTTAGATCGAGCCAATAAGAGTCTGAATATGTAATACTCGCTAATATTGGAAATATTAGGAATAATATTAATGCATAAATACTAAAATCATCATAAATAATCCATTTAAGAAAAGGACTAAAAATTGCTGATCCACACTCATAAAGCTTTATCATAGGAAAAACTTCCATAAAAAAATGAGCCACAGATAATAGTATTCCTATTAATGCTACACTTAAAAATTTTCTATCATATGTAGCCCTTTTAAAATCGAGTTTTAATAAGTTAATCAATTTTTTCACCATAAAAGTAATATTAAATGTGTATATTTAATATTACTTTTACCTTTCTAATAATTCATATAATTATCTATCCTTGATATGAATCAGGACTCCATACTCCAGTTGCACGTGTATCTTTTGTATTAATTCCTGAATTAGCTTTTATTGTTGCTGCCCTATAACCTTTCTCTAATACATAATTAGTCATTCTTCTCGTTGTTCCTGTCACAAATGTATATGAAGGACTTCCAACATCTTTACGTTCTCCTCCTCCAATATTAGCTTGTACTTTGGCCTTATATGAATATCCTGAAGTCATTGTTTTACAATTCATATATGATTTGGAAGCATCTTCTTTTTTTCTCCCATCTGTATATCGAGACCCATTTAATGTTCCAAAATTAAATGTATACGTAGAATCATTGTGATTATTAGCAAATGATACTCCTGCACTCCCTATTGTAATCATCCCCATTGCACATAATGCTATTATTTTTTGCTTGGTTTTTAATTTCATACCATTACCTCCCTTAAATTTTCAACCTTCGATTAAATACTATTATAAAACCAACCTTTTGTCAATTTATTCCTTTTATTTATAACTATTTTATTATCAATTTAAGATAAAAATATGGATACTAAAAACTAATTAATCTATTGTGCTAGTTAAAATTTAATTTCCAAATATAGTAAATAGATTTT
>JAVXJA010000118.1:0-6267 GCA_036648085.1 Terrisporobacter sp.
GTCTAATTTATATTGACTTAAAGTGTTTATCCTTATATACTTATGTATATATTAAATATATAAACTACTTTGGTTGGGTCAACTTTCCTAAGATAGGGTTTGCTATCTTTCGAATTTATCATTCCTTAACTTCTAAGCATTTGTCTGCTTGGAGTTACCTTGAATCGTTTGGCGACGATTTAAAGAACCGAAGTTAATCATAGTTTTAAGGAAAAAGCACTCTTAGGAGTGCTTTTTCTGATTCAGTTATATTTATATAATAACTATATTTACAATATATAACAATCTTTTTTTATTTTAAGCACATAAAAAGATAAGAAGTTGATATGAATTTTATCAACTTCTTATCTTTTTATCGGGGGAGGACGACATACGTGTAAAAATCGGCCACTTGATTTTGAACCTATTGATATAACTTGAATACATCGATTTTTTTATTTTTATAAAATCTATGGATTTTATAGTTAAATCAGAGTTATCATAATCATAACTTCTAAGATTTGATTATGGGGGGAGACCGAGATACGTGTAAAAACCGGCCACATCTCTTCTGAACGTATTGGTATAACTGGATTTAACTCTTTATTTTTATATTTAAGCTAATATGTTATTAAAAAAACTAAATTTATTTTAATAAAGTGTAGTGATATCAATGTTTTTAATAACCATTTCAATATATATAGATTACTTTTGATATATTTCAAAAGTTAATTTGTTGTAGTTTTGAAGTTTAAAATATGTACTTTTTACTATTTTTCAAAAACCATACTTTTTGAAACAAAACATAAGTAATTGCAATGGTTTTAAAGAACTTGTGGCCGGTTTACGCGCGTATCTCGGTGTCCCCCGCAATAGAGTAGACTTCATTGAAACAAATTGTAAAAGATTATATCTTAACGTGTATTTTCCGCAGAATGCCGACGCTACCCCCTATATAACAATATTTTTTTATTAATTTTTAAATTTTTAATATATTTCTTGACATATACATATTCAAAAAAATAAAAATTAGTAGGTTAATAACCTACTAATTTTACTTAACTACTTTTTAAACTTAGGAGAAATATGTGTTCCTGTACCACTGCAAAGTGAACTTTTATTATCTCTCGGTAAAACTGCTGCTGTTGACTTATTCATTTCAGGCTTTTGATATTTTTTCATAATATTACCTCCTTTAAATTTTTTATATTATAATATTATTTTTTTCGTATGTAAGTTTATGTCTAATTAAAAATAATAATTATAAACTAATATTTAATTTGAAAAACATTCTATAGATTCTAAGAAATTCTTTAACCTAATATTTGCATTTTTACACTCAGAAGGACATTTATCTAATTTATTACCTGTTTCTAGGAATGCTAATCCAGCGCATCTGAAACAAAAACTATTTTTATCACAACTTAAGCAGTGTTCTAACCTATTCCATCTAATATCTTTAAGTTCCCTTAATATTTTAGAATCATACCATATATTTTTTAAACTTTGTTTGTGTACATTTCCTAAGGTTACCCTTAACATATTACATGGATATACTTCCCCATAAGAATCTATTATAAGAGAATATCTAAGACTATTACAAATATGTTTATCTGGATCAATTGATTTTAATTTGAATTTTCTTATCTCATCTATTTCTGGTATTACTGACTCAAGTTGCTCTATACTTAGTGCTAATTCTTGTGGTGATAAATCTCCATCATTCTTAGGATAGATACTTGAAGTTGCCAAATAATCAAATCCATGTTTTTCACAAAAAAGCTTTAAATCCTTATATGAGTCAATATTGTCTTTCATAAGTATAGTTTTAATTTTCAACTTCATATTATACTTTTTCATTAGCATAATATTACTCATTGCTTTTTTTAAAGAACCTTTAACACCAGTTATAGAGTCATGGATTTCTTCATTCAAAGAAAAAATTGTACACTCTATTTTATATATGTACATATCACATAGTGATTTTATTTTATTTTCATCTAATAAAGATACATTTGTGAGTAAATTCACATTGAAGCCCATTTCTCTAGCTTTTTTTAAAATTTCCAGAGTGTCTTCTCTATAAAAAATTTCTCCTCCAGTAAATTCTATTTCAAAGCAACCAAGCTCCCTTAATTGTTTAAAAATGTCAAATATCTTTTCTTTTGACAATCCATAGTGGTTATGACTTGGTAGATAACAATGTTTACATCTCCAATTACATTTTGTCAATAATTCTATAGTCGCATATACAAGCGTGTTATTTATTTTCGCCTTATCATATATAGAAATATCTTTAATATTTTCCATTTTAATCTCATCCTTTGAGTTTAATTTTTTATTAAAAATTAAAATGCTGACTGTAAGTTAGTGAATTCCATACAATTGCACATATCTTCATACGTTCCTGATTGTATTAATTCCCCATTTTTCATAAGAAGAATTTCATCAAACTCAGCTAAATCTTCTGATAATTTATGTGTTACCATGATTATTGTCTTATATTTCATTGAAAGTAAATAATTTTGCAACTTTTTAGTTGTATTCATATCTATAGCAGAAAATGCCTCATCCATAATATATATTGGAGTATCTGATAAAAGCATTCTTGCTATACTCGTAATTTGTTTCTCTCCTCCACTAAGTAATTGACAATTTCCTTTTTCAAATATAGAGTTTACTGCCTTAGGTCTAAGCTGTGCTTTTAAAAAGTCTAATGTTTTAAATTCATATGAAGAAAAAATTGTAGAATTATCTTTAAAATTGGTTGCGAATATATGTTCATTTTGATTTATACATGTTATTATGTAATCATATTTTGAATTAAGAATATTTTGATTATCAATTAGTATTTCTCCATTATCTGTATCAATATAATTCATTAAGGCATTTACTATTGTTGATTTGCCGCAACCACTATGTCCAATAATCGCATATTTTTTTCCTTTCTCAAATTTATATGAAAAATTATCTAAGGTAAAATTATTATAATGTACATTTACATCCTTAAATTCAATTAACTCTTTAAATTCATGTTTTTGTGTTTTTGTGTTTTCTGATACATCATATTTAAAGAACTCCACTACCTTATCTTTTATTCCTTTTGTAGATTTTATAGTATTTAAATCATACACAATAGATCTTATAGGTACGATAAAACACTCAATATATCCGAATGTTGCAACAGCAGTTCCAATTGAAATATCTTTATTTATTAATAAATATCCAACTAATGCAAATGATATTATATTTAATGAATAACTAAATAATCCATTGATAATTCCTGCTAAAGTCTTTAATTTTCCATAACTATATCTTTTGTCTAATGTTTCATTTAATATATTTTCATGTTCCTTTATAAAATTATCTCTTGTTGTTGCTTTTATAAGTTTAAATCCTTCTAATAAGTCTTTTATTGTTGATGTGTATATTCCAACTTTATCCAAATATGTTTTTCTTTTTTTAGATAATTTATCTCCTGTAATGTTCGGTGCAATCGTCGTCGCCAAAATAGACAAAATTAAAATTGTAAAAGCTATTCTCCAATCTATAAATATGAATAAAACTACTCCATAAATTATAAATGAGTTTATTGACTTTATTAAATCTAATACAGGTGTTAGGTAGTCCATCTCTAACTGTGTTATTTCATTACTTTGCAAAGAAATATATTCTCCGATATCTTTAGCTGCAAACTTGTTATAGCTATATCTAGTTAGTGATTTAAAAAAATCCTTTTTTAGAGATCCTTCAAATTTAATAGCTATTTTCCAGTTCGTTAGGCCTTCAATGTAAGTTAAAATAATATACATAATAATACATACTATATAACTAAGTATAAATAACTTTAAATTAACATTTTTCCCTTCAGAAATATAGTCAAATAAAAGTTTTGATAAATATGGAGTTACAGCTAAAGCTATAGTAGCTAATATATTTGATATTATATGTATTATTATGTATAATCTAGATTGTTTAATATGCTTTTTCATTGTACTTATCCTCTAATAAACTTTTTCTTAAATTTGCAATTTTACATGCATTTAAATTTTTAGAAAACACATTTCCATTCTCTAAAAGTGAAGCCCCTGGACATCTAACACAATATTCACTTGATGAACAATTAAAGCATTCATCTAAATCTCCCCATGTCATAGATTTTAATTGTTTTAATGAATGTGAATTTTCCCATATTTCTTTTATTGTCATTTCTAAAATGTTTCCTTGTTTGATAAAAAGTCTATTACATGGGTATACATTACCTTCACAATCAATAAATATAGAATTTCGTATACTCGGGCATATTAGTTCATTTTTTTCTCTAGTTTTTGATTTATATCCAACTGTGTCATCTATTTTTAATAGTATTTGTTTTATTTCATCATCAGACAGCATTAAATCCATAGTTTCGTTATCTCCATCATTTTTAGAAAGTATATTATAATCTGCCTTATATCCAAATCCATTTTCATTACAAAACTGTTCTATTTCATCAAAATAATCATAATTTTTTTTCATTATAACTGTTTTTATTTTCAATGGAATCTCATATTTTTTTATAAGCTTAATATTTTCTATAGCCTTACTTAGAGATCCTTTGACATGAGTAATTGAATCATGAATTTCTTCATCTAATGCAAATAACGTACAAGAAATATTTGCAATATATAGTTTAGATAATTCTTCAATTTGATTTTCTGTTAACAATGAAATATTAGTCAATAAAAACACATTAAATCCAAGCTCTCTAGCTCTCTTAATAATTTCCATCATGTCTTTTCTAAAAAATATTTCACCACCTGTAAAAGCTATTTCAAAACATCCCATGTCTCTTAGTTCTTTCAAAGTATTAAATATAACTTCTTTAGAGAGTCCATTATTGGTATGTGTTGGTAAGTAACAGTGTTCACATTTCCAGTTACAATTAGTTAATAGCTCTAATGTAGCTACAGTAAGAGTGTTGTTTTCTCCAGCTACATTATGAATATCCAAAACTGAACTAATTTTATTTTCTTTATTCATGAGATATAATCACACCCTCTTTAGATAAATTGTTAATAAATTGAAGAATATCTTCCTCTATATCTATAACTTCCACTTCATATATTTTAGATAATAATGTTATTATATCTCTTACTGATTTGTGTTCATTTAAAAGCAACCAAATATCTTTAGATACATCTGTGAAATATATAAATTCATTTTTTTTATTATTAAGAATATATATAATTTCATCTTTTGGTTCCATTTGCCATGCTATACACGGAGCAAATTTATATTTTTTATCCATTCCAAAATCCTCCCTAAAAAATAATTAATAAATATTTAATTAACTATTTTTTTTTATAAACCTTCTTATTTTTCTAATTATTCTAAAAAAACAAAATTTTCATATTTAAAATTGCATAAACGAAGTTTATTTAACGTAAAAGGTTTAAAATCTTTAATATATTTAGCCGTTTATATTTTAAATAAAGTTAAAGCCCTTAGAATCCAAATAAATGGATTCTAAGGGCTTTTTACTAGTACTCTTTAAACAAGTTTTTAAGAACTAGTTATAAAGTCAATCAAATTTTGAACATCACTAAGGTTTACCTTTATAGATAATGCTTTTTCAAAAAATCTAAAAGCCTCTGTATCTTTGTTTTTAAGATATTCTAATGATTTTTTAGGCCCCATATATCTAACTTTAATAATTTGAAAATATATTTCTAAACTTTGAGTTAATAGTAAATGATATCTAAAGTTTCCTTCTGTATCCTCCTTTTTGGCTCTACTTAGCATTTTAATTAACCAACTTTTATTAAAACTAATTTCATTTTCACTTATGTATATAGGTTCTTTATAAAGATATGAAATATTATTCATCAATTGCTTGCAAATGCTTCTTTTATCTAACAATATTACTCCATCATCAATATGAATTAAATCTTCGTGATCATCCATTTTTTCAGTAGGGTATATCCAAGCATCTAATTGTATGTCTAATAATTTACTTGTGTCATTTTGAGGATTTATATTGTCTGAAAAACAAATTACATCAATATCACTTTCTTGTGTCTGGGTTCCATTTGCGTAAGACCCATATAATATTATCGAATGACAGTTATACCTATTAACTAAATAATTTTTTAAATTTATTATTACTTCATCATTCATATTATTTCACCTCACCTATCATAAATGATATATATTTATAGTCTAAAATAAAATATATATCTTAACTCTCTCTTAAATTTAGGTTTAGGGAATAGTTAGAATGTAAAAAGAGTGTATCCATTGAAATTA
>JAVXJA010000119.1:0-5934 GCA_036648085.1 Terrisporobacter sp.
GCGCATCCCAGCTTATAAAATGAAAATGGCTCTACCCCATATTGTTCCTTTATCTAGACAAGCTATTGTACTCATCGAAGAACTAAAACCACTGACTGGCAACAAGCAATTTGTTTTCTATAATCACAGTACAGCTAAGCCACTAAGTAACAATGCTCTTTTAAGTGCGATTCGCACCATGGGTTACACAGGTAAAATGACGGGGCATGGCTTTCGTGGACTTGCCTCAACAACACTACATGAGCAAAACTATATGCATGATGCTATTGAAATACAGTTGGCACATACGGTAGGCAATGCCGTATCTCAAGCATACAATCACGCTCAACACATTAAATATCGTATTAAAATGATGCAGGACTGGGCTGATTTTATTGATAGTTTACGATAAAAATTGTGTAACTCCCTAAACAAAAAGTTAAGTGATCACTCACAGAATTGCTTTGCAATTAACTTTAAAATCTAATGTTTAATTAAAGCTCATTTATAAAAACATTGAAACTTCGTCATACTCTAAAGAGTTAGATTCAATATTTTCAAGTAACGCTAACTTATTAATGCTCACAATTTCACTTTTTAATTCATTAAAGGAAATAAAGTTTAATAGAGTTTTGTTTTCTACAATATTATGAGCAGTAAGCCTTGAAAGACCTAAATTTTGCAATCCAATTTCCACTGGATTTTTCGTACCATATTCCAAATATGTAGACCAGTTGTGCCCAGCATTATCTTCACCCAAAATATTTGTCAAACATTTATAATAGTGGTTAAAATATTTCTCAAACACAAATGTTAATATATTTTCAATATCAGAAAGTAGCTTATCAATAACATGATTAACATGAACTAAATTCCCCCTATCAAAATCAACAGGTGGCATATTTCTTTCCAAGAATATAATCTTATTCCTTCTTAATTCATCATTAATCATTACATTTAAAGAAATTCCAGAAACCCACTTTGACATAATTACTGCATAGTAATCTAATTGTAAAAACGATTTTATGTTATCACTTTCAATAACATCCCAATCATAAAGATTATAAAATTTAGAAAGAATATTTTTAATATTATCATAATCCAATTTAGGAAACTTACGACTATCAGGATCCTCAAGAATATAGTTATAAACCTTATTTTGAATACCAAAATTCAAAGATTTGAAAGAATCAACTATTTCAAATGGTATATCAACAATGCTTTTAGATTTTTTTTCTGCTAAGCGAATCACATCATCCCTATTAAAATCTATCATTTTTCTCAAAAGGAAACTTTCATTATAATTATCCTTAAATCTAACAACATCAATAGATATTAAGTTTGCAAAATAATCATATATTTTATTAGAACTTTCTTTGTTTGGATCACTCAATTGAAGTGAGTCTTTAAGATGATTCAAGCCATTTTTATTATTTATCTTATCAATTGAGGTCAGTATTTCATTATCACATTTATCAAAAATACTAAGATCATCCCATCTTTCAGAGCTATCATTTTGGATACAGAAAATATTACCAGACAATTCCTTGCAATATCGTCCCGCTCGACCAGCCAAATTCCAAAAGGCTATTGTTTTATTAGGATTATTAAGAGTATTTCCTTTATTTAATCTTATCTTTCTATCACAGTTTATAAAAATATTTTTGGTAGGCATATTTACACCTTCTACCAAAGTTGGCGTACAGAAAATAAAATCAATTTCTCCTTCTCTAAAAAGCTTTTCTACAATATTCCTAATAATTTGTGGTAATTGGCCATGATGATAAGCTATTCTTTTTTCTAAAAACTTACATAAATAATATTCTTGATGTACCAAAGATGAAATCTTATCAATAGCCTCTTTCATATTTTCTGAGACCTTTATAGAATCATCTAATTTATCATAAAATTCCAATGCGTGGTTTATTGCTTTTGCTTTTGACGAGCAATAAACCATATTAGCATTATTCCCTTTTCCAACATTAAAAATAAAATCATTTGGATTTCTTATTGTTTCTAAGATGTTAATTTCCAGCTTTATTTTTACACCATCATATATACAAAACACATTATTAAACTTAAAATCAATTAAATAAAGATTTTGTGCCACAGGTGCTTCATCAACTTTAATAGAGTTAGTTATATCCTTACCAAACAACTCTAAAAATACCTCTGGATTTGCAATATTAGGCGAAGAAAATATCATCTTCACATTAGAACATCGTTCAACGACCTTATCAATCGCGCTATAAGCAGTTAAACTCCTCGTATCATCTATGGCTGAAAAAGAAAGTTTATGAGCTTCATCCACAAATAAAAAATCTATTTTAATATTATTATTTTTTGCAAAAAGACTAAGAAGTCGTTCTGGCGTTAATATAAAAATAAAATTAAATTTTCCTTCGTAGTTTGTAACGCTACCATGTGTTTGGACTACATATTTTTTTTCTTTTATAAGACTTTCTAGCTCACTCTTAATATCACTTGAAAACTGATTTATTAAAGCTTTAGAAGGAACCAAAACAACAATATTACTATTACCTCTTTCTATTATTCGCTCTATATATCTGCGCATTAAAAAAGATTTTCCTAATGAAGTAGGACCACTAAAACTAAAATGAGGTGCTTTTACCATCCTTGTAAAAATTTCATATTGTGTATCGGTTAAAATATATTTTTCATCAACTTTTTGATTTTTTTTCTTTGCTACAATTTCAAACCTCCTATCGAATGGCAATAGAGATTCCTCAATGTTTAATGCATATAAACCTAATTTTGAATAAACTGATGATGAATAAAATTTAAACCTTTCAGTTTTACTCAAAAATGGCTCACACAAGCTTATTAAGTGATAGGCTTTCATACGAGCTCTTTGGCTGTCAGTAGAGGCCAGTAAGTCTATAAATCTAAATAAATTTTCTTCCTCAATTTCATCAAAACCATAATCATCAATATCATCTATTATTTTTGATGCATAAATCCTTAAAATCCGTTCATTCATAGATTTAAAGTAATCATTTCTCTGTATTTCTTCAAAAATATATTGACCTAAATTTTTCACTTTAAGCTCTCAAAAAAATCTTGATTGAATTTATTAGTATCCTCAAAAGGCACAAAAAAACAGTCTATACTTGCCTTTAAGACTTTTATCTTTTCTAACTCTTTTTTTAAGTCATTAATAGAAGCTTTCAAATCCTCAATAATAATCTCTTCTAGCGCTAATTGAAAATCACCCTGTTGTAAAAATTTTAAACTCGTTTCAACTTCCCTATCATAGCCAATAAATATTGCCAGCCTATCAGTATAATTATTACAAATATTTTCTTGAGTAGGTATTATTAACTTAGCTAAGACTTTACTTTCTTCCTCTGAGTAAGTTTCATCCAAAAAACTATTATCAATTAGTCCACCATAAGGTTTAACTTCTGGATATTTATCTATTATGGATTGTATCGCATAACTAAATGAATTTTTCAAAATAGGCGAAAATAATGCAATACAATGTATAATCTCTACTTTTTTATCAGGTGTATTAGAAAACTTAATATGTGCTCCTTGAAATACTGAGCTTTCATTATGATGCGATGAATATAATCTAGGTGCTTCACAATATGTTTCTAAAAAACCTTGAAGAAGAATTTCTGGAATCTTATCCTTTGACTCTAACTTCAAAAAGTCTTTAACACCTTGAATAACTGCAGCATTAAATTCATCATTTACTATACTTTGATTGATTTGCTTCCTAGAAAGAGAGAAGTACGGAATGCAATGTGTTATTCTTTTATTAATAAACTCATAATTATAATTCTTTCCATTAAGATTTAATCTATATAAATTTAACTCCCTATTATCTTCTAGATTTATATCATGTTCAATTTTAGAAAAGCATTCTTTAAATTTATTTTTTATTAAAGTCTCAAAACCTTTAGCTTTATTTTTAAGCTCAAGCTTTGGATAGCCTTTTGCAGTCAAAACATCATTTAATTTTTCATCAATAATTTCACCAAAGCCAGTACCGATCCCTGTAGTATCAGTATATATACCCAGTAATAATGCTTTATTTCCTTTGATTTGAAGAATTCCTGCACCAGAATTACCAGATAAATTGACTTTAGAACTTTCTAGGTTACCAATACTTTCATTTAATATCCTTAGACTAAATCTTGTTCTAAAAGGAACATAATTGGTATAGGAAATCGGTAGCGTTTCCTCATGATCTGATATATTAGGATAACCACAACTTAGAAACTCATCAGTGCTTTTAAGATCTAATTCGGAAACAATTTCAATTTTAGGTAAATTTAGTAATTTTTTATGAGATTCATCTTTAACAACTAATATTGCAACATCCTTATCCTCACAAAATAAAACTTCCTGAACTTTTAGCTGTTGATAATTAGCTATATCAGGCCGATCAATTATAATCTTTGTTTTCGTAAATTTTGCTAATGCACATCTCTCACACCTCAAATTCTTTCTAACTCTGCAATCTTGAGCACTTTTTATACAAACAGCATGTTTTGCTGTAAAAATATACGTATGAGTAGTATTAGCATAAATAAAGCCGCTGCTTTTTTTCCCCTCGTGAAGAACTCTTACCGTAAGCTCATCTGCTAATTGAGTGCTCATATTCAAAGCAGACTCCTATTTCATGTTTGGTTGGAAAAAACATCTTTACGCTTGGTAAATCGTTAAATATTCTTTTTAAGTCAACATTTGAATAAGTAAAATAAAATTCAGTGTTACTTATTCCTTTATTAATCAACACCCTACTTAAGGTTTCTTTATTCGGATGATAGTGTTTTTTATTTGCATTTGCAGAAATGATAAAATTTTTGCAGTCAACGATATTAAGTAATTCATCACTTGTATTTTTAGCACTTCCATGATGTGAAACTTTGAATAAATCAACTTCTAATGGCAAGTTATCTTGGTATTTCTCTTCTAAACTACTTACTATTACTGTTGGATGTGCATCTGACAACAATAGAAATTTCTTATCTTCCCATTTTAATAATAATGCAATGCTTGCCCCATTTACTGGAGAACTATCCTCTTTAAACTTAGGCATGTTTTTTTCAAATTGCTTAAATGTAATATTATAATCAAATTCTTTAGTCGCACTTGATTTTACTGTCCGTTTCTTTTGGGTTGGCCAATATAAA
The DNA here is from genome assembly GCA_036648085.1 of Terrisporobacter sp. Lineage (GTDB taxonomy): Bacteria > Bacillota > Clostridia > Peptostreptococcales > Peptostreptococcaceae > Terrisporobacter. The sequence continues at coordinate 5,145 of JAVXJA010000119.1, forward strand.
TTTAATTTTTTTAAATTCTCAATAAATGGAGATAAAACTGTAATCTCTAAGTTATCTATAATTTCCGTTTTTCCTGCTAAAATTATTTCTTTGTGCCACCTATCATCCTTATCAAGTATATTGTACAAATCATTATCTTGAATTCTAGAGGATTTAACTGTTTTATTATCATTACTGGTAACTGTATAATTCTGTGTTTTTTTAAATTTTTTCTTTAAAAAGTCACTTATGGTTCTTTCTGAATTAAACCATATTTTTTTCACTTTTTGATTTAGCTCATTATCACCTAATATTTTTAAAATACCAGAAATATGATCATCATCGCTATGCGTAACAACAACTAAGTCAATTTGCCCATTCCCCCCATTTTTTAAAATTTCAAGCATAGTAGTTTTTAAATTATTAAAATCTAACTGTGTTCGATTTCCTCCATCAATCAAAATATGGCGATACTCGCCCTTATGATTTTGGAACTGAAATAGTAAACAATCACCATCTCTTGCTGGTAATGCATACAGTTTGCTGTTAAGCCGTTCCAAGCAAATCTCCCACTCATAGACTCATTTTAATAAAATATACATCAAATAATTGATTAATAGAAAAATTAGATATAGGAATAAAGTATAAATAAGAAAATGGACTGGAATCAAAATTTAATCTGACAAGCACACTAGGGCGTGTCCTCATTTGGCTTTGCACCAAATCAACATACAAGCAATGTAAACCATAGACTGATAATTTCGTGCAAGCTTATCAAATCGGGTCGCTATCGCTCGGAAATGTTTTAATC
>JAVXJA010000120.1:0-5904 GCA_036648085.1 Terrisporobacter sp.
AAAAATACCATACTTGTATTTTTATCAAACATATATTAGATTAGTATTAAATATTAATTGTAATATGTCAATACTATATTTTAACTAATAAAGTTTATTTTTAAACATAATAATTTATAAATTATTCGAAAGATTAATTTTAGGAGGGTTCTAAATATGATCAAAAAAGTATTAATTATGTCTGCCTCTACAGGTGGTGGCCATAATAGAGCAGCTAGAGCAATCAAAGAAGAACTAATAAAAAAAACAATTGATGGAGAAAATATAGAGTGCAAAATTATAGATAGTTTAAAACTAGTTAATACTACTATGGATAAAATAATTTCTAGAGGATACGAAAAATCAGCTATATATACCCCAAATGCCTATGGAAGGGTTTATCGTTTTTCAGAGTCTGGATTAGCTTCTAAAAATGAATTTAAAGATAATATGATAACTACTTTCATGGCTAAAAAATTCAGAACATTACTTTTAGATGAACAACCCGATATAATTATAGGTACTCATCCATTTCCTATGATAGCACTTAGTACATTAAAAAAACAATGCAGTCATACTAGTAGTAATATAGTTTTTCATAGTAATCTTAATGATAGGTTTGCTAGTCATTTTAATGAAAGTTCATTCCCTACGCTTATATCTGTATTGACTGATTATACTACACATTCAACTTGGATACAAAATGAATTAGACTATTATGTTGTTGGTCATGAATATGTTAAAGAACTTCTTATTTCAGAAGGTGTAGATGCTCATAAAGTTAAACCTTTAGGCATACCTGTTGAAAAATCTTTCTTACAGCATAGAGATAGAGAAACCGTTCTAGCTGAATTAGGCTTTGATAGTGATAAGTTAACAGTACTTCTAATGGGTGGTAGTTTTGGAGCTGGAAATATAAAAGAAACTTTAGAAGAATTAATTAGTATAGATAGAGATTTCCAAATTTTAGTAGTAACAGGTAAGAATGAGTCACTTAGAGAAAAATTAGAAAAAAAGTTAGAGTTACATAATATAAATAAAAATGTAAAAGTTTTAGGCTTTACAAATAAAATGAATGATATTTTAGCTTCTATTGATGTTTTAGTTACTAAACCAGGTGGACTTACCACTACAGAGGCATTATTAAAAGATGTTCCTATGATTGTTCCTTATTATATACCAGGTCAAGAAGAAGAAAATTTAGATTTTTTATGTAATTGCGGTTCAGCACTTAGAACAACTAAAAAATATTCTTTGTCAGTTTTATTAAAAGTACTTATAGATGATTCTTCTCGATTAGATATTCTTAAAAAAAATATAAAATCAATAAGAAAGTTCAATTCATCTCAAAACATAGCTAATCTAATTGAATCTAAGTTACTAGAATGCAAATAAAAAAAATCTGTAGATACCTACAGATTTTTTTATTTATCTTCTAATAGCCTTTATCTAGGCTCATAAAAATCTTCTTCATAGTCATATTGATAGTTTTTATAGTTGTTTCTAAAATTACTTTCTTTTGATTTTAAAGGTTTTTTTGTTTTCTTTTTTATGAGAATACTCATATCGTCAGCTTCCGTATATTTTTCTTTTTCTTTTAATGACTTCATTTTTTTATTTCTCTTTTCTTTCATAGCTTTGTGTTCTTCAAAATTCATAGCCGATTTCATTTTGCACCCCTATTAAAATTTTTAGTAAATTATAAATCAAATTATACAATATCAAGATTTATACTTCAATATTTGTATCGTAAATTTCATACCAAAAATTCTATTAAAAAACGACAAGAGTTTCTTTCAAAATAAAAAAAACCGAGAATTAAACTCGATTTTTTATATTTCTCTTCTTCCTTCTAATGCTTTTGAAATAGTAACTTCATCTGCATATTCTAAATCTCCACCTACTGGAAGTCCATGAGCTATTCTAGTTACCTTTATACCCATAGGTTTTAAAAGTCTAGCTATATACATAGCAGTAGCTTCACCTTCTATAGTTGGATTTGTTGCCATTATAATCTCACTTACTTCTTGATTTCCTAATCTTTGTATAAGCTCTTTCACTCTTATCATATCTGGGCCTATACCATCCATAGGAGATATAACTCCATTTAAAACATGATATTGTCCATTAAATTCTTTTGTTCTTTCCATGGCAGCTACATCTCTAGGGTCCTCAACAACGCAAATAACCCTGCTATCTCTATTTTTATTAGAACACATACTGCATGGATCTTTATCTGTTATATTATAACAAATAGAACAATATTTAATTTCCTTTTTAGCTTCTACAATAGCTTTTGATAAAGCCTCTACATCATTCATGTTCATGTTGATAACATGAAAGGCTAATCTTTGAGCTGTTTTTCTTCCAACCCCTGGAAGCTTAGAAAATTCTTCTATAAGAGTTGATATTGGTCCTGAATAAGTTTGCATCTTATCACCTACTAGAATAATCCTGGGATATTCATTCCTCCAGTTAATTTGTTCATTTGTGAAGATTGCATTTCGTCAACGCTTCTTAACGCTTCATTAACAGCACTTAATACTAAATCTTGAAGCATTTCTATGTCGTCTGGATCTACAACTTCAGGTTTTATTTGTATGTCTATAACTTCTTTTTTACCATTAACTTTAACAGTAACAGCTCCTCCTCCAACAGAAGTTTCTAGTTCCTTGCTTTCTAACTCTTCTTGTGCCTTCTGCATATCAGTTTGCATTTTTTGAGCTTGTTTTAATAATTGGTTCATGTTTCCAGGCATCATCCCTGGGAATCCTTTTTTAGCCATATGTAAAATCCTCCTTAAGTTTTATTTTATTTAAATTACGCTATTATTATATCATAATAGCATTTATTATTTAATTTCATTTTCATTCACACTTTGCTTTATATCTAATAACTCTTTAGAAAAAACCTCTTCTAATATTTCTTCGCCTTTATCTTTTTGATTTTTTTCTATTTCTAGCTTTATATTTTTAGATTCTGATCTTAACATTATCTTGATACTAAAACTTCTATTTATAGTCTCTCTAACTACACTTTCAATATATGCTAATGTGTTTGCATTACTTAATTTATTCTTCGCAAAAGCAAAACTATCATCAAATATTACATATAAATTATTAGAATTTATGTTAAAATCTTTAGCTTCTCTTAATATTGCATATACAGGCATGTTTTTATCCTTTTTTATATGCATAAGTATATTTTCCCAAGAACTTTCTATTAATTTAATATCTTCACTTTTAACTTCTTCATAATATATTTCTTCTTTTTCTTCTTGTTTATTCGCTTCTTTTGTTGCAACAGTTTCTTCATTCACTGTACCATTGCTAACTTTTATATTTCCACTTCTTATAACGTCTTCTAGTATAGATATTCTTTTTAATAATGCTTCCTTACTATCATCAAACATAGGTTGTGAAAGCTTCATTATACTGACCTCAGCTAAAACTCTAGGATTAGATGATGATTTAATAGTATCTTGAGTCGTAGATAATACATTAAGTATCCTTATAATTTCATCAATTTCAATTGTATTCGCTTGATCTTTTAACTGATCTATAATTTCTTCCGGTAAAGATATTATTTCATCTAAATCTTTGGATACCTTGCATACCATTAAATTTCTAAAGTGATCAATTAAATCATCTATAAGATTTTTTATATCTTTACCCCATATTACAAATTCATTTAAAATTGCTAAACATTTTTTAGTATCTTCATTTATAACATACTCGGCCATCTCAAATAACTGTTCTACATTTACAGTACCTAGCAAGTCTACTACATCTTTATACTCTATATTTCCATCACTAAAAGACATACATTGATCTAATATACTAAGAGCATCTCTTAATGCCCCTTGTGAATTTCTAGCTATTAAATTTAAAGCTCTATCATCCACTTCAATATCAACATCATCGCATATTTCTTTCATTCTACATGCCATATCTTTAACGGTTACTCTCTTGAAGTCAAATCTTTGACATCTAGATAATATCGTTGCCGGTATCTTATGTGGTTCTGTTGTTGCTAATATAAATATTACATATGATGGTGGTTCTTCTAATGTTTTTAATAAAGCATTAAATGCTCCTTGAGATAACATATGAACCTCATCTATTATATATACTTTATACTTACATTTAGCAGGTGTATACTTTACATTCTCTCTTATTTCCCTTATATCATCAACACTATTATTTGATGCAGCATCTATCTCGATAACATCCATTATATTATCATTTAATATGTCCTTACAAACCTCACATTTATTACAAGGCTCTTCATCATTACTATTTTCACAGTTTACAGCTCTTGCAAATATCTTCGCAGTGGAAGTTTTTCCTGTACCTCTAGTCCCACAAAATAAATAAGCATGTCCTACATTTTTATTTTGTATCTGATTCTTTAAAGTTCTAACTATATGTTCTTGTCCTACAACGTCTTTAAATGTTTGAGGTCTATAGGCTCTATAAAGCGCCTTATGCATAAATTTATCTCTCCTTAATTCCAAAGTCCCTACATTTTATTATATACCAATCTATAATAATATTATCTAAAACTAAGTACTTATTTTTTTATATTAAAAAAATCCCTTAACTATAAGGGATTCTTATTTTTATATATTAAAGCTGTGCACCATCTATTGATTTACTATCATAGGCGTTACCTAAACAGTTAGCTCGACTTAGGCACCCCCGCGGCACACGAAAGTGATCACTTACCGTTGCTTCCTTCCGGATCTGGCGGAGTTTATGAGCTTTCATTGCGCAGGACCTAAGTGTCAACACCACTTATTTAGGGCAGCCCTACAATAGATAAACCTCTAGATGGAATTCAACCCTGCTATAGCGGATTGCAGGTTACAGGACACCGCTACCTTCCCGTCTAGCACAGCAAACTTATAACCGTGATTAAGTTTGTTTGGCGGAGAGAGTGGGATTCGAACCCACGATACGGTTTTACCCGTATACTCACTTTCCAGGCGAGCGCCTTCGACCAACTCGACCATCTCTCCTTACTGTCGCTTTCTTAATTCCTTGAAAAATTTTTGCAATACATCTGAACATTCTTGCTGTAATATATCAAATGTTACTTCTATATTGCAAGTATCAAAATAATCTATTTTAAATTTATGTTGTTTTTCTACGTTTAAGTTTTTTATATGCTTAGTTCCTATTATAAGTTTCTTTATTCTTGATTGAACTATAGCTCCACTACACATTATACACGGTTCCATAGTTACATACAAGTCACAATTTATAAGTCTCCATCCACCTAAGTGATCTGAAGCCTGTCTTATCGCTAAAATTTCAGCATGGGCAGTTGGATCATTCAATGTTTCAGTTAAATTATGTGCTCTAGATATTATTTCTCCATCTTTTACTATTACTGCACCTATAGGTGTTTCACCTTTTTCATAAGCTTTATATGCTTCTTTTATTGCTTCATTCATATAAAACGATTTATCCATGCTTCCTCCTAAAACTTATAACATATTTAATATTACCATAATTAAATTTATAATTCAACTCAAATTTTAATTCATATTCTTCTATAATTTTACAATTTAATACTCTTTTTTTAACTTACTAAAAGTAGTGTTTTTATTAATAAAAAACAGTAGTAAGTTTAAATATTAAAACTCACTACTGTCCATTAACTTATTTAATCTTATAATTCATTTTTCTTTATAACATCAACACCCATGTATGGTCTTAATGCTTCTGGAACTATTACAGATCCATCAGCTTGTTGATAATTTTCTAATATAGCAGCTAAACATCTTCCTACTGCTAATCCAGATCCATTTAGTGTATGAACATACTCAGCTTTAGATTTTTTATCTCTCTTGAATCTTATACCAGCTCTTCTAGCTTGGAAATCTTCGAAGTTTGAACAAGAAGATATTTCAACATATCT
>JAVXJA010000121.1:0-5583 GCA_036648085.1 Terrisporobacter sp.
AAGAAATACGTTATTTGTATGTAAAACTACAAAATAACGTATTTTCTTGTTCATTTACTTGTATAATAGTATGATATGCATCATACCTATCTATGCTTGGTTTCATAAACTTATAAAACTGATAATATAAGTGAAATCGTATAATTATAATTTTATTAAGTATTTATTTATTAGTTACTTCTGTTCTCTACATTAACCTTCAAAGGAATTGAAATATCATTCATTCTTTGAAATAACTACTTTATGTTAACAAAAAAATGTTATAATATGTAGCAGTGGAGGGCAATAAAATGCTAAATAAAAAAATACTTCTTATTGTACCAGCCTTTAATGAAGAAAAAAATATTGGTGAAGTTTATAATAGAGTAAAACAATTTGATATTGATATTATCATCATCAATGATGGATCAACAGATCAAACAAAAACTATATGTGAGCAACAAAAAATACCTCATATAAACAGTATTAGTAATTTAGGAATCGGTGGAGCAGTTCAAATGGGTTACAAATATGCCTCGTTAAACAATTATGACATTGCTGTTCAATTTGACGGAGATGGGCAACATAATATTTTGGATTTAGAAGAATTAATAAAACCAATTGTATTAAATAAAGCTGACTTTGTAATTGGATCAAGATTCATAAAAAGTGATCAGGAAGGTTTTAAATCCACTGCAGCACGTCGATTAGGAATCCGTATCATTACAAAACTTATTCATTTACGAACAAAGCAAAAAGTAAGTGATCCAACATCTGGCTATCGAGCAGCTAATAAAAAAATTATTGATATTTTCGCTAATTTTTATCCAACCGAGTATCCCGAACCTGAATCTCTAACTTATTTATTGTTAGAGGGTTACAGAATAAACGAAACTCCGGTAACTATGAATGAGAGAATTAATGGGAAAAGCTCAATTCATTCTTGGAAAAATGCTTATTATATGTTAAATGTTTGTTTATCAATATTGTTAGTAAAAACTTTTAAGAGGGAGGGAAAATAATGAACATTGAATTGAAAATCACACTACTGGTTGTAGTTTTAATTTTAATTATCCTGGTTTTAAATACTTTGAAGAATAAAAACATTATGACCAAATATGCTTTATTATGGATTATAAGTTCCTTTGTTATGTTGATTGCTGTTATCTTTCCTAATATTTTTGAAAGTATATCAAAAATATTAGGTTTTGAAACTACTTCAAACATGATATTTTTATTTGGGTTTTTTATTCTATTATGTATTTCCTTTAGTTTAACTTTAATTATTAGCAAACAAAAGAAAGAAATGGTTAATTTAATCCAGCAGGTTTCCATTTTAAATTACAGGTTTGAAAATGAAGTTAAGAAACGGTAAAAATAAAATGATATTTTTATTTTTAATTTATGTTTGCTTATCCGCTGGAGGATTAATCTTATTTAAATTAGGTTCTAAAGATGTGGCACTGAATATCACTTCTCAATTTTTCTCGATGAAATTTTCATGGCTAATGTTATTGGGAATACTTTGCTATGCAGGTAGTTTTGTTTTATGGTTAGTGATTGTTAGCTCATTAAAATTATCCTATGCAATGCCTATGTCAGTAGGCTTAGTTAATTTACTTGTATTAATCGGATCCATATTAGTTTTAAATGAAAAAGTTGGAATGTTACAATGGATAGGTACTGTGGTTATTATCATTGGCTTATTTATTATTAATATTGGAGGATAATATGTCTAAATTTAAATGCAAAATAGAAAAATCTAGTATTCCAATTATTTTAATTTTAGTCATTGCTGCCATCATGCGAATTGCTGTTTTATCTGAAATGAACGTTGATTACAATTTAGCTAGTGATGATTTAAGTTATATTAACTCAGCAATCACATTTGTACATACTGGGCAAATTACAATGCATGGTGTATTATCAGCACAAATAATGCCTGGCATGCCTTTGTTACTCGCACCGTTTATTCTATGTTTCGGAACTGGAACATTTATGTGGATGGGAGTTAAAGCACTTTGGATTTTAATGGGTTTATTATCTATCTACTTTGTTTATCGTATCGTATGCTTGTATGCTAATCGTTATTATGGTGCTCTTGCTGCTTTCTTTTTTTTATCCATTGATTTTGCTTGGATGGATAATCTTATTTTAACCGAAACGCCATTTATGTTTTCTTTTATTTTATTGATTTATTTATCTTTAAAATTAGGAAAAACACAAGAAAAGAAATACTATTGGCTAATTATTGTAACTTATATTTTTTGTTTATTAATAAGACCTACTATTGCTCCTTATCCTATATTCTTATTTGTTTATCTATATTTCTGTAAATATGATATGAAACTTATGTTTCAACAGATATTAATTGCTGGTGGAATCCTTTCTTGTATTATTGTCCCTTGGACAATTCGTAATTATATTCAATTTGATGCATTTGTTCCTCTAACTTATGGCATGGGAAATCCTAAATTAATGGGTACTTATCAAGGTGTTGGATTCCCATTAGACAAAGATTTAGACTATGAGAAAAATGTCATTGCCAATATGCCAAAAGAAATGAAGCACTATTATAACAATGGTAAGTGGCTTGATCATTACATGTCAAAATACTATTCTCTTGAATTGGATGGAATGAAAGCAGATTATAGAATGTCTTATTGGTGGGAACATGATAAGAAAAGTATGTTAAAAAGTTACCTCATTTATAAACCATATGGAATGGTCTACAACTCGTTTTATTGGGCTACTCCATTTAATATTTCAGATGACATAAATATGTTATTTAGAAAAGTGGATCTATTCCTTTGTTTCTTCGCTACGATTGGCATTTTATTAAATCGCAGGAGAATAAAAGAATTATTATTAATTGCTTCTTTCTACATCTTTCAAATTATTGTTTACTCCTATTCATTCTCGTTTTCCAGATATGCGCAAACATTATATTTTATTCGTTATATTATCATTGGAATGGGATTATATGAATTGTGGCAGTACCTTTTAAATAGAAAGAAAAAGCAACAAATAATAAAAGTTAATGACTAGAATTCTAATCATTAACTTTTTTATTTGCTGCTTTGATCTCTTCTGCGATTGATGCATAATCATATTCGTTTATTATTTTTTTTAACTTATCCAAAGTTTCTTTACTATTGTCCTTTGTAACCAAACACTTATCATTTTTCATCCAGTCCAATATCTCACTATTTATCTTGCCGCTATAGTGATTGTAGTCTTTATAATTATCAAGATTAGTAACAACTTCTTCTTTGATTTGAAAATTATATAACTTTACATTATCATATCTTAACAATTCATCGCTTACTTTTTTCACAACATCATATATGTCATCTAAATCACCATAATTTTCGTGAATATTCCACCAAAGTACACTATAAGGTGGATAAAAAATATAAAATTCAGTATTTGGATTATTCTTAATATGAGGAATAATATTTGTGTTTAAATTTTTCATTACATTCGCTAATAACAATGGGTCATCTACTCTTTCTTTATGTTCCTCAATATCCCAGTATACGCTCTTTAAAGCTTCTTCTTTTGAAAACACATAATCATCTGCCCAATAATGTGCCAAATCAATATCAGGGATGTTATTTCTCTTGTTGTCTAATATCCATTTAACGCCATCAACCATTACACTTTTATTTAAAACGTAATTAACATCGTTCAAGATATTATCATCATATAAATATTCTGGAAGTGGAATAAAGTAAGTTCCATAATCCGCTGTAAGTGAATCAATATCTAAACCAATAATTACTTTTTTAATATCATGACTCTTTAACCCAAACGACAACATATAATTCATATTGCCGGTTCTAGTCGCTGGAAATGAAAGCTTAACTGCATTGCAGTCAAATGTTTTATTAATTTCAGACACTCTGAAATTTTCTGTCATACTAGATCCTAATAACATCGCATCATAATCAAAATGCTTGGCAATACCTGGATTTTGATAACGTTCATTATTAAAGTCTGGTTTTAATCCGAAAAACGGTTTGTGATATTGGTAAAAAGGATCCACTATAATTACGGTTCCACTAATTAGAATTAATAAAATAACAATTAAGCTAATTAGTTTAATAATAAATTTTTTATACATAATTAGCCTCCTAAAAATTCTGATAAATAAATGTTGTTACCGTTGAAAACGAAATTACCGACCAAACAAACAAAATAGCACAAAGTATTATCATTTTATTTGATGGTTTAAACTGATCGATTTTTTCACTTGTATTCTTCATAAATACAACAGCAAATATATAAGCAATCATCATAATTAATGCCATAATGATAATTGCCTTGCTTGCCAAGGTAGGCAAGACAAAGCTAATTGCACTTGTTATTTCTGGTAACAAAGATGCATTTGCTAAAGCAAAAATAGAGAAATCTTTATTAAAAACAAATAATCGACTTATAAATAACAATGCATCACTTATAGAAGGGGATCTAAATATAACCCAAGCAACACTTACAAATAGGAAGGTAAATCCCCAACGTATCATAGTCGGAATATGTTTATAATATTTATTAAAATATTTTGTTATTATACTTCCTAAGCCATGGAGGATACCCCACAAAATAAAGGTCCAATTTGCTCCATGCCATAATCCACTAACAATAAAAACAATAAATATATTCACATATGTTCTTGTACTGCCTTTACGATTACCACCTAATGGAATATATACATAGTCCGTAAAAAATCTTGTTAGGCTCATATGCCAGCGTTTCCAAAACTCCGGAATGCTTAATGATTTATAAGGTGAATTAAAGTTTATTGGCATCTTTAAATTAAGCATTAAACCAATACCAATAACCATATCGGAATAACCACTAAAGTCAAAGTAGATTTGAAGAGTATATGCAACCATCGTAAATCCTGCTGTTATTGTATTTAAACTTCCTATATCATTAAACCCCATACTAACGACATTAGCTAAAACATCTGCAATTAATACCTTTTTTGCTAAGCCCATAATAAAGGCAACGATTCCTTTAGAAAATAATTCACTATTAAACTGTTTGTTTTCTTTGCTCAACAATTGAGGAATGATTTCATTGTGGCGAACAATTGGCCCTGAAATAATATAAGGAAAGAAAATAACATGAAGTGCATATTCTATAAAAGGATATTTTATTTCAGCGTTTTTATATACATCCACTACAAATGATATTTGTTGAAAGCAGAAGAAACTAATCCCAATTGGTAATAATAATTGAGAAATCACTAAGTCAAAACCAAATATCGCATTTATATTTTCAATAAAGAAATTTAGATACTTAAAATATAATAAAATACCAATATTAAATAACACGCCAAATACTAATAATGGTTTGCGATGAGTTTTCTTTCGATTCAATAGCAATCCAACTGTATAATTTATAAGGACGCTACTAGTAATAATCAAAACAAACTTTAGGTCAAACTTAATATAGAAAAACACTGACATTATTAATAAGAATATATTACTAATTTTGTAATATTTAAAATGGTTAATTAAATAATATAAAATTATAATAAACGGTAAAAAAGCAAATACAAACTCATAGGAATTAAACGCCATTTAGATTCTCCTT
>JAVXJA010000122.1:0-5337 GCA_036648085.1 Terrisporobacter sp.
TTTAAGGAGGTCAGAATATGTCAAATACAAAACCTGAAATGATTCAAAGTGAAAGAGGAAGTGTTTTTTCTGCACTTAGCCAAGAAGAATTAATGTATATGACTTTAAATAGCAAAAAACAAATAGCACTATGTGGTAGAGTAAATAATCCTGGAATTATTGAGGTGCCGGAAAAAGCAACTCTTCAAGAAATTATAGATTTAGGTGGAGGCATTTTAGATAAAGGAAAATTCAAAGCAGCTCACATAGGTATGCCTTTTGGTGGTTTTTTAACAGGGGAAGATTTAGATAAAGAATTAGATTTTAATTTATTTGAAAATACTACAAGAACTATAATTATTTTGTCAGAAGAAGATTGTATTATTCAGTATGCTAGATATTACATAGATTATCTATTTGGTAAATTACAAGAGGGTTCAACTTTTGAAGAATACAAAAAAGCAGAAGGTCATATCAAAAAAATGTGGCATATATTAGATTGCATCAGTAAGGGTAAATCTAATATGCGTGATATTTATATACTTAGGACTTTAGCCATTGAAGTTAAAGAAAAATTAAATCAAAAACGTAATATCATGGAAGAAATTATAGAGAATTTTTATGAGGAGATAAAAGAACATATAGAACATCATAGATGTTATACATTACAGTGTAATAATCTAATTAAAATTACCATTACAGATAAATGTATAGGATGCGGTGCTTGTGTGAGAGCATGTCCTGTAGATTGTATTATAGGAGAGAAAAAACAGAAACATTATATCGATTTTACTAGATGTACTCACTGTGGTAGATGTATTCAAGCTTGTCCGGTAGATGCCATAACAGCAGGGGATAACTCTTTGAAATTTATTAGAGATTTATCCACACCTAATAAATTAGTAATTACACAAATGGCACCAGCTGTAAGGGTGGCAATAGGAGAAGCTTTTGGATTTGAACCAGGAGAAAATGTGGAAAAGAAAATAGCTGCAGCTCTTAGAAAATTAGGAGTAGATTATGTATTTGATACAAACTGGGCAGCTGATCTTACTATAATGGAAGAAGCAGCAGAACTTCAAGAAAGACTAGAAAAATTCCTTGCAGAAGATAAGGATGTAAAACTTCCTATATTAACATCTTGTTGTCCTTCATGGGTTAAATTTATAGAAATGTATTACCCTGACATGTTAGACATACCATCTAGTGCGAAATCACCAATGCAAATGTTCGCCACAGTAGCTAAGGATATTTGGGCAAAAGAAAAAGGGCTTATGAGAGATGAAGTAACATCTGTGGCAATCATGCCTTGTATAGCAAAAAAATACGAAGCATCAAGGGTAGAATTCTCTAGAGGTCTAAATTTTGATGTGGATTATGTAATAACAACTGCAGAGTTAATAGATATTTTTAAGGATACAGGGATAGACTTAAAAGAAATAAAAGATGAAGAGATAGATCAAATACTAGGGGCTTATACTGGAGCTGGTGTTATATTTGGTAGAACAGGAGGCGTAATAGAGGCTGCTCTTAGAACTGCCCTTGTTAATATGACAGGAGAAAAAATTGGTGAAGTAGAATTTAATGCCCTTAGAGGTTGGGATAGTTTCAGAATGGCAGAAGTGAATGTTGGAGATAAAACACTAAAAATAGGAGTAGCTTACGGACTAGATGAAGCAGGAAAAATGCTTGATAAAATAAGAAGTGGAGAAGAATTCTTCCATGCTATAGAAATAATGTCTTGTCCTGGAGGATGTGTGGGTGGAGGTGGTCAACCTAAATTAAGAAGAAAGAAAGATGAAATACTACAAGCTAGAGCGGCTGGATTAGATAACATAGATAAAAATAAAAAATTAAGAATATCTTTGGAAAATCCAGAGGTACAAGCTATATATGATAAATATTTAGATTGTCCTTTAAGTCATAAAGCTCATGAATTACTTCATACTGAGTATTTCCCTAAAAATAAAAAATAAGAACTAAGTTAAAGCATGATATAAAAACTATATCATGCTTTATTTTTGAGCGTATCCAATTTTGAGCAACGGGATAAGTCTGAAGCACAGCGAAGACTTAGATGTTGGCGAAATGAGCGTAGCGAATTTTATATATATAATTACTTTTATACCTATTTTAAAATGAATACTTTGTAGTTATAATGAGGGTGTGAGAAATAAATAACAAAAGGGAGAATATGCAGATATGATGTATACTGACGGAGGTAATATTTTTTCTGTTTTAACAAAAGATAACCTAATTAATAAGGTTTCCAATGGCAAGAGACAGGTTTACGTAGAGGGAAGAGTTAATAATAAAGGTGTAGTAGATGTACCAGAACATGCCACAGTAAAAGACATTATTGACCTAGCAGGTGGATTATCAAATAAAGGGGAATTTAAAGGTGCTCATTTAGGATCACCATTTGGAATCTTCATAACAAGTGAAGATTTAGATAAAGAAATAAACTTTGAAGTTTTCCAAGGTGGTACTAGAACTATATACATATTATCTAATGAAGATTGTATTATTCAGTATGCACTGCATTATGTAGAAACTTTGCTTGCCAAAATACAAAGTACTCAATATATGGAAAAATATAGAGTAGTAGAAGAGACTGTAACACAAATATGGAATACCCTTGATAAAATTAGTAAGGGAAAATCATCTATGCGTGGCATTTATATGCTAAGAGATTACTCTGAAAAAGTAGAGAAAACTTTAAATCTTAAATTTAATATAATTAGTAAAATAATAGAATGTTTCTATGAAGAAATAGAAGAACATATAGAAGAAGAAAAATGTTATACAATGCAATGTAATAACTTAATTAAATTAAATATTACTTCTAAATGTATAGGATGTGGGGCTTGTAAAAGAGTTTGTCCTGTTGACTGTATAGAGGGAGAAAAAAAGCAACATCATCATATAGATTATAATACTTGTACTCATTGCGGTAGATGTATATCAGCCTGTCCGCTAGATGCTATAACTGCAGGAGATAATACTCAAAAGTTTATGAGAGATTTATTAAATACAAATAAAATTATAGTAACACAAATGGCTCCAGCAGTAAGAGTAGCCATAGGTGAGGCTTTTGGATTTGAACCAGGGGTAAATGTGGAGAAAAAACTTGCAGCAGGTCTTAGAAAACTTGGTGTAGATTATGTATTCGATACAAACTGGGCGGCTGATTTAACTATAATGGAAGAATCAGCTGAATTACAACATAGATTAGAAAGACACTTCGCAGGAGATGAAAATGTAAAATTACCAATGCTAACATCATGTTGCCCTGCTTGGGTTAAATTTATAGAACATAATTATGCGGATATGCTAGACGTACCATCAACTGCAAAATCACCAATGCAAATGTTCGCCACAGTAGTAAAAGATATATGGGCTAGAGAGCAAGGTATAAAAAGAGTAGGTATAACTTCAGTAGCTATAATGCCTTGTATAGCTAAAAAATATGAAGCATCGAGAATAGAATTTTCTAGAGGAACAGATTTTGATGTGGATTATGTTATAACTACAAAAGAACTTATAAAGATATTTAAAGCTGAAGGAATAGATTTAAAAGAATTGGAAGATGAAGATATAGATGAAATGTTAGGGGAATACACTGGTGCAGGTGCTATTTTTGGTAGAACTGGTGGAGTAATAGAAGCAGCGCTTAGAACTGCTCTTGAGAACATGACTGGTAAGAGAATAGAGAATGTTGAATTTGAATCTCTTAGAGGTTGGGATGGATTTAGAGCATGTGAAGTAGAAGTTGGAGATATAAAACTTAGAGTAGGAGTGGCCCATGGATTAGAAGAAGCAGGAAAAATGCTTGATAAAATAAGAGATGGAGAAGAATTCTTCCATGCTATAGAAATCATGGCATGTCCTGGAGGATGTGTAGGTGGAGGTGGTCAACCTAAACTTAAAAAGAATAAAGACGAAATCCTAAGATTAAGAGGAGAGGGTCTAAATGAAATAGATAGAAGTAAAAAATTAAGAGTATCTAAAGATAATAAAGCTGTTCAAGCTATATATGATAAGTATTTAGGTCATCCAATGAGTCATAAAGCTCACGAGTTACTTCATACTAGATATTTTGTTAAAAGAAAAAAATAATTATATATAGATATATATAGATATATATAGTAAAAAACTGGTACAGAGAGCATATAAAACTCTAGGTACCAGTTTTCATTTTGAGCAAAGTGAATTTTATGATTAATTAACTGCATCCACTATATTTTCATAAAAAAGTTCTTGGTGATCACCTCTTATATGTAGACCGTCTTTTGTATTTGTTAAATATCCGTCCTTAGTAACAAAACCTGTTGTAGTATCTATGAATTTAACATTAGGATATTTTTCGCAATATTTTTTGATTTCTTTATTATGATTTTCTATTGCATCATTAAAGGTAACAGGATTTACTTTTTGAAATTGTGTACCTACAGGAAATACTTTTTCTACGTAAATAGTTTTATCTTTGTATTTTTCAACCAAAGAATCTATAAGTTTTTCTTTGTCACTTATATTATTTGAAAAAGTAACACCGTTAACACCTATTAATAAAACTACACCACTAATATTTTCATTGTCAGGCAAAGTAGGGAATTCTTCGTTCCAATAATTAGGTTGAACACCAACTTCTCCAAAAATAAGAGCATTAGGAGCTGTCTTTTTTATTGTATCTTCTAGAAGAACCGTATAGGAGTCTCCTAAAAATAAACAATTATCTAAGCTAAAATCATTTTCTTTCTTCTTGTTAATATCTTGCTTATTATTTATACTATTTTTCGTTTCTTTATTAATCAGGGAAGATCTTGGGTTTATTATTGCCGCAAGTGAACCTCTAAAATATGAATATGGAGATGCTGTAAATAAAAGCATAACAGCAACTATGAAAATAGGTATAAGAAATTTATAGCTATGTTTATAATTATGTTTTTTACTATGTTTACCTCTTCTTTTTCTTTTAATTCTACTCAATATAACCCCTCCTATCTACTACATAAATATATTATATGATTATTTGTTGTGGTTAAGTCTAATATTTTATTGGAAAAATTATAAAACTTATAAAAATATTAAAATATGGGATGGTGTGTGACTATAAAAAAAATAAAAAAAGTTTTAGAAAAAGTGTTGACGAAGTATTTTATGGATGGTATAGTTATACATGTCCTCAAGAAACGGAGGAGATACACCTAAGAAAAACTTAAAAAAGTTTTGAAAAAGTGTTGACATAAAATGACAACTTTGATAAAATTAAGAAGTTGAAATAAGCAAAGAACTTTGAAAACTAAACAGTAGGTTAATATAAACGATTCTTTAAGAATCGACTGAAATAAACAACAA
>JAVXJA010000123.1:0-5311 GCA_036648085.1 Terrisporobacter sp.
ATATTTTTAATATAAAAAGTAATAGGATTGACCTTAGGAGAAGAAATATGCATTATAATAATTAGACTTAATTATTTTTAATAAATATGATAACATAAATAAAAAAGATACATATAAGGATAAGTTATGAAAATAAATAGATTAACAGAAATAATAGTAATACTTTTAAATAAAAAAAACATAACAGCAAAAGAGCTGGCAGACAAATTTCAAGTGTCAACAAGAACTATATATAGAGATATAGAAACCTTATCTTTATCAGGTGTACCTGTATATATGAATAAAGGAAAAGGTGGAGGAATTTTTCTATTAGAAGATTATTCAATAAATAAGACTATTTTATCAGAAAATGATAAGGAAGGTTTAGGTGTGGCACTAAAAATATTATCATCTATAGAATATCCACAAATTAATTCTGTAATAGACAAAATAGGTTTTATGAGAAATAAAGAAGTTAAGTTATTTGATATGAGCCCATATTTAAATCAGGGGATATTTAAAGACTTAAAAGTTAAAGCAGTTAAAGTAAGTTTTGATTCTATAGAATGGTCAAATGAAGCCGATATAGACCCTGAAACACTATATGAAGATAGTATTCCATATCATAATAACTAACACGTAATACCCCTAGTATCTAATTCATTGATTATAGGAGTATATTTAAGTTAATTATATTACGTAAATTTAATATATTATGAACTAAATTAGAATAGATTTACATAGTATAGTTATTGACGTAAAATCAGTGGCTTTTCTCTTATAATTAAGAGATAAATAGGAAATTTGTCAGTGAGGTTATTTTGCTATTTTAAGTGTGCAAGAAAACATCTGTTTTAGTGTACACTTATTTTTGTATGTATTTTATTTAAATAATAAAGGAAAACTAAAAAAAAGTATTGAGAGGATAATTTATGATTAAAAAATATTTTAGAAAAAGATATTTGTTTTTGCTATTATGTACCTTAATTATTATTTCTTTTATTATGCAAATAAATATAACATCAATTTCAGAGGCTATTTCTAAGAGAAACGATATTGAATTAACCCCTATGCAAAGTACATTCTTAAAAATAGCAAGTATGAAAGAAGAGAATACTCAATTGAAAAAGAGCGATATAGAGAGTATGATTAATAAGTTTGAATTAAAAGATATAAATCAAAGAACTATTGATGTGATTAGCACGTATTCATACAACAATGAAAACATATCAATATATACAACATCATTAGATAATTCCTCTAAAGTAGAAGGAATTATCTATAAAAAGTATAATCCAAACAAAGAAATTACTATGTTAAGATCACAGTATAGTGATTTTGAAAAATATGGAAAGTATATAAGATTAGAAGTATCATCTAATTCTATTAATGAGATTGATAAACTAGCAATAAAGCTAAATGCGAAATTTGTAAAGACTAATTTATACTCTGATTATTTAAGCATTTATAATAGAATATGTGATAATACTAAGCTGACAATAGAAGATTTAACAAAAATAAATTGTAAATTTAAATCTCATATTCATCCTTCTTACAACAATGATGAGCGTAATCATTTCAAACTTGATAAAGACAATTTTAATGAAATAACATTAGATACTAATAAATCTACTAATGAGTTTTTAGATATGAATTTAAACTCATTTTTAAATGTTAAAGGTGAAGTTAATGACTTATCTAAAACTAAAAATGATAATTTATATACAACTTTAGTTAGTAACTTAGACAAAAAAGGACTAGAGTATTACAATTTTTCTAATGAAGATAATCTAGGACATACTTTAATGTTATTTAAAGGAAATAGTAAAGAATTAAAAGAAGTATTTTTACAAACTATAAATTTTATTAAATAATAGTATAATAAACAGAGCAGTAAAAAAGTATAGTTGGTTAGTTGACTATACTTTTTTGGTTGCGAAGAGTAAATCACAAAAACAAGAATTTAAATGGCTATATTACTAGCTTTATAAAAATCCTACCGTTCACACTGAAAAAAGTTTATATAGATTATATAGGTTATGTCAATTTTCACAAATTTAATATAATGAGTATAAAAAAATTAAAAAGATTATAATTATAAAAAAGCCTGCTTATTATTAAGATTATCTTAACAATAAACAGGCTTTTAAAAAGGGGAAAATTTAATTATTTAAGTTTGATAATATTATTTGACAACTTATTAATACTATCAGTCAAACCTTGGAGCTTGCCCTCAATGCGAACAAGTAAATACATTGATATGGCAATGGGGAAGCCAAGATTTGAAATCAGCGCAGAGATATTATCCATTTCTACTTACCTACTATACTTCTAAATCGTACTTAGTAGTAGAACTTTCAACAATTCTAGCACCAGTGCAAGTAGCTAATTCATAGCCTTTTGGTTGGAAAATTTGCTTTTCCAATATTAAGTCCATAGTGTCTATTATGTCTTGTTCCTCTATATCATCTATAGGATCATATACTACAACAGAAAAACTGTTGCCAAGAGTGTTTTTAAAGTTCATTACAAGTTTTTTCTCATCCATATTATTACCTCCAAAATTCACTACGTTCATGTCGCCAACGTCTAAGTCTTTGCTATCACTTCAGACTTATCCCGTTGCTCAAAGTTCGTAGCGTTTATTTAAATTTCTCGAAATTACTCTGATAAAGATGTGTTATCCACTTTAGTTATGTTTTCTAAAGTGTTCTTTTGTAAGCCTATTATTGACTTTGCCACTGCCATAATATTATCGTTAGTAGCACCGGATTTTAAACTATTGAAAGTTCTAGTTTTCATGATGTTGTCACCATTTTCATCAGTACCACAATCAAATTTTATCTTCAGAGAAGATGCGTTGGGAGTTGCTATAACAGCCATATCATTACCTCCTTAAATTTTAATTTTTAGAAAGTATTTCTTTATTCCTTACTTTCTAATTAAATATTATCTGAAAAAAGTGGACTAAAGTTAAGTACTAGTCCTATAAAATAGGTGCAAAATATAAAGAATAATTAAGCAAGTATATTAAAAATATTATTTGATTATGATATAATTTGAAAAACAAGAAAAATAGGTGATATAATATGGAAAATATATGATTTTTATTTAAAAGACTTACATTTTAGATTGACGTTTAATACTACAATGCATGCAAAAGGTTTTTCAGGAATATCAGGAATATATAAAACGATACCTAATATGATAATTGGTACAAACACTAGGCTTGCTTAGCCATTTGAAGTGCAAAGTAGATTAGATGAATTATTAGAGTGGTATTATTCTTTGGAAAAAGTAACTTTAAAAGACATAGCCGAGTTTCATTATAAATTTGAAATAATAATTTTGACTATCGCCTTTTTCATAACCAAGTTCTAATGATAGTTCTTGTTCTAACATTTCTTGTATAACATCTTTAAACATGTCCTTTAAATAATTTCCAATGTCACTTGCATTACTAAGCGATCCATCTGCTATAATTTCTCTAATTAATTCTTTCTTTAATGTACTCATAAAAAATACCCCTTTCATGGCTTTGATTTATATTTTTATCATTGCCATAAAGGAGTATTTATTTCATCAGAAGCACAAATTATTTTACATTCCCGTATGACTTGTATGAAAGACGTGGTTTTTTAGCTGGTGGAGAGTTTAATGGTAGTAAAGGAAGTCTTAAGAGGGATAAGGTGTGTATTATGGAAATTTGGTGTGAGTGTTTTTTAAATGAAAGGCAGAATTTAAAAAGATATGATTCTTATGAAATAGAAGGTATTTTGAATCGTATTGGTGGCTGGGAAAAATATACAGGGAGTAAATCTTTTAAAACAAGATTTAATTTATATGGTGTTCAAAAAACATTTATTAGAAGTGACGTATAGCAATTTTGTTTCCTATGCAGGTCATATAGGAAACATCAAGGAAACACCAAGGAAACATGAAGGAAACAAAATTGTTTCCTTGGTGTTTCCTACAAAATCATAGGAAACAGAGATAGGAAACAGCTCAAATGTAGTTAGTTAGCTAGTTTAAACACTATTGTTTCCTATGTTTCCTATAAATTGGTACTGAGTTGTAAAGTACATTATTTATATAAAATACATAAATATATACCCATATACGCGCGTATAGAGTATTTCTTACATAGGAAACAAAGATAGGAAACAAACACACATAATAATAAAATAAATATATGGTTTTGACAAAATACAAGTTAGCCTATTATATTAACAGGGAAGTACTTCGTTATTGACAAAATGTAAACAAGTGATTACAATCATAAATGTAAACAACTGATTACATTTTGTTAAGGAGGTAATACTTTGATACATAATAGAATTAAAGTTTTGAGAGCTGAGCGTGATTGGACACAAGCGGATTTAGCTGAAAAGGTGGGGATTTCTCGTCAAGCAGTTATATCAATTGAAAAATATAAATATACGCCATCTTTAGAATTAGCTTTTAGAATTGCAAATGTTTTTGATGTTTCAATAAATAATGTTTTTGAATATAAGGAGGATTAAAGGGATGAATGAACAAAAAATTATTTTATTTTTTATGATTCTAAGTATGGGAATTACAATTTTTCTTTCTAACTGGAAGACAAAAAAAGAAGTTGAGTATAAAAAAGATGAACGTTGGCAGCTAATCAAGAACAAAGCTAATGATGCAGCAAATCAGTCAAACTATATATTAGTACTAGTTTTAGCTATTGGACAAATAATATCAATTAATTGTGATATGGAAATAACAATTACAATAACTCGTCTTTTTATATATGGTATGTATTTTGTTGGATTAAGAAATGCCATAGAATTATTTGCATTAAGATATTACGATAATCAAATATAACTTAGGACATGAAAAAAGTGGATATTTGTTGATTTAGGGAGAGATTAATATGATAAGAATATTAAGTATATTAATGATAGGATTAGGATTTTTACTTGTGGTTGGAACGATAAAAGAAAGCTATGATAAAAAGTATGAATGGGAATATAATAAAACTAATTTTTTCATAAATTTAGTTGAAGGATTTTATGCTATAACAATAGGGTCATTGGCAATATTAAATATAATATCAGAAAGAAGATTTAATAATTTAATGATTTTACTTTGTGTTTTTAATATTTTTAAAAATTTTAAAAATAAAAACTAAGCAAATTGGGAAATAGCTGTAAATAGTGAATTACCGTTTAAAATAGAACAGTTAAAGTAAGATTTGATTCTATAGAATGGCCAAGTGAAGCAGATATAGACCCAAAAATATTGTATGAAGATAGTATTACATATAATAATAACTAATAGGTTAGCAAAACTTGACATACTACAT
>JAVXJA010000124.1:0-5257 GCA_036648085.1 Terrisporobacter sp.
GAATTTAAAAATACAATTATAGAATTATATAAATCAGGAAAATCATTAGCAGTATTACATAGCGAGTATGGCATACCAAAATCAACAATATCCACATGGATAAAAGATAACTCTCCAATATCTTCAAATTCAGAAGATGAAATGACATTGAAGGAACTAAGAGCTCTTAAAAGAGAGTTGTCTCAAAT
This sequence comes from Terrisporobacter sp., assembly GCA_036648085.1. Classification (GTDB taxonomy): domain Bacteria; phylum Bacillota; class Clostridia; order Peptostreptococcales; family Peptostreptococcaceae; genus Terrisporobacter. The sequence goes on from JAVXJA010000124.1 coordinate 189, forward strand.
TAAGGAAGAGAACTAAATCTTAAAAAAGGCTATGGCCATACTTGCAAAGAAGTAGAATCTATTGTTAACCTGATTGATGAATTAAAAGTAAATCATAAAGTTGCATTATTGTGTAAAGTGTTAGGTATTCCAAGAAGTACGTACTATTCTTTTGGATACAAAAAACCTAGTAAAACAGCTGTTGAAAGAGAGATTTTAAAACAAGAAATTCAATCTATTTATGATAATAGTAATGGTATCTATGGTGCCCCTAAAATTCATAAAATACTATCAGAAAAGTTTAATGTAAGTATAAAAAGAGTTCAAAGAATTATGAGTGAATTAGGTTTAAAATCAGTGATAGTAAAAAAGTTTAAGCACCATACTACCAAAATAAAAATAGAGGATAAAGATAATATCTTAAATCAAGATTTTTCAACAAACACAATAAATGAAAAATGGGTTGGAGATATCACTTACATACACACAATAAAAGATGGCTGGTGTTATTTAGCGTCAGTCATGGATTTACATACAAAAAAGATAGTAGGCTATGCCTTTGATAAGAATATGACAACTGATCTAATAATAAGAGCATTAGATAATGCAGTTATTGTTCAAAAGCCCGATGAGGGCCTTATATTTCATTCTGATTTAGGTTCTCAATACACTAGTTCTAAATTTAGCAACTACACATTAAAAAATAAAATGATTCAGTCTTTTAGTAAAAAGGGGGGTCCTTATGACAATGCCTGTATAGAGTCTTTTCATGCTATTTTAAAAAAAGAAGAAGTTTATAGGGTTAAGTATTTTGATTTTGAGTATGCTAGACTAAGGTTATTTGAATATATAGAAAGTTGGTATAATAGAAAAAGAATTCATGGAAGTATTGGTTTCATATCACCAGATCAGTACGAAAAAATAGCTAGAGCAAGTTAAAAATTCAATTATTTGTGTCTAAAATATTGACATAGATCCAGTCAGTACCTATTAATAATAACTACTTCTTTGGAAAGTTTCTTCTGTAATTATCCCTTGAAAAGTTCCACCTATTGTTCCTTGTTTTTTACTCTTCTATCTCTGCGTATTTGTATTGTATTCTCCCTATTGAAAAAGCTTCTTGTGGGTATAGTTCCAATGTTTCTTCTAGATCTACACTATCCACAATTTCATCTTTAGTTGTACCCTTTATCCACATATCAACTAGTGTCTCTTTCTCAAACATCTTATCCACATAGTGTTCTTGCTCTAGTCTGTCTTCTAGTAGTACTCTAGCAAACTCTTTTAGGTATCTGTCATCTTGATAGATTATATATTCCTCTATCTCTATGTACTTATTTGATTTTAGTTCCTCAACGCATTCCTTAGCTTTATTTATGCTTATTGGTTTTATCTCTAAGTTGTACCAAACAAAGAATGTTACTACATCTTCATCTACTTCATCAACTTGTTGTAGTATCTCTAGTAACTTATTTGGATTACTCATTAGGTATGCTTGTAGTTCTTCATCTTTTAAGTTATCTACTATGCCTTCAATGTTTTTCTTAGTAACTTCATCTATTTTGTTGTATTTTTCTACTAGCATTTGTAGCTCTGTGAAAAATAGTTTATTTAGTACTTCTGAATTTTGGTTTATCATCTTAGTTCTCCTCACATTCTATTAGATTCTTTAGTTCTTTCTTGCAAACAACTACTATTGAGAAGTCATTTGAACACAAAAATAGAGCTGAAATGTATTCAGCTCCTTCTATTTCATCTATGTATTCAGGTATTATTCCTTTTAGTTGATGTTGTTTTAGTTCTTTTATTCCATCTTTATCTGCTACTACTACGTATCCACCTAAGTCTTCTGCTGTTCTTTCTGTACCGTAGTTTTCATCTAGTATTTCTATGGTAGTTTCTATTACAGATAGTACTTCTACAGGTAGTTCCTTTACTAAGTCTAAGTTTTGTTTTTTCCAAATGTTTATTATCATCTTATCTTCCTCCTTATTTTTGAACACAAAATAAGCTAGATGAAGTATCTACCTCATCTAGCTTTATCATAGTTATAATATATATTTAAAATTAGTTTTTATTACGGTATTTATTTTAAATTTTAAAAAGATACTACAAAAATATGTAGTATCTAAAAATATATCTATTTACCAAGGGTGACTCTATTATTTTAATCAATATTTACTAAAGAAAGAATCCAATTAGTCCAACTTATTACCGTTGATGATCTTCTCATCATCGTTACCTCTGATTTAACATTATGTATATATGACTGTTTCATCAAGTTTGTTATTTCTTTTTTTGTAGGACTTTCTCCTTTTTTTATATATAGTTTAATTGATTTATTAAAAACCTCATGTTCTAATATTAACTTAGCTAAACTTAACTGTCTAGCTCTATGCTTCTGCCTAATGATTTTTCTCCCTGTGTTTGATAAAGAATATATTATGGAACTATTATCTTTTTTCTTTATTAAACCTAGGTACATTCCTGCATTAGTGTAATAATCGGCTTGCCTAGGATCAAAATCATAACTTGATACTATATCTTCTTTTTTCATATCTTCATTTAAAAGTAATTCACACAAATTTATTATTCGCTTAAAATTATCAGCTTGTGGAAATGGAATTGCTGGTTCTTCTTTCAACGTTGTATCATCTAGTATTGACAAAATATCGCCTAGTGAAATATCTTCTTGATCAATTATATAGTTTTTTTGCTTTACTAATACTAGAGAATTATAGTTTTTAGGTTCTAAGAAACTATATTCATAAAATGAAAATATATCATTTGAGTATGTCATAAAGATAGATTTAACATTTTTAGATACTTTTTTACTCCATAACCTATACGGATAATATAGTTGCCTTATTAAAAAATCATCAGATATTGAATTTTTAGCTTCTATCAGTGCTAAATTTTCAATACCTTCATATCCACCATCAATCTCAATTTGTGAGTTACTTACATGTATTGGAAGTTTATCATTTTGTTTTATATTATTTATCAAGAATTCAAACTCTAAAGAGCTCATCCTTCCACTTACAACTGGTAATACTCTTTCATCTTCAATAAAGTCAGCTATTATACCTGATACATATGCACAATTTATAGCCATAGCTTCACTTGTAATACGCTCATAATCTATACTTTCTATATACTCCGGGAATTTAACCTTAGTAATTTCAGTATTGATGTCTTCAAAAGATTTGTATGCTTCAAATTGAGAAATTATATAACTACCTCTTGTCATAGGTAATATAGAAAGACTATGCTTTTTAAATATTTCAGGTAACTGACTCTTATGATCAAATTTAGCCATTAATCTAGCCTCTCTAAACTCACCAATCTGAGATGCTGTTATTCTAAAATATCCAATACTTTTTATTTCTTCTAATACATTATACTTTTTAAATATTTGCTCCCACGCTATATCATTTTTACTCTTACTAATAGTTTCTCACTAGCACTTCATCTACGTCTCCCCTCTTGTCACCCTTTGAGTTTATAGACCTTTTTGCTTTTATTATTTCTATTTTGTAATCGCTATATAAATCCATTATAAATGGAGTTGATGAATTTGATAATAAAAACTTAACACCTTTTGAATCTAGTTTATCACACAGATCCTTTAATCGTTCTTGTTCTTTCCTATTGAATCCACCTTTCGCATATCCCGTAAAATTAGAGCTATCTGATACAGGATCGTATGGTGGATCTAAGTAAACAAAAGCCCCTTTTCTAATTCCCTTCAGTAAATCTTCAAAATCTCCACATTTGAAAATAATATCATTACTATTAAAGTATTTACTTACTGCTCTTAACGTAATTTCATTCACTATATCAGGATTTTTGTATTTTCCAAATGGCGAATTAAATTCTCCTGAATTATTTACTCTAAATAATCCATTATAACATGTTTTGTTTAAAAAATGGATTCTAGATGCTCTTTCAATATCTGTCAATTTCTCATATTTTTCTCTGTTTCTGTCTAAACTTCTAACATCATAGAAATATTCCGATTCATTTCTATGCTTCTTTAAATCTTCTATTAAAGATTCAACATCATCTCTTACTACTTTATATAGATTTATTAGTTCTTCATTTATATCATTAACTACTGCCTTCTTAGGTTGAAAATTGAACAATACCGCTCCACCGCCAACGAATGGCTCATAATAAGTTGAATATTTATTCGGAAAATATTTTTCTATTTCTGGAATTAGTTGTCTCTTGCCTCCAACCCACTTAAGTACAGGTGCTACAAGACTATTTTTTTTTCTACTCAACTTTGTTTCCTCCTAGTTTTTCTAATATCTTTTTATCTGTTCTAGCTAACTCAAGTAGCTCTAATAAGAATTTTGTCATATTTAAATTACGCTCTTTAGCCATTGTTCTTATTAATTCTTTTTGTTTTTTACTTACTCTGAATCTAATACATTCATCTTTATTATCCTCTATAAAATTAGTCATTTTATACCCCTTTTGTATTCTATTTCAATCTATATTATGTTTTAGTTTCTATATTTTGTTACTACAATTCGTTATAACATTATTTCATTATATATCATTTACTTTCTTAATACAATAATCACTGACTAATTACTACATCTAAATAAAAAAAGAGGTAACCCTATTTAAAATAGAATTACCTCTTTTTAAGTAAATTTATATACGTTTCTATTGATTTATTTCACTACACAATGTTTCTTGTGGATATACATCTCTATCAAACCTGCAACTTTCACAGTGACTTTGAGGTCCTTCTGGTCTTTTTGCTGACGACCTTTTTTGAGTTGTTCCAAAATGTTCTGGATATTCATAGTAAACATGCTCTTTTCCATTTTTTTGTGAGCAACTTGGACATGATTTATACTTTCCATCTTCACTATATTGCGAAATACTAAGTGATTTACCACAAACTCTACAATTGTCTGCCATTGTTATTAACCCCTTTACTTTTTATTTAATAACAATTATATACAATAATTCCAAATTTTACAAAGATTTATTATTTAATTACAAAAAGCTAAACCGCGCTCCGTTACTTGTGATACGGTTCTCCGTACCGTACTCTACGGAGCACGGTTGTT
>JAVXJA010000125.1:0-5236 GCA_036648085.1 Terrisporobacter sp.
TCTCCTTATAAGAACGATACAATTATAACACAGAAAGCAAACTACTAAAAAGTAAGTTTTGAACTAGGTATATATTCATAAGGGAAATCATAAATATATTCTGCTAGTTTTTCTTTAATAATATCTGCTTCTTTTTCAAATTCTTTATTCAAACGAAACAACTGTGTATTGTTAATTGAAACATCTGGATTAAAGGATTTTCTCTTATTTACTTGATTGTCGATTGAAAATTCACAAAAATCACATATCGTTTGAATGGATTGATCATAGTTATAAATTAAATCTTCAAAATGAATTCTCAATACTTTATTTGTTTCAATTGGTTTTTCTTGTCTTCTCATTTTTCGATAATAGTCACAGAATACATTTACATCCGTTGGATAAGGAATTGGTTCATGATTCGGTTTCCAAAAGTATTTATTACTAATAAACACATCACGAGGATCTCGTTCAACCACAATGCCTCTAAGTTCATCACCAAAATAATGATCCACACGATTCAAATTATAAGGCAGCAGTAATTGATCCAATACGATATTCTTATCTTGATAACCTAAAGCATCAAAGACTTTTTTAATAAACATATTTGCTTCGTCATAAAAAGTTTTCTCATCAACAAAAGAAATCCACATCTCAGGATATAAAAGTGGTTTTTTTAGTTGAATTCTTTTAAAAGTTCCATAATATACTAACTTTCTAACAATCAACTTCACAATCATTTTATAGTCCGCATTTTCTTGATAATACCAGTAAAATTCTGGTTTAAATTGAATGATTTTATTAATAAAATCATCCACATAGGTCATAAAGTCAGGACTAACTACTTTATTATAATGCCCTACCCAATAATATTTTTTATCAAAAAGATCCTTCATTGTTTGATAAAACGAATGCAGTGCTTCATCTGATCTTAATGAATTGTTATAACGAAGTAATTTATCCTCTAAATCAAAGACTCCATTTGGACAATGTAAGAAAACGAATTCAAAGTCACTACTTCGAGTATCATTACAGGAAAATTCACTTAATATACCTGTAATAGCGGAAGATCCCGATCCCATATAACTTATGGGAGCAATTATTTTATTCATAATAACTCTCTCCTTTATCTTACACGATAGGATAAATGAAGCATCCCAAATACTTTATTCGTAACTTCTTTCATCATTTCGTTTTTAAAAATAAGCATCACCGCAAAATAGAAACAAGAGCCAATTAATATTTGTATTAAAAATATTAAAAGGATCGATAAATGTAATTTCCCAATACTATAAACAATTAAGAACATTAAAAACGAAGTAAGCATAACTAATAGATTCTTTTTAATAATATTTCGAATATTTAGATATTCGCGGACAAAGAAAGTTTGAACAATTAAAACTAAAAATTCTGCGAATATTGATGCCACACAAGCTCCATAAACTCCATAGATAGGGATTAAGATAAAGTTCAATATCATATTACTAACCGCCCCAACCGTAGTTGCTACCGTATATTGTTTATCATGTCCAATCGATACAAGCAGTTGTACGCCTAAGACACTATTTAAGGCAATTGCAATGATGATTGGTGATAAGACTAATACAACATTTGCCACGCTTGCAAATTCTTCACCCAAATAAAATGGAATGAATTTTTCAGCGATTCCCATTAAACCAAACATCATTGGGAATGCCAAAAACAAAGTAAAGTTAATTGATTTTTCAATATATCGTTTTATACCTTCAATATCATTACTTGCTGATAAATTAGAAATTCTTGACATCATAACGTAACCTAACGATTGAAGTAATGCAACAATGATTCGAATCAAGCGCTGAGCATTATCATAAAAAGCAACATTTGATTTATTGGTTGTCATTAATCCTAACATCGTACGATCTAATAGAGAATAAACATATACCGTTATTTGTGGAATGAACAAAGACAATGTTCCACGTAAATGGATAAATGGTTGCAAAGGTTGAACATTTTTTGTTTGTCTTAAAGGCTTAATATAGCGAGGTAGATAAATCCACATAATAAAGTTTCCAAGCAAAGCACTTAAAACAATTAAAAATACGTACAAATATAAATCTTGAGGAGAATGAATAAATACAAATAAGCAAATAACAAATACAATCTTAACAAATATATTTCTTATCGTAATCTTTTTAAAATCTTCGATGCCTTGATAAAACCAAGAAATTTCAATTGCATTGGCTAAAATATTAATAATTTGAATGATATAAATCATTCGATATTGACTGTTCATCATAATAAATCCAAGATAAACAAAGAGTGTAATAACCGCTAAAAACAACTTTAATAAAATAATTTCCCAAGTGGTTTTACTTAACTTATTAGGATCATCACGAATATAAGCAATTTTTCTACACCCATATAAAGAAATACCAAGTGAACCAATCAACATAAAGTAAGTGACATTAGCTTCTGTAAATGCATGGATACCAAGTGCTTCACCACCTAAAACACGGGTGATATATGGTTGTGTAATAATCGGTAATGCTGTAATTAATATTTGATAAAGAGCATTATAGAAAAAATTGGTTGTTATTGATTTCTTTTCCATTTTAAAGCTCCCTTCATATTTTGTTACTTACCATTTAATATATCCTCAAACTGTTTCATAATTGTTTCTGGAGCAAAATCTTTTAATCGTTGATAACCCATTTCAACATAATGTTGATAAACCTTTTGATCATTTGATAATAATAATATTTTTTCTTTAAGTTGTTTCACATTACCAACATCAAACATTAAGCCATATGTTTCATTTCTTAGAATGTCTTGAGCACCGCGAGGACAGTCTGAAGAAATAACTGGGGTTCCTACTTCCATTGATTCAACTAAAACCGTTGGAAGTCCTTCACTTTCTGAAGATAAAACCATAATATCGGCCGCCTTATAATAATCAAAAACATTAGCTTTAGAGCCTTCAAATATAATATTATCGTTCAAGTTCATAGAAGAAACTAATTCTTTTAAATGATCACTTTCTTCCCCATCGCCAACTAAAACAAGCTTTTTATTAAAGGTAGGCTGTTCTTTTAAAATCTCTTGATAAGCCTTAATAAGCGTTTTATGATCTTTAGGAGGTGACATTCTTGCAATCATTAAAATAAAATCTCCAAATCTTTCTTTTAATCTTGCAACTTCCGTAGGATCTATTTTATTACTTTCATCAGGAATAGGATTATATATATTGTAAATTTTATAATTTAAATATGGTTTATGAACAAAGATTTCACTTTGGTCAAGTTGATTAATACAAGCGATTGCATCAAATTTACGATATGATTTTTCAAACGCTGCTGACAACAATAAATACTGATAAATCATACCATGCGCCCATACAATTTTACGTTTACTCTTAAGAATAGATTTCACAAAAAAGATATCATTCAAATGACCTGAAAATGCAATTGCCACATCATAAGTTTGATTTCTATATTTATTATATTTAAGAAGATAATAAGGTAATAATGCTTTTTTTAGTAAAAATGTTGGATAATATATTAAAGCTCCTGCCGTTTTTTTATTCATCATAGAAGCTCTAGATTCAGGTAACGCATAATAATTTAAATTTAAAATATATAGATTACATTGTTTTGGTATTTCTTTTATTATATCTTCATTATCAGAAAGCACAAAAACATCAACTATATATCGTTCATAATCGATATGATTTAAATAATTTAATGCAACTTTTTCAATGCCTCCATAAATAAATTTATTTAAGACAAAACAAATATGTTTCATATCGTAACACCTCATATTCTAACAAAAGACAACCTATAATATAATACAAAAATGCGCAGAATGCAATTTAAATATTAATATGTTTATGATCAAATAAATCAAGCCACAAAGGCATAATTGTGTTTGGTAAATAATTTTTTGACCTCGCTAATGCTTTTTCACTCATTAACTTCATTTGTTCTTTATTTTCATATAACTCGTTAATCTTTTCTGCCATTTCATGAATATTGCGATTTTGAATTAAATATCCATTTTCACCATTTTGAATCAATTCCCTAGGCCCTGCTGGGATATCAAAAGAAATACTTGGTAAACCACTTGCATTCGCTTCTAATAATACCATGGGAAAGCACTCATGTAAGGAAGTCATAATAAACATATCACTTTGATAATAGGATTCTTCAACTTCTTCAAGTGATACCATACCTTTAAGGTGAACAAAGGATTGAAGCTGATAGCTTTCAATTCTCTTTTCTATTTCTAAGCGCTGTTGCCCATCCCCTAGCAATACCAATTCAATTTGATGATTGAGTTGATGAAGAATCGCAAACATATCAATTAATGAAATAAAATCCTTTACTGGATGAAATCTACCTGCTGCAATGATTCTATGATGATTCAAAGTAGTCGTACGTTGTGGCATTTCATCTAACATATTTGGAATAATTCTAATTTCTATATGTGAATTATCACTTAACCATTGTTTATATAATCTTGCTGATTCATCACTCATAACAACGACTATATCAATCTTACTTAATCCCTTAACTACTTGCTTTCGATAATCCTGATCCGTGATATAGTTATGTTCCTGCGTTATTTTAAGTATGTTTTCACTACCATATTTTGATAATTCAAAGGCAAAATCCAAACGAGTTGCAAATGCAATATCACAATCTAATGCTTCAATCGCCTTACGGATTAATACTTTCTTTTTCCGTAATATTTTGATACTCTTTAATCCTTCTTTCATTATCCTTGCTATCTTTTTTGAATTCAATGCATTTTTAAAATCATCACGATTCGGTCCACCATTGATTAAATATTTAATCACAATCCGATCATCAATCGGATAAGCAGGAATTCCATCGAATCGATAAAAAGAAATAATTTCTATTTGAAAAAAATCAACTAAGTGATTCATAAGTGTAATTGTTTGTTTTTCTGCACCTCCATGTTTTAGATGCAACATTAAAAAAGTGATTTTCTTCATAATTAACTCCCAACTTGCCATAATCTATTTATATTATAACCTATTTATCGTAATATAAACTATTAATTTTAGTGAATGATCCATATATTCAACTTATTTTAAGTATTATTTTAGTATCGTAAGCATGTAATTAAGCATACTAAATTTGTTAGGAAGTGAAAACTTGAAAAACATAATTCTTTCCACTTGCTTGGTGATGATGTTAATGAGTCCAAATACAATGACCACAAATGAAAATGATCAACAAATATTAATCTTATC
>JAVXJA010000126.1:0-5139 GCA_036648085.1 Terrisporobacter sp.
TTAGACATATTGACCAAGAAGCCGACAAGTCTTTAGCTTGTTGGTAGTTCACTAAGTAAAAACTTTAATAAAGAATCTCTAATTGATAGAGTTAGATATAGTGAATAAAAATTCGTTTTACTCATGTCGACAACGAGATGCCTCTGAGCAACGCGTTGGCGAATCATTTTGCTTCGCTTCAGGCAACTACGTTGCTCAAAATAAAGTGTCTATGATTTTAATTAATCTTAGGCACTTTTTTTATTATTTTATTTTCATACTTCTCATTAAATCTTTATCTTCTTTGCTTACACGAAGAGATTCAATAATTTTTTGAAGGGCTTTATTATAAGTAAATTTATCTAAATTATTGTTTTTAAGAAATTCTAAAGTTTTCTCTGGGAAGCGAATATATGCTACAGATACTGCCCAAGCAACTGCCATTTTCACATAATAACCTTCGTGATGAATGTTATTAAATATTTCTAACACTTTATCTATGTATTCTTCAACAATATAAAAATCTAGCATCATTACTATAGCAAATCTAAGTTCAAATTCTTTATTTGAAGATATATAATTCATAAGAAAATCCCAAACTTCATTCATATTTTTCTTCGTGAATTTTAAATTACTACAAAAACTATCGCAAATTCCCCAGTTATATATTTTGGGAACAAAATTTCTTATGTATTCAAATCTAGTATTATTATCTACTTTTATATATCCAATAGTTAATCCTTCTATCATGATTTCTTCATAATAATCATTATAAGGATTAGATAAATATTCTGTATACTCACTTTTTGATATATCTTTAGCTATATTTCTCATAAGAGGTACTCGAACACCTATTATATTATCAACATTAGGACATAAATCACTATGGAATTTTTTGTATTTTTCATCGGCTAAACTAAATAACTTTTTTCTAATTTCTTCATTAATATTTTTATTCATAAATACACCTCACTAAAATATATCTTATATAACATAAATTAAAACAAGTATAGCATAGGTAGGCAAAACACAAAAAGCCTAAGTTAATAACTTAGACTTTTATGCTGTAGCTTGAGATTAAAAGTAAGGAGTTAGGAAATTACAATTCTTTACTTATTGTCACAGTTACAACCACAATGCTTATGCTCGTGACCCTCAGCATGTTTTCCATGACAACATTCATGATCACCATGTTCTTTATGTTCATGCTTGTGATCATGTCCATCACAATTGCAGTTAGCACAATTATTAAGTGACATCATACCTGAATTATTCATAGCATTTGAATTAAATTCTGGGACATTAGGGGTAACATTTTTATTTAATGTTTCATTGTACTGAAATTGAGGTTTATTTCTGTATCCTTCTGTAGTCATAAAAATACCTCCTAAAAAAGTTGTCATTAATAGTATGCTAAAAACATCTTAAAATATGGGATGTATATAAATCAAAAATTCATAATAATTGTTAAAAATGAAAAATTTATACACTTTTAAATTTCAAGAATTTTTTAAGTTATAAATTAATAAATTTTTAACATAAAAAAAGATGTAACCATAATAGGATACATCTTTCTATTTATTAATAGTGTTTATTAATCAGCAACTTCCACTACTTCAAGTATTTCCATAGGACATGCTTTTACACATATTCCACAAGCCATACATTTAGATGGAGCTGGTTTTTCTTCTGATTTTACTATTATTCCTTTTGGACATGCATCAATACAAGCTAAACATCCAGTACATTTTTTCTTGTCTATTGTATATACACCCTTAGCATTTTTAGATATAGCTTCTTCTGGGCATTTTTTAGCACAAACACCGCATTGATTACAAGCTTTTACATCTAAAACTTCTTTTTTATTAACCCCAATAGATATACAAGAGAAACCTTCTTGTTTATAAAAGGCTTCTGAGCAAGCAAGTTCACAACTTAAACAAGCTTGACATAAAGATTTGTCCTTAACAACTAATTTTTTCAAAATAGTACCCCCTAATATGTAGATAATATTATGATAGATAATAAAATGTCCTATTTTTAGTGTATATTATTATCCTTGTAAAATCAATTAACTAAAAAAAATCAATGATTATTTTTTGTAACTATTCAGTTATTAATTATTTCAAAAACTTTTCTATTTTATAAGGTATAAATGGTTTATTCTTGTATAATATAGCTTCTGTTGGGCATCTATGGATGCATTTTTCACATCCTATACACTTGTTAGAAAATTCAAGTATTTTATTATCTATACATATATTTTTTGTTGGGCATTGTTCTTGACATATTTTACAATCTATACATTTGTTTCCATCTAATGAAAAATTTCTTTTTGCATATTTTTTTGCATAAATTAAAAATGCATCATAAACTATTTTTTTTCCTAGTATGCTTTTTTCGTAGTTTATTTCACTTCTTTTTCCTTCTAGAAAATCTTTTACTATATTATTTATAATATGTTCTCTTGATAATAAAATTTGTGCAATTTCTTCATCACTTTCTCTTTTAAATAATATATGGTAATAATTATTTGGCATTTGTATTGATGTATTTATAACTACATCTAACCCTTTATTCTTCACGTTTTTTGCCAAATATATTTGATTATCTCTAGGTTTTTTATCACCAGAAGTATGATATACTATACTTTTTTTTGAGGTATATCTTATATTTTTATTAATCCAGTCGATAAATATTTTAGGGGGCATCTCTGCATGTGTGGGTGCTCCAAATATGTAAAAATCATACTCTTTATTTATACCATTATTCTTTTGTATATCTATTAAATCTAATTTTATATTTTGCTCATCAAATACTTTTTTAAATAGCTTAGCTATATATTTTGTATTACCAGTACCGGAAAAAAATACTACTGCTCCAATTTTTAACATAATATGGCTCCTTGTTATTGGTTTTATTTTAGAATATAAGTTTACTATGATTATTATAGAATTATTCTTTTATGTATTTTAAAAGATATTTTTTGTAATGTAAAGAAGTTTTTATAGCTAACCAGGATAAATAGAGTGTATTTTAAATTTATTAAGGTTATTTGATTTTTTATTGAATAGTATCTAGGAATACTTAGTTTAACTAAAATATTTTTAGAGGTATTAATTTAGTTGATACCCTTATTTGTAATACCTAAAATTATATATAAAAATAATTAATTAACTATAGCTAAATAGTTACATTTTTGTGGAATAAAAAATATAATCTGTTTTTATGATAGAATAATAAATAAAAGGTTTGAAAAAAGAAAATAACTAAGATATTATTAATATTTATAAAATTACAGATGTAAATTTAATACAAGGAGAAAAAATGAAAAGAACAGATTATATTTCATGGGATGAATATTTTATGGGAATTTCTTTGCTATCATCAATGAGAAGCAAGGATCCATCTACACAAGTGGGAGCTTGTATAGTTGATAAGAATAATAGGATAGTATCAATAGGATATAATGGATTTGTAAATGGATGTAGTGATGAAGATTTTCCTTGGAAAAGAGAAGGGGAGTTTCTAGAAACAAAATATCCTTTTGTAGTTCATGCAGAGCAAAATGCAATATTAAATGCTAGAGGTAAGAATTTAGATGGATGTAGTATATATGTGAATTTATTTCCTTGTCATGATTGTGCTAGAAATATTATTCAATCAGGTATAAAAAAAGTATTTTATCTTGAAGATAAATATGCTGATACAGATTCAATAAAAGCATCTAAATATATGTTTGGCAAAGCAAAAGTTGAATGTATTAAAGTTGAACCTAGTATAGAAAAAATAGAAATACAATTTAAAAAATAATTTGTTTCAAAGAAATATTAAAGGGTGAAAAGAACTTTTTAATATTTCTTTTTTTATGAATAAGATTAAAATACAAATCTAAACTAATGTTAAATTATGTAAAAATGTGTAAAAAAAAATCAATACATTCATGCTACTTATTTTTAGCTTTTTAATAAAATTTAGTGCTTGTATTGACAAAAATATTTTTCATATGAGGCCAAAAAATCACTTGATTAAGCACTATATGTAGTATAGAATATACAAGGTGATAACTAGATATAGTGTTTTATAATGGACGGGATAGGGTATGAAACTTTTATAAAGTCAATAGGTTTGATGAAAAAAACAGAAAAAAATTGATTAATGTAAATAAAATACATAGTAACTAATAAAGGAGATAATTATAATGAGGCAACTGAAAATAATTAAAAGAGATAGCAACATTGTTGGATTTGACAGAGATAAAATAGAGAACGCAATATTAAAAGCTATGAAATATGGTAGTGGTGTTTTTATACCAGAAATAGCCAAAGATATAGCTATAGAAATAGAAGAAATTTACATGAATAATGACAATAGTGCAACAGTGTATCAAGTAGAGGAAATGGTATATAATAAATTAATTGATTATAAGCAAAAACTAACAGCTAAGGCATATGAAGGATATAGAGCAGTTCAATCATTTAAAAGAACAATAAATACTACTGATGATAGTATACTAGGGTTATTAGATAGAAGTAATGAAGATGTATTAAATGAAAATTCTAATAAAAATGGTATATTAGCATCAACTCAAAGAGATTTAGTTGCAGGAGAAGTATCTAAGGATATGTCGAGAAGAAAATTAATACCTGCTCATATAGTGCATGCTCATGATGAAGGTGTTCTTCATTATCATGATATGGATTATGCTATGCAACCAATTCATAATTGTATGTTAATTAACTTAGAAGATATGTTAACTAATGGAACTGTAATTAATAATAAATTAGTAGAGTCTCCAAAATCTTTTGGAACAGCATGTACTATAGTTACTCAAATTATAGCTCAAATTGCTAGTGCTCAATATGGTGGTAATACTATAACAATAAAGCATATAGCACCATTTTTAAGAGTTTCGTATGATAAATATTTAAATAAATATTCACAAAAATACTCTATTGAAATGGCTAAAGAATTGGCAGAGGAAAGAATAATGGAAGAATTAAAATCTGGTATACAAACTATTAGATATCAGCTATCTACTCTTCATACAAGTAATGGTCAATCACCATTCTGTACAATATATTTAGAAATAGAAGAAGGTCATGAGTACGAAAGAGAAATGGCTTTAATATGTGAAGAAATGATAATACAAAGATTAGA
>JAVXJA010000127.1:0-5073 GCA_036648085.1 Terrisporobacter sp.
GCAATGTTGAAATAATGGTAGAAAAAGAAGAAGATCAAAAAGAAAAAGTTCTTGAGATGACTATCGAAGAATTAGACTTATCAGTTAGATCTTACAACTGTTTAAAGAGAGCGGGAATAAATACAGTTGAAGAATTAGCTAATAAATCTGAAGAAGATATGATGAAAGTTAGAAACTTAGGTAAAAAGTCATTAGAAGAAGTAATCCAAAAGTTAGAAGAACTTGGATTAGGTCTTAAACCAAGCGAAGAGTAAGCGCAAAGGAGGGATAAGCATGGCTAAGTACCGTAAATTAGGACGTGTAACTGCTCATAGAAATCTTATGTTAAGAAACTTAGTAACAGATTTACTAAGAGCTGGAAAAATAGAAACTACAGTTACTAGAGCAAAAGAAACTCGTAGAATGGCAGAAAAGATGATAACTCTTGCTAAGAGAGGGGATCTTCATGCTAGAAGACAAGTTTTAGCTTATGTTTTAGATGAGACAGTAGTTAACAACTTATTCACTGAAGTAGCTCCAAAGTATGCTGAGAGAAACGGTGGATATACTAGAATAATAAAAATGGGACCAAGAAGAGGCGACGCTGCTGAAATGGCTCTAATAGAATTAGTATAGTATTTAAAAGATTAGGCTTTTAGCCTAATCTTTTTTTATTGCAAAAAACTAATATTGATTAGATTATTTATTTAAGAGAACTTAATTTAAGGCTAATTTTTGTATTAATCTATAATTTAATCTATGATATAATACAATAGAAATTGTAAATTAATAAACGCTACTAATTTAAAAGGAGAAGAAGTGTATGAAAGATATAGTAAGTGTTAAAGATGTATCATTTGAGTATGTAACTGAAGATAGCACATTTAAAGCTATAGATAACTTAACTTTAAATGTTAAGCAAGGAGAATTTGTTGTAGTTATAGGTCATAATGGATCAGGAAAATCAACACTTTCTAAAAACTTAAATGCAATTCTTATGCCTACAAATGGTGATATATTCATAGATGGATGGAATACTAAAGAAGAAGAACATTTATGGGATATTAGGCAAACTGCTGGTATGGTTTTTCAAAATCCAGATAATCAAATCGTGGCTACTATAATAGAAGAAGATGTGGCTTTTGGGCCTGAAAATTTAGGGATAGATCCTATTGAAATTAGACGAAGAGTTGAAGAATCGTTAAAAAGTGTTGGAATGTATGAATTAAGAGATAGACAACCCCACTTACTATCAGGAGGTCAAAAGCAAAGAGTTGCTATAGCTGGTATAATAGCAATGAAGCCTAAATGTATAATTTTTGATGAAGCTACAGCTATGCTAGATCCATCAGGTAGAAAAGAAGTAATGAAAACTATAAAAAGATTGAATAAAGAAGAAAATATAACTATAATGCATATAACTCACTTTATGGAAGAAGCTGTTGATGCGGATAGAGTTATTGTAATGGAAAAAGGTAAGAAAGTTTTGGAAGGAACGCCTAAACAAGTTTTTTCAAAAGTTGAAAAACTTAAAAGTATAGGACTAGATGTTCCTTATATGACTGAGTTAAGTAAAGACCTTAAAGACGAGGGTATAGACATAGATGGTGATATATTAACTGTGGATGAGATGGTGATGAAATTATGTCAATTATAATAGAGAATTTAACGCATATATATAATGAAGGAATGCCATTTGCTAGCAAAGCACTAGACGATATAAGTTTGAATATAGAAGATGGAGATTTTGTGGGTCTTATAGGACATACAGGTTCAGGGAAATCGACGTTGATTCAACATTTAAATGGTATATTAAAACCTTCATCAGGTAAAATTTTAATAAATAATTTTGATATAACGGCTAAGGATTTGAATTTAACGGATATAAGAAAAAAAGTTGGAGTTGTATTTCAATATCCTGAGTATCAATTATTTGAAGAAACAGTAGCAAAGGATATAGCCTTTGGACCTTCAAATTTAGGTTTAGACGATGTTGAGATAAGCAATAGGACCAAAGCATCTATGGAGGCTGTTGGACTTAACTATGATGAATTTAAAGATAAATCACCTTTTGAGTTATCAGGAGGGCAAAAGCGTAGAGTAGCTATAGCTGGAGTTATAGCTATGAATCCAGAAGTATTAATATTAGATGAGCCTACAGCTGGATTAGACCCTAAAGGAAGAGATGAAATTTTTCATTTAATAAAAACATTACATGATGAGAAGAAAATGACTATAATATTGTCATCTCATAGCATGGATGATATGGCTAAGTTAGTTAAAAATATAATAGTTATGAATGATGGTAAGATAGAATTTATGGGTTCTACAAGAGAAGTTTTTAAAAATCAGGCTAGTAGACTTAAAGAAATTGGATTAGATATACCTCAAGTTTTAGAACTATGTATTAAACTAAAAGATAAAGGCTTTGATATTAGACAAGATATACTTACTATTGAAGAGGCTAAGCAAGAAATAATAAAAGTTATGAGAGGTAAAGGAAAATGTTAAAAGATATAACCATAGGTCAATATTATCCTACCAGCTCGATTATTCATAAATTGGATGCTAGAGTTAAACTTATAGCAACTTTTATATTTATGGTGTCATTGTTTATAATAAATGAATTTTGGCCATATTTAATAGTGGTAGGAAGCTTGATGACTGTAATTAAGTTATCTAAGATACCTGGGAAATTTATAATTAAAGGACTGAAACCTTTAAAATGGATTATAGTATTTACATTTGTAATAAATATATTTTTTATACCTGGAGATCCTATATGGTCATTTGGATTCATAAAAATAACTAGTCAAGGGTTAAGTCAAGCTATATTTATGGGGTTAAGACTTATATTTTTAGTTGTAGGAACATCTTTACTTACTCTTACAACATCTCCAATAGAACTTACTGATGGTATAGAAAGATTATTGAATCCCCTAAGAAAAGTTGGATTCCCTGTACATGAATTGGCTATGATGATGACTATTGCGCTTAGATTTATACCTACATTATTAGATGAAACAGATAAGATAATGAAAGCTCAAATGTCTAGAGGAGCTGACTTTGAAAGTAAGAATATAATAAATAGAGCTAAGAATTTAGTTCCATTATTAATACCTCTTTTCATAAGTGCGTTTAGAAGAGCTGATGAATTGGCTATGGCTATGGAAGCTAGATGTTATAGAGGTGGATATAATAGAACTAAGATGAAAGAAAGTATAATGACTAAAGCAGACTATATAGCATATGCTATTCAGTTTATTTATTTAGGAACAATAGTGGTGATTAGATTTATATAAAGAGGTATGGTATGAGAAACATAAAATTAACTATCCAATACAATGGTAAGAACTATTGTGGTTGGCAAAAACAGAATGACTCATTAGGAATACAGGGTACTATAGAACAAGCTATAAAAGAGATAACAAAGGAAGATATTAAAATAAATGGTTCTGGAAGGACTGATGCAGGAGTGCATGCACTAGGGCAAGTTGCAAATTTTAATACTGACTGTAAGATACCTGTTGATAAAATACCTAATGCGTTAAACTCGAAGCTACCCGAGGATATAGCTATAATAAATGCAGAAGAGAAGGAATTGAATTTTCACTCAAGACATTGTGCAAAAGGAAAAAGATATAGATATATGATATACAATAGTATATATAGAAGTCCTATATATAACGATATAGCTTACTTTGTTAAGTATGATTTGGATTTTGAAAAAATGGAAGAAGAAGCTAAAACATTGATAGGAACACATGATTTTAAAGGATTTATGAGTTCTGGATCATCTGTTGTAAATACTGTTAGGACTATATATGATATAAAAATTTCAAAACAAGAAGAATTAATTATAATAGAAGTAGAGGGTAATGGATTTTTATACAATATGGTAAGGATTTTAGTTGGAACATTAGTTGATATTGGCCGAGGCAGAATAGACACTGACATGTTAAGTATAATAAAATCTAAGACTAGATCGATGGCTGGACATACAGCTCCAGCACATGGATTATTTCTTAAAAAAGTTGATTATTAGCTTGACACGCCAGGGTGCATGTATTAAAATATACAAGAGTGTGTTAATAAGTCCACTTGCCCCGGACTTGACATAGACGGTAAAATATCATATGGAAATAAGATAAGGAGGGACTTGTAATGAAAAGTTATATAGCTAAACCAGCTGACGTACAAAGAAATTGGTACGTAGTTGATGCTGAAGGAAAAACATTAGGTCGTATGGCTACTGAAATAGCTACAATATTAAGAGGAAAGCACAAACCAACTTTCACGCCTCACGTGGATGGTGGAGATTTCGTTGTTGTTGTAAATGCTGAGAAGGTAGTTTTAACAGGAAAGAAATTAGATCAAAAGATGTACAGATACCACACTGGATATGTTGGTGGATTAAAGGAAATAACTTATAGAGAAATGATGGAAAAGAAACCTGAAGAGGTTGTTATGCATGCTGTTAGCGGTATGTTATGTAAGAACAAATTAAGAAGCAGAATGATGACTAGATTAAGAGTATTTGCTGGACCAAACCACGGACACGAAGCTCAAAATCCAGAAGTTTTAAACTTCAAATAATCATAACGGGTGAAAGGAGGAGTTAATCATGGCTAACGTTCAATACTATGGAACAGGAAGAAGAAAACACTCTGTAGCAAGAGTAAGACTAGTTGCAGGTGAAGGAAATATAACAGTTAATGGAAGAAATGTTGAAGAATATTTCAACTATGAAACTTTAATAAGAGATGTTAAACAACCATTAGTTTTAACAGGAAATGAAACTAAATATGATATTATAGTAAAGGTTGAAGGTGGAGGATTCACTGGACAAGCTGGTGCTATAAGACATGGTATATCTAGAGCATTATTAACAGTTGATGCAGAATTAAGAGGTTCTTTAAAGAAAGAAGGATTCTTAACTAGAGATGCTAGAATGAAAGAAAGAAAGAAATACGGATTAAAGGCTGCAAGAAGAGCTCCGCAATTCTCAAAGAGATAATTATATATGTTTATTCAAAGACTTTGGTATATTCCAAAGTCTTTTTTTATATAATATATGGGGTGATATTATATGAA
>JAVXJA010000128.1:0-4951 GCA_036648085.1 Terrisporobacter sp.
TCAGATTTTGATTATCAAGTTGTAGATATGGATGCAGCTCAAGAAAATAGATTTGTGTGGTTAAATATGGAGCCAGATTATACAAATTGGCTAAAGTGGGCAATAGATGCAGGAATAGAGCAAAAGGTAATAGAGTTTATTTCCACTTTCCCAGAGTACTTACACAAAATAAATGAAGATGATGTAAGGGCAACGCCTAGAAGTTATGAAAGAGTATCTAAGAGCTATAAAGTTTATAAAGAACAAATAGATTCAATACCTAGATCTGTATTTTTAAATGTCATAAAAGGAAATGTAGGGAAGGTTATAGCAGAAGAGTTTGTAAGTTTTGTTGAAGCAGATTGTAGTCCCTTAATATCTTATGATGATGTTTTTTCTGGAGAAACTCTTAGTGAATCTGTTGTAGAAAAAATAGGAAATGAAAGTCATACAAGACTTTATATAACTGCAATGAATATACTTAAAACTTTAGAATTAAGAATGAAAAATGATGATAATGAATCAGGAAATAACATTAATAGACTTGTTGAATTTTTAAAAGAATACCCAATAGATTTAATGGTTGGAATTATGAAGGATATAAAGATAGGTTATGCCGAATTATACAAAAAGGCTTTAGAAAATGAAGAATTTGTAGAACAGTATTTTAAAGCCTATAGTTTAATAAGGGGATAATATATGGAAACTTATTTTGGTAAACAAACAAAAGACCTTTATGATAAAGCCATTGAAATTATTAATAATGAGACCATATTAAAATCAAAAAATAATGAAGATGAGGAATTTGAGATAAAGATACCTCATGATTTTCAGAAAGAATTTTTTAGTCTGATAGAGACAGTCAATTTAAGTCTTATGGAAGAAAAAGATAATTTTTATGGGTATTTCTTATTTCAAATGTCTAGAGAGATAAAATTTGATATAAGTAGTCCAAGTGCTGTGAATTTTAAAAAAGCAAAATATGTTATATATTTTAACCCATTAATATTTCTAAAATTAAATATGAATCAAATGGAAGAGACTATTAAACATGAAATACTTCATGTATTATCATTACATTTAATTAGAGGAAAAGAATTAAAAAATAAATACAGTACACTAGCTATTAATATGGCCATGGATATAGTAGTAAATCAATATTTAAATTATTTACCACCATATGCCCTTACTCTAGAATGGATAAATTCAAAGTATCCTTCTTTAAATCTTGAATCATATCAGACTTTTGAATATTATGTAGAAAAAATTCAAATAGAATTAGATTTACAAGAAGTAGATGACGATGGAGAAGAGCTTGATAGTGACGAAAATGTACAAACTGATTTTAGCCCAGAAAATACTCA
This sequence comes from Terrisporobacter sp., assembly GCA_036648085.1. Taxonomy (GTDB): domain Bacteria; phylum Bacillota; class Clostridia; order Peptostreptococcales; family Peptostreptococcaceae; genus Terrisporobacter. The sequence goes on from JAVXJA010000128.1 coordinate 1,344, forward strand.
TGATATTTGGGAATATTCTAACGATATAGATGAAAAAACTCTTAAAGAGTTTACAGAAAAATTTATTGATAATTCTCATAAAGGTACAATACAAGTATATTTGGAAGGATTAATATCTTCACTTAAAAAAAGTAAGGCAGAACTACCTTGGAATTTATATCTTAAGAAGTTGATGGGAACAGTTGAAGCTAATAAAAAGAAAACTATAACAAGAAGAAATAGAAGACAACCGAATAGGTTAGATTTAAGAGGTGAGCTTAGAGGGCATAAAGCAGAAATAGCTGTTGCAATTGACATAAGTGGAAGTATAAGTGATGAAGAATATAAGCAAGCAGTTAAAGAAGTTCTTAATATAGTAAAAAATTATAATCATGAGATTACAATTATTGAATGTGATAAAGAGATTAGACGTGTATATAAAGCAAAATCAGTGAAGGATATAAAAGAAAGAATTGCCACAGGAGGAGGAACTAAATTCAATCCAGTTTTTGAATATGCTAATAGCAAAAAAACTAATTTATTAGTGTATTTTACTGATGGTAAAGGTGAAGATAAATTACAAGCAATACCTAGAGGATACAAAGTTTTATGGGTGATTTCTGGAAGAGGAGATAAGCTTTCAGTAAAAGAACCTTATGGAGTAGTAAAAAAACTTAGTAAGGTTAAAGTTAAAGATGATATATTAGAGATAAGTGATATTAGAAGTGATGGATATTCAATGAATAATCAAGCTCCACTTTTATAAAAAATTTTATGTTTTTTGTAGAGATTAAATAATAAAAATTTTATATGGTGAAAAATAGTATACAATATATTCATTATTAGATAAGGGGAGAAGTCTCATGATGGAAGATATTAATATAAAAATAAACAAAGTGAAAAATGATATTGCAGAAAGAAATGTGCTAGAAAAGAAGCTTAATGATTTTAAAAAAGATTGTTGTAACAAAGAAGAAGAGCTAGCAAACTTAGAGAGTCAATTAAAAAAAGAGCTAAAAGATGTGGAAAACTTAAAGAAACTATCTTTATCTAGTGTTATGTCTACAATAATGGGCAACAAAGGCTCAAAGATGGAAAAAGAAGAACAAGAGTATTTAATGGTAAAAATTAAATATGATCAGTGTAAATCAAGAGTGGATTTATTAAAAGAAGATATAAGTAGCGTGGAAACTAGATTAAAATCTTTAGCTGACTGTGAAACTAAATACGAAGATTTACTACAGATAAAAATTCATTTAATAGACATAGATGGAGACGAAGTAAATAAAAAGAAGCTTATAAATATGGAAAAAGAAATAGATGATTGCTTAAGTAAGGCTAAGGAATTAGACGAATCAATAGTAGCTGGAAATGATTTAGCTAATGAAATAATACGTTGTAAGAAAGTATTAGATTCTGCAAAAAACTGGGGAACTATTGATTTATTTGGAGGCGATTTTATTTCTTCAATGGCAAAGCATAATAAGGTTGAAGAAGCTCAAAGACATTTTACTAAAATATCTAATTTATTAAGTAAATTTAATAAAGAATTAAAAGATGTTAATATAAATAATTTGAAATTTTCTACTACCAGCATAACTTTTGATATATTCTTTGATAATATATTCACCGATATTTCTGTGAACAATAAAATTAATGAATCATATGGAGATATATGTAAATTACAAGGGAATGTGGAGAGAATTTTATATAATTTAAAGGAAGAACAAAGTAAATTAAATAATTTTATTGTAAATAAAAGAAGAGATTATGATGAGTTTGTAAATAGCATATAATATTTTAGAAATATGTATTATATTAATATTAAGTATATTGCTCATCGTAACAAAAGAGCCATCTATAATAAATTAATATTATTATAGATGGCTCTTTGTATTCATTTTATATTAAGCAGCTTTGTTTTGAGATTGAGCAAGTTTTTCTTTATTTACTGTATCCATTTTTAAACGCTAAATCAGATGCGGCAACGATTATTCCCGCTTCTATTTGCATTAAAGCAGCTACAACATAAAATTGCCACGGAGCTTTACATAAAGAGTAAGCAGCGAAACTTCCGTATCCTAATAATGATCCTTCTAAGTATAAAGTTTTTAGATTAAACTTATCGAATGATTTTCCTATAAAAGGTGACCAACAGCCGATACTATAGTTCCTAATGAAAATATTAATGAGAACGTAGCTGTAGTAAATCTTAGGTTTTATCCTGTAAAACGTAGTGCATAAATTGTGGTTGTAAGTTAGCTAATACACCGTAAGGTATAGCTTGTATAATCATACAAGCAGCTACGATCATCCAACCAGTAGTAAATTTCTCCTTGATTAAATTTTAAAATAGCATTTGCTTTAAGAATTTAAAAAACAAAAGTATAAAAACCATAATATCACTGAATTATCAGTTATTTTTTTAATCATTTTGGATTTTTTTGAAATTTGGAAAAAATAAATTCAATATGATTAAATATTGAATATGGAAGTGAAATCAGTAAGTTTGTTTATAGCCATTTGTACAGTATTTTTGTAACCAGCCATATAAAACTTACCACTTACAAATAGAAATCAACCACTTATTCTAATTTCGTTTACAAAAAAAGTACAGAGGCTATAATTGATAATGTGGAGTATTACATTTCTTTATCAGATATACTGTTTTTTGAAACAGAAGAAAATACCATGAGTGCTCATACCATAGATAATGTATACCAAGTAAAATACAAGCTATATGAATTAGAAGAAATTTTACCAAAGAATCAAAATGGTCTCATAATAAATGGTCATACAATAAATATGATTGGGAATCTCCTGAATATGAGATTATAGATGTAGAAGATGAAAATCACTTTAGATTACATACTTCATTTGCTGGTGTAGATGAGAAAAATAGAAACTTTGGAACATCATCTAATATTTTAACACTAGTTGGAAAAGTTAGTTTTTCAGGTGTAGAGATAATATATATTTAATAAATAAATGATTTTTAACAGTGTTTATGAGGTAAAGCCCTATTACAAACAATAAGTAAGAGGGCTTTATTTTGCTTAAATTATAACTTCAACTGCATTTTAATATGAGGTATATTACACTCATCATAAGCAGGTGAAATTTCATTGAACCCTAAAGATGAATATAAATCCTTTATGTAATATTGAGCAGATAAAGTAATATTACTTTCTTTTAAATCTTCTTTAATAAATTCTATAGATTTTATCATTAAGTTCTTAGCTAATCCATTTTCTCTATAGTCTTTATTAACTAAAACCCTTCCTACAGAAACATCCTCATAGCTACTAAATTCTTTAGGTATTATTCTAGCATAAGATGTAATAATACCTCTATCTAAAGAAAAAGCATGATAAGAATTTTTATCCACATCATCAAAATCATTTTCCATAGTTATTTTTTGTTCGCAAGCAAATACTTCATATCTAGCTTTAGCTATTTCATAAAATTCATTTACAGTTAAATCTTTAAAATGTTTTATTATAAACATAATAGTCCTCCTTTACTTAAGTATGTTTTATTATAAATTATACTTCATAAATGATACATATATTTTATATAATTAATCTATTGTGCTAGTTGAAATTTAATTTCCAAATATAGTAAATAGA
>JAVXJA010000129.1:0-4939 GCA_036648085.1 Terrisporobacter sp.
CAAATAGTCTTCTTTAATGCTGTATTTTAATTTGCACCCTTTTTAAATCTATATGTTTATTGCTTCTGTACCTTTAGGTTTACTTTCATGACAAAGTAATTTTTTATAACTATTATCTATTCCAATAGCTCCAAATGGTGCAGTTATTAATATGGCAAGTACTGCCACTGTTAATACTAACTCACCACATCCAAGTCCCATAGCTAAAGGTAAACCTCCTATGGCTGCTTGTACCGTAGCCTTTGGTGTGTAAGCTATCATACAGAATAATCTTTCCTTCATAGATAATTTAGTCTTAAGCATACATACAAATACTCCACACATCCTAAATACTAAAGCAATTAAAATCACAAGTATTGCAGAAAGTCCTGCTTTTTCTAAATAACCTATATTTACTGTTGCTCCAACTAAAACAAATAAGATAATCTCTGCGCCTAACCAAAGCTTATTATATTTAGAAGATAATCTAACTGCTAGTAATTCGTATTTTTGCTTAATAATAATACCCATACTCATAATTGCAAGTAAGCCAGATAGTGGTAATATACCTTCTAGTCTATGTTCACACTCTATAAGTAAGAAAGAAATACTTAAAATTATAATAACTTTTACTGAATCTCTAAGATTAACTCTTTTGAAGAATTTAATTAATATAATTCCCACCAATACCCCTAAAACAATTCCACTTACTATGGAAATAGGTATTTGTGTAAAACTAGATATACTCATATCTCCGCCACCAGCTAAATTTGTAAAAGCAGTAAATAATACTATTACAAAAATATCATCTACAGATGCTCCTGCCATTATTAACTGTGGAATACTATTTTCACTACCTATCTTTTCATCTATTAATTTAATCATTCTAGGCACTATAATAGCTGGTGATACAGCTGCAATTACAGCTCCTATAATAGCTGCTTCTAAAATACTTATTCCTAAAAGTTTTGGTCCCACAAGTACTACTGCTAGTATTTCAAAACATGCAGGAAGAAAACACATAAGTATGGCTGGACGTCCAACTTTTTTTAAGGCTTTAATATCTAAAGATAATCCTGCTCTAGTTAAAATAATTACTAGTGCTAATTGTCTTAAGTCTGGTGAAATACTTAATATTTTTTCATCCAGTAAATTTAATGCATAAGGACTTAAAATCATACCTGTAAGTATCATCCCCATTAAACTTGGTAATTTCAGCTTATTAAATAGATTTCCCATTAATAAACCAAGTAAAAAAATCATTGCTAAACTTGTTAACATTTTAAACCTCCCTATTATTTTGCAGAAAAAATCAGAATTTTCACAAAAAAAAGCTGACAATTTCTGCGACAAATTTATCACAGAAGTCATCAGCATTAAATGCGGTTTAAGTTAAAATAACTTTGGGAGAACTTCATTCCCTTATTTTGTATTTTAGCATAATATTTATTTTCATTCAATATTCTTTTATGAATATCTAACTATTTATATATTTAATATTATTCTAAATTTAATTTTTTATCTAATATCCAGTTTACTAAGAAAAATATACCTACTGTAATTAAAGCATTAATTAAAAGTATTAATCCACTAAAAGATGAAAATGTCATAGAAATTTCATTAGTAATTTGTGATGAATAGCTACTACTATACATTATATCAGACATAAAGCTTTGTATATATGATATTAAAAAATTTATAACAAAGAATGAAATAAATCCAGCTGCAACTCTATGTTTACTTAAATTAGGTAATTGTCCTATAGATACTGCAAAATATATTGTCAATATAAATATACTATAAGTTATAAAAAGTGCCACAAGGAAATATAAACTTACTTCTATTGCCTCTCCTGATAAATTCAATTGTGAAAATAATTGAGCTATATCACCAAAAGAAATACTTCCTGAAAGTAAAGCTATAAACATAAATGATAATACTGCTACTATTCCACTAAGTAGAGCAAATATAAGTGCTACTAAATATTTTGATATAATAAGATTTCTACTTTTTACTGGTAAAGTAAACATTAGATATCCTTCATCTTCTAATAAATTCTTTTTAAATCGTTGCACTGTAAGTACTATAGTTATTACAAATAAAGCTACAAACAATGCTAATAACACAAGATTTAAAATATTTATTAAACCTGAACCTGATGGATCTACATATGCACTTTCATCTATAGTATGATTTCCTTTAATCATATTAAAATTTAAAAATATTCCATTAATAGCTGATAATATTAAAATCCCTAAGTATATTGGTATAAAAGTTCTGCCACAAGCTTTAAACTCATATTTCATTAATTTTCCTAACATTTAAATTCCTCCCTAAATAAACTATCTATAGATTTTCCTTTTTCTTCTCTAATTTCATCTACATTTCCTTGAAGTACTATTTCACCATTTGAAATAAACATTATATCGTCACATATATTTTCAATTTCACTTATTAAATGAGTAGCTATTAACAATGTACTATTTTCATTGTAATTAGTTAAAATAGTTTTTAATATATAGCTTCTGGCTGCAGGATCTACTCCTCCTATTGGTTCATCAAGTATATATAAATCTGCTTTTCTTGACATTACTAAAATTAGCTGAACTTTTTCTTTAGTTCCCTTTGACATGGTTTTTAATTTTTCATTTTTATCTATTTTTAAGGCTTTTATCATTTCATTAGCTTTTTGTACATCAAAATCATCATAGAAATCAAGGAAAAATGTAAGTATATCTTTTACTTTCATCCAGTCATTTAAATAAGTTCTCTCTGGCAGATATGATACTTTCTTTTTAGTTTCAACACATGGTTTTATCCCATTTATCTCAATGTCACCTTCATCAGGTTGAAGTAAACCATTCATTAATTTAATCATAGTACTTTTTCCACTACCATTTGGTCCAAGTAACCCAACTATTTTCCCCTTAGGTATCTTTACATCAATACCTTTTAAAACTTCTTTTTTACTATAACTTTTGTGTACATTTTTAAATTCTACTATACTTTCCATTTATCTAACCTCCCTAATATTATGAGTAACAAGTTCTATTATTTCTTCTTCACTATACCCAAGTCTTCCTAAATTAGCTTTTAGACTTTCAATTTCTTTATTGGCCACTTCTTCTCTCATTAATTTAATTTTCTCTTCATTATCTGTTACAAATCTTCCACTAGTTCTCTTACTAAATACTAGCTCTTGTCTTTCAAGTTCTGCTAAAGCCTTTTGCATTGTATTTGGATTAACCTGAGCATCTTCTGCCAAGCTTCTTACAGAATCTATTTTATCTCCAGCTTTAATATCTCCTGAGATAATTTTTGATTTTAGTTGTTCTACCAGCTGTATATAAACTGGCTTATTGTTATCAATATTCCAATCCATTTTTTCACCGCCTCATTGTATTAATACTATAATACAATAGTACAGTAATACAATTTACTTTGCAACCATTTTTTTGTAAAATAAATTATAATATCCTTAATCAACTATATATTTCTATAATAAAAAAAGTTATGAAACCTAGTAGTATTGCTAGATTTCATAACTTTTATTTATTTCTATAATATTTTTCATTTATATCTTTTCACTTTTTAATTTACATTATTTAATTATCCTTATACTACATCTGTAATACAATATATTCTTCTTATTCATGTAGTTCCAGTGGCAAATTATCTGGATCTGCAAAGAAGGTCATTTTTTCCTCCAAATGTTTATTTAGTCTTATATGTTTATCTAATGAAATTTGTAGCTATTCCTTCTTCTCTTTTTGGTAATTCATACTTAGAATCTTTCATAGATTTAATTAACCATGACATGTTATTTCCAAGAGTTCTCATAATTTGTAAACCTTCTAAATCTTGTTTCACTTCCTCTGGAGAATTTCCATGAACTGAATTCCAATATTGAGAGCTTACTACTGGCATTTGATTTATTGTAAAGTATTTATTTAAACGATCAAAGGAAGCACTTGCTCCTCCTCTTCTACAACTTACTACTGCTGCTCCTGGTTTATTACTTAATAAATATGATGCTGAGAAAAATAATCTATCTAAAAGAGCACATAAAGATCCATTTGGCCCTGCATAATATACTGGTGACCCTACTACTATTCCATCTATGTCTTTTATTTTTTCAAATAAATCATTATACAATTCATCATTCATTGCACATTTTCCTGTTTCGCTACATTTTCCACAAGCTATACAACCTTGAACTGGCTTTTTACCTATATGAAAAATTTCTGTTTCTATATTATTCTTTTCTAAAGCGCTACTTACTTCACATAAAGCTGTATAAGTACATCCATTTTTATGAGGACTACCATTTATTAATAATACTTTCATTTTTATCTCTCCCCCTTTTTTGTTATCCTAAAATTATATATATGTGTATATTATAATTCTTTATATTTACTAGAATTATTTATAAATATTATCTATCCTAGGATTTCGCTTATCTTACTCATTATTTCACTAATGTTTATTTTCTGTGGACATATTTCTTCACATTTTTTACATCCAATACATTCTTTAGATTGATTTCCAAACATAGGCACCCAACCTTCATATAATGATTTTGCACTATCTAAATCACCCTTAGAGTAATATTCATTTAAAGCCGCAATATTATATGGAATTGCAATTTCATTTGGACAATTAGAGCAGTAATTACAAAATGTACATGGAATGACTTTATTAGTTTTAAATTCTTCTCTTATATTATTTATAATATTTTTTTCTCTATTATTCAACATATTAATAAAAGAATTATTAGCATAACCTATGTTTTCTTTAACTTCCTTTATATTTCTCATACCACTTAATACTACTGAAACTTCTGGCATATCCCAAAGAAAATCAAAAGCTAACTCAATAGGACTTTTTTCACAATTATAGTAATCATAGGTGTTTTGCACCTTCTTAGGTAAATTAACTAAATATCCACCTCTTAAAGGCT
>JAVXJA010000130.1:0-4907 GCA_036648085.1 Terrisporobacter sp.
TAAAGATTTAAGGAGGTATACTAATGAAAGTATTAGTATTAAACTGTGGTAGTTCTTCATTAAAATATCAATTAATAGATATGTCAAATGAAGAAGTTTTATGTATAGGATTAGTTGAAAGAATAGGAATAGAAGGTTCTATATTAAAGCAAGAGAAAGATGGAGTAGAAGGTAAGCTTGTAGTAGAGCAACCAATGGAAAATCACCAAGATGCTATTAAATTAGTATTAGAAAGTGTTGTTCATCCAGAGTTCGGTGGAGTTAAAGAAATAAGCGAAGTTGAAGCTGTTGGACACAGAGTTGTTCACGGTGGAGAGAAATTTGCTAGTTCAGTTAAAATAACTGATGAAGTTATGGCTGCATTACAAGAGTGTGTTGAGTTAGCACCACTTCATAACCCAGCTAATATAATGGGAATAGAAGCTTGTGAAGCTATACTTCCAGGAGTACCAATGGTTGGAGTATTTGATACTGCATTCCACCAAACTATGCCTAAGAAATCTTACTTATATGGCTTACCTCATGAGTTATACACTAAGTACGGTGTAAGAAGATACGGATTCCACGGAACTTCTCACAAGTATGTATCTCAAAGAGCTGCAGAAATGTTAGGAAAGAACGTAGAAGACTTAAAGATAATAACTTGTCACTTAGGAAACGGAGCTTCTGTAGCTGCTGTTGATGGTGGTAAATGTGTAGATACTTCTATGGGATTCACTCCATTAGAAGGATTAATAATGGGAACTAGATGTGGAGATATAGATGCTGCTATATTACCATTCTTAATGGAAAAAGAAGGATTAGACGCTAAAGGTTTATCTGACTTAATGAACAAGAAGTCTGGTGTATACGGAATGACTGGAATATCTTCTGACTTTAGAGACATAGAAGATGGAGCTAAAGCTGGAAATGAATTAGCTCAAGTTGCTTTAGAAGCTTATGCTAAGAGAGTTAAGAAATATATAGGATCTTATGCTGCTGAAATGAACGGTGTTGACGCTGTTGTATTTACTGCTGGGGTAGGTGAAAATGGTATAGATATGAGAGCTACAATATCTTCTAACATGGAATTCTTAGGAATGAAGTTAGACGTTGAAGCTAACAAGGTTAGAGGAAAAGAAAGAGTAATATCTACTGAAGATTCTCAAGTTAAGATATTATTAATACCAACTAACGAAGAATTAGTTATAGCTAGAGATACTGTATCTTTAGTAAAATAATTATAAATGGTTATAATATTAAGGTAGGTTAACACCTACCTTAAGTTACGTTTACTGTGTATTTTATATCTAATTAAATTTTACAAATTTATCTATCAAGTAAAAATACTTGACAAACAAATCTCAGATTTGTATAATTAATTTGGCGACAAATTGAGGTGAATAACATGAAAATTAATTTAGATAAGTTAGTTAGAAGAGAAATTGACAAATTAGACTTGAATTTTTCTCGAAAAGTTGATACTATTAGTTATTGTGACAACACTTATAGATTAACTTCACCTATAAATCTACAAGGTACAATATCTAGAAATAATAAAGGACTATATATCGATGCAGAAGTTGATTTTATAATAGTTGATAGTTGTGCAAGATGTTTAGTAGATGTTGAAGTTCCTATAAAGTATTTAATACAGGGTTTTCTAGTTAAAGAAAACTTTGATGAAGATGGTTTTGAAGAATATGATGCTTTTATTATTGAAAAAGATGAATTAAATCTTATTGATATAATAGAACAAACATTAGATTTTAATTTACCAACTATAACTCTTTGTAGTGAAGACTGTTTAGGTCTTTGCCAAGGATGTGGAGTAAACCTGAACAATGGAAGTTGTTCTTGTAATGAAATCGCGAACGACGAGGCGATCATAGATCCCCGTTTTGCTAAATTAAAAGATATATTTAAAAATGACTAAGGAGGTGGCGTAAATGGCAGTACCAAAGCGTAAGACATCTAAATCAAAAACTAAAATGAGAAGAGCGGCTAACTCACAAATGACAGCAACTGGATTTGTAAGTTGTCCACAATGTCATGAGCCAAAATTACCACATAGAGTATGTCCAGATTGTGGATATTATAAAGGTAAAGAAGTTGTTTCTAAGTAATACTTCTAAAAAACATGTAGAATACTCTACATGTTTTTTTTTGCTTAATTACGGTAAAACTTATGATAAAATTTAAATATGCTTATAAAATTATAAATAAAAAATAAATAAGTAGTTGATTATTTATAATTAATATTATATACTACTATTAGTAGTTGGTACTAATTCCAACTATAAAAACTTGGAGGTAATATGAAAAAGAAGAATAAAGCAGAGCGACAACATGAACTTGTCGATATGCTAAAGAATGATCCTTTTTATACAGATGAAGAATTAGCCAGCGTGTTTGATGTAAGTATACAGACTATAAGATTAGATAGACTTACATTAAATATTCCAGAGCTTAGAGAAAGAGTTAAGCAAATAGCTGAAACTGAGACATCTAAAGTTAAAACTTTAGGTATAAAAGAGATAACAGGAGAAATAATTGACTTATCTGTTGGTCAATTAGGCATATCTATGTTAGATATTACCGAGGATATGATCTACTCCAAAACTGGAACTCTTAAAGATGAATATATATTTTCATTAGCAAACTCTTTGGCTATGGCTATTATAGATGCGCCAAAAGTAATAATGAGATTTGCCAATATAAAAACGCTTAAACACATACAACAAAAAGACAGGCTTATTGCTAAAGCAGAAATATACAAAAATGTTGATAAAAAACATTATGTAAAAGTTGTAGTTAATAATAAAGCGCAGGAACAAATTTTTAGAGGTAAATTTATATTTGAAGAGTTGGTTTAGGAGGAGAAAAATATGAAAATTGTAATTGATGGAATGGGTGGAGATAATGCACCAAAGTCTAATGTAGAAGGTGTAGTTAAAGCCATAAAAGAATATGGTGTAGATATAATAATAACTGGAGATAAAGATACATTAGAAAATGAATTTTTAAAATATGAATTTGACAGAAGTAAACTAGAAATAGTTCATACTACTGAGATTATAGAAAATGAAGATAAGCCGGTTAAAGCAATAAGATCTAAAAAAGATTCATCTATGGTAGTTGCTTTAAAAATGGTTAAGGAAAATAAAGCTGATGCAGTAGTATCGGCAGGTAATACAGGAGCTTTATTAGCAGGTGGTTTATTTGTAGTTGGAAGAATAAAAGGTATAGATAGACCTTGTTTATGTCCTGCGATACCAAATGTAAAAGGTGGAATGACACTTATTGCAGATGGAGGAGCTAATGCAGACTGCAAGCCAATTAACTTAGTTGAATTTGCTGGTATGAGCAATATATATGCAAAAAAGGTATTAGATATTGAAAATCCTAGAGTTGCACTTGCAAATGTTGGAATTGAAGAAGGTAAAGGAAATGATTTAACTAAAAAAACATATGAAGAACTTAAAAAATTAGAGTTAAACTTCATTGGAAATATAGAAGCAAGAGAACTTATAAACTCTTATACGGATATAGTTGTATGTGATGGTTTCACTGGTAATATTTTACTAAAGTCAGCGGAAGGTATAGCAATGTCTATACTAGGGTTATTAAAAGAAACATTTTTGGCTAGTACGAAAGGTAAGCTAGGAGCGTTACTTTTAAAAGATGACTTGAAAAAATTAAAAAGTATGATGGATTATGCAGAATACGGAGGAGCCCCTCTTCTAGGAGTTAATGGAGGAGTTATAAAAGCGCATGGAAGCTCTGATGCAAAAGCTGTGAAGAATGCTATAAATCAAGCTATTAAATTTACAAAAGGAAACGTAGTTGAAGATATTAAAGAGTTTGTAAAGACTATAGAAGAAGAAAATAAAGAAGAATAGAAAAAGTACCACTTGGAGGTTAATTTATGAATACAAAGGCTGGTATAGTAGGAGTTGGTAGTTACTTACCTGAAAAAGTAATTTCTAACTTTGATTTTGAAAAGATAATGGACACATCAGATGAATGGATAAGAACTAGAACAGGAATAAGTGAAAGAAGAATTGTAGATAAAAATGAAGCTACGTCAGATCTTGCAACTAAAGCAGCTATTAAGGCTATAGATGATGCTAATTTAACTCCGCAAGACATAGATTTAATTATTGTAGCAACAATTACTCCTGATATGGTGTTCCCATCTACAGCATGTTTAGTTCAATCTAATATAAAGGCAACGAAAGCAGTATGTTTTGATCTTGAAGCAGCTTGTTCAGGATTTATATATGGAATAACAATAGCTAAACAATTTATAGAGACTAATACATATAAGCATGTACTAGTTATAGGATCAGAAGCGATGTCTAGGATATTAGATTATGAAGATAGATCTACTTCAATTTTATTTGGTGATGGAGCTGGAGCGGTAGTTATGGGTCCTGTTGATGAAGGTGGAGTATTATCTACTAATCTAGGGTCTGATGGAAATGGAAAGGATTATCTTAATATACCAGCTGGAGGTTCAAAGCAACCAGCTAGTGAAGAGACTGTTAAAAATAGATTGCATTACGTGAAAATGGCAGGAAATGATGTATTTAAATTTGCAGTTAGAATAATGCAAGATGCATCTGTTAAATGTATAGAAAGTGCTAATTTAGATATACAGGATATAGATTACCTTATACCGCACCAAGCTAATATAAGAATAATAGAAGCTTCGGCAAAACGATTAAAGTTAAGTATGGATAAAGTTCATGTAAACCTAGATAGATATGGTAACATGTCAGCTGCATCAATTCCAGTAGCGCTAGATGAAGCTTATAGAGATGGCAAAATTAAAAAAGGCGATAATATAGTTTTAGTAGGATTTGGCGGTGGATTAACTTGGGGAGCTTCTGTGATTAGATGGAGTATATAAGGAGGAAATTATG
>JAVXJA010000131.1:0-4891 GCA_036648085.1 Terrisporobacter sp.
TTTTATAAATTATAAACTGATTAACTTGAAACTATAATATTATGCCCTTCTTTTCTAAACTCATTTACCAACCTATTATCAATATTTGAATCAGTGACAATACACTCAACCTTTTCTAAAGGACAAACTTTAAAAAGTGATATTTCATTGAACTTAGTGCTATCAGATAAAACAACAACTTTCTTAGAACAATCCATCATTTTACTGTGAATAGTTACTTCAGCCATCCTCTGATCTGTAATACCATTTTCTAAAGAAACACCACAAGTTGTTAAAAACATAATATCTAGATTTATTTTCTCTAATATCAAAGTGGCAAAATCTGAAATAAATGATTTTTCATCACAAGTAAGTATTCCTCCAGTTGCGATTACTGTAAAACCTTCTTTTTCTACTAATTCATGTGCATTTACTAATGAATTAGTAACTATAGTAAGATTATTGAATTTTTCTTTTAAAACTTTAGCAAGTTCATAAGATGTTGTTCCAGAGTCTAACCCTATGGATTGACCGTCTTTTATAAGTTCAGCAGCAGCCATCGCAATAGAATGCTTCATTTCTGAGTTTTGATATTGTCTAACATCAAATGATATATAATTATCATCCTTTTGTTGAATTATAGATTCTTTGTTGTTTTTAGGTATTGCTCCGCCGTGAACTCTATCTAATTGACCTGCTTCTTCTAGAAACTTAAGGTCTTTTCTAATAGTTTCAGAAGAAGCATTTAGTAATTTTTTTAATTCGTTGTTCTTTACTATGCCATCGTTTTTTAACTTATCAAGTATTTTGGCATATCTTTCTTCTGCTAAAATATTTACCGCCTCCAATTATTACTTTTATTTTAAAAGGTAAAAATAAATACCCAATTATTGTTTTTAATTGTGTAATACTCTTTTTATTATAAAATATATGATTGCTTATTGCAAATAAATAATCAAAAAACAATAAAATGCAATATTAAACAAATAAAAACAATAAAAAGACAGAAAAAGACAAAAAAACACTTGAAAAAACAGAATAAACCAATTATAATAAAACATATCAGAGAGATTATATAAAAAACTTAATTATGAAAACGATTTACAAAACAACTGGGAGGTCAATTATGGAAAAGAATTTACAAACAGGAAAGTATGCAGCTAACAGATGGTTTACATTTGCAATATTAGTGTTAGGTGCAGGAACTATATTTAAACTTAGTTCATTAAAAGATGCATTTTATGTTCCAATGCAACAATATATGGGGTTAAATCATACTCAAATAGGTATGGCATTATCAGTATACGGAATGGTACAAACAGTCGGATTAATATTCTCAATTTATTTATCAGATAGGTTCTCTAAGAAATATATGATATCAGGTTCACTTGTTGGTGTAGGTCTTGTAGGTATTTATTTATCAACATTCCCACCATATGCAGGATTTTTAGCAGCCTTTGCTGTACTTGCAATATTTGGTGAAGTTGTCTATTGGCCAGTTCTTTTAAAAGCAGTTAGGCTTACTGCAACTGAACAAGAGCAAGGGAGAATATTTGGTTTCTTAGAAGCAGGACGTGGTGTAGTTGATACTATAGTAGCTTTCTCAGCATTAGCTATATTTACAGCTATGGGTTCAAGTGCTGCAGGTCTTAAAGGTGGTATATTATTCTTCTCAGGTGTAGTTATAGTAGTTGGTATAATATCTTATTTCTTAGTACCACATGATGAAATAAAAGAAACTAATGAATCAGGTGAAAAAATAGGTAGAAATGCAGCAGCATTCCAAGGAATGATGCAAGCTATAAAAATGAAAGAAATATGGGTAGTTGCTTTCACAATATTCTCAGTATACTGTGTATATTGCGGACTTACATACTTCATACCATTCTTAAGTGAAATCTATGCAATGCCAGCAGCTTTAGTTGGAGCATATGGAATAATAAATCAATATGGATTAAAAATGGTAGGTGGACCTGTAGGTGGATTCTTAGCTGATAAGGTTACTAAATCTACATCAAAATATATAAGAGCAGCATTTGTTGTAGCTGCAATTGCAATGGGTGTAATAGTTGTATTACCTCATGAATCAATGAATATATACGTAGGTATGAGTTTAACATTAGGATTTGGAGCTATAATATTTACAATGAGAGCAGTATTCTTTGCTCCAATGGATGAGATAAAAGTTCCAATAGAAATAAGTGGAGCAGCAATGTCTATAGGATCTTTAATAGGATACTTCCCATCAACATTTGCTTACACTTTATATGGAAGTATGTTAGATAAATCACCAGGAATGGCTGGATACAAAATGGTATTTATGACAATGATAGGATTCTCGATTTTAGGATTCTTTATAAGTTCTTACCTAGTTCATGTAATAAAGCGTAAACAATCTGTTTAAAAATAAGTAATTAGTAGATATTTCTATGAACATGACCTGTGAAAAATTTCACAGGTTTATGCTCAATTATTATAGAATTTATATTATAATGGTGGAAGGTGAAGATTATGAAAAATATAAATATTAAAGGTTTTAAAAGTGAAGGACAGTGGTTTAAAGGTAATTTACACAGTCATACAACAGTTTCAGATGGAAGATTAGAGCCAAGCGAAGCAGTTAAATTATACAAGGAAAATGGGTATTCTTTCATGTGTTTAAGTGAGCATGATATATATACAGATTTTAGAGAAGAATTAAATAGTGAAGGGTTTATACTATTACCAGGTATAGAATGCTCTAGTATATTATATGATGAAAACAATGAAAGAAAGAAAATACATCATTTACATGGTATACTTGGAACAACTCAGATGCAAGAAAAAGCAAAAGATAATTTATTTAAACATATGGAAACTTTAGAACATCCACCATTTGAAGGTGCAAAAACTGCTCAAGATATAGCAGATTTACTGGAGTCTAAAGGTTGTATATCAACTTATAATCATCCTATATGGTCTAGAGTAGATCAAGAAGATTTTATAAATACAAAGGGTATATTTGCTCTTGAAATTTATAACTATGGAACTGTACTTGAAAGTAACACTGGTTATGATACTACTCATTGGGACGCAATGCTTGGAAAAGGTAATAAAGTATTTGCCTTTGCAGCTGATGATAATCATAACGAAGATTTCTTACCAGATTCATTTGGTGGATGGATAATGGTAAAGACAGAATCTTTAAATCATGATAATATAATAAATGCATTAATAGAAGGAAATTACTATTCATCATCAGGACCTGAAATATATGATTTTGGAATAAAAGATGGAGTGGTATATGTAGAGTGTTCACCAGTAAATCATGTTCACTTTATGTCAGGAAATGCAATAAACGGAGGATTTTCTTATTGGGGAGAACCAAAAGAAGATAGTCTAACAAAAGCAGAATTTAAGTTAAGAGGAAATGAAACTTATATAAGAATAGAATGTGTAGATAAATATGGTAAAAAGGCTTGGAGTAATCCAATATTTATAGATGACATTGACATTTAAAGATTATCACATTTAAGAGAGGTAAATATGGAAAATTTGGGTTTTTTTTTGAAGCAACTTGCTAGTTTTTTATGGGGTGATTGGCTACTATATACTTTACTAGCCGTAGGGTTTCTATATTCATTTGCAACAGGGTTTATTCAGTTTAGAAAATTCCCATATATTATTAAGCAAACATTATTGAATCCTATAAAACAAAAGTCAAAGGACGGAAAGTCTGATTCTAAGACAACTGTATCTTCATTTCAAGCAATGTGCACGGCACTTGCAAGTTGTGTAGGTAGTGGAAATATTATAGGTGTTTCAACTGCTCTTGTTTCAGGAGGAATTGGAGCGATATTTTGGATGTGGATAGCTGCATTTTTAGGTATGGCAACTAAATATGGAGAAATAATCCTTGGTATTATTTATAGAGAAAAAAATAATAAAGGAGAGTATGTAGGTGGCCCTATGTACTATATTTCAAAAGGCTTAAAACTACCGGTTCTAGGTAGTATAACAGCCATACTTATGACAGTTCAAATAATAGGTGGTAATTTTATACAATCTAATGCTATTTCTGGAGTAATGAAAAATACTTTTGATGTTGCTCCTACAATTACGGCAATATTATTATGTTCAACAATATTTGTTATAGTATCTGGAGGGTTTAAAAGATTAGCAAGTGTAACTCAAAAAGTTGTCCCTATAATGGCCATATTTTATATTTTACTTGGTTTATTTTTAATCGTATTAAATATAGATAAAGTTCCAGGAGTAATAGAAGAAATATTTAAAAGTGCATTTACATTTGAAGCAGGGGCTGGAGGTATTGCAGGTCATACAATTAAAGAAGCTATGAGATTTGGAGTAGCCAGAGGGGTGTACTCAAATGAAGCAGGAGAAGGATCAGCTCCTGTAATACATTCAACAGCAAATGTTTCTCATCCTGTAGAGCAAGCTATATTTGGAGTAACTGAGGTTTTTATAGATACAATAGTAATATGTACAATAACAGGATTGATTTTAGGATGTAGCGGAGTATTAGATAGTGGTGCTCACCCATCAGTATTAGTTATTAATGCATTTGCAACTATACATCCATTCTTAAAATACGTGGTATCTATAAGTTTAATATCGTTCTCATTTACATCACTTATAAGTCAATGGTATTTTGGTTATGTTGGATTAAACTATGTATTTGGAGAAAAAGTAGCATTGAATTTCAAATATGTATTTCCAATGTTTACAATAATCGGAGCTTTAATTAGCATTGAGATGGTATGGACAATACAAGACTGTGCTCTTGGATTATTAATATTACCAAACCTTTTAGCATTACTAGTCTTATGGCCGAAAGTAAGACAAGCTACTAAGGAATATTTTGATAAAGGCTACATATCAAAAAAATAAATGGAAATAAATAAAACTGTAA
>JAVXJA010000132.1:0-4820 GCA_036648085.1 Terrisporobacter sp.
TTATCTTGTTAATATCTTTAATTTCCATACCTAACTTTTCCGATATAATATTTCGTCTAATACCCTCATAGTAAACCTGCTCTATCACATATCTCTCTATTAATTCTAGATCTTGCATTGCTAAGCTCATTATATCTACATGAGTTTGTAATCCTGATATGTATTGCTGCTGTTTTATATCTTTGATATTAGGTCTATCTTTTTCAGATTCTAATCGTCCTCTATACCAGCGTTGTTTCTTAAGGAATTTTCTTACTATACTTGACTGTTCTGCGGCTTTTAAATCTCTATATACATCCATATTAATCTCCTCATGACCATTCTATCTTATATATATTAACGTCTCCTCTCTTTATCAAATATAAGCCCTAGGTTTAACTAGAGCTAGATTTAAGTAACTGCATTATATATTCGTTTGTAACATCTAACTATATCATCCATTGCTCTTTTAGCTTATTTATCAAGACCATTATTTCCTGAGCTTCATCTTGATTATTCAGATTTCTATCCGGGTGAAACTCCATAGCCATTTTTTTATATATCTTTTTAAGTAGTTTCTTTTCATTATCATTGTGGTTACTAGAATTAGCTTTAGAGTAACTACTAGAACCGCTATAATTGTGGTTACCGTTACTATTTTCATAGTAACTACGTTTGTATCTTTCTTCTTGCCGTTGCCTGCTCTTTTCTTCGTATTCTTTATGATATTTATAGTCTTCTAATATTTGATTAAGTTTAGTTTCATTCTTTAATTCTCCGAATATATCATAACACTGGTCATAACCTTTGCCGTATTTCTTATTGAATTCTCGTTCTGAAGCTTGATGTTTTTTTATAATTTTTTCATTCTTTGTTGCAACTCTATATTCTTCAGTTTCTTGATACTCATTTTTTATTCTTTCAATCAATGGATCTAGCTTAGCATATACTAAATCACATAATTCTTCTTCTGATATCCCTATAGCTTCTAGCTTATCTTCTAATCTACAACAGTCTCCTATCCAGCTTCCCCATTCTATCATGTAATAATGACCTATAGTGCAGATTACCCACTGTTTCTTTTTAACCTTTCCATCCTCTCTGTAGCTGTGGTGGATACTTATCTTATAAGCTTTTTTAATATCTCTTTCGAAGCATTCAGAACTCTTTCTATATGAATAATACACCTCATTACCTGCGCTCCCGGTATACGGTTCTATATCTTTAGAATTACCTTTCATATCAGGTTTCTTTAGCTTTATCTCTTGTATAACACAATACATCTCAATCACTCCTATTTCATGTAGTTACTTTGACATATATAATAGTAGCCACAACGAATACTAATAAATAACCCCAGATTAAATCAGGGTTATAAAGTTAATATATATATTTAAAATTACTTTATAAATCCTTTAAGCTTACCATCTCTGATTATGAATCCTATTCCTGTATCTTTGAATACTTTAAAGGCTTGCTCTAGTGTTATATTTTCAATATTTTTTATACTCATATGTGTATGCCCCTTTACTGTCAGCATCTACACATGGTATAATTCTATTTGCGGATAGAGTGCTACCATGTGTAGTGCTTTTTTTATGTTATGTTCAGTTCAATTTAATTTACTTAATATACTTTCAATTTTTTCTATTTCTTCTTTATACCTATCTACTAATCCATAAGTCATGCTCATAGATTTATTCATCTTAAGATTCACTAGCTCTTTACTTACTAGTTCTCCTATCAATCTTATTTCCTCCTCATCCAATGCCCCTATAGTATTAGGTTCAAAGCATCTTACGTTTTCATATCCACATTCGCATTTATAATCTCTTCTTGATGATAACTCCTTCATTGCATTCATATTTTTATCATATAAACTACATTTCATATTTAACTCTCCTTCGACTTTAAAATATCGGTGTTTTAAATTAGCCTGCAGCTAAATATATTGTTACTAATAGGCAAATGCATTGTTACTATATCTAAACCTCTATATGCTCGTCTCACAAGATATTTTACATGTTATATATCCACACTTAATGCATTTATAAATTTCACATTCGAAACATGATTCTATGAATTTAATTTCCTCATGAGTACATTCGCTATTTAACTCCTTATTTGAGCTATACTCTATATTTTCTAATTTCTTTTGATGTTGCCTTAGAGCTAAACCACTTTTATTAAATAACATCCTCAATTCAGTATTATTGTAATTTTTTTTAGCTAATTGAAAGCACTTGTCAGCTCTGTTCTCTACATCCTTCGATTTCAACCTAATCGCCCCTAATTTTATAAATTTATTTTGTATTATTGAATAAACCCTAACCACTTTAAATCATTAATAATTATAAATAAGTCTGAATCTTTATTTATAATCATTATTTCTTTACTACCTTTAAAGACTTGTATCTCCCCTGGATTATCATACTCTACTATATAATTCAATCCACTCAAGCCCTCGTAACCTCTACCAACATCATGAGCACATGTACTATCAGAATATAATGTAGTTTCTCCGTTAAGTTCTATTAAGTCTTTTAATCCCTTGAATATATATGATTTCATTTAACTTTCTCCTCCTATATTTTAGCCCCTTGGCATTTTTTAAATGTTAATCTGCTTCCAACGTACCAGTGAGGTGTATGAGATGCTTCGCCATCTCTATTTTTAGCAACTATAATTTCTGCCAAATTCATACCTATCCCTTGCTCCTTCTTACGTACATCCTCAACACTATCAAATCCTATTAATTTACAATATTTAGATACCTCAGTATCATTAGGCCTATGGATATATATAACATTATTGCTATCCATATATATTTGCTTACTGCTCCTCATAGGTCTATCACCTTTAGGGCGTTCATCTTTCATTTCATCGTTCAACTGTGCTAATTGTATTATTGGCAGATTAAAATCTATTGTCATTTTTTTAATTTTTCTTGATAGCTCTGCATATTTAGCTTCTCCTGTTTCTTTACCTTCGTGCTCTAGGATCTGCAAGTAGTCGATTATTACTAAGTCAGGATTAAGTCTTTTTATCTCCCTTTTGATTCCACTTATCGTATACGTATTATCATTTATATGTAAATAATTACCTTGACTTAGGCTTGCTAATGCATTTATATACGCTCTCATCTCTTTTTCATCTAAGTTTCTATCCTTCATTTTCTTAATAGCTACTCCTGTAATTGCCGATATGTTCCTAAATAGAATTTGTATATCTGTCATTTCTCCACTAATAAACAATACTTTCTTACTCTGAGATATTACATTTCTTAATATTTGTAATGCAAGTGCCGTCTTACCACCACCTGACTTAGCCGCTATAGTTGTTAACTCTCCATCATATAAACCTCCTATAACATCATCAAGCATAGGTATTCCTAACCTAATTCCATCTTCAGCTTCACTATTTATATAATCAAAGGCTCTAGCTGCTATAGATGCCATACTAGTATCTTTTTTTACTAGCTTCTGATTTGCTAGATTTATATCATTCTCTAATTGGTATACTAGTGTTGTATCATCTATCTCACCCCTTTTGAATTTATTGAATTTATCTATAATTTTCCTATTCTTGTATTTTCCAAGTACAATATTAGCGTAATATAGAATATTAGACGTTGTAGGTACTATAGTAAATAGACTAGTTATATAAGCTACTCCTCCGACATCTTCTAAATGAACTTGTTTTCTTAACTCCTCTACTATTGTTATTAAATCAATAGGTTCATTTTTCTTATGCAACTCTAACATTAAATCAAATATAATTTCATGCGCTTGATAGCTAAACATACTAGATTCTAATATTGGTTCTACCTCTTCTATAGCACTGCTATCAAGCATTATACTTCCTAATACCGATTGTTCTGCTTCTACATTACTTACTAAATTATTTTTTTTATCCATTGTCTGCTCCTTTATAAGTTTAATTTTGTTCCGAATGCACTGAACTCTTCACCGATACCACTTTTGTTTATTTTTTTATTTGCATCAATTTTCATTTTTATTTCCAATTGCTCATATTGTTTCCTTAGCTTCAATGGACTTAATATGTTTGCACACCAGAAGCTATCTTTCTGGCACCAGGCTATAACTCTTTTAACTTCCTCAAGATCCCTTTTATCAATTCTAATAATATAATCAAATTGTTGCGACCATGATTGGTAATTAGGTTCCTTTGCTTCAGGGTTATTTTTCCTTATATGCTCAAATAAAAACTTTGCTAGTCGATATTCGTTAGAAGTTTCGACATATAGTTTTTTATTCTTTTCATTCTTTTCATTCTTGTTTGTGGTTGATTCTTGGTTGACTCTTAGTTGATTACCTGGTTGATTACTTGGTTGATTTTTTTCTTTATCTTGATATAGCTCCCAATTTGCAACAGTTATAAGCGTATATCCGTTGGTTGACTTATCTGTCGATTGCTTGGTTAGAAATTCAGCGTTTTCGAAGAAGTCTAATGCACTCCTAACCATCTGCTCAGATATACCTTTACCACATTTTTCTGCTAGTTTTTTTCTAGATGTTATAAATTGGCCTGGTAATATATTTATCTTTTTGCCTGTAGGTTCTAGCGTAACTGTTGCCTGCTTATGATTAGCCATTAATAATATAGTCATCATGATAACCTTCCTTTCAGGCTTACACGCTATCCAAGTCGAGTTGTTTAATAGTGTTCTATATAGCTTTATCCAACCTTGATCACTCAATCACCTCACCTACTTTAAAAGTTTCCGCCAATTGCATTTTCTTGTAGCCATTCATCTAATTTATTTCTAACTATAAAATATCTAGAATTTATTTGTATACTAGGGAATCCAGTATTTTTAG
>JAVXJA010000133.1:0-4780 GCA_036648085.1 Terrisporobacter sp.
GTAACCCTTAACAAACGCTATAAATATATGATATTAATAAGTTTGAAAAGATAGCAAAATAAAATAAAAACGTATGTAAATATGTGTATATCTTTACGGACTCATACATATACTAGAATCATAATAAGTTAGTGGAGGTTTTAGTTATGAGTTCAAATAAGATATTTGGGTATGCAAGGGTATCTGGTAAAGACCAGATGGAGCAGAGACAAGTAGAAAGTTTAAAACAATATGGAATAAATGAAAGAGATATATTTATAGACAAAGCAACAGGCAAAAATTTCAATAGACCAGAGTATGAGACTTTAAAAAGGATGGTAAGACCAGGAGATACTATTGTTGTGCATGAATTTGATAGATTAGGTAGGAATAAGAAGCTTACTCTGGATGAATTACAATGGTTTAGGAATGAAAATATAAGAGTTAAAGCTTTAAATATACCGACTACATTAATAGATCCCCTCGAAGGACAAGAGCTTATAATGGAAACTATTAATAATATCATCATAGAACTATATACAATGATGGCTCAACAAGAAATAGAAACTAGAGAAAAGAGACAATTAGAAGGTATGGCAAATATGCCTATTGGAAAAAGTGGTAAAAAATATTCCCTTAAGACTGGTAAGGATACAGGACGACCACCTATAGATTATCCTGGAAATTGGGCATCGGTATATGACCAATGGAGGGACGGTGGCATAAAAGCAGTTGATGCTATGGTGGCATTGAATTTAAAAAAGAGTACTTTCTATAAATTAGTAAAACAGTATGAGTGCCATTAGTAAGTAATCATAGATATGTATAAAATTACATTATTTGGATATTATTTAAATATCCTTTTTTAATATTTTTTATTAATAAGGTAGTAAGTTACGGAGACTTGCTACCTTATTTTTACTTATAATAAGCTAGATAGTATAGGAGGTGCTGTAATTTTGGAAAAAAAGAAAGAGTATAGACTACGAGGAACGTATGAGACAGAAAATGCTATAACTAGAATTTGGATTCCAGTAAACCAAACAGAAGAGGAAAAACAACAAGTAATGAAGGATATAGCTCAGGCAGCATATGACATAGCACTAGGTATATACAAGAGAGATAAGTTAATGTTGGATAACTAAATTCAGAGGAGGAAAATAAAACTATTGATGGATTTAAAAATTAATGGAATATTAGGCGGTAAGTTAAATGGATAAAGTACTGACAGTAGTAGAGATACAACAAATTATGAGGGTTTGCCAAAAGACAGCGTATGAAATAGTTAGGCAAGGATATGCAACAAAGGCTTTTCCGGTTTTCAAGAGAGGTAGAGTTTATCGAATACCGGCAGAACCATTTTTAAAATGGCTTGATGATGGTGGATCATTTGAACCTTATTAAGTAAAATTATGATATATTCATAAATTACTTAGCCAATAGGTGTACCAAAAAAGCTAGTGATAATTATCCACTAGCTTTAATATTTTTATTGTTAATAATGGATAATATAAACCCTTATTAATACTTTAAATAAACTAATTTATAATGCCTTTAAGAAGTTCAAACCATCTTTCATACCCATTCTATAAGCTTGTTCCTGATACAAGTTAGACTCTTCTTGGCAAGCATCAAGAATTTCTCCTATGATCATATTTTTATCTATTCCACCCGGTAGCAATTCGTCAACCTTAGAAATTGCTTGATATATTTTATTTCTAGCTTGTGCCATTTCTTGGTTGCTTCCTTCCATTTTGTCCAATCTATCCCATGTGAAATTAAATATTGCTTTTTCCATATTGTTATCTTCTTTTATTAAGTTATTTAAATTATTCATTTATAACTCCCCCTATATTTTCATTATATATGTATTACCTATAATTAATAACTTGCACTACGTCTGAGCAAATTACCCCTATAACTATAGATAATGTAATTTATAGACTAATCGAAAGTAAAGCTTATTTACCCTCATTTTCATTCAGGAAATTTTCTAAAGCTCTAACAACTACTTTATTCATAGTAGCCATATTTTTATCTGAGTAAGATTTAAGCTTCTCATAAAGCTCTCTGTCAAAAGTGTAAGAAGTTCTAACCTTTTTATTTACATTTTTCATCTTATCGCCTCCTTATATTCTATATAGTAATATAAATTGATGTAAATTGCAATAAATATACATCAATTTTTATAAATATACTTCAATTGATGCAATATGATATAATTTAAGTAATAAAATATGGTCGGAGGTGCTGATATATGGAGAAAAAATATACGTTGAAAAATAGGACAAGAATAAGCTCAGCAATAGCTAATGAAAAATATGAGGAATTAAAGAAGTTATCAGAAGATACAAGCATTCCTGTATCAAAGTTATTGGATAAAGCAGTAGATTTGCTATTAATAGAGTACAAAGATAAAAGGTAAGTAAGTATTTAAATATAATTAATCGTGGGTGGGGGAGTTATGGCACAAAAAATATTACATTGTTATACTTATGATATAATGGTAAATAATAAGAAATGTGAAAATAGATTTAAAGAAATGATTGAATTGTTATTCAATACTAAACAGGATAAAGTAAGTAATCTTGGTAATAATAAATTAGGATTCAAATTTGATAATCAAAAAGAAGGATATCTATCTGTTGAATGGATAAAAATGATAAAAGAAGAATATATACCAGATAAGTATATGTTTTTTAGAATTGGTAGACAGAGAGATATTGACGGCGCAATAAAAAGAGAAAAGCAAACTTTTAAGAGTAAGGAAGTTATTGATAAAGAAGTACAAAATAAATATGAGTTAGAAATATGCACGTATTTGTTAGTCGATTTAGACAAAAGTATAATAATTGAAGTTTATGGAAAACAAGCACCTTCTGCTAAAGATTTTATTAAGGAATTTAATAAATTTATAGAACTTGATTTAAAACAGAGTAATATGGATATAAGACTTAATAATATTTTCACTGATAAATTAATTGATAATTATAAAACATGTGGTTCTACTTTAGATCAATTATCATATACATATTATAATTTACCAGGTATTGAAGCTTTAAAAAATATGGGATTGACTAGGGAACAACTTGCAAGTTTAAAAGAATTAGATATTTGTGAGGTAGAGATAAAGATAAAAAATAAGCCTAGAACGCCGTTAACTAAAGATAGTATAAAAATAAAAAAGGTACTAGATGCTATGAAAACGACTAGCGGAAAGCTTAGAGATAGCATTAGGGTTAAGGGTAAATCTGGAAACTCTAAATCTAAAGAATATAGATTCGCTAGTACGCCTCTTACATATAATATAGAGATTCAGACGTATGTAAAATTAGATGATGAGAGTGAAAAAAGAAAGATGTCATTAGATGAATTCACAAATCAAGCATACCTGGAAATGGAGAGCGCATACGATTCTAAAAAAGATGATATTCGTAGATTCATACTAGATGTATAAATTAAAATAAGAGAGTAAATAAATTGAAAAGGAGCAAAAATATGAAGAAATTACCTGCAGTTATAATTTTTACAGCAATAATTGCATCATGTTTTAAATTAGACTTCTCCTTTGTTGGTGATAATCATTTTAACTTTATTACAGTCGCATCAGTTTTAGCAGGGTTACTTTTTACATCATTATCAATGATGATGGGTTTTTTAAATAACGAAATTATGCGAATTTTTGAAAGAGCAGATTTATTAAAGGATGTATATAGTAGAATGATTTTAAGCATAAACCTAGATATATTTTTCATAATTTTTTCTTTAATAAATATTGTACTATTTGAACAAGTTATTTCGGATAAAGTTATAATGAATTTAGTATATGCAATAGAACTGGCAATAATTGTGTATTCTTTATATGTTACTTTATTAGTAGTTAATGATATAAAAGTAATAGTAAACAGTATACATATAGATAATAAAAATAAAGTAGAAACAGAAGATGCAAATCAAGTTTTAGATAACATAATAACTAAGTATAAGGATAGATAGATATAATTACAAAAAATATTAAAATAAAAAGATGTACATGATAAAATGGAACCTATAAAATGGAACCTATGTTAAGGACACTTATAAAAAAGGGTCTATGCAGCTATAAGCTGATTCCTGTATTGTACAGGAGTCAGCTGTTTTAAATTCCACTGACAACGGTGATTATTGTAATAATCCATGTAATCATCTATAACATATTGCAACTCATCAAAAGTAGTACAACTTTTACAATTTATTTCATCTTTCATATGTCCAAAGAATGATTCCTGCGGAGAATTATCCCAACAATTACCCCTTCTAGACATAGATTGGCCTAATTTATATCTTTTTAAGTGTTTTTGAAAAATAGGGCTAGTATAATGAGACCCTTGATCAGAATGAAGAAATGCATCTTCATGCAAACTAATTTCTTTACGTCTTACTATATTCTATTTCAGCATCTTTTTTTGCAAGAGTTTCTTCAATAGTTAATTCATGTACTCTAGGTCTTCCAGAATTATTGAATCTAGAATCATCAAGACCTAAAACACTACTTTTTTCATAAGATTTTTTCCATCTAGAACTAGCACATTCTATACGCTTAGATCCTATCATATCTATATCAAACCTGCTGCATTAAAAATTTGTCTTGGAGTTTTTCCGTTATTATATTCAGCTATAAAATGTATCTTAAATTCATTTGTATAGGTTGTCGATTTATTGCTAATATTCTTAATATAAATATTTTGTGACAACTCTAAAATATTCTCATCTGTAAACTTTATTTTACTCATAAATTAATCCCGCCTCTAGTTAATTATAT
>JAVXJA010000134.1:0-4753 GCA_036648085.1 Terrisporobacter sp.
CATCTGAAGATAGAAAAGATTTAGGTAAGGTTGCAGTTGTAAGAAATATAGAAGGAAATGTACTTTCCGGTCTACATACTTTTTGTTTTAGTCCGGAAAAAGATTTAAATAGTGAATTCTTTTTAGGTCATAGTTTAAATAAAGAGTATTTAAAATTTATGTACACTAGAGGTAATGGTGCGAAAGTGTTAGGAATATCTAAATCTAATTTATCACAATATGAATTTTTAGTTCCTACAGTGGAGGAGCAAGAAAAAATAGCTTCTTTCTTTTCTTTAATTGATGATAAGATTTCTCTCCAAAGTGATAAGGTTGAGGAACTTAAAGATTATAATAAAGGTATAATGCAAAATATTTTTAGCAAGAAGATAAGGTTTAAGGATGATGATGGTAGAGATTATCCTGAGTGGGAAAGTAAAAAATTAAGTGAAGTTTTAATAGAACGAAAAGAAAATAACACAGGAAATCTAAGAGTATGCTCTGTAGCTGTTAGAAAAGGTGTATTAGACCAAATAGAACATTTAGGCAGAAGTTTTGCAGCTAAAGACACTTCTAATTATAATTTAGTTAAGCATGGAGATGTTATATATACAAAAAGTCCTACAGGTGATTTCCCTTATGGGATTATTAAACAAAGCTTCTTAAATGAGGATGTTGTTGTATCACCTTTGTATGGTGTATTTGAACCATTGAATTTTAGCTTAGGATATATATTACATTGTTATTTCTATTATAGAGAAAATACAAATAATTATCTTTATTCTATTGTTCAAAAGGGAGCTAAAAATACTATAAATATAACTAATACTACATTTTTAAGTAAGTCTTTAGTGTTACCTATAGATAAAGATGAACAAATTAAGATATCTAGTTTATTGATTAAAATAGATAATAAAATTGAAAAAGAACAAGATAAACTAGATTCTCTAAATGAATATAAAAAGGGATTACTACAACAGATGTTTGTGTAAGAGTATTTAATCATTAAAACTATGTATTTATTAATATATAAAAAAGAGACAAAATTATGGAGGAGTACATGAGAGATTTATTACAAAAGCTAAAGGATATAGTAGAAAGAGAAGGCGCACAAGTAGATTATACAGGGATGATGATATATTTATTAACATCAGAGCAACAACCTTATAAATCATATGTGTTAAATATAGAAAAGAATGAAATATTTGAAAAAATATTAAAGTCAAATTTTAAACATGCAAACTTTGAAGACATTAGGATAAGTGATTATGTAGAAGAATCAAGACCTAATTTTCCAGAAGAAGTATCACACTTAGATTTAATTGATATACCTAATTATGCGCCTATACTAGAATCAATAAATAGAAATAATATAAATAGAAATAATATAAATAGGCAAAATAGAAATATTTTATCTAAAAGTAATTTTAAA
Source organism: Terrisporobacter sp. (assembly GCA_036648085.1). Classification (GTDB taxonomy): domain Bacteria; phylum Bacillota; class Clostridia; order Peptostreptococcales; family Peptostreptococcaceae; genus Terrisporobacter. The sequence continues at coordinate 1,412 of JAVXJA010000134.1, forward strand.
GATATAGTGCCAAAAAGTAAGGGGTATGTAATACAAATTATGTATAATGAGGCAGGCGGAAATAAGTCTATCTATGCATATTTTAGAATGACTAAGTCAGCATTTTTAACAGGCGAAGAGAAAATATTTAAATTTGATGGCTCAGATGGCAGTCTTTTAAAGGAGTCCAATGAACCACAATTAAAATTTGGTGAAAAGTTAGTTGCAGCAGCTATTGAAGATAAAATGTTTATATTTACTGGCGGTGATTTTGAAATACTACTAAAATATGATGAGTTAGTAAATGCATCATCTGTAATTGCATTAGATAAAATGGCTACTAAGAACTTAATAAATGAGTTTGATGAATTTAGAGTATATTGTGAAGGGAATGTACTTATGAAAAGAAAATTACACAAAATACGATCTAAGGGGAATTTAGACAGTATAAGTGTAAATGACTTTATAAGGGTTAAAGATGTTTGTGGGGATAATTTAATGGTAAATATAAAAGATGATAATACAATAAGTTTTAATCCAAGTAAGAAAAGGCAGTCTATAGATCATATATTAAGAATATATAATGATGAAGGTGCAGAAACGATTATAAGTAGAAAACCTATATTTGCGGATAAGAAGATTGAAATATAATCAATAAAGTCCCAGGAGGGAAGAAGTTGAATAATTTAAGGCAAAGATTAGAAGAGTATATGCAATTAGCGTTTAGATTTTTATTATGTATAAGTGCATATATTCCACTATTTATAATATTGGTATTAAAAAATATAGATAATTTAGGGGTATGTGCGGTATTAATTATAGTGTTTATATTTATTCCAATATTAGTTGTAAGGATGTATATATCACATCCATTAAGAGGAGAAGCTAATGCTCCTATAGTTATAAAAACTATAAATAGAAAAGAGAGTGAAATTTTAAACTATATATCAGGATATATAATTTCATTAATATCTTTTAATAGTGATATATTTACAGAACAAGGTATAGATATACCTAATTTATTAGGGCTATCGCTACTATTTCTAGTAATTTGTAGTTTATATATGAAAGCACGTATGTATGATGTTAATCCTGTATTAAGTTTATTTTATGATATATTAGATGTAACTGATGATAATGATGAAAATATAACTTTATTGGTAGAACGTAAATTAGATGTACCAAAGGATAGAACTGTATTAGTTAGAATGATATCACCAGGGATATATTTGCATACTAATGTTAGAAAAAATAAAATAACTAAAGTTAAAATAGCTTTATTGATTTTAATATTGTTAGTATTTTTATTTATATGGAATCAAGAATTTAAAGATATAATCACATCAAATTTAGAATTGATAAAAAATATATTAACTAAACAAAATTAAAGACAGAGAAATCTGTCTTTTTTAATACGATAAATTATGGATTTATTTTTTTATATAAAAAAGGAAAGAAAAGAACAGAAAAAATACCTTTACTAGTCTTTACTGTATTTAAAAAAGTATTTTAAAGTATTTAAAGTATTTAAGGATTCTGGAAGCATTGGTATAACTTGGGTGTATTGATTGAAAGTAGACAAATTAGTACAATAGGTAGGCGAATCAGTACTTAAAGTAGACAGATTAGTATTGTTAGGTAGACAAATCAGTATTTAAAGTGGACAGATTAGTACGATAGGTAGACAGATTAGTACTGATTTAAGTAGACAATTTTAAAAACTTGTCTACTTAAAAATATTATGATATATTTAGCTTGGAGAGTGATGACATGGAAGAAAAACAAGAGATTTTAATGAAACATAATGACTTAGTTAAATCTAGATATAATATTACATTGAATGAAAATAGAACATTTATATATATTTTATATAAGCTACAAAGAGAAAATAAGGGAGTTTTAAGTTGTGAAATAACAAGGGAAGAGCTATCAAGATTTATAAAAGGTAGAACTGATTCATCTATAAAAGGTATCAAGAATATGTTAACTACATTAAGAAAAAAAGAGATAAATATAAAAACTATACTGGATGATGGATCTTACGTTTGGAGTTCTTATGGTTTTATAAATGGTTGGGATTATTTTAGTAAAACAGATACTTTTAGAATAGAGGCATCTGAACGTATTTATGTATTATTACATGATTACTTGAAAGAAGGATATACTCCTGTAAATTTAAATATTTGGTTAACTTTAAAAAATTCATATGCACAAAGGTTTTATGAATTACTTAGGCTATGGAGCAGTTCAAAAGATAGCATTAACTATAAGGTTAGTGAACTTAGAGAGTTATTAATTTTAGAAAATAAGTATCCAAAGTATTCTGAGCTAAGAAAAAGGGTGCTGATACCTGCAATAGAGGAATTAAATTCTACTGGATATTTTGAAATAAGTTATGAGGAAAATAAAAAAGGTAGAAATGTTGATTCGGTAGACTTTATCGTAAAAGATTTAGACAAGCGGAAGTATTTTGCTAAGGATGATACTAAAGCCAAATTACCAAGTGAAGTAATTGAAGAAGTTGCAGTTACTACTGATAATAGTATTATTGGTTATAAAGAAGATGGAATTTTTAAGCCGAAGTTTAATACTGTAGGAGATAATATAGGTGAGTCAAAAGTATGTGATTTTGAGCATTTTGTTCCTGAGGAAACCTTGTTTACTAAAGGCACTTTAAGAAGTTTTAAGCTTGATTTTAAAGGCATTGATTTCAAAAATAAATATATGGAAAGAGCTTTTAATGATTCGGTTATGGTGGTTCTTGATAGAGATGATGTAGAGACTATTAAAGCTATGTCATACAAGTTCTTTAAGGGTACTTTGGATAATAAGATTGTAGAGTACAAAATTGAGGAAAAAGAAGATATAGAGCATCAAAAAAACATTGAAATGTTTTGGTAAAATTCACGATAAAGTGAATTAAATTCAAAGATAAGGAGACAATATAGGTGCTAGTTAAAGACGCTATTATAAAATTATTTGAATATAGTAATATAATTCAAATAAAACACATGACAAGAGAAACAACTTTTGTAGCAGAATTAAAAGTTAATGGAATATATGTTGATGAGATAAAAGAAGTTATTGAATGGGATTTATTCGATAAAGTTATATTATTTTTAGAGTCTCAACCAGGTAACAAAGCATTAAAGGGTAATGCTCAATGTAATAATGCAGACCATACCACAGTTGAAGGATACATCAATTCTGAAATATATCAAGATACAAAAAGAAGAATCACATATTATGGTGCTATTTTACAAGCTGTAGAGCGAGTATCTGGTTTAGATACTTATTTAAAGTTGTGGTAAAATATAGATAAAAGAGAGGAGTGATGAGGATGAGCTACGGATTATTAAGCCC
>JAVXJA010000135.1:0-4692 GCA_036648085.1 Terrisporobacter sp.
CATCTTTCTCCTCCTAATTTATTTATTTTATAAGATATTCTAATACACGAACTTATTTCCTTTAACTATAAATCAAGTTAAATTTTAATAATTTAGTGAGATAAATTATATGTTTTCATGTATAAAATGATAAAAAATTAATTTTTTTTATATAATCTTAGTATAAAACAGTAAGTACTAGGAGGGAATTTATGAAAAAATTATTATTATGTTCTTTAATTGCAATAAGTGGGATATCTTATGGAAAAGAGGTTGTAGCAGTACCAGAAGTTATAGTTGAAGATGTTGTTAGTGAAACTATTGAGGTAAAAGAAATTTCATTAAATAATATCTACTTAAGAGTAGGAATATCACCATTTACAGGCTATGATAAATACTCTGCAAAATTTGATAAAGAAAACAAAAAAATAACAGATGGGAAACCAGATTCTTTAGGGTATGAATTAGCAATTGAATATACTAGAAGTTTAAATAAAAATTTAGAATTAGGATTAGGAGTAGCATATCAAAGTAATTCAAAATTAAAAAGTTATACTGTTGAAGAGGGTATAAAAAGTAAATTAGGAAAATATGATTCAATTCCAGTATATTTAGTTACAAAATATTCATTTGAAGAATTTCAAAACGGAGTTAAGCCATATTTAAAAGGGAATATTGGTTATTCATTTAACTTTAATGAAAAAAATGGATATTTTTCAGATGAAGAAGGAAAATACCCATATAGTTCTGATGTAACAAATGGAATTTATGTAGCATTGGGTGGAGGAATTGAATATAATAATATAGGAGTAGATTTGATGTATCAAGTAAATGATGCAGACCTATCTATAAAAGATAAAGAGCTTGGAAATAAAACAAAGAAAGATTCATTTGCAAACGCTAAGATAACACTAGGTGTGAGTTATAAATTTGCATATTGATTAGTTTTATAAAATATTAAAAGAAAAAGGGGGATTATATTAGATTTCCCCCCTTTTTATATTGTATTAAAAAATAATTGTGCCTTTTTTTAAATTACATCTATCCTCTAGTTCTTTTAATTTCATTTTACTAGTGTATATAAATTCTCCTGTTTTAAAAATAATCTGTTCCTCTTTATAATCTAAAAATTTTATAAGTGTTGTATTTATAATTGTTCCACGATCAAGTTTAAAAAATACTTTAGTTAATACAAGTTTTTCTTCAACTTCAGAGAAATTTCTTTTTATAGAAAATATTTCATTTCCTTTTAAGTGAAACTCTGTTTTTCTAGTAGTGCTGGAGTAAGTTATGTAATTAACGTCAGAAAATTCAACAATAGCTCTCTTGTAAGTATCAGATAGATATAAAGATGTCTGACCATATGTCGTATTTATTTGAGTTTGTATACTCTCTTCAAGTTCAAAAATGTCTTGTCTTAAGATGCAGTCTTTGACTACTCCTTTTAAAAAAAATTCCCTCATCTCTCGAATATTTTCTTTTCCGAGTAAGACAATAATAGATATGTTCAAGTTAAAATAGGTAGATATTTTTTCTTCTAAATCATTGCTATTAATATCAATGACTAAAATATTTATATCTTCAGGTGAAATATCATTTTGTCTAATATCGATAAAATCATAATTTAAAACGTCGCTAAGTAACACTTTTAAATTATTATCAACGTCAATTCCGATTTTTATCATATTAAATCAACTCCGTATATAAAGAGTTAATCCTAACTTGACTCATAGCACTAGCTATTTTATTTGAAAGCTCTAAAAGGAAGTTGTGTTCTTCAAAAGATAGTGAGTTATCTTTTTCTTTAACAAAAATAGCACCAATATACCTATTTTCATTAAATTCAATTCTAAATGCTAAGTCATAGTCATCTATTAAAAGATATTCTTTTGAAATAAATATATTATCATCAGCTTGATCAATAATATATTTTTTGTACTCATCAAAATCTATAAACACTTTAACTTTTATATCGATAGTGTTTATATTTCTAAGTATCTCTTTTCTAAGTTGCATTTCAAAAGTTTTTATATTTTGAGTTAGACACATTCTATTATAAATTTTTTCAATTACCTCATTTTTTACAGACATAATTTGATTGATAGTTGTAGTATAAAAATCTAAAATAATTATTGTAAGTAAGATTACTGTTGGTTCTGTTAAGGATTTAAAATAAAAAAGAGAGATATAAGCTAGTGTAACACCAAGAATATAACGTATAACTCGCGTTGTTTGTTTTGTATATGATTTTAGAGAGTTGAACACTAACCACCAAAAAATAAAAACAATTTCCATTAATTCAATAAAGTAGTAAAGGTTTCTTTGTGTTGGAAAGATTTCGTGAAAAAACTCTAAAATAAAATAACTTATTCCAATAATGAACCAATATAAGTAATGACTTTTAGGGATTTCTCTCTTTTTATTTAGAAATTCAAATATAGATATTATGAATATAATTCTAGTTAAATCAATAGTTTTTCTAATCAATCTTATTACATTTAAAAAAGTACTGTGACTTTCTATTAGATGAACATAGAACTGTGGTGAATATATCATTAGTACAAATAGAAAGTTATAAACATATATTATAGCCAAACTAATCCAAATAAACACTCTAAATTTTTTATATCTTTTATTGATAATATTATTTAAAAAATAAAAGATGAGCAAGTAAAGCAATAGTCTAGTTAGTATGTACTCAACAAGTATAAAAAAATCAGTTTGAAAACTACCTCTAAAACTAAGGAGCATCTTACTTATTAAGAGTATAAAAATAATCTTTAAATCATTATTTTTTCTAAACCTATCTTTAACACCTGTAAATATTAGAAGATTGAGAATAATAAGAGAAACTGTTAAAATATTTAAAAAAATCTCTTGATGTTTTGAGAACTTCATTCCCTCGAGTCCTATTTGAATTTTTTCCCAATCTTTACTTTTAATAAAATTGATTGTTTCAGTTTCGCCAGCATATTCTCCTTGCAATAGATAATTTCCATTGGGGACATTGTAGAAAAGACTTCCATTTAAAAACTTTTTTTGTTCAATATCAATTTCTTTACTGGGATTATCTAAAGATATTAGTTGATATTTCCCGATATTTGTTTCCAATACTTCAAAGTTTTTAATTTTAGGTATTACATAGACAAAATCTTTATTCTCTTTAGAAGAAGTTAATAGAAATATACCTAAAATGACTGTAATAATTCCAATTAAAAATATTATTTTCTTTTTCAAAATCGCTCCTACCTTAAAATTGTATTTTTCTAATTATACCTGAAAAACTAATTTTTGATAAGGGAGGAATCAAAAAATAATTAATGTAAGAAAATTAAGAATTTATGAATAAATATGTGTAATTAATGTAAATTTTATATAGATATAAAGATTTTGAGATATAATAAATAAAATTTAATATATAGAGGAGAGGAAATTATGAAAAAATTATTTATATCAACTATTATCTCGTTGCTTTTTTTAACGGGATGTAGTAGCGTTAATACAGTTATTAAGAAGAGGAATCTAGAAACACAAACTCAAATGTCTGAAACTATATGGTTGAATCCATCACTAATTAAAAATAAAACAGTATTTTTACAAATAAAAAATACAACAACAAAAACTTTAAATATTGAAAATGATATAGTTAAAGTTTTACTCTCAAAAGGATATAAAATAACAAATAATCCGAATAACACTAACTATTGGTTACAAGTAAATGTATTGAAACTAAATAAAGAAGATTTAAAAGAAAGTAAACCAGCAGAGTCAGGTCTTATGGGTGCTGGAGTAGGAGCTGCATTAGGTGGATATAATACAGGTTCTTTAAATTCTGCAATTGGATTTGGAGCAGTTGGTGGACTTGCAGGAGTTGCAGCAGATGCTCTTATAGAAGATACTTACTATGTTATGATAACTGATTTAGTTGTTAGTGAAAGAACCAATAAAATAGTTTCTAATGATAATATAAATCTAATAAAGCAAGGAACTCGAGGTGTAGCGGCAGCAACTTCTAAAGATACTACAAATATGAACAGATATCAAACACGTATAGTTAGTACTGCTAATAAATTTAATCTGAAATTTGAAGAAGCTACGCCAGTATTACAAAATGAATTAGTTAAAGCTATTTCAAATATATTCTAAGTATAGGGGGGAAAATAAATATGAATAAAATAACTATGGTATTTATATCTCTTTTAGTTTTATCAGGATGTACATCTGCTCCATATGATGGTGTTGGGCAAAATAGAAGTAGTGGCTTAGACATGAATCTAATAGCTAATACTATTTTAGCTTCTAGTTTATACAATAATAGTAATAATTTTGGGAATCATAATAATTTTAATACAGGTTTTGGTACAAATATGTACGGGAGTACAAATACTCAAACAAAAACTCATAAAACGAGTTCAACAGCATCAAATACTGTAAAAAATGTAAAAAAAGAAAGTTATATACAACCTTATGGAGCTAATGGAATAAGTACTTCAACGTTCACTGACTCCAATACCCAAACAAATTCTACTACTATAGAGAGAACTAAAACTAAAAGTAAATCATCAGGAGTATTTATGTATAGGAGGTAGTGTATTAAAAAAAATTAAAAATTTTAAAAATTAATTTGACATAAAAATTTTCATATGTTAGTATACTTAAAAAATAATTTATAGGAGTGGTTGAGATGACACACAATTTAATATCAAAAACTAC
>JAVXJA010000136.1:0-4532 GCA_036648085.1 Terrisporobacter sp.
CTAACTATAAAATATCTAGAATTTATTTGTATACTAGGGAATCCAGTATTTTTAGTTCTGCATAGTTGCCTAAATTTCTGTTCACCTATTTTATAGTCCCTAGCTGCTTCTTTGCAAGTTATGAGCTCAGTTTTATCTCTCTTATATACCTCTACTTCTTTATATCCTTGGGCCTTTTCTTTTTCTTCTTGTTGCTTTACTACTAATAAATTTATAGTAGCTTGAAGTGTTTGAAGAATGTCTAATTCATTAATGTTAGTAGTTGACATGATTATTCCTCCTCTTCTAGTAGTGACTCAACTTGTAGATCTAAAGCTTTAGCTATTTTGTATATAGTTTCAGGTCTTGAAATACATTGTTCTCTTAATGCTCTTGATATCGTAGCTTTACCTACTCCGCATTCCCTTGATAACCTGCTAATCGAGTATCCTCTATTCAGCATAGCTATGTTTAATGCTTTCAGATTAAGTTTATAATACATATGTATCACACTCCTTTGTGCCAATATGGAATTTATATTTTCATAATATCATTCCGCATTGGCACAAGTCAAGTCTATTTTTTATTTTTTTGTTCCATTGCGGAATCAAATAGTTTATAATTAAAATAGATAAACAAATTTAATAGATAAACGGAGGGATTTATGAATATAGGAGAAAATATAAAAATGTGTAGAGAATTTAAAAGTCTATCTAGAAATGACTTATCTTCTAAGTTGGGTGTCAACACATCTACAATAAGCAGATATGAATCTGGAGCTAGAAAACCCAGTCTTAATGCCATTAATGAAATAGCTGATGTTTTAGAAGTTGAAATTGATACATTGCTAAATGGGATTAATATTGCTGTATATGATAGATTTGATGTATTTGAAATATATCATAAATTAAATACTAAAACTAAACTTAGTAAATTTTTAGGTTTTAAAGATGATTATGATATGTTTTTTGTTGGTTTTTCAGAAGGATTGCATAATGATAAAAATCTTTATATGAAGCTAGCTAGTTATCTTAAATTATCTCAATGTGAGTTGTATAACTGGATCTTATCTAATGTTATATACGAAATGGTCGGGTGGGACGACTTTAACATCTCCAATTTAAGTAGGGATAAATTGATCTATATTATAGATAACTCTATATTAGAACCTCAAAGCATTGACAGCCTTTTAAGAGATGGTTTATCCAGTGTAAATGTAAATAATTTAAAAAAATTTTTCTCTAATCAAACAACATTAAAGCTAGATGAATTAAAAAGTAAGTACTCAAACAATAAAATCATAAATGCGGCTGTTGAAGGTAAAGAATTAACATCTAGTTCATCGAATAGCGATAGCGACAATATTATCGAGAACAACAAAGATAAAGATATATATATTATACAAAGAGCTAAAAATAAAATGCCTAAAGAAAAGCAGAATGAAATGATGAAAATACTTAGGTCTGTCTTTGACGATTATTTTAACGATGAAGATTAGGTATGGATATATAAAACATATTTTATTTGAAATTTATGAAAAATATTGCATAAATTCCTATCCAATAAATATGGTTAATTTAATAAAAAATCATCCTAATTGCAAGATTGTTACTTACTCGAAATTCATGTATGACTATAATTGTTCCCTTAATGATTTGGTTAAAATGGGTGGATCAGTAGATGGATTTACCAGTAAAAAAGGGACTAAATTTATTGTATTTTATAATGATTTAATTAAATCTGAGCAACGACAAGTTTGGACTTTGGCTCATGAGTTTGCACATATTGTGATTGGTCATTTGGATTTTGGAAAATCTAAATTATTCAGAAATGAATTGTCTAATAATGAATATAGTTGGATGGAAAAGGAAGCTGATTTTTTTGCATCACAATTACTTGCAAATGACTTGATTTTAAAAGAGCTTAAAGTTAAAAATTCTTATGAACTATCTAAGTTATGTAATATCTCTAATGAAGCTTCTAAGAATAGATTTAATTCGTTTAATAATATAAACAATAATGTGATTTTAAGTAAACATGACATTATTGTTATTAATCAATTTAAAGATTTTATAAATAAAAAAGTTTGTCCTAAGTGTGGCTTTGAGCATATAGGTGATAAGATTAACTTCTGTCCAATCTGCTGTACTTTTGATATTGAATTTGAAAGGATTTATCCGGTTATGATATATAATGATGCCTATGAATTAGATGAAAAAAGCAAAGCACTTAAGTGCCCTGTTTGTAATAATGAAGAAATACCTAAAAATGGCGAATATTGCAATATATGCGGTATTTACTTAATTAACAAATGCTCTAAAAGTGAACATGATATTAATGGTAATCCTTACTATGAATGTGGTGAACTAGCTTATGGAAATTCTAGGTTTTGCACTGCATGCGGAACGGAAACAACTTTTTTTAAAAATAAATTGTTAGTTTCTTTTGATATTTATAAAAAAGATAAAGAATAGATAATATCGCAGCGTCTAATTCAGTTTAATAATTATGTAAATATGACACTACAATAAGCATAAATTCCGCTACCACAAATAGTAGTGTCCGAAAATTAAACAAATAGAGGTAAATTAAATATAATAAATAATTAAATCAGAAATGAATATTAAGTCGTAATAGACATACGAAATTATAGTTGATGTTAACTATAGTTACTAAATTAAAGAAAGGGTTTTAAATGGAAAAACTTACAGATAAATTATTAAATAAATCAAAAGAAGCCTTTATAATGGCTATTGAAATATACAATAAACCCACTATACATTATAGAGTTGAAGGATTTAGCTTCTTCATCTGCAATGCTTGGGAACTTATGCTTAAAGCTCATACAATAAAGAAATTTGGAGAAGGTAAGATTTACTACTCTGATAATCCTAGCAGAACTATCAGCTTAGAGAAATGTATTAGTATGATATTTACAAATAATAAGTCTCCCTTAAGGCTTAATTTGGAGAAAATTATTGAACTTAGAAATACTAGTACCCATTTTATAACAGAAGAATACGAAATGATTTATATTCCATTATTTCAGTCTTGTGTTTTTAATTTTATTGAAAAAATGCAAGAGTTTCATAACGTAGATATGACTGAGATAATCCCTCAAAATTTTATAACACTAGCTGTAAGTATGAAATCATTAGATGAAGCTGAAATAAGAGCTAAATATCCGGAAGAAATAGCTAATAAAATGATTAGCACAAATACAATACTTTCTGAAATGGTTAGCGAAAATAATTCTGGCTTTGCAATTAGGATAGATCATCATCACTTCATTACTAAAGATAAAAGTAAGGCTACATCATTCGTTCATATAAATAAAGATGCTGAAGCTGGAGTTAAAATAGTTAAAGAATTAAAAGATCCCAATGATACACATAAATTCACTCAAAAGAAATGCGTAAAAGAAATTAAAAGTAGATTGAACAAAATGAATATTGATCTAAATACAAATTCTGACGTTAATTCTGATTTTAATAAATACCATTTCGATTTATTCACAAAATACTTCGGGCTTAAATCTAATAGTAAATACTGTTATGTTCATAAGATTGGTTCATGCCCAACTTATAGTTATTCAATACAAGCAATTGACTTTATAGTTAATGAAATTAAAAAAAATCCTCAAAATATAATTGAAGATTTGAAAAAACATATAAAAAAATAAGCTAACCCCAGGGGCAAAGGAATTCTTGGTTTTACAACCTACTCCCATTCGGGAACCCAGCCTTAGTCCTTCTCAAGTCAACTTATTTTCATTATATAGTATACACACTAATGTTGTCAATTATGACTATTAATTATATTTTTTAATAAAAAGGAGGTTAACTCATGGATAAATTGCTATACCACGGTAGCTATTTAAAGATAGAGTACCCAGAAATAAGAAAACATAAATTTACAAAGGATTTTTCTTGGGGCTTTTATTGTACTGATATAGAAGAACAAGCTCAAAAATGGGCAATGAAATTTAAAGAACCAGTAGTCAACAAATATAAATTAAAAAATATTGAAGAATTAAACGTAAAAATATTTAATGATTATTCTCATGAATGGCTTGATTTTGTTGTTAGTTGTAGAAACGGTAATATACATCCTTATGATGTTGTAGAGGGTCCTATGGCTGATGATACAATATATGAATACTTAGAAGCATACCTAGCTAATATGATGGATGAAGATGAATTTTTTAAGCTAATGAAATTTAAATATCCAACACATCAAATCAGTTTTCATACAATAAGAGCATTAGATCATATTGAATTTATAGATGATTATAAAATATCTAAGTAATAGGTATCTAGCTAATAGACAATTTATTTTATTGTAGTTACCTTAATTTTTATCACAGTAACTTCACAAATATGTGAAAAATATTGAGAAAATAAATAATAAGATAGAAAAAATAAACAGATCTAAACAATAACTATTTAAGCTATTTTAGTTAAAGGAAGTGAATATAATGGCATCTAAGAGAGCTAACGGCGAAGGTTCCATCGGTAAATATAAAGATGGATGGCGTTCTCGTATAATGATTG
>JAVXJA010000137.1:0-4482 GCA_036648085.1 Terrisporobacter sp.
TATATCATATTCCCAAATACTTTCATATTTAAATTTATTGAAACCACTCTATTTCACATGATTTTTATTGATTAAATTAACTTTACTTTCATTGACCGATTTCTCTTCATCCACACTTTAGACAAATATTATTTTCTACCATAAAAATTCTACTTTTTAGCTAGACTTTTGCACAGCGTATTAAAGTATACTTTTTGGGATTAAAAATAGATCGTGTTATGTATTATATACCCACTCTATTTTTAATATACAGTTTTAGCAAATGACCGAAAACAACATATATGTTGCCCTCTCGCTCATATATATTAAATAAAGGATATTTAAAAAGATTATAGAATACCTAAAAATATGATGATTAAATCATATTTTTAGGTATTCTATAATCTTTAATATCTAATCTAAAAAAATAATTTTAATAGGGGGAATACAATAATTTTAATAGGGGGAATACAATGAATAAAAAAATGAAAAAAATTATGTGTACAGCGCTTTTAGGATCTTTACTATCTTTTAATTTCTGTGGTATTAATGCAAGTGCTCATGAACAACTACCGCTTGATGACAAAGCTAAAGAAGTTTTTAGTCAATTTGATGAAAAGGAAATTATAAGTTCACCTAAAGACGCTAGAGCGGCAAGACGTGTAGAGTTCAAAAGAGGTGGTGCTTTAGCATGGTCTAAAAATATTATTGATTGGGCATATTCGGGAGGAAAAGTAACTAAAAGTACAGCTATGCAAGAAGCAAAATTCATTTTTCCAAATGTAGTTAAAAAAAACGGAATCAAAAAAATTGCAGGATCATCAACAGTAAAAAAACATAAATATAGAGGTAAAACATCTCTAGGAGCAGGTGTAGTGACTCCTTGGGGTGATGTTCAAGTAAGCTACAAAGACTATACTGACTATTTTAGTGTAAATGGAAACGGAACTTATTCATGGGATTAAATTATTGAATTTATGTTTATATTTTAGGAGAATATTATGTTAGAGATAATTGATTTGTCAAAAAAATATAATTCAAGAGTTATAATAGAAAAATTTTCAATTTGCATGAAAGAGAAAAAATTTTATTTTTTATTAGGGAAAAATGGAGCTGGTAAAACTTCATTTTTCAAATGTATTCTAAATTTAGAAGGTTATGAAGGTACTATTTTATATGAAAACAAACCTTTTGACAGTTATAATGATAAAGTTTTTGCAATTTATGATGATACGCCTTTATATACAAATTTAACAGGAAATCAAAACATAAAAATATTTACAGATAAAACAAACTTTAAGAATATGCATAATTCGTTGATTACTATAGATTTAAATAAAAAAGTAAAGTATTACTCATATGGAGAAAAAAAGAAGCTTAGTATTATAATAGCTATCTTGTTAAAACCAAAATTTTTAATAATTGATGAAATTTCAAATGGACTTGATTATGATTGTATTAAATGGTTACAAAAAAACCTAAAATTAGTTTTTAAAGATAGTACTATTATTGGATCTGGTCATCAATTTGATTTTTATGATAATCTTATTGATGAAATTTTAGTAATAAATAACCATCATATTGAAAAACTTCCAAATACTAATGATAGAAAGGAATTAAGAATGATATATGAAGAAAATTTTAGCTGAATTAAAAAAAGAACTTTTCTATCAATGGTTTTCAAATATGATAATTGTTTCACTAAGTGTAATTATAGCTCTTTCTGTATTCAATATTTTTACATTAAATAAATCTGTTTTCAACCAGTATAATATATATACACAAACATTAAAGCACTATAAAGACAATGGGCTAGATATAAATAAAGATTTATCAACAGATTATAAAATAAATACTGAAAATAATATTGAAGAAATAGATAATATTTTAAGATATGACTTTGATGCTGTTTCAAATTCAATAGAAGATCTTAATCCTATAAATTCAGTTAATAGTAACTTATCATATTTAACATTTGTGTTTTTACCCATTATATGGGGAATCTATGGAGCAATAGTAGGTTCTTATGATTTTAAATATAAAACTCTTAAAATACGAAGTATTTTATCTAAAAATAAAAATATTTTATTATCTAAGCAACTATCTATTACTATAGTAATAATTGTAAACACTATAATTTCAGTACTTATATTTTCTATGCTTAGTTTTGTGTTATATAGCTCTATTTTAAGTAACAACATACTTAAAGAGTTCATTACTTTTTCTAGGTTAAATATTGTAAATAGTATTTTGCAAATTTTATTTTCAATAATAACATCAATTATATTTTCAAATATTGGTCTTGTTATTGGAATGATTAGTAAAAACGCTTTAATTGCTTCCTTAACTATTTGTTTATATAATCTTTTAATTCCTAATTTAGGGGTATATGATTTTAAAAATTTAATAATGAATTTAGGAGGTAAAATTTATACATTTAATGAGTCTTTTCAATTGAGTTTATATTATCCAATTGATAATAATTTTATATATATTATATTTATATTTATATTTACATTTATACTCACATTGTTTTGTAAGTGGTTTAAGAAAACAAGTAAATTTAATTAGTTCAATTCAACATACGTGTAAAACTTGTCCACTTGATAAAATTATAAAGTATATAGCTTATAAGTTATTATTAAGATATCTCTAATTTAACTGTAAAACTTATGGATTTTATAAAAACAAGAACCGCTACATTCAAATTATATCAAAGTATTCATAATTAAGTGACTGAGAATGACAGGTAGTAATGAAATAGACTAGATATCTTGATAATACAAGATTCTAGTCTACTTTATTCAGTTCTTATTTAAAATATTAATATATTAAACAATCTCAACTTTTATTAAGTTAGTAGTTCCACTTACACCTACTGGTACACCAGCTGTTACAACTACTAAATCTTCTGATTTTATATAATCTACTGCTTTTGCAGCTGTTATAGCATTTTCTACTACTTCATCTGTATTAGCTGATTTTACTGTCTTAACTGGTAACACACCCCAAGTTAAAGATAGCTGTCTCATAACTCTATCATTTTCAGTAGTTGCTATAATTGGACAGCTTGGTCTAAATTTAGAAACCATTCTGCCTGTATGTCCTGAAGATGTTGAACTTATTACTGCTCTTGCATCTAGGTCCATAGCTGTTGTACAAGTTGCATAACTTATAGCATCTGTTACATTAACAGCTACATCAGCTTTTCTTCCTAAAGCTTTCTTGTAATCAACAGTTTCTTCTGTTCTTTTTGCTATAGAAGCCATAGTTTTTACTGCTTCTACTGGATATTTACCTGCAGCAGTTTCTCCAGATAACATTATTGCATCAGTACCATCATAGATAGCATTTGCAACGTCTGTAACTTCTGCTCTTGTTGGTCTAGGGTTTCTCATCATAGAATCAAGCATTTGAGTAGCAGTTATAACTGGCTTACCAGCTTGATTACATTTTTTTATCATTAATTTTTGAACTACTGGAATTTCTTCTGTTGGAATTTCAACACCTAAATCTCCTCTAGCTACCATTATTCCATCAGATACTTCTATAATTTCATCTAAATTATCAACACCTTCTTGGTTTTCTATTTTAGATATTATTTTTATTTCTTTAGCATCATTTTCTTCTAATATTTCTCTAATTGCAAGAACATCAGAAACTTTTCTTACGAAAGATGCAGCTATAAAGTCTATTCCTTGTGCTATACCAAACTCTATATCACTTCTATCTTTTTGAGTTATAGCTGGTAAGTTTACTTTTACTCCCGGTACGTTAACACCTTTATGATTTTTAACTATTCCTGAGTTCTCTACTAAACAAACTATGTCATCACCATTAATTTCTTTAACAGCAAGTCCTACTAAACCATCATCTATTAATATAGTGTCCCCTGGCTTAACATCTTTAGCTAATTCTTTGTAACTAACTGTACATCTTTCTTTATTTCCCATAACATCTTTCATTGTTATGATAAATGTTTGACCTTCTTCAAGAAGAACTTCTGGTAATTCAAATTGTCCTGTTCTTATTTCTGGTCCTTTTGTATCTAAAAGAATAGCTATAGGTTGTCCTAATTCTTCTCTTACTTTTTTAACCATATCCATTCTTACTTTATGCTCTTCATGTGAACCATGAGAGAAGTTCATTCTACATACATTTAATCCATTATTTATAAGGTCTCTTAAAATTTCTTCTGTTTGACTAGCTGGTCCTAATGTACAAACAATTTTTGTTTTTTTTATGCTATTAATCATAAATGTGTCTCCTATATACCCCATTTTTTTATAAAAAAACCCAGTTAATATAGTTATACTACATTAACTAGGCCTCATTTTATTTCATTATAATCTTTTTCTAACTATTTTTTTAAGTTGTAGAAAGAGTTTAATCCGCAGTATCTAGCAGCATCTCCAACCATTTCTTCTATTCTTAATAATTGGTTGTATTTAGCAACTCTATCAGTTCTTGATGGAGCACCAGTTTTTATTTGTCCAGCATTTA
>JAVXJA010000138.1:0-4475 GCA_036648085.1 Terrisporobacter sp.
ATGAAACTATATCATTAAAAACAGGGTTGAGTGTAGATGAAGTACAAGAGTTAAGAAATGAAATATAATAGATTTAACACAAATTGTACGTAAAACACATTTTATACACAAAAAGTGTGAAAAAAATGTGTATACAAACACATCCTATTTGTATATAATAAAAATATAATGTGTTGCAATGCAACATATTATATTAATCTATGATGTGCTTGCTTTGTCAGAGAAGTGAAGTGCGGAGATTTTATCAACGGTTTATGTATTTAGCCGTTTCTGACTAGAAGTTTTTAACTTCGAATAAAAAATACATTCCAATGAAATGTGAAAGCATCTAACTTTTGTTAGATGCTTTTTTTGGTTTCTTAGCTTTACTCTTTTCCATTTCTTCAATTGAAACTATATCAAATATATCTTGATCCTTGATGTAGATATTATCATCTCTTACAAAAAAGCTTTCTGGATAGTGATTTTTATCTTGAGCCAAGCTTAAATGCATATATTTTCCATTTTCATCTTTAAAAAACATATAGTCACATTTTAAATTAGTTTTTAAACTTACATTTGAAGCATCAAAATCCAAAATAACTTTCTCCAATAATAACTTATCTATATTATGAAAATAGCTGACTCTATCATCTATTTTATTATCAAAATGAGCGCTGCTTTTTATTGAGTTATATGTAATATTCCCTTGTAGTACATTATTAAAAATCCTATTCTTTTTATTACGTCTAGTATCAAGTTGTGGTAAATCAGTTAAGTAGTGAAATCCAATTAGATGATAAAAATTATCTTTTTTGAATTGAACTTGAAAAGTTTTCGTATTCCCATCTTTAGTATCTATAGTTACAATGAAGTCTTTGTATAGTAACTTCTCATAACTTTTAGCTGCCAAGATAAGAGGATCTATATCTATTGCCATAGCAATCACCCCTATATCATAAATTTAAAGTTGAATAATTGATATATTGTATAATATATCATAATAAATATTATACAATAAGTTAGTAGCCACTTTTGGGATATTAGTAAAAGTGGCTACTATTTTGAATTTAATTTTAAACATCAATTTTATATCTTTCTTTTAGATTATTCAATCTACTATAATCTATATATTTATCCTTTTGTAATCTTCCAACTACAACTCCAGGATGTATTTTAATTTTTTTTGCAAATTGACAAGTTTCATACTCTGTGAAATTTGATGTAGCTACAAAAGACTTATAATCATCTGTAGGTATTAGAATTTCTTGAGCAAATAAATCTGCATCTTCTTCTAACATTTTATCCATTTTCTCCATATTTTTTGAGCTAAAGCTAATTAGAGTTAGTTTATGCTTTTCTTGTAACACATGCCTAATCTCATGGAATAGAGAGAACCAGAATGTATCTGCAAAGCTTCTTCTATCATTTAGAGCCAGTATAACCTTTTGGTTGTTAACCCATGTTACAGCTCCATTAATACCAGAATTTTTTAGATGAGGTAGTAGCACAAAGCTAACACCACATTCGCTAAATATTTCTTTTAGCCTTGGTAAAAATACATCTGGACTTTGTAGTGTCATTTCTCTAATTTCAGGGATGTATTTTTCTAATTTAGATTTACTAAATGGCTCAACTTCCATATCTTTACCTATATTTATAGCTGTTTGAAGCCAAGCTTTTGAGTTAACTATATTCTTTTCATTTAAAGATTCAGAGCATGATCTATAATTAACTAATAAATCTTCTCGTAGTAAAATACTCAGTTTAGAGATTTTGAAAAATGCACATAGATTTTTAATCTTTTCTAATGCATCTCTAGTATTTTCAACAAAGTTTAAATTAACAAAATATTTATAATCAATTAGCTTTAAGAGTTTCTTTTCAGAATCCAATTGTATTTCTTTTTCTATTTCTAAATATTTTATATCATAAGTTTGCTGTAAGTTTAACCACATTTCAGTGCTAGTACCAAACATAGTTGATAATTGAAGAGCAACATCATTAGATAAGTTTATTTTACCGTTGGTTAGCTTGCTTACTGTTTTTCCAGATACACCTAATCTTTTTGCAAATTCATCCTGAGATATTTCCATATCTTCTATCATGTCTTTTATATAATATCCTGGATGAAATGCAATTAAGCTTTTATATTCTATTTTATTCATAATGATTTGTCACCTCCAGTGCTAAAATGATTTTAGTACTTTTAAATATTTTATTTTCATCTGTCGTATCCCATCTATTCTTTGAATTGTCTAAAGGAACTATTATTAATCTATATCCTAATCTCTTACCTAAATCAATGGCGTAGCTACCTTTTCTATCACCTCTTAGTGCGTGAAGTCTGTACATAGGCATATTTTTGATATCCATTAGACATGTAGAGTTATCTATAAAGTTTATAGCACTATGCAGTTTCTCAGCAACTTGTTTATTAAGTTTTTTCTGAGCTGCTGTGTAGTTAGTACATTGTTTTTCAACAGTTTTATTATCATAAATTATATCCATAATAAAATTCTCATATTCCTCTTTAGTATTTTTTTTACCTTTTAGGTAAAATTATTTTATCTTAATTATAGTGTATTCTAAGGAATAAATAAAGTTACATCTTTAAAATATATATTAAAAATTTATTTTTTTATAAATAGAGAAAATCTAGCTATACTAACGTATAGCGTATTTGAGTAACACAAAAAGACTAGAAAAGTATCTAGCCTTTTTGTATATAACGCCTCACCCATATTCCGCAGTACTAGTAGCAACTAGCCCTATGCGTCGTGAGTTCTGTCGTTATTATTATATGTAATTATTTAGATAATGTAAACTATGTAAAAAGACTACATGAAATGTGAGATTGAATTTAATTGGATTAGATCTAGCATTTTTATATTTATATAAATTTTACATATTCGACAAACTTTGATAAATAAATTAAAATATACTGTATATGATTTAAAAAATAAAAATGGAAAAAATAAATATAAATATTTGAAATACTTAGACTTAGGTATTTTATTAAATTAATAAGTCAAGTTAGTCGGCTCAAACTTGACGGTATGGATTAAAATATGATTGTAACTTATATAAAAATAGAGTTCATTATGGATAGAGTTACCTAGCACATTTCCGAAAAAAGTCACCAAAGTTTGCTTAAATAAAAAAATATAGCCTAAGCAAGTAATACCAATGGATTAAAAATCAAGAGGCCGATTTTTACACGTATATCGTCCTCCCGGTTAAAATAACCAAACCGTTGCAATCAGCGGGTAAAATCGCCTTAACGTACTAAATCCGCATTTTCCTGACGCTACTATAGCAATGTATTTGAATTATTTGAATTAATGAAAAGAAGCTTAAGTGAACATATTGATATTACTTATATCAAAGCACTTGTGACGCAAATTTTCGGAAAAAACACAGGTTACATATATAAAAGACAATTGGAGGAAGACATGAAGAAAAGAGCAGTGGGTTACTGTAGGATATCTACCTTAATGCAAGTAGATAATACTTCACTTAAAGATCAAGAAGATAAAATTAGAATGTATGCTAAGCTTCACGATATCGTGATAGATAAAGTATTTATAGATAAAGCAGTATCAGGTAAATCAACTGATAGACCTGAGTATGATAAGATGATTGACTATGTAAAGAAAAATAATATAGATATGATAATGGTTTATAAGAACGATCGAATCCATAGATCATTATATAATTTACTAGCAATGATTTATAACCTTCAAGAGTACAATGTAGCATTAGTAAGTATAACAGAACACTTTGATACATCCACACCTCAAGGGATGCTATTCTTACAGATGCTAGGAAGTTTTGCAGAATTTGAGAGGGCTGTGATTAATGAAAGAACTCGTAATGGAAGAATAGCAAGACTTAATGAAAATAAATGGGTTGGCGGTAAGCCATCACTTGGATATAAAGTAAATAAACAGGGCCAGTTTGAGATAGATGAAGTAGAAGCTAAAATAGTCAAAGATATATTTAAGCTAAGGTCCAAAGGGCTTTCATTAGCTAAAATAGGTGCTAAGTATAGATTTTCAAAGCAGAAAGTAGATTATATATTAAAGAATAAAAACTATATTGGAGTATTTGAATATACAGGAAAAAAAGAAAAGAATGATATTACTATTGAGATAGACCCAATAATATCAAAGTACATGTGGAATAAAGTAAATAAAATATAAATAATAATCCAATATGTAACTTTTAACATCCAATTAGCAAAATTAATTGAGTAAATAAGGTGCTTTTGATTAATATTAACATTGATTAATAATAAGGAGAATGCATGTGATGAAAGTATTCGATTGGATAATTGATGTAGTGTTATCAATGATATTATTTGAAAGAGAAGAATTACATACAGTTGTAGCAATTGAAATATCAAACAATACACAGATAGAAGCATTTACTGACTA
The DNA here is from genome assembly GCA_036648085.1 of Terrisporobacter sp. GTDB lineage: Bacteria > Bacillota > Clostridia > Peptostreptococcales > Peptostreptococcaceae > Terrisporobacter. Next base: position 4,419 of record JAVXJA010000138.1, read on the forward strand.
GGTAGATGCTTTTTATGTTCAATAATTAAAAAATGAATTTTTTTTAGTTTAAATATG
>JAVXJA010000139.1:0-4439 GCA_036648085.1 Terrisporobacter sp.
TTATATTTTTATAATCTTTTTATAAGATTTTATAAACTACTTGTTACTGTTTTTCTAAATCTTCTTTAAATGAATATATAAACTTATATATATCTTTATTAATTTTTTGTATAGTTTTTATCTTATCTTCATTTTCTCTATCATTAAGTTTTTCAATTTGTAAATAAGGATATTCTATATGAGCCTTAAAGAATTCACTTTCCTCCAGAATTTCTTTACTTACAATTTGATATAAATCATTTATATGTCCACTGTCTTTCTTGAATTTCCAAGGAAATCCTTCTTGTGCATATGATAAACTTGTATTAAGTAATATAATTGACAAAATTATTAAACATAATTTTTTACTACCCTTCATTCTTTCACTCCTTAATTCATTATTTATGTTTATAATTTGCGTAATTTCGTATTTTATATGTAAACTATAAAATAATAATGATATAATAAATTCTACAACAATATAAAATTTTAATTCATACAGAAATGAGGAATGACATTGAATAATAGAACTTTTGGATCTGTATTAGAAAATTTATTATATATTTCCAAGCAAAAAAAATCATCTTTAGCTAATTATCTTGGCTATGATGTTTCATATATAAATAAATGGGTTAATTCTAAAAACTTACCTAGTGCAAAAAAAGCCACTGAAATATGTGATAATATTACAAAATTTATAATCGACTCCCTTTGTGATGATACGAAAAAACATCTAATGGAGTATTTTGAATTGGATAATGACGACTATGATTATTTATACAGTCACATTAGAAATGTTTTATCTGAGGTTTATCTTAAAAATTCTAGTATAAAAGGCAATAATGCTAAGCATATTACTTCAATTTCTCAAGAGTATTATAATAGTAATTCTGAAATTAGGCCTGCTTTTCTTCATAAAACAATACTTGAGGAATTGGAATTTAATAGAAATTCGTCTTCTAGTTTAGATATAATAATGTCAGTTAATTTATTCAGTATTAATCATAAAGATAAGGTATCTCTTGTAAATATGAAACGATATTTCTATGGACTTAGTAAAAATGTTTCTGTAAAAATAGATTTTTTAATGGGATTTGACGGAAGAACTGATGATGAAATCTTAAACTCTTTACTTACAATAAACATCTTATCTTCTTATCCTAAGCTTAATTTTAATTTATATAACTGTGATGTGAGTAGTAATACCGCTTTCTTTGTAATCAAAGATAAATTTTTATGCACTTGTATTTTTTCTGATGATGGTGAATGTTTATTTAGTTCTACATCTAAAGATATAAACTTAGTAAATGAATTTTATTTTAGTTTGGAATATAAATTGAAAAATAAAGGTAAAAATATTTGTCATAAAAAGTTACCTTGTGAAATGATAGAAGATCAAACTTATATTCAGTATATAATGAATAACGAACTAAGATGTCTACTAGGTTCAATAAATGAATTTTTTATGCCAGAAGATTTATTTACGGAAATTGCAGAAAGAGTATTTGGTCATAATCCTGTTATTATTAATGAGTTAAAGAAAATAAATGTATTTTTACACAATGCTACTTATAAAGGAAAGTTAAAAGTCCTTATTTATGAATCTGAGCTTAGAAAATATATGTCTTCTGGATGTCTACACTTCTTTAACACACCAGTTAACTTAACTTTTAGAGAAAGGGAAAGACATATAGAATTTATAGAAAAAATGTTAACAGAAAATAATGATGTGGAAATAAGATTAGTGGACGGAAACTTTGTTGAAGATTTTAGACATACAGACAATCCTTCTTTCTATTTATCTAAAAACCTAAAATTCATTAAAGTTCATCCTGTATCTGGTAAGAATGAATACTCCATATTAAGAGATAATGAAATGAAAAAAATGTCAGATAGTCTATTTGATAATCTTTGGAATTATGAGGGTGAATTAATTCTTATAGATAAAGATGATATTTTAGAAAGAATTTCAAAATCTATAAGTTATACAAGAATAATAAGTGAGAATCTAGGTGAAGATATACATTAATATCTTTATTTTAAATATAAAAGAGTGAATATTTCTATTCACTCTTTTATATGATATATATTTAAGCTGCCATTTTATTATCTAATTTAGCTCTTCTTTCTTCATTTAACTTTGTCATTCCTTTTGATGCAGTTATTAGTGATACGAATGCACATACTACGAAGCCTAGTATTATTATCCAAGTAGTATTATATCCTAATGCTAATGCTAATGTACCGAATAATACTGACCCTGTTGAGAATCCGATTGCAAATACTAACTGTAACATCCCAAGTATTCCACCATATTCTTTCTTTCCAAAGTATTCTCCAACCATATAAGCAGGCGCCATCATATAAACAAATACGGCTAATCCTTTAACTGCTGAGAATATATGTGCAAATATTGTATTATTTCCAGCTAGCATTATAAATACTCCTGAAGCTAAAACAGCTACTGCTGATAACATTAAAGTTTTTGTTACCCCTAATTTATCTAATAATAATCCTCCTATTACGTTTCCTGCTAATGAACACATAGCGAATATTGAGCCTGTAAGAGCTATTACACTTGGTTCTAATTTCAATATATTTTGGAAGTAAGTTGCATATTGTATCGAGTAAGCAGATACATAAAGTCCTACAAATAAGAATCCTATTCCCATCATCCAGAAGAACTTAGTACTTTGTGCTTCTTTTAATGTATAAGATATATCTATTTCTTCAGTATTTATATCTTCCTCTGAAGTATTGTTGCCTTTTACTACTTCATTAATATTTTTTGGCATTTTAACTAAGAATAATGCTATTACTAACGCTACTACTAATGCTAATGTACCAAATATAAAGTATGATTTCGATGTTCCATTTGCTACTATTGAACGCATAACTAATTGTTGCATAAATATGTTACCTATAGAACCACCAGCAAATGCTATACCTAAGGCTTTCCCTCTAATATTTCCATCAAACCATGAATTTATTAAAAGCGGTACCCCTATAGCTGATATAACAGCTGAACCTATATTTACTAGAGCTGCCACTACATAGAATTGCCATAACTCTGTACACATAGAGAATGCCATAAATCCTCCACCTGTAAGAATAGCTCCCACTGTGTATATTATTTTTAAGTTCACTTTAGCAAATAATCCACCTATAATTGGTGCTGCTATAGCTGACACTATTGTTCCTATAGAAAATATTAATGAGAATCCTGTTAAACTAAATCCATGTTCTTCTATAACTGACCCCATGAATAATGGCTGTATATTAGCTGCCACGCAGAATGGTATAGCTTGTATTAACATGCATACAGCTAACATCATCCAACCTTTTTGTATTCCTTTTCTTTTGTTTGTTTTCATTTTGTAATTTAACTCCTTCCAAAGCTTTCTATTTTAATTAATATTATTTTTATTCTAGGCCTAACCCATTTTGTGTTAAGTTCCTGTTCTTTATCTGTATTCAGAATACCATATAAATTAATCTATATACTAGAGAATAAAAGTGATAAAGTATGAATTTAGTGAATTCTCTTTTTCACTAAATTCATACTTTAAATCAAGCTCTTTCCCAATAACTTTATAAAAGTGCAAAACCTTCCTCCTCTTCATACTTATATACCACCTTTAAATTATAAATTTATTCAATATAAAAAGTATTACTAGAAATAAGCCTTCTAGTAATACTCCTTATTGCATTTATATTATTTATATTATTTATCTGATTTAATCTTTGATTCTCCTAGTAAAAAACCAATAGACGTACACATTAAGTCTCTAAGTTGAGATACTACAGCACCATCGTAAGGCATATCTTTAATGAAAATAGTTAACAATATTGCTCCACATAGTAATGTAATTACTAATGCAATTAATACTTGAACTAAATTACCATCATCATAGTAATAATTATTGTGTCTCTTAACTTCTGCCTTACAATTTTCAGTTACAAAAAGTTCTTTCTCTTTAATAATATCTTTCTTATGGTCCGTATTAATTCTATTAGAATTTTTAATATTACTACTTAATACAAAACCAAATACTGATGCTAAACCTGATCTAAAAGTCACCGCCATACCTTCAAGCAACTTTTCATTATCGATGGAATATAGCCCTACAAATACTGTAGAAACAAAAAGAAATCCACCTAAGAATACCAATACTTTCGCTGCCATATTTAAGTTATCCCAATCGTGTAATAACTCTTTTTTTAACGCTTGTAGCCTACAAGATTTCATTGAGGACACCACCTTTTAAGTTTCTAATATCCCCACACCTTATATTATTAGAATATTCTTAAAATGTGACAAAATATCTATTTTTTCTAACTATATAATCTTTATTTTATATATCAATTCTTATCTCCATGTTTTTTATTTCTAATACAAATACTAAAAAGCAGCATCAATAATAAATATCAATGCTGCTTTTTAAGTTATATTAATACAA
>JAVXJA010000140.1:0-4291 GCA_036648085.1 Terrisporobacter sp.
AATCTATATATACATTATAACATATTTATGTTTATATGGTTAGCCATACACCTAGTCAACATATTTCAAAACAGTATTTTTCCTACAACCCCCTTTCAGATACTTTTATTAGATGTAAATATATTTTTTTCCTGCATCCCCCCTTAAGTCCTAGTTTTGGGAATATTTTGCGTGAACCTAGAAGGTAACTCTCCTTATACTCACTAATAAAAAAATAAAGCACCCTTTAAGGCACTTCATTTCATAACCATACTTATTATTTTAGATATTCCCATAAAGTAGCCAATCATAGCACCTATAAACAACCACAACACACTCATAACTATTTTATAGATTACTTCATCATATTCCCTTACAAACCCCTTGATATATTCCATTCTAAACCCTCTCTAATCCTTTATTATACCTATAGTATAGACAAATAGAGAACCTTCCAGTCCTCTATCATTTACTTTCATATTCAGTTATTAACTTATCTAAAGTCGGTCTACTTATTTTTAATTCCTTAGCTAATGCCGATTTACTTATCTCTCTACTCATATATCTATTATAATGTTTATCGAAGTCCTTTATATTAACTTCCTTACGTCCTTTATACTTTCCTTCCTTAACTGCTAATGCTATTCCTTCCTTTTGCCTTTCTAGCATATTCGCCCTTTCAAACTCATTTATAGCACCTATCATAGTAAGCATTAGCTTTCCAGTTGCAGTTGATGTATCTATATTTTCCTTTGCAGATATCAAAGTCACCTTTTTATTTTCTAATAGTTCCACGATTTCCAGTAAATCCTTTGTACTTCTAGCTAATCTACTAAAGTCGTGTACTACTATCGTGTCACCTTCTCTAGCAAAGTCTAGTATATTATTTAACTCGGCTCTATTAGCATCCTTAGCACTTACTTTTTCACTAAATACTTTTTCTACATCGTACTTTTTCATAGTTTCAAGTTGACGACCTTCATTTTGTTCAACTGTTGAAACCCTAACATATCCTAATATCATTTCTATTTCCTCCGTTTTCATTAACTTTATATTTATAATATATCATTTTGTAAATCTAAAGTCAAGTACTTATTTTACATTTTGTAAATTAATCCGTAAACCAATTCTATTTTTACATATTGCATCATTTCTATATTTGTAAATTTAGGGTGTGCTTTATATTTACACAATAAAAGCCACTAGATTAATTTCTAATGGCTCTATTATCAACTTATAGGTATTATATTGGTTATCACTTTATTTTCTACCATATCCCTTACGGATGCCTTTATACATAATTCATAATTGCCGTACCCTTTGTTAAAAGGCGGTATCAACTCCTTACTATTCCTATCAAACCTTTTACAGTATCCCACAAGGCTTTTATAGTCCACAAAGTACATATAATCATTTATCAATATAACCAAGTGTGTGGTTAGGTGGTTTGGATTATTAGCCCATCCATAATATAAGTTTCCACCATAGCATTTTTCAACTTGTAACAACATCGTTTCCACTATTCCATTATCTAAAGCCCCATAGTACTTAGGATTATAGTTAAACCCTTTAGTATCTACATTTACAATATCAAATCCTAACCCATTTAACTTTTCATATTTTCCACCCAGGTTTTGAAACTTATATTTTGTACCTTCTGTTATTATCATATAATCTACACCTAAATATTGATTCATTGAATTATGCATCCATTCTGTTGGTTTAAGTTCCCTTTGATATTTATCCGTTTGATAATCTCCTATTTTTTGTATTGCATATATACCTCTACATCCACTTAGGTATTTTATTATTTTTCCATCTGCTTTATTTCCATATTTTATATTATTTGTTCTACTCATTTTTTTGATTTTAGATTGAATTATTATGTTTTTAAAATTATCTATTGACAATTATTAAATATAGTCAATATCCTTTGTTTATAGGTATATTTGAACTTTTGCCAAATCCTACCCTATCCATTGGATTTACTGGTCTAGATGCCATTTTCACAAGGTGTAAATTGGTGTAAGTTTTACATCCCTTTTACACCACTTTTTCAGTTGTTTTTTAGCTTTTTGTTGTTCAGAATATTGCGACTATTTTGCTTTTAATTAAAGGACTATATCTCTATAGTCCTATTTCATTCCATAGCCTTTCAAGTGCATCTATATTTCCTATCATCGCATCATATCTACACCTATTTAGTTTCCCATATCTATTTTTAGTATTTTTTATTACTGTAGTAGGCGATTTTTTACCAGTTTCCTTATAGTACCTTTTCATCGCTCTACTGAATAATTCCATATCTACAAGGTTTCCTTGTTCTGCTTGTAAAGTTAATATATCATAAGTTTTATGACCTTCCTTTAATTCCCTGACCATCGCATCAACAACCATTTTATTAAAGTCCTCACAAGGTTTTTTTATATGTTTTGTAAGTGTATCCTTAAACCATCGCTCCATACCTTCCCAGTTTTCTATGATACCTTCCATAGTCGGATTATTATTAGTAAGTACATCTATAGCCTTATTATTCCTTGTTGAAACTTCAATCCTTACAAGGTTTTCATTTTCATACAACTGATTAGTATCCTTTAATTGTTGTATTTTGTTATAAACTTTTATTTCTGCATATGGTTTATTACCTTGTTTACCTTTTTTAACTTTCAAACTCTCTATGTTATTATCACTTTCCACTATGAACACCTTATCATCACTCGTATTAAAGCCTTTTCTAATAATTTTCATAGCATCATACAACTTTTTATCTGTACTATTAACATTTATTTCTACACTAGACAATTTAGCTTGTCCCATATCTATGTATACGCCTTGTTCCTCTAGCTTTTTCTCTATTATTTGATTAACTTCTGCTAGATGCACTCTATTACTGGCATTCCTTTCGTTTGTATTATATAACAACTTCGGAATATTAACATCTAATGTAAAGTTATCATTATTATCATTTAACTTTAGTGTTATTTTATAGTTATCAGTACCATTTTTAGCTATACCATTTATACTACATACGAATTTAGATATTTTAATAACCCCCTCGTTTGTAGCTATATCAACTATTTGAGCCTTTTCACCTTTTTCTATACTCGCATTACACTTCATACTATTTACAACAACATCCTTTACAGAAAATTTGCATCTATCTAGCCCTATATTTAATTTTTCATCATTCAATCTATTATTAACCTCTGCTTTCATTTGATTTACATCAAATTCAAAACAGTAAGTTTCTACCCAACTATCTAATTTAATTAAGTCACACACACTATAAAAGTGCAATTTTTTTCACTCAAAGTATTGTAATACAAGTATATTTTTGATACAATAAGTATATAATTAAATTAGTCTGATATAGTTTTTTCAGTAGTTACCGCTACTGTTATGAACTTGATATATATAAAAACTAGAGTTCCTACGCTCTAGTTTTTTTGTGTTTAAATACACAATTCTATTTTACCACATTTTACAACTTTTTTCAACACCTTTTTACACTCAAACCATTGAAACTCCAATATTTATAGTGTTTACTTAGTCAATATTCCATTAACTAACGAAAGCCAACTTCAAAATGTAAAACTTCTAGCCCTACACCTTGGTATTACTGGCTTTCAAAGCCTATATTCACATTTTTAATGAAATTATTATTTTATTCAGTATTTAAAGCCTTTTTAAGCCTTTTCTATACCTTAATTGAATATTATATCAAGTGCATTTATATTACAATCCATAAAGCCACCTATCAAGTTCTACACCTAATCCTATTAACCTTTTAACCATCTATATTTTAACCCATATAACAACAAAGGTGTATAGTCATACAGTATTATTAACCATATAGCCATACACCAAATCATTTACTTTTTATTCTGTTTGACTATGTCCTTTGTAGTCTGTGGGATATAGTCATTTAAAGCCTTTACGATTATATCTGTAGCATTAACCCCTTCAAATATAGCTTGAAGTTTTACGGCTTGATATAGTTCCTTCGGTATTCTATAAGTAACCTTAGTTTCCTCAACTTCATTACTAGTGTTTTCGCTTTTTAATTGCCATTTACCAGTTTTTTGTTTATACTCATAGCCATTATTTTTCAATAACCTTCTAAGTTTCCCATCCTTAATACTGTATTTATCTAACACTTGACTTTTAGTCATTGCCTTACTATTCATATCCTCGGCTAGTTGCTTTACATCTATTTCCTGTATTTCTGTATTTTCCATATTGCCACCCCTTTATACTAATCTATATATACATTATAACATATTTATGTTTATATGGTTAGCCATACACCTAG
>JAVXJA010000141.1:0-4271 GCA_036648085.1 Terrisporobacter sp.
TATTAAAAAAGAACCTATATAGTGGACACATGTAAAAGAGTGTCTATCTATATAGGTTCCATTTTATGATAACCTATCGCTACTTTACTTTTTTTATAAAAATTTAAATTGTACATACATAAATTTATGCACATTTACGTATAGTATATTAAATTGATGTAAATTTAATTAAACTTATATAAGGAGGTAAATATGAAAAGACCTGTAATAATTCAAGTATCATTTAAAACAATGGATATTGAAGATAAATTACTGTTAGATTGGCTAGAAGGTAGATTTGAAATTTATGGTAAGGCTAACTATATAAAACTTATATTAAAAGAAAAGATGAGAGAGGAGTTAGATGTGAAGTAAAATAGTATCATAATCCAATTTTAGTCAGTGGCATATGCAAGTTATAATAATAGAGAAATTATGAGAGTTGTATAAAAGGGGGAATTAGCTATGAAAGAATTTAAAACTATATCAGATTTAACTTGCAATATACATTTGATACCTCAAGTTGTCGCAACTGACGCATTGAAACGTATACTTGACTGGATGTTAAATCCAGAAGCAGACGTAAATGATGATTATATTAAAAGACAGTTATCTTATGCAGGCAAGTTCATAAATTAAAATACTTTATTTACAAATGAATCTAAAACCAAATTCGGCTAGAGCATAACATGCAATATATCCATAAGTAAAAGCTAATCCAGTAGTCATATCAACACCTCCAAAGATAAAAGATTATAAAATTATTTTAACCGAGTGGGGAGGTATTTATACATGAAATTATTAGTAAACGGATACACAGTAACAGAACATCTACAATTAAAGAGAAATAATGAGTTTGTAAATTATATAGATGAAGCAATAGGACATATAAAGAGCAATAAGAAGAAGTATATTGTATTGGTACTATTGATAGCCTTGACTGTAGATTTCAGCACTATAAATGCATTTGCAGTAGATACATCTACAATAGATAAGGCTGGAAATGAGATATTAGATCTAATGAGAAAAGTTGGTTATTGGGTAACTCTAATACTTTGTAGTAAAGATGTTATTAAACACTCAATGCGAGGTCACTTAGATAGCATTGGTACAGTAATAACACTGCATGGAATAGCATTCGGAACACTATATTTTTTACCTTGGCTATTTGACTTAATAAAAGGGTTATTTTAGGAGGTGTGATTATGAATGATATAGGATTTGTTACTGCAGTTAAAAATATAAGCGGCATATTAAAACAGATGTGGAAATTCTGTTGTGATACTATTGAAATTTTAAGTAATCCAGCTCAAGTATTAGTAGGAGCAATGGATCTATCTCATTGGATTCTTCTAATAATAGCTATGGTATGCCTAATATTAACTATGTCTGGATGCAAGAAAACTAAAAATGGAGCTACTATTAGTATAATAATATATACTATTTTACAATGCTTAGCATCTGTATTAGCTTAGGGGGAATTTATGAAGACTAAGAGTATAACACCTAGTAAGTATTTTGAATTAGTTAATCCAAAATATGTATTTTTTAGATTAACACCGCATTCTAGTTGTAGAAACAATAGTTCGGATAAATTAGCACAATTAGTTAATAAAATATATTTAGACTTTAGTAAAAGAATATATAAAGAAGAACGCAAACTATTTTTTAAAGCTAATGCTAAAGTTAGTTACTATATTTATATAGAGAAGTTCAAAGCTGAGTTCTACTTTATAATACCTGCTCCATATAAAAGGCTATTCAAAGAAAAAATATCGGATACATGGAGAAATATAGAAGTTAAAGAAGTAGATATATTACCTCAATTTAGTAAAGATTGTACAAAATATAGTTTGGATTATAAGAAAGAGGATGCGCTATCTTTAGCTGTAGATAAGAAGAATAATGATTTGTTATCAAGTACACTAAATATAATTGAAATATTGGAGTCAGAAAATGATGAGAAGATAGGGATAATATACAATTTTATACCTTCAAGTCCTACTGTATTAAGTTCATTCAAGGAATATCATAAAGAAATCATAGAGAAGTACAATAAGAATAAACCTCTCGATAAAAATAAGAAAAATGGATGGTATATATTAAAGCTTGCATTTAACTTTTTAGTTAATACTATAGACGGACTTATAGATAAAATCCAAGATGATTTAAAGCAACCTATTCAAAATAATATAACATTCATATCAAATAGAGAACTAACTAGAACAACTCATAAGAAAGAAACTAGTGTATTGTGTAGAAGTCAAATAGTAGTATTAAGTGAATCTACAGATAAGAATAATCAAGAGATAAATGGAAGATCTGCATGTGAGAGTTTTAGTATAATTGATGAAGATAATAGATTAATCCCTAATGAGATTAAAAAAGATTTTGATATATTAGATTATAATTATCCTTGTTCCATATTAGACACTTCAACCCAAGAATGTAGTAATTTTATACAAATGCCAGGTCGAGAATTATTACAACATTATAAGGTTATAGAACATGCTAAAATACTAGAGAACCCAGTTCCTAAGTGTCTTAGAGATGGTAATATGTTTATTGGCTTAGTTAATTATAAAGAACAAGTATATAAAGCATTTTTTAGTACTCACAAGGAATTTCAAAATTTAGAAAGAGTATTGATAGGAAGTAAAGGCAGTGGTAAATCTTATAAGATGATGAAAATAGCTAAGAATGCTATAGAATTAGGGAGAGGAGTTGTTTTAATAGATATTATAGAAGATTGCAAACTATCTCAATCTATAGCTTATATTACACCTGAAGATAGGTTATTAAGAATACGATGTAATAATGTTGATGAAATACAAGCGTTTATTTATAATGAGATACCAATTAATGAGTCCATGACTCCGTATGAAATTTTTACTAATGCAGTTAAGCGTACACAACAGCTACAAGTGTTATTAGATTCAATTAATAATGATAGTACACAGTTAAGCAGTAGAATGATTAAATATTTATTTGCAAGTGGTGCTATTGTATACTCAGCTAAACCTAATGCTAGTTTGTCAGATGTACTAGATTGCCTTGAATTCCATGAAACTAGGCATGAGTTTATTAATTTATTAAGTCCAGAGTTATCTGAATTGCTAAATAAGAGAATTAAAAAGTTATCTGAATTAGACGATACTGATAAAAATGGAAAAGTGAAAGGTACTAAAGATAGTAAAATAGAAGGAATACTAGATAGAACTGCTATATTAGACTCCATGTCTTCGCATACAGAATTAGCACTAAATAAACCTGCTAATAATAATATCAATTTTGTAGATGCAATTAGGGATAATAAAATAATATTAATAGAGATCCCTGAGCAAGAATTCCCAAGTCAAATGTTAAGGAATATAATGGCTACATTTTACTTATCTAAAGTGTGGTTAGCAAAGCAATTACTAGCCCCAGAAAAACATCAACCTACTACGGAATTATTATTTGATGAGTTCTATAAATGTCCTAATGCACAGTTATTATTTGAAACTGTATTTGCAGAGGCTAGAAAGTATAGACTTATATCTACTGTTGCGATACATTCATTAGGTCAATTATCTCCTAAATGTAGAATGACCCTTAAAAGTGGTGGAGCATCATATCTATTATTAGCAGGTGCAGATATACAAGCATATAGAGAGCTGCATGTACAGTTTGAAAAGTTTGGATATGATGAGCAATCCTTCCTAAACCTAGAAACATACAATGCACTATGTCTCATAAAGAACGAAGATGAAAATTACTCATCATTTATTGCCTATCTACCTGCTTAATATAAGTAGGTAGTAATTTTTTTATATAAATATACATAAAAATAGCCTATGTTAAAAAACACAGACTTTGCCTATATCACTTTAAACGATTAAGCTTAATCGTTCACACAAATCTCAAACAAGTTTAAGAACGCTAACGCTTTTATATTCACTTGCTTAATAAAGTGTATGCAAAACAACATGCAAAAGTTGCATGTCCTGTGAATAAAAATGAGTTTTTTATAATTATTATATATATGAATAATAATTATAAATTACTAAGTTATAAAATAAGCAATAAGTATGGTGGTTTGCATACATATTTAAGAGGTATTATTTTTTACAAAATGTTAAGTTTAATTGGTTAAAATCATGGTTGGGGTATAGTTGGGGTATTTTGAAGGTTATAAGTAAAAACACTCACGGATAAGGTGAGTGTTTTTAATATGTTTATTATTCATTTGTTTATAATTGGTGCCGGATATGGGACTTGAACCCATACGATATCACTACCAACGGATTTTG
>JAVXJA010000142.1:0-4200 GCA_036648085.1 Terrisporobacter sp.
CGTTAGATTATAAGAAAGTTTTCTATCAAATGTTACAACTACATTATACAAGGGGAAAAAATAATGAAAAAATATATACAATGCATGAAGAGTAATAATAAAAATAATATAAAATTGTATACACTACTATTTTTACTGTTTTATATAGTAGTTGACTTTTGTAACTATAATAGTAATGATTTTTTAAAATATATTATTATAATGGTGATATTATTAATATTGGTTTGGGACAATAGATTTAATTATAAAATAGAAGACATTAGTGTTACATCAGAGGAACTTTTAAATGATTATAACAACAATATATATGAATCGGATAAAAAATATAATAGAAAGTATGTAAAATTAACGGGAGTGGTTTCAGAACTTAAAATTATTAATAAGAAAAATGTATACATATTACTTAAATCGAATAGTGAATTTATTATAATTGCCAATAGTGCTTCTATAACTAATAAATGTTTAAAATATATAGAAAACATATCAAAAGGAGACAACATAACAATATATGGAGATTTATTTAGAAACAATAATGAGTTGCGACTATTTATGTGGTATATTTCAAATAACTAATTTATTAAAATTAGACAATAAAGTACAAGAAGTGTAGTAGGAAAATATGGAACCTCATCAGTTGCATATAACTATGATGATTTTGGAGTACGAGTGAATATAGGGCATATAATCTTGCATATTCGGTTGCTAGTAGAGGACCTCTTCATCATAGTGATGGAGATAAGAAAAAAGGGCAAGGACATTATAATTATTATCATTCTAAAAGGAAATACATAGAATTTCATGCACACATATGGTATTAAAATATAAAGAAAATAAAAGGAAGAGTAATATGATTATTAGAATTATTTATGATAAGTATACAATTAATGAAAGTTATTCATACATATATTGTCCAAATAACATTAATATAAAAAGGAAGAATATTAAATCGGAATTTGTGAAATGGGAACGAAGTTTGGGCGATTTGGGTATGGAAAGGGAGAATGAATTTTTTGAACTTCATAAAATAGGATATGGCTATTATTATGATTTAAAAGATATAATTGTTTACTGGATAAATAAATATCTCTTAAATTATGAATATGGAAATAAAGCATATTTATTAGATAGTAATTTAAAATATAGTCACGATATAGATATAAATGCAGATAGTATATCATTATAAATAAGCCTAAGGATATAATAAATTCCTATAACTTTATAAACTTATAGAAACTTTAGGGACTGTATCTAGTTAAATAAATTCTAGGAGTTTTATTAGATACTCAAATCAAAGTTGATACACAATGAAGACGTATAGTTAACAAATATTCAAGCAAAAGCTAAAAGGAATCTCTATAATTAGCACTATTAATTATAGAGATTCTATTTATTATAGACGTTAAAAAGTAAAAAAATATTAAGGAATATATAAACTTCGATTCACAAAATGATTATATATTAAAAACATATGAGTATGATGTATTTGATAGAGTAACATCAATGAAGTATGCTGATAGTAGCAACTTGGATAAAGTAATGGAACCTTATTCATATACTTATGACAAAAACGGAAATCAGACAAAAGAAAAAGATAGCATAACAAATGTAACGGTAGAAAACACTTATGATGTTGATAATAGATTATCTACTTCTATTACAGTAAATGGAACAAAAGAAGTAGTAAATCAAGAGAATCTATACAACGGAAACGGTAAACGTATACAGAAAAAAGAAGGAAATAATGTAGTAAATTATTTCTATCAAGATGGTGTAGTTTCATATACAGCTGATAAGGACGGAAATAAGACAAGCCAAAACTTCATAGGAGCAGACGGAAATGTTATAGGTACTACTAGATATAGCAATGAAGGATTTAAGTATTATACTTATAACAAAGATATTCAAGGAAGTACAACAAGTGTAGTAGGACAAGATGGGACTTCACCAGTAGCATATAATTATGATGATTTTGGAGTTACAACAACTATAGGGGATAAGAGTTTCTTTAACGAAGTTTGCTATACAGGTGGTATTTACGATGTAAGTACAGGATTATATTATTTGAATGCTAGATATTATGACCCTAAAAATGGTAGGTTTATAACGAGGGATACATACAGAGGAGAGCTAAATGAGCCAGATACATTACATTTATATGCATATTGTGCTAATAATCCTATAAATTATGTTGACCCTAGTGGACATATGAGAATAAGAAAAGATATAGCAGTTGTAGGAATAAATTTAGCATATTACGCGGTATCTGGATTTGCAACTGCATATTTCTCAAACAGGGCAAAAAAATATTTTGTTAAGAAGCTACTTGCTAACAAAGCAAGAATGAAACGTCATATGACGAAATATTTTAGAAAATATGTATCATCATCAGTGGCAAATTTTGCATTAAAATGTTTGGATTACATATGGATAGTTACGGGAAGTAGTATAGGACAATTAATTGTAAATGCTATAGATACTTATATAGATCCTAGACTAGGGTATAAGAAGAATAATCGTAACTATATTTTTGGATAAAGTTAAATAATTACACTATATAATAAAAAATATAAAAGACTTTATTAAGAAATGAGGGAGTATTTTGCAAAGAATAGTTAGGTGTAGCAAACTAAAAATTTCATCTGATTTAATAGTAACAGCAAAGTCATATATGTTTCTATTACTAGCTATGATATTTTTTTTAAAAGAAATACAAACTATTATAGTATATGCTATTGTTACATTTATAATGTTAATATTTATACATGATATATTTAATTTAAGTAAAAATGTAAATATAAAAGTAGATATGAACAGTTTGTTAAATGATTATAGTAAGAGTGAATATGAATCGGATAAAAAATATGAGTATAAATATATAAAATTGAAAGGTATAGTATCAAATATTAAAGTTAATAAAAAAGACAATACTTTAACCATTGAACTAAATAGTAATCATGCGTATAAATTAGAATCTAGGGCATTTTGTGTAACTAAAGAGTGTTATAAATACATAGAAAATATATCTGAAGGAAAAGAAGTGACTGTTTATGGAGTCTTTAAAAGGGAAGAAAATCAAATGTTTATAGAGATGAGGTATTTAAAATAACAAGTATTTTAAGAATAGAAATTTAGATTTTATTAATAAACTATTTATAATTATTTTAACCTGAGAATAACAAGAATTACATGTCATGGCAATTTATTTAATTAAGTTTGTTATACAAGCAATATGTTTGAATGATATCGAAAGTGCTAGCTTTAACAATGGATTGTTTATTCAAATACTAGAATTACAGCTAAAGGACGGTAGTAAAAAAGAAATAGGTATATCATTAGATGAGTACAAAAGGATGAGTAATAAATTAAATAATATTAAAAGATAAGCATAATAGTCTATTTATTAAATAAATAATAAACAAACTAGATTTTTTAATAATAGTATAGAAATAGCTTGAGAATTTATATCAAGCTTTTTCTATTGAAATAAAACTAAATATTACTCGGAAAAAACAGAAACGAATATAGAATATGACATAATAAATAATGTATTAGAACCTGATGGACAAGTTGATAATGAAAAAACAACTATTTCAACTAAAATTACTGATGCCAACAGTAATTTTAGTTACGATACAGTAAATGCAGCAGGATTATAAGTAGAGGTAAAAGATGGAGATACATAAAATAATATAACTACAAAGTTTGAATATGATGAAAAAGGTAATAAAACTAAAGAGATATTTACAGACGAAGCCTATAAAGAATATAAATATAATGCAAGAAATTTACTTACTGAAACTATTTATTATGAGGACGGAGATATAAAAACTTTAAAAACAGATTATAATTATGACGATAATGACAAGTTAACATCAATGGTAGATAGCAAATACAAAGGAAATGATGAAATACCATATCGTTATACATATTATGAATATGACAATTTTAGAAGGCTTGTTGGGTATTCAGAAGTAAACTCATCATCTACACCGAGTTCATCAGTTATTAATAAAAATAAAATAGTATATACATATGATGTAAATGACAGAGTAACTGATATTAATTATCCTGATTCAAATGATGAAGTAAAAGGATTAAAATTCATATACAATGAAGATAATTGGTTAACAAAAATCCAAGCTAAGGTTAAAAAGAACTTTGAGCAACGGAGTTATCTGCAGCGCTAGCAAAGGTATCTCG
>JAVXJA010000143.1:0-4197 GCA_036648085.1 Terrisporobacter sp.
TTTATCTAATACATCTACCTATATATTTTGCTGCATACTTTATATTTGTTAGATTTCTTTGTGCATTGACATAAAATCCTTCTTTATATTTTTTATATAATCTATTTATTAATTTTTTAGTTTCTCTATACTCAAAGTTCTTTTTTATTATATCTATCTATTCCACCTTCTGTAAATAAAGCATGAACATGGGGATTCCATTTCAAATCTGAAGCAAATGTATGTATTCTTCATCACAAGTTAAACATTTATGCTTCGCATATCCATACTTTATATCTCCACATTTTAATGCTTTTTCTACTGTATCTACAATATGCTTTCGCATTTCTTTATTTCTTAATTGGGATAACTTTATTTTTTTGAATTCTTCAAAGTGATTTACTAATATTTTTTCTAGTTTTCTGTCATTTTTATTATTCTTGTATCTGTTCATATTACTATTATACACATACTTTTCAACAATCTAAAATCTATTATAATATCCTAGTAAGTAAAAAATACTACTTCTATGATTTAATCGAAATTTTAAGACAATAAAAGCTTGAGCATTAACTGCTCAAGCTTTTTGTATATTAGTATACTATAAAATCATATTTTAAGTTTCTATTTATTGAGTCTATATCAAATTCCTTATATCCTTGAAATAAACCCCATTCTATTGTTGATTCATACTCTTCATCATCTGGATTTGATAAGATCCTCAAGAAATCTTCAAAACCATCTACTCCTCCAACATCTTCTGGTGGAGCTGTACCTTCTCCCATCAAGCATACGGGATAGTTTTTATTATAATCATTTTTCATATCTCTAATAGTTATTTCATGCTCCCAGTTATCTCCAAAATCATATGTATATATAATTTTATAATTCGATTTATAATAATCCCTAAGAGGCATTTTTGATTTCATATCTATACTAGTTTCTTCTAGTCCTAAATCTTCTAATTGGTTACTCGATAATCTCTCAATTATATTATCTTCATTATCAATAATAGTAAAATCATATAAGTGACAATCTTTCCAGTTAAATAATTTTTGAATTATATTATGAAACTGCTTAAAACTCATATCAAGTGGTGCAACTATTCTTCTAAATACTGTGTTTTCACCTAAATTTATTTTAGCTACAAAATCCACACATTCACTTTGGAATATATTTTCACCATAAAGATTCTTGAAACTTTCCTGTAGTAATTCATATGAATATCTATGCTCATTATTATGTTTTAAAATATCCTTATTTAGTCTTTTCGTTACTGAACTTTGGTATATTTCATTTTGATCTAGTTCTTCTCTAAACCATCCAACTAATTCACAAGCTTTATTTAATCTAGCAACACATCTTGGCGATTTAGTTTTAGTAAATTTTATTTTCTTAGCATCTTCAAAATACTTTTCTATTAACTCCGGCTTTATTTTTTCACCTGTTAAAGTCCTTTTTATACCTTGTAACAAAAGATTTTCTATATTTTTAAAATCCTTTGCTTTCAATCCATAAAGTACGAATCCATATCTAGAATAGTCATTTACAACTACCACTGTTTTTCTTCTATTTAATATTACTAAATTCGCACTCCAAGAAAATATATCGTCAACTTCTTCTATTGTTTCAATATTTAAATTTATCTGTTCTTGTAATTTTTTTGTGCAACCTATTTGCATTTTACTTTTCTCCTATACTTTCTTCTTAGAAGTAAATTGCTTTCTAAGTTCTTGTTTTTTATAAAACATCCATTCTAGTGCTTCATTTGTTTGTACCCATATCCACTTAGAGCACATATAATATTCGAAGGCCTCTTTTTCTAAAGGTGATAAATCTGCATGTGGATTAATATGTATGTTATCTAATAATATGTCATATATCATCTTATTTTTTCGAAGAGCTTCTTTCAGATATTTAATTGCCATAACTTCATTATTATTAGAGTAATTGAATAATGCTCTGTTATATTCCCACATAGCATTATTTTCTTTTTCAAGAGATTCTATATACTCACCAGCACCATCATTAGTATAATATTTAATATTGAAAATTTTACACTTGATATAAGGGTTATAATTAGGGTAGTGATAATTAATATTTTCATATAATTGCAATGCACCTTCAAAATCATGGGCTTCCATACACATTTCAGCCATCATATATATAACGCCACAGTATGGTTTTATATTCTTTTTGATTTTATTTACTCTAACAGCTGCATTACAAGCCTTATTTAGAACCATTTCAGCTTGCTTAAATCTTACATAATAATAATCATCATCTTCATCAAAATCCATAGAATCTTCTTCAAGTGCTAACTCTATATTTCTAGTAAGCTCTAATAATTGATTTTGTGATTGTAATACATTGTTCATATTAAAATCGTCATTACCTTCTACAAACCATTCACTAGAAAAAATTGATATATTTAATGAATCCATAATTTCATTTGATTTTTTATTTATAGTGTTTTGACTAACGCCTATTTTTTGTACAAAATCTCTTTTCATTATGTATAATGGATTACCTTGGTCATATATGAAGTTGATTTTCATTATAGTATCTAGTATTCCACCTGCCCATGTTTTAGCTCGACCACTACTAAGTGGTGATGGTCTTTTTCTTGAAAGCTTGTTTGTAAGTTCTATAGCTTTGTCTTTAAAATTATCATTCAAATTTTCGTCACAAAAGGCTTCTATCTCTTTTATTATTGGTTCTACTTTTTTATAGCTGATGATTCTGAGTGTTTATTCTTTTGTTTTTCTATAACTTTTGGCAAGTAAATCTCCTCATCTTCTCTTTCTCCACTATAACCACATATTCCACACCTTGGGGAACTTAAATCTCCTAACTCGTTCATATATTCTTCATCTTCGCCTACACATTTACTACATACAGGGCCTGTTTCATAACTAAAGTACTTAGCATCATTTTTACAATTAGTACACTCATATCTTGGATTATTATGTCTTGCCATTATCTCTATGTTTTTATCTTCAGTATAATATATGAAACTATCTAATACTCTTCCCTCTAATTGAGTTGTGTCTCCAAAATCATAGCTGTAGTTAAATTTTGTTCCCACATCAAAAACTTTTTTCAATTTGATATTCATAGATTGTTCTTCAGAACCTACATAAAAATCATCTAATTTAAAGTCTTCATCCTCAATACAATCGTATGTTATTCCATGGATAACAAACTCACTCAAATGTCCACAACATTCTACCCAAATACCTCTTAAAAACTTGTCAATATCACTTAGTTTAGATTCTTTGTGACATGCTATGTATAACCAGTAATCACTCTTTCTATATTTATCAGAAATCTCAATCATAAAATAATTACTATTTTTAATTTTTTCACATGGAAGTAATTCTATTCTCTCTTTTCTAGATTTACAACTCTTTAGATGTCTTTTTATAGCTCTTTTTTCTACTTCTTTGCCACAATAATAACATTTTCCACTCATTCTAGATACTTTCCCTTCCTAATTATATCTCTATTATAAACAATCTTATTGTTTTAAGACAACATAAATCTAAGTCAATGTTTATTCTTTGGTTAGCAAGGTGAGCTATTATCTGATCATAGCTTGTACACTCAACTAGTTGTTTTTGGATTTTTTCCTTAGCTTTTTTAGCATTAGCTTTTTCCTTAGTTGATACTTAATCTCTGATTCATACTTTCTTTGTAATGTGTGTAAGTAATCAGTTCTAATTTTAGCAACCATGTTTTCATCATATCTATGCATATAGATAAGTGCTTTGAATCCATTTTGCTTACCACTGTCAAACATCCAGTAGATTGGTCTTTTTTGATAAACTTTAAGATAGTCTTCCATAAATCCTTTTAAGAAATATCTTCTTTAATTATCCTAGAAACCTTATCAGTTCTATAATGCTCTATAGATTGACTAGTCCAATTTATCACATAATCTAAATTTCCATACCACCTTCTATATGAACCACCTTTTGAATATGGTATGTATTTTCTATTTAATCCGATTAAATTATCATTTACTTCCCACCATAGTCTTAAATCCTTCTCATTATTACCCGTTATGTTTTGTCCTGCGGTTACAAAATATTTTTCAAATATATCATTTAAAAATATATCAATAAATTAATATTTTCTACTAGGACATTGTTATTTATAAGCCACTGTTTGAGTTATGCTGGCGAATTAGGGTTATTTAGGTTTGTTAACTCAAAA
>JAVXJA010000144.1:0-4120 GCA_036648085.1 Terrisporobacter sp.
AAAACTATAAAATTTGTAAAGTATTTATAAAAAATTATAGAGTTTATACGTCAGTCAGGGCAATATAAAAAAGATTATGAAAAAGAGTTTGAAAAGCTAGGTTACAATAAATATCAATATGAAGCCTATAGCGATTATACTGTACCTTATAATAAAAATAATCTACTTAGTATTCCTATAACAGCTTATGAATTTACTGGAGGAGCTCATGGATTAACTGATTTAAAATCTTTTAATTATAACTTAAAAAGTGGAAAACAACTATCTTTAAAAGATATGTTTAAAGAGGGAGTAGATTATAAGAAAATTATTAATTCATATATATATGATGATATTGATGCAAATAAGGATTTATATTTTACTGATAAAAATGGATTTAAAGGTATTGATGAAAACCAAACATTTTATCTAAACAAGAATGGTATAGTAATATATTTTTCTCTTTATGAAATAGCACCATATTACGTTGGAATACCAAAATTTATAATACCATATGAAGACTTAGAACCTTATCTTAATATATAAGTATGATAAAAAGGTATATAAAATGGTTTTATCCATTTCATATACCTTTTATATTAACTCAAGGGTTGCCAATTTCAATCAAGACTTTTATAAGATATTCATCGCTACTTGGAGTAGTTAGTGCATCTAGTAAGTTTTTTGTATAAGAGTAATTACCAATTTGTAAATTATTCTTATTTATATAATCAATCATTTTATATAAAGTTTCTTCTATGGTTTGATAACTTCCCCTATGATAACTTATTAAGTAATTGCCAGACTTTTTTATAAATAGTCTATCAGGGTTAATTTCTTCATCTGTTTGAAATAAGAAATTTTCAGTAACAAAACTATAAGAATCATTATTTTTTTCAATACTTATTAAAGTAGAAATAGAATTATTAATACTATATTGATGAATGTAGTTAGTAAAATTATTTTTTATCATAGAAAATAGATTTTTACTAGTATTATTTTTTAAAGACTTACTTAAAAATAAATGTTCTTCTTCATGGTATTCAAAGTGAATATTTTTTGGATTAATATTAGAAGCTAATTTTATTTTTTCTACTCTAGAACTTAATACTTCTTGTAAATCTTTTAGTTTGTTTATTTCTAAAGTTAATTCATTTATTCTATTAATAAATAAATCCTCAACTTTTTGTGGAGTTCTATTGCTTAAGAAAAGCTTTATCTCAGCTAAAGACATGCCCATTTCTTTCATCACTGTTATAAAGTAAAAAAGATTTAATTGCTCATAAGTATAAAGTCTATAGCCATTATCATCATAAGTTTCTGGTTTTAAAATTCCTATTTCATCATAATGAAATAGAGTATGTTTTTTAACGTTGCACAATTTTGCAAATTCACCTGTAGAAAGGTGATCCAAATTTATATTCATTTTCATTTCTCCTATTGACTATTGGGTTACCCTATACTATATTATATCAAATAGAGAGAAATTCATGTATTAATTTTGAAGGAGATATTATTATGAAGGAAAAAAGTATTGATTTAGGCACAGGAAGCATTGGAAAGCTATTAATAAGTTTATCTGCTCCTGCCATAATTGGTCAGTTAGTAAATTTACTATACAATATAGTAGATAGAATATTTATTGGAAGAATGGCAAGTGGAGAAGTAGCTATGGCTGGAGTAGGTGTGGCAATGCCTATAATTTTATTAGTTTCTGCCTTTGCATCTTTAATAGGAATGGGTGGTTCACCTTTAACAGCTATAAAAATGGGTGAAAAAGACGATGATGGAGCAGAACAAATTATGAGTAATAGTTTTTCTATGCTTATTATCATAGGTATTATATTAACAATAGTATTTTTTATTTTTAAAGAACCTATACTTTGGAAATTTGGAGCTAGTGAGGCTACAATAGGTTATTCATTAGATTATTTATCAATATATCTTATTGGTACAGTGTTTGTTCAAATTGCCCTTGGTATGAACACTTTCATAAATACTCAAGGATTTGCGAAAATAGGAATGTTTACTGTAATTATAGGAGCAGCTATTAATATAATTTTAGATCCAATATTAATTTTTGGATTAAATATGGGTGTAAAAGGAGCAGCTCTTGCAACAATTATAGCTCAAGGAGTTTCAGCTATATTTGTCTTAAAATTCTTATTCGGCAAGAAAAGTATTTTAAAAATTAGGAAAAAATATTTAAAAATAGATAAAAAAATAATACTAGCAATAGTATCTTTAGGTGTAGCGCCTTTTATTATGCAAGCTACAGAGAGTTTAGTATTAATAAGTTTAAATAACCAACTTTTAAAATATGGTGGAGATTTAGCCGTAAGTGCCATGACTATAATAAGTAGTATAATGCAAGTAATATTAATGCCTTTAATGGGGCTTACTCAAGGTGGTCAGCCTATAATAAGTTATAACTATGGTGCCAAACAAATAGATAGAGTAAAGAAAACATTTAAATTGTTATTCATATCATGTTTAGGTTATTCAACTTTAATGGTAATTTTATTAATGTTATTCCCAGAGTTCTTTGTGAGAATATTCAACAATGATCCAGAACTTTTAAGAATAACATCATGGAGTATTAAAATTTACTTTGCTGGAATGTTCTTATTTGGTGCACAGATGGCTTGCCAACAAACATTTTTAGCTTTAGGTCAAGCAAAGATTTCTTTAGTTTTAGCTTTACTTAGAAAAATGATACTTTTAGTTCCATTAATATTTATATTACCAATGTTTATGGAAGATGGATTAAAGGCAGTGTTAATGGCTGAGCCTGTGGCAGATATTATAGCTTGTCTTACAACTATAATTTTATTTAGTAGATTCTATAAAAAGACTTTAACTCATATAGAAAATGAATAAACTGATTATAATATAATAAAAAAGGTCCTACTGTTTACTTTTAAATAGTAGGACCTTTTTAGTATGAATTTTTTTAATATGACAGAAAGTTGTCTTATTAAAAGTGCTAAAATAATCTAAAATAGGAGGTAGGATAAATGAATAAAATTTGTTGATGATAATAAGCCAGTTTTAGTATATGTAGATATGTGTTATTTAGATTATTTGAATTTAGATGAAGATTAATCATTTAGTAGACTATAAACAAGTAGAGATAGCTAGAAGTAGTAATTATAGGCCCTTGCCTGCAAAAAATAAATATCTTGATATTAAGCTAGATGATCCTAAAATAGTATCATCATCTGTAATATTTTCAGCAATTAAAGAAACTTGTGATAATATGTTAAATCCTGCTGCAAAATTGTTGGGTTTAAATGGAATTGATAAATTTTCTAAGGAAATATTAAAATGGAGTAAGTTTGATGAAGAAAAATTAAAAATAGCAGGTATTACAAATTAGCTGAAACATTAGACAAAGAATTATTACAGGCAATGTCTGATATAATAAAAGACATACATAAAGAAGAAAGTAATGTATTAATTAAATTACAAAAAATGATTTAATAGATGATAAATCATAATATAATAAAGGTAGATTTATATGGAAGTCTACCCTTATTAAAGATTATTGATTACTTCCAAATAACTTTAAATTCTTCACAAACAACTTTCATATTTTCATCAAAACTTTTATTATATTCTTTTAATTCTTCTGTAATAGCACTTTTATGAACATGTCTCCAATAATTTAAAGTTTTATCGCCTTCACCTTCTTTAAGAGCATGTTCTTCAGTTACTTCATTGAAGGGGATAATATACACCTTAGTGATTTGGACAATGCATTGTGCTTCTTTATTCCAATCTAAGATTACACTGAAACTTCCTACTTTAGGTAATTTTTCTTTTTCAAATTCATAAAAGCATAAACCAGATGTTGTAGAGGTTTTATCACCATTTTTTACAAGTAATGCTAATTCATTAGCTAGTTCTTTATTACTACCAAAATGCCATGCCTCAAAAGTTGATCCCTTACTTTCACTATGTTCCTTAATATAGTTATTCCACATTTGTTCAGCATTCATATTTAATTCCCCCATTTAAAGTTCCAAATATATACTACTATTTACTATTTATTATATTTGAAGTTCTCATCATATTTCAATTAATATATTTTTAATATAAAAAGTAATAGGATTGACCTTAGGAGAAGAAATATGCATTA
>JAVXJA010000145.1:0-4111 GCA_036648085.1 Terrisporobacter sp.
TATATTTGTTGGAGTTTTATTATTGAAAAATTTAACTAGCACAACGAGTTAATTACCAAATTAATACGATATATTATAATACATATTAGAAATAATAATTTTTTAAACTTAAACCGATTTAATATAGATTATCAATAGCCTATTTAGTCGGGCTTGTATTTTCAAACTCTATATGATTATTTAATTCTTCATCTAAAATTTATTGTTTCTACAAGTAATTCTACTACTTCATCCACATAACTTTCATATTCATTTACTCGTCTGTAAACCATATCTCTTAATAATCATTCCGCTATTTCTACTGTTTTCATATAAAAAATATGAAAATAATAGAAGCAATACTTCTACCTTTCTGGTTCGTAATATATTAAAAATATGCATTTCAAATTATTCTCTATTTCATATTTATATAAATCAATAGAAAATTAGATATGAATAATATTAATTGCGCTATTATATACCACTTCTTCTCTTTAACTCAAAATGCAAAATATTAATGAACTTAATATTGGACATAAAGATAAAACAAATAATTTAGACATAGTTTAATTTTAACTAATTTTGATTAACACCTCTACTGGAAAATTATTAAACATGAAAATATTTGATAATATAGTTAATACAATAAGAATTATACTAACCCCTTTTAATCTATTTTTTAATTATTCACCAACTTAACTCCTTCTTTTTCGTACTATACAACGATTTAGATCTTTATTATATTGTAACTCTAACTCAATTATCGCATTGCATTTAGAATGCTTTTATCAGCTTTTATTCTTCGAATACACTGGTATTACTTTAATACACAGGTTATCAACAAATTTTCAATTATCATAATTTCCTTTGTAATAAAAAAACTACTAAGCCATTAACTTAGTAGTTCCTTATCCTCGTTTTCGAGGGTTTGAATGGTGGAGATGAGGGGAATCGAACCCCTGTCCGCAAGCTTTTTCCTCGTTGCGTCTACGTGTGTAGTCGACTGTTTTAGTGTCTCACCTCAGATAGCGTCCAGCGACAAACTCTATCTTTGGCCAGCCCCAATTAATCCACTTTAGGTCGAGGCACCCAAAAAGTAGTTCCCTGCATAAATGATGTTCAGTCCTAGCCGGCAGGAGGGCTCAGGAGGAACAAGCAGCATTAAGCTGCTAAAGCGTAATTATCGTTTGCGTTTGTTTTAAGTTCCCCAGTTTTTACGTGACCCAGAGTAACACGACACGCTGCCCCAAGTTCCGAACCCACGTCGAAACCTTGCACCCCCATAGGAGTTTAAAGTCATTGAGACTGCTTATTTTGCAAACTTTTTATTTTCACCAATTCAATATTCAGTTTTTATTTTATATAAAAGGTGGTATCAAAAATGTTACCCCTTTATTATCATGTGTTAATACTAATCTTTACTGTATATATAATATATAACTTTTTATACTAAAAAGCAACTATATTACTTTTACAATTTTATTAGTATTTCCCAGTCATTTCTCTTTCTATTCTTCTTTGAGCATCTTTCTTAGCTAAGTCTTGACGTTTATCATAAAGTTTTTTACCTTTTGCTAAACCTAGTTCAAGTTTTACCTTACCATTTTTCAGATACATTCTCATAGGAACTAAAGAGTAACCTTTTATTGTTGTAGCTCCAATTAGTTTTCTAATTTCAGCCTTATGAAGTAATAATTTTCTAACTCTTAGAGGATCTGCTTTATAAAAGCTGTTTCCTTGATCGTATGGACTTATATGAACTTGTTTTAAGAAAACTTCAGAATTATCTACAGATGCGAAGCCTTCTTTTAAGTTGACTCTACCTTGTCTAATTGATTTTACTTCTGTTCCTTTTAACTCTATTCCACATTCGTAAGTTTCTTCTATGAAATATTCATGTCTAGCTTTTTTGTTTGTAGCTAATGTTTTTTCACCTATTGCCATACTTTCACCTTCTTTATTATTATTTCATTTTAGTAAGCACTAGTATACCATATTCTGTATTAAATTTCAAATGTATTACTATATATTTCTAGTTACTTAGCTTATCTTCCTTCTTTATTATATACTCTTTTTATATATTTAGTCTTGGTTTTTATAGGATAATACGGATGACACAAATATAGTTAAGCATAGTGTACTTGTTAAAGCTATTATCATACTCATCATCTTAGCTTCTGGAGAAATTGGACTTATATCTCCATATCCTATAGTAGCAAAAGTTATTACAGTATAATATTATGAAATAACTTATTAATAAATCTGTTTTTGTGTTTTTATCTTCGATTTTATATAAACATTTATAAACTTTTGTGATGGATAATAGGAAATAACCTACTACAAAGTAGACAATTACTAATAACCCTACTAAAGTTAGTACTTTAACTACTACAATATAATCTTTATCTATATACTTATGCATCCCCTTAAAAGTACCACTTATAATCGCTACTACTAGCAATCCTTGTGATAATACAAAAATCAGCCACTGATATAATTTTAAATAAGATGATTGTCCTTTAAATATATCCTATGATTTACTTTTGCTTATTTTGTCACAAAAATTCCATTTTTAAATATATTGTTAATACAAAGTAAACTCTAAGGGGGTATCTATGTTTAGCTCATTAACTTTCTTATCTTCTATAGATGCTATTTTGCTTGTTACTGCTTTGTCTATGGATGCATTTGTAGCTAGCTTTGCTTATGGTACAAGTAAAATAAAAATTCCCTTTAAATCAGCTATAATAATTAATCTAGTTTGTTCTACTATTTTGGGTATTGCCCTTTTTGCAGGCAATATCATAAGTAACTTTATTCCACCTGTATTCACTACTAGCCTTTGCGTTACCATGTTATTAATGTTAGGCTTGGCTAAATTATTTGATAGTACTTTAAAAGCTATACTTAGTAAAAGTTGTTCTTTAAGTCGCAATTTATCTTTTAAATTATTTGACTTTAAGTTTTTCTTAACAGTATGTTTAGATGGTACAGCAGCAGATAGAGATCATTCTTATGAACTATCTCCTAAAGAATCTTTTTCTTTAGCTGTGGCACTTTCATTGGACGGTTTAGCCGCTGGGTTTAGTACAGGTTTAATGGCAGTTAATATAGGTCAAATTATTATTTTTTCATTAATAATAAACATGATTGCCATATTGGTTGGTTGTTTTATAGGAAATAAAGTCGCTGAAAGAACAGATCTTAATCTTTCTTGGTTAAGTGGAGCAACTCTCATATTATTAGCTTTTTTAAAACTAAGATAATTTAATTATCTAATTTGAAATTCTGAATTTAGATGTATTGTATAAAAAAGAGCAAGATTAATTTCTTGCTCTTAATAATTTATATTAATTTCCAAAGAAATCATATGCTAATTCTAGCCATTCATCTGGTAAATATATAGCTAAATGTCCATGATTATAGCCCTTAGCTTCATATATCTTGCATGAAGGTACATATGATTCAAATAACTGAGCTGATTCTTTCACACACTTCATTTCTTTTTGACCATACCAATACATAACTTCTGCCTTGGTATCTCTTAAACTTTCTTTCAAATTATAATTCATATATGTCTTATACATTGTGTATAAAGTTTCTTTAGGAGTTCTCGGCATATCTTCCATATAATAATCTTTGATTTCTTGAGGATAGTGCATTTTTTCTGGAGTCATTTTATCCATCTGTTTAAGCAATCTTTCTGATGCTTTTTTCCCAAATAATAAAGGACCCATAAGTTTGGCAGTCCAAATACAATAAGTTTTCATAAATGGTGTAGGATAACATACAGTACCATCAATTATTGCTTTTTCTGTTAAATCAGCTTTACGAGAAAGTAATTCTATTACAATTTGCCCTCCTAGAGAAACTCCGCATAGTGCAAATAACTTGCCATCACACTCTGTATTTATATATTCCATTAACTTATCAGCTGTAGCCTCTGTTGACACGTAAGGTGTCTCATATTCTTCTCCATGACCATCCATAGTTGGTATTATTACATGGTATTTTTCTGCTAAAACTCTTCCTTGACGAAGAAAGTTCCACCATGCATTTCCTCCACCATGAATAAGCATTATATGTGGATTTAATTTGTCCCCAAATTCGTGAAATTTCATATTAATTCATC
>JAVXJA010000146.1:0-3895 GCA_036648085.1 Terrisporobacter sp.
ATTTATTTAAAATAATTATACCTTATATCTCAATTGTTAACAATTATTCTATTATCTATATACTTAGAAAAGATGACACTAAATGTCATCTTTCGTACGCCCGGTCATAGTTATCCAACATCTATTTTACCTGTTACTACTTCTGTTATTCGCTTTTGTTTAGTTTTTTTGTCTAAGTAATTTACAATATTACATTGTTCTATTAATATTGGTATTATTACATCTTTGTATTTTTCGGGCTTGTATGGTCCTCTTAATTTATTTGCTATTTTCCATATGAAATTAACTTGTTCAGTTATATTTACATTTGTACTAAATTCATTCATTATTTATTTCTCCTATTTTTATTTATGTATAATTTATCATAAAAAACTACATTCTATCTATAGTATATCAAAATTCGCCACACTTCAGACTTATAACAGAAAAGCCACTGATTTTATATCAATGGCTATGTTACCTCAATCTATTTTAAGTTATTTGTTTCCTCTATAGATAATCCTGTTTTCAACGCTATTATCTCTACATCTAATAATGATTTGGCTATTTCTATAGCTTTCTTTTTTTCCCCTTCTTTACTGAAAATATCTTTTTGAATTTCCAAAAGTTCATTATCTAAAGCAACAATATTTGAGCAACGGATTTGCCTGAAGTGATAACCTTCCACTAAATCTTTATCTAATACTTTACCTAGGAAATACTCACTCATATAATTTAAATTGACTTTCTTTATAACAGCTTTAAATCCTGCATCTATAAACTCATGAACTAATTTTTCTCTATCTTCTTGCCATAAAGGAAAATCGTAATCTAAGTTAGCATTTTTAGCTCTATCTGCTCCCCATTTCTTATGGTCTTCTATATCTATGTCTCCATAAACTACAATAGATGCTACTATTTTTTAGCAATTCTCAGTTTTTCTTCGAATTTAGTAAAAAACACCCCTAAGGGTGTATATTAAGTAATAACTTTCATCATATGTATGCTTAAGAAAGTGTACCATTTTTAGAACACTTTAATGATACTGTTCTAGTTATCGTCTGTAATAATGTAGAACCCGAATATTGTTTACCTACTGCTGTTGCAGAGCCTACATTACTATTTCTACTACTAGATTTATTAGCTATAATCCAATTTTTATTTGGTGCACTAGCTGTTGCTGTTTTTGTACCACTTTTTGTTGTATATTTAGCATTGCTGACTATATTGTCACCTTTTGATATATCTTCTATTATTGTTTCACAATAAATACCATCTCCAATA
This sequence comes from Terrisporobacter sp., assembly GCA_036648085.1. Classification (GTDB taxonomy): domain Bacteria; phylum Bacillota; class Clostridia; order Peptostreptococcales; family Peptostreptococcaceae; genus Terrisporobacter. The sequence goes on from JAVXJA010000146.1 coordinate 1,264, forward strand.
TATTCAATTTCTTCATTAAATTTAGAATTTGTTCTTGTAAATGCATTCCCCTCTTTTGTTGTAACTACTAGGATCATTGTAATACAAGTTAATAAAATTAAAAATCTATTTATTTTTCTTTTCATTTTTGTTATTCCCCACCCTCTTCTATAGTTATAACTTCACGATTAATATAAGAATCCTGCGCTTCTTTAAATGAACGATAATCTAACCCAATTTTAAAAAGGGATGTTAATAAAACTACTACAACTATAAATAAAGATGTATTTCGTATGTACCTTGTCTGATTCATTCTTTTTCGCAAAGTATCTCCATCTATGTCCAATAAATACTTAGAAACAAGATCTTTAGGCTCACCAATATTTTTTAATAAATCTTCTTTAGTAAATTTGGTATTATGTTCACCATACTCTATTACTGAATTTTTTATGTCCAATAAAAATCGTTTTTCACGAGAACTGTGAATTGGTAGTAATTCACTAATCTCTTTACAATATTTTTTAATTATTAAACTTTGTTGCATTTATCCCCCCACCCTTTTTTACAAATAATTTAAATAATTAATCCTTCTTATAATCTAATACTCCTTGAATACCCCTATTTGTTTTGTAGTAATCTTCTAGTAATAATTCTAATCTCTCAATACCTTTATCCTGAATATTATAATAAACTCTCACTAGTCGCTTTCCAACTTGCTTTTTATAATCTACAATATACTCTTGGTCAATAAGTTTATATAATGCAGGATATAGAGAACCTACAGGGATATCAAGAATATTGCTTGAACGTGTTTTAATAGTTTGAGACAACTCATATCCATAATAATCTTTCTCACTTAGAAGCTTTAGAATAAGTAATTCTACTGAGCCTCGTCTAAAATTGCTTTTATTATCCATTTATTCTCTCCTTTAAGTATATTATAGTGATATACTATCGGTTACTCAATATATAGTTTTTCTAAATAGTTGTTGATTATAATATTAGGCTCTGCTATATTTATCTTAGATAAATATATATGCGCATATATACTATCAAGACAGCGTATTAATTTAACACTTCTATTTATTTAGATCATTAGTCTAATCTTAATAATTATTAATTCCGACGATAACACGTATAATCATAATGTTCAAATAAACTATCTCTGAGTAAATATTGGTATTTAAGAGGTTAGGTTTATAAATGAAAACTTTATTTTACTTTCTCGCACTCTAACTATAGGTGAAATAAGTGCTAATAATAGTATAAATTTAAATACATCAGTAAAACTGGAAGTCTAAAAGTTATTCTATTGAACGATAATGATGATATAGTCTTACTTTTTTTAAACAAATCTAATCCTTTAATTAAATATAATCATAATTATTGATAAGTTTCAAATGAAAATCTATAAATAATACAAATTAGTATAGTTTAAAATAATAAATAAGATGGTGGGTGAGCAAAACATGAATAATTTTAAGATTAAAAAAAGACAAATTATTATAATTACATGCATATGTTTAATTTTACTAGGAATGTACTTAATTTATAATAGTTACGATTTTGCTTATAATTTATCATCATCTAGCAAGTACACATCAGATACAATAGTAGGTGACTTAGGTATTGATTTATTATTACTAAGAGTAAAATCATATTCTAATATGTTTCTACTTACGGGCTCAATCTCATTATTAACTGGTCTTAATAGTCTGATAAATATGTTCACAAAACAATAAAAATAGAGGTAGTTTGATTATAAAATTGGATATAAAGTAAGAAAAGGTAATATATATACTTATACAGAACAAAGAACTTTAAAAAAAGCTGTAACAGTAAAAACGCCTATAGATATCCAATTTAGAACAAGAACGGCAAGCTCGGCACCTAAAATATAGCCATGTAATTAATTTTCAAAGAAATTAAGTTGAACATAAACTTATAGGAGGAATTTTAAAATTAAGAATTGTGATAGTTGTAAATATAATCTAAAACTTATAGATAGACTAAAATCTTTAAGATTAATAGGAATACATAAATTTAAATGCCCAAGCTGTGGAGATGAGTTTATTGAAATTACAAGTATATCTAAAATTATTTCTTTAATATTTAGTATCTATTTATATATTTCTCTATATAGTTATTTAACAAACAATGTATTCTTAAACATATTGCTACTTGTGTTATTCCTATTTTCTTTAGATTTTTTACTTTTTTCTTTCAAAAAATGGAAAAAAATATAATTTTAAGCTATGTTTATAAAAATATTGAAATCCTACAACAGAAGATATGGAATCTTATCTTGGTGGAGGCCCAAGTCCTAGTGCTGGATGGACATATAAGTATTCAGGGTCATCAAATTTCACAGCAGCTAAAATTAGTAAACTTAGTGGGGAAATGCAAGTGCTAATAAATTAGCCTCAGCAGCGAGTACAAAGAAATCTAAAACTCTTAAGTATAAAGTATACTGGAGACCTGCAAATAAAGAGCACATATTAATTTTTTATTAATTAAAGGAGTCTTAATCCAACAAATGGGGTGGGATATAAGTGAATACAAATAATAAATATAAAACTGATAAATTAAAATATTTTCGTTATATTATTTTAATAGTAGTAGCTATATTTTTAATAAAAGGATTCTACAAATC
>JAVXJA010000147.1:0-3806 GCA_036648085.1 Terrisporobacter sp.
ATGCGAATTTCGTACGTTAAGGCAAATTAACCCGCTGTTTCCAACGGGTTTAGTATTTTTAATGTCCTTCTAACTCGATTTAAATTCATCAAGTTTTCTGTAAAGAGAAGTTCTTGATACATTAGTTATATTACATATCTGTTTAACAGTCATATTACCCTCATGATATAATTTAACAGCATAATTCATACCTTCGTGGTCTTTATGATACTTCGTTATCCTTCCCTTATATCTTCCTTTAGACTTAGCAATTTCAATACCTTCGCGTTGTCTCATCTTAATCAAATCTCTTTCTAGTTGATTAACCCCAGCCATTACAGTTATTAAAAATTGACTATATGGATTATCCTCTGATAAATCTAACCATGTATCTTTAATTGACTTTAGTGTAGCCCCTTTGCTTTTTATACTCTCAATTAACAAGAATAAATCCTTTGTACTCCTTGTAATTCTAGTTAAGTCAGTTACAAATACTGTATCATTATTATCAAGTTCATCAAGCATCTTATTAAGTTCTTTTCTTTCTAGTGTTGCTCCTGAAATTTTTTCTTGATAAATAATATCTACTCCAATTTCTTTTAATTGTTTTATTTGGCGTTCTTCGTTTTGGTCCTTAGAACTTACTCTTACATATCCTATTTTTCTCAAATGTCATCCTCCATTTTGGTACAAGTCTTATGGGACAGTTCAAATGCTGATTTTTCCATAACTAATTAATTATACCAATAGGGTGTACTCAATTGGTATAATTAATTTAAAATTAAAATTTGGAGAAGACATTATGGAAAAATCAGCTAGAGGAAGAGAATTATTAAGTAATGAACAAAGAAATAATTTTATGAAGTTTCCTGAAGATGAAGGAACTATAGGGATGTATTATACATTTTCAGATGAAGATATGAAAATTATAAAAAGTCACAGAAAAGAAGAAAATCAATTAGGATTTGCAGTTCAATTAGCTGTACTACGCTATCCAGGATGGTCTTATAAGTTTAGTAAAGGAGTTCCTGAAATTATAGTTAGGTATATTGCAAATCAAATAGGTACATCCCATAAAGCATTAGATAAGTATTCTTTACGAGACGTTACTTGCAGGGAGCATAAAGCTGAAATTCAAGATAAATACGGTTATATTTCATTTTCATCAATAGATGATAATGTTGTGTTGAAACATCTTATTAGTTTAGCAATAGAAAATGATGAAACTATATTTTTAGTTGATAGATGCATCCATTTTCTAAGGAATGATAGAATTATACTGCCTGCAATTAAGACTATCGAATCATTAGTGTGGGAAGCAAAAGACAAAGCAGAAGCAATAGTTATAGAAACTATAATAAGCACTTTAAATAGCTCTCAAAGAGCAAAGTTAGATGATGTAGTAAATTTAACATCCGAGAAATTAAAAAATAAAACTATATTAGGTTGGTTAAAAGAGCCTGTTGGAAGACCATGTGCTGATAACCTTTTAAAAGTAATTGAAAAACTAGAGTATATAAGAGAATTAGAGTTAGACTCTATAGTTTTAAATAAACTACATTCTAATAAAATTAATAGAATATATGACCTTGGAAAAAGATATGAACCTTATGAATTTCGATTATTTAAAGACAATAAAAGACATGCAATGCTTTCTGTATTTCTCCTAAATTTATCAAGAGATTTAACTGATAAAGCCTTTGAAATACACGATAGAGTAATTCAAATAATAATGGCTGACGGAAGAAAAGCTCAAGATGAAATACAAAAGCAAAATGGAAAGAAAGTAAATGAAAAAGTAATTCATCTTAATAGTTTTGGTGAAGCAGTTATACACGCTAAAGAAAATGACCTAGACCCTTATAAATTGATTGATGATGTAATGGGATGGGATAATTTTGTAAAGTCAGTTAAAGAGGCTAAAGACCTTGCTAGACCTTCTGATTATGATTACTTAGATTTAATTGATAAGAAATACACTACCCTAAGAAAATATACACCAAGGTTAATAAAAGCATTGAAATTTAAATCTTTTAGAAGTGATGAACCAATATTAAAATCAATAGAAATTTTAAATAATCTAAATGATACTAAAAAACGTAAAGTACCAGAGGATGCTCCAATAGACTTTATATCTAAACGTTGGAAGGAGCATGTTATTGAAAAAGATGGTTCAATCAATAGAAGATATTATGAAATGGCAGTTTTAACAGAGGTTAGAGATAGGGTTAAAGCTGGAGATATATCTATTGAGGGAAGTAAGCAATTTAAAGAGTTTGATGATTATTTAATAACTAAAGAAGAGTGGGAGATAGTTAAAGAAAATAATGGATTAGACATTAGTTTATCAGTAGATGAATACTTAAATGATAGATGCAATGTCCTTAATGAAAGTCTAAATTGGGTATCTAAAAATATAAAAATTTTAGATAGTGTATCTATTGAAAATGGAAAGATTTCAGTATCTAGATTAGAAAAAGATACGCCACAAGAAGCAAAACATTTAAGCGTGAGCTCTTATAATATAATACCCAAAACAGCTCTTTCTGATTTGATTTCAGATGTTGCTAAAATAACAGGATTTCATAATGAATTTACTCATACATCAAATAGGAAGAAGCCAGATGTTAAGGAAACTAATTTAATTATTGCAACATTAATTGGAATGGGTACTAATGTAGGCTTAAGTAAAATGGCTGATGCAACACCTGGTGTTACGTATAAACAGCTTTCTGGTATATCGGGGTGGCGTTTATATGAAGATGCAATGGAAAGAGCGCAATCAGTTTTAGTTAATTTTCAAAATAAGTTAAATCTTTCTAAGCATTGGGGAGATGGGACTACTTCATCATCTGATGGTATGAGAATGCAAGTAGGGGTATCCTCTTTACATGCTGATTCCAACCCTCATTATGGTTCAGGAAAAGGAGCTACTATTTATAGATTTACAAGTGATAAGTTTTCTTCATACTATGCTAGTATCATTAATACGAACTCTAGAGATGCGACTCACGTACTTGATGGATTGCTTAACAATAGTACTGATTTAGATATACAAGAGCATTACACAGACACAGCAGGATACACAGACCAAGTATTTGCACTGACTAATATATTTGGATTTAGATTTGCCCCTAGAATAAGGGATATATCTGAAATTAAGTTGTTTACTATGAATAATACTACTAAGCATGATAACCTAGGGAATCTCCTAAGGGGTAGAATAAATGAGAAAGTTATAAGAGAAAACTATGATGACGTTTTAAGACTGGCATACTCACTTAAAATAGGTAAGGTTCAATCATCTTTAATACTTAGTAAATTAGGATCTTACTCAAGACAAAACAGTTTGGCAACAGCGTTAAGAGAGATGGGAAGAATAGAAAAAACTATATTTATACTAGATTATATCTCGAGCGAAGAGTTAAGACGAAAAATTCATAGAGGTTTAAATAAAGGTGAGGCAATGAATGGGCTTGCTCGTGCTGTATTTTTTGGTAAGCAGGGAGAATTTAAAGAAAGAACTATACAAAATCAACTTCAAAGAGCTACAGCTTTAAACTTAATCATTAATGCTATTAGTATTTGGAATACAATTTATTTAGAAAAAGCTATTAAATATAAAAAATCAATTGGAGAGGATATTAATGAGGATTTAATTGCTAATATATCACCATTAGGATGGGAGCATATTAATATGCTTGGAGAATACAGGTTTGAATTTGATGATAAAGAAGATAAAGATGTTATAAGACCTTTAAATATATAATTTTACTAAACCCGTTGGAAACAGCGGGTTAATTTGCCTTAACGTACGAAATTCGCAT
>JAVXJA010000148.1:0-3785 GCA_036648085.1 Terrisporobacter sp.
AAATTAATTACTTTTAAATATCTGCAATAAATAAGTTTTATTAAGTTATTTTACCCATTTATTATTAATATAAAATACTTACAATTAAAAAAGTTGCACCTCCAATTATATATTGAAGATACAACTCTTTTTCTTATATGTTATATTTTTCAGCTATTTTCTTCATTTCATTTTCGTTAGAAGAATACCATGTATAAAAATCTGTATCACTATTAGCTACTTGTTCTCCTATTTCAAATAAAACTCGTGGAAGATCGCTGGCTTTAAAGTCACCAAAGGATTTTCCTAGTCTTGTTTTACCCAGTTCAAAATCTCCATCTATAAACATTTCAAAAGCATCTGTCATTTCTCCATTTGCTTTTTTCTTTTTACCAGTAAGTCCTATTGCTCCAATTTGATGAACTGCACAAGAGTTCATACATCCTGAAACATGTATTCTTGGCATGGCATTTAAAATTGTTTCATCTCCATTACAATTTTCTCTGAAGTAAGAAATAATTTCATGAAGCATCTTTTGACTATTTTGTATTCCCATTTGGCAAATAGGAACACCTATACAAGAAACACTTTTTTCTATACTTGTACAGCCACCAAAAGGTTTAGTTATCTCTAATATATGTTCTGCTTCTTTTCCATTTAAATTAATTATAAAAAGACCTTCTGACATAGCTAGTCTTACAGAGCCATGTTTAGTTTTATCTAATTCACTAATTAATTTTTCTAAATCATTAATTTTTAATTGGCCACCAATAGGATGAATATAGACACTGTAATAGCCATTTTGCTTTTGGGCATATAGTCTACAGTCTTTTACATTAGTCTCCATTCCATTATTATTAGGATATTCTAAAGATTTAGGATGTAATTCTAACTCTTTATTTTCTTTTTCTTTAGCCACATATTCTTTGAATTTTTTTATAAATTCTTCTTCTCCAAGTCTATAAACCATATATCTTACTCTAGCTTTGTTTTTATTTTCATAATCACCCTCAGCCATGAAAAGCTTTGTCAAACCTTCCACATAATAAAGAACTTCACTAGGATTAATTAATTCATCTAATTCTAAAGCAACAGCAGGATTTTTACCAAGTCCACCACCTACAAATACTCTGAAATAAGGTTTATTACCTTTTAAAGTAGCAAGAAAACCTAAATCCTGTACTGTACAGTGTGCAGCATCTTTTGGACAAGAAGAATATGATACTTTTAATTTTCTTGGTAAATGATAAGTAGTTATTTTACTCATAAAGTAATTATCTGTTGCAACAGAATAAGGAGTTACATCAAAGGCTTCATCCATATCAACTCCAGAAAGTGGTGATAATCCAACGTTTCTAGGGAAGTTACCTCCTCCACCTCTTGTGAAAATATTATTTTTAATCCCTTCTTCCATTATGTCACATATAGCATCTACATTTAAATCATGTAGTTGAATTGCTTGTCTTGTAGTTAAATGAATTCCAGGTAAATCATATTTTTTTGCAAAATCATATACTTTATGTAGTTGAGATTTTGAAACAACACCACTTGAGACTCTAAGTCTTATCATAAAAGATTTTTGATCTCTTTGTGCATAAACTCCATAACCACCAGAAATACCCTTATATTCCATCTTAGAAGAATTTCCCCTAAGTAACTTCAAACATTCTTCTTTAAATGCTGGGATTTCACTTAGAAACAATTCTTTCATTTTTTCCAAATTATCCATTATTATCACCTCTGTAAACACTATTTTTATAATATTGTTTACAATAAGATGTAATTCTATTTATATTTATACAGTTTCTACTATATTCTCTTCATAACTTATCCAATCACTGAAACTTCCTGCATAAACCTTGTGCTTAATATTTGATTCATTTAGAGCTAAACTATTAGGACATGCAGTAATTCCAGAACCACAGTAAACGATTACTTCATCATAATTATTTAATAAATTAAAATGTTCTTTTAACTCTCCTTCATTTTTTATGTATATTTTATCCTCAGTTTTGTTTAATATGTCCATCCAGAAATAATTTAAAGCACTAGGGATATGGCCAGATTTCTTGTCTACAGGCTCAAATTCACCTTTATATCTTGGGTTTTCTCTAGAATCAATAATAGCTATATTTTTATTGTTAAGTCTTTCTTTTACATAAGTCATATCAACTCTCATATCTTCATTTACAGATATATTAAAGCTACCTTTTTTTACTTTTGTCTCTTCAGTCGTTATTTCTCCTCCAATTTCTTGGAAAGCTTTGATTCCTCCATCTAAAACATATACTTTATCATGTCCTAAATATTTTAATATCCACCAAAGTCTACATGGTCCAGATAAATCCCCTTCATCATAAGCTACAACTACAGAATCATTATTGATTCCTATATTTTCAAAAGTTTCTTTTAATTCTGTAATACTTGGTAATGGATGTCTTCCTCCATGTTCTTTTACAGCACTTGATAATTGAGTTTCTATATCTACTCTAAGAGCATTTTTTATATGACCTTTTTCATAACTATTTTTTCCATATTCTTTGTCCATTAAACTAAATCTACAATCTACTACGATTAGATTTTCATTATTAATTTTTTCTTTTAAATATTGTGCATTAACTATGTTCTTCATTGATTACTCACTCTCCATAAATATATTGCTAATATTATTTATTATTAATTTAAGTATTATTATACTATAGTAAAATGTAATAATGAATATATTTTGTATTTAGTTTCTTATATAATAGTATTATTATTTCCTACTAGGTAATTATAATACTATTATATCTTTTATCTCAAATACCAGTATAATCATAAATTTCTTCAAAAAAAAATTGTCAAATAAAATGACAATTTTTCTCTTAACTATTATAAACTCTCTTTTTTATATTGGCTTATAAGTTGCTCTTTTCCTATCTCTACAAGTCGTTTACTCATTTGCCCTCCTACTCTTGCTGAAAGACCTATACTATCCATTGGTATATTATCTTGTAAAATATTACTTTCGCCAATTATTTCACTTGATATCTCCATTTTCATTGCATTAAGAGCTAGTTTTGCATTTGTATCAACAGGTTGATTCGACATAAATACCTCCTGAGTTTAGTTCTATTAATAGTCTTTTCTATTTTAAGCAGTATAATTCATTCTATTCTTTATTTAATAATAAAAATTAAAATCAGCTTCTACGCAGAATTCACCTCTACTTAAAAGTCCTCCATAAGATATTGTTATATAATTCATTTGAGAATCTAAAGCTTTATTTATTATAATTTTGTATCCATCTACATCATAACAATTGTCATTATTATTAGGAACATCTAATTCTAAATCTAGTTTAGCTTCTGTAGTCATTGTTATACATCTCGTAAGCAATCTAATACATTTATCTTCATTGTTCAATAATAATTTATCTAATTCTTTTCTTGCCTCTGATGTTATAAGTATATTCATATTTTCCATAATGTCTCTCCTTACTATGTCTATTTATTCTATATTACCATAAACAAAGTATTTCTATCAATTATTCAATAAATTAAAAAGTGCCAGTAAAATACTGACACTTTTAATTTATTTTAAAGATACAATAGATTTCTGTGTTTGTGAACCTGAAATTCCATCTACTTTCAATTTTTTTGATTTTTGATATTTTTCTACTGCTGTTTTAGTATCTTTTCCATAAAAACCATCTACTGCTAAATTATATCCCAATTCCCTTAAAGCTTTTTGTAACCATTCAGCATGATCTAATTTTTTATGAATTAAGTCCTCTGATAAAGGATGTTTACTTACTACTAATTCTG
>JAVXJA010000149.1:0-3694 GCA_036648085.1 Terrisporobacter sp.
CGTTACTTGATGAGTTGGTTAAATCAAAATTTATCGAGATGTTTGGAGACCCAGTGAATAATCCAATGGGATGGGAAGTAAAAAAACTAAATCATATATCGACTAAAATACTAAGTGGGAATACTCCTAAAGGTGGAAGTCAAGTTTATGTTGATAAAGGTGTTCTATTCCTAAGAAGTCAAAATGTATGGAAAAACAGATTAGAAGTTGATGATGTAGCATACATTGACCAAGAAACTCATGATAGAATGACGAAAAGTAGTTTGAAAAAAAGAGATATTTTAATGACTAAGACAGGGAGAATAAATACTGAAAATAGTAGTTTAGGTAGAGCGGCTATGTACCTAGGAGAAGATGATAGTGCAAATATTAATGGACATGTATATTTGATAAGGCTAAAAGAAGATATTATAAATGAGTTTGTTTTATATATACTTACATCTAATGAATACAGAGAATATATAAGAAGTATCTGTGTTGGTGGAATTGATAAAAGACAGATAAATAAAGAGCATCTAGAAGAGTTCCCTATAATTTCACCGCCATCAGAATTACAAAAACAGTTTGCAGATTTTATAAAGCAAGTCGACAAATTGAAATTTGAAATGGAAGAAAGTTTAAAAGAACTAGAAAATAACTTCAATTCTCTTATGCAAAAAGCTTTTAAGGGTGAACTATTTCAATAAATCATTACAGATATGTAATACTGCTTTTAAATATGTCTAAAATATAATATAATTATTGTAATGAAAGTAACAAAAAAGCCTTATCATTTAGAGTTCCAAACTAAAAATGATAGCACCATGGTTGTTAGAATGTTTGAATATGGATTTAAAAAAGGAAAAGAAAATAATCATGAAGCATTAAATAATATGAGAACTATTTATTTTCCAAAACAAAAGGTAATATTCTTTGAAGAAAATAATAATATAAATGATTCTCTTGATTTAAATATTGTGTTTCCAAACGATGAGAGTATTGTATACAGTGTAGGTGTCATAAAATACTGGGAATATACAGATGAAGAACTTTTAAGAAAAAAGATGTATCCCTTAATACCACTACAATTATTTAATCTTAGAAAAGAGTTGAAAAAAGCACATTCTAAAAATGATATACAAAGAATCGGCGATCTATCACATATAGCGAAAAGTTTGGCTATGAGGTTAGCAAATGAATCAAAAGAATTATTTGATAGTCAAGAAATTCTAGGCGAAGATTTTCATAAAATGCTACTAGCAATAAATAATTTAATAGAATATTTAAATAGGAATTACCTAAATGATGATAAATTGGAAGATGAGGTGAATACAATGACAAAAACATTATATGATCCAGAAGTAGAACAAAGAGGTATAGAAAAAGGAATCCAACAAGGAATCCAACAAGGAATTCAGCAAGGGATGCTAGAAAAAGAGATGGAAATTGCAAAAAATCTCTTAGATATACTTGATGATGAAATGATAGCACTTAAAACAGGTTTAGATATAACTATTGTAAAAAAGATAAGACTTGAAAGTATAAATTAACAGATTAAAAGACTAAAAGGGGAGGAGCTTTGCTCTTGCCCTTTAGTGTTTTAATTAAACAAGTCGACAAATTTTATATTTTGTAAGCAGAACTTACCTACTTGGTAAAGGTGAATTATTTCAATAATATACAGGAAAATAACATATTCCTATTGAAAGTCTAATATATGGACATGATATATAGATATAAAACTGTTCATAATTAAAATAAAGTGAAAAAATAAGATATAGTGGGGGTGATTTTTAATGAGAATTATACCAACTAAAATAAAAGAGTCAATTATAGATAGATTTCCAAAAGAAAATACTTTAGCAATTATAATATTTGGTAGCTATGGAACAGAGAAACAAAGTAAAGAAAGTGATATAGATATAGCATGGATTCCAAAGAAAAAAGTACCTATTACAGAACTTGCAATAAAAACACATGAATTACAGCAGGTATTAGATAACTCTGTGGACTTGAAAATAGTTACACAAAACTATACAATAGCACTTAGAAAATCAATTTTTGAAGGTGACGTAATTTATGAAAGTGATGATTTTAAACATTATATAAATGACTTTTATATTGAAAATAGTGATGTAATAGATATTCTAAATTGGAGGCAAATGTATGGTAACAAATAATAAACTAGCATGGTATTCTTTAGAAGAAGTAAATAGAGACTTTGGTTCATGTTTGTATGATTTACAAAATTTCAAGATGCTATATGATAATGAAGATATTCCTATAATGTGGGAAAGATATATAAAAGAAGGATTTAAAAATTATATGGTATCATTTTTAGAACTGACAAAGGCAATGTTATATTATAAATCACTTGATATAAATATAAAATCAAAAAGTTTTTATGAATACCTTTTAGCATGTGAATATCATAATTTATTACCTAAAAATTCTTCAATAGTTATAGAGACACTTCGTAAATTAAGAAATGATGACTCACATGGGTATGATATACCTGAATTTGAAGAAATGTATGAATTGTATACACAAAATGAAAGCATCTTCGTTGATATAAGAAATGCTTGTAATGATTGATCTAAAGTCTTAGCACTCTAAATAGTGTTAAGGCTTTTTTTCATGATAAAAGTAAACAATATTATAATCAAGATTACATAAAGGCAGGTAGATTATAATGAAAAAAATTATTACAGAAATTGAACAAAGTATGGTAAACTTCCTTGACAATAGCCAAATGGAACAATTACATAATGTACTATCAAAAGTATTAGATAATAACATAGATAACACAGTAAAAGAAGAAAACTACTGCGAAATGTTTATATATGCGAAAAAAGTAGAAGGTTGTTCAAATAAAACTATAAAATACTATAAATCAACAATAGAAAAAATGTTAAACACATTACAAAAGCCAGTAAAGAGCCTAATAACAGAAGATATAAGAAAATATCTAGGTGATTACAATCAAAATAATAGTTGTAGCAAAGTAACAATTGATAACATAAGAAGAATTATTTCTAGTTTCTTCTCTTGGCTTGAAGAAGAGAATTATATTTTAAAAAGTCCTGTAAGACGTATTCATAAAATAAGAACTCAAAAAGTAGTAAAAGAAGCTTATACTGATGAAAATATAGAAATAATGCGTGATAATTGTAATGAAATAAGAGATTTAGCCATAATTGATTTACTAAATTCTACAGGAATGCGTGTAGGAGAATTAGTAAAGCTTAATATTGATGATATAAACTTTAATGAAAGAGAATGTATAGTATTTGGTAAAGGAGATAAGGAAAGAAAGGTTTATTTTGATGCTAAATCAAAGATACATTTAAAAGACTATTTAAAAACAAGAAGTGATGATAATAAAGCTCTGTTTGTTTCTTTACTTAAACCTTTTAATAGATTACAGATAAGTGGGGTAGAAATAAGACTTAGACAATTAGGCCATATGTTGAATATTAAAAAGGTACATCCTCACAAGTTTAGGAGAACTCTTGCTACAAGAGCTATTGATAAAGGTATGCCTATAGAACAAGTACAGCAACTGCTTGGTCATTCGAAGATTGATACTACTTTGCAGTATGCTATGGTTAATCAAAGTAATGTGAAATGCTCTCATAGGAAGTATATTAGTTAGAAAACAAATCAAAATTTATCGAGATGTTTGGAGACCCAGTTTTAAACTCTAAAAAATGGT
>JAVXJA010000150.1:0-3611 GCA_036648085.1 Terrisporobacter sp.
TAGATTATCAAAAATGACCGAATAAAAAATGTACTAATAAGTATTGACATATCAGAGTATGCTTTAGTATTAGTTGGTACATTAAGGTATAGAAATAACTTAAAAACTACTATGCTTTATTCTCAGTTTAATACTAACCAAATTGATTTAATTAAAAGGAGAGTTGAAGAAATGATAAATTTAAAAAAACGTAAAAAAGGAATATTTATAACGGCATCCGTATGTGCTATTTCTGCATTATCAGTTCTATCATTCAACGTAAGTTCTAATCCAAAATCCGTATATGCTAATGAAGCAACGCCAAGTAAAACTGAACAAACTCAACAGATTAAAGTTAATAATGAAACAACTTCAGGACCTAAAGCCTCTAATAAAGTAATAACAGAAGAAGAACTAAAAAATAATCTTAAAAATATTAAGGAAGAAGATAAAAAAGATGTTATGGAATTTTATCAAGATAGAAAGTTTGATGAACTAACACAAGAGGAAGTAGATTATGCTATGGACTTTCTATTTACTGGTAAGTGTAAATCTGTACATATAGGATCCGATTCTTCATTTTCAATTAATCTAGATAATCTATATAAAGACTAATAATAATTAATACATCATTTAATACTACATAAAGTAATACCAATGATTATTACTATAGTCATTGGTATTACTTATATTGATAAAGCTTTGCTAGTTTTTTCTAAAATGTGTTCAGTCGGCTTTTAACAATAAAAAGGACAGATTTCTCTGCCTTAATTTTAAAGATACAATGAATATACTAATATTTTGATTTTATCTTTTCAAGTTAATCCTAAAGAACTTTTAAAAATTTGCAATTACAGGTATCTCAGGATATTTACTTATAAATTCCTCTAAATCTACCACATCCACAGCTGTAATTACTTCCTTTGTTATAGTATCACCTCTAAGATTAAATGGTAAGTTGTTATCTAACATTTTTTTAATTTTACTTCTTATTTTTCTATCTATTAACGGCTCGTTTATTATAAGAATATAATGAATAGGTTTATTATCTGGATTTTTACCCTCAACCAAGAGTATAAGCAATGTATGTAAGAACTTATTTACTAAATTTGTATTAAACTCAATAGGATTATTTCTCCTTTTTTCATATAATCCATTAGGGTTGCTCGTTCCAGGTACATCTGAATTTTTATACTCAATAAATAAAATCCTTGTTTGCATTTCAGCTACAAAATCCACGTCATTTAGGTTAGATTTATTTGCTATATTATGATATTGATATACATCGATAGACTTTGTAAAATCAAATGTAAAGTGCCCATTTTCATCCCTTATAAGTTTTTCCATGAATCATCCTCAATACTTTCTATAACATCTTCATATAAATCGAAATCCGAATCAATAATAGAATTATTCTTTAACTTTCCAAAATACTCCTTATAATCTACATATATCTCTTCATTTTCTTTATATAAATTATAAAAACCTACTGAATTATTATCATCTCTAAATAACTCTAAGTACTTAGCTAAATTATAACTATGTGTAGCTATAAATATTTGAACTCCCTCTTTTTCCATTGCTAATAATATTTTCGCAAGTGTTGGTAATAGTTCTGGATTTATATTTGCATCTGGTTCATCCCAAATAAATACACTACCTTTTTCTATAAGTCCATTCTTTATAAGTTTCCAAAGTAATCCAAACTTTCTTAACCCTTCTGCTTCAAGAGAAAATTCTATTTTCTTAAATTTCTTATTTATATAAAAATTACCATCTTCATTGACTACATCTCCACCTATAATGCCTGATATAACATCTAGTATCTTAAGTGATGATTGAGATATTTTTTTAGCTTCTGGAAGCTCTGCACTTGTTATTATATCAATGTATGTTTCGTCAAATGGTATATCAAATCTATTATTTAGAGCTAATAATCCTTTTGAGTGTGACAATATCTCCTTAGCAGGTATAAATGTGTAGTCTGGCGTATCATTTGGTAAATCTCCGCTATATCTAAATGCTTCATAATAATCAACCATCACATCATCTAAGTCATCATTATCCTTATCAATATTAATACTATATTCTAGGCTCTCTAATGATGAATTTTTAAACTCAATCTCAACACAAGAAACAAGATTCGTATCAATTCCTTCACTCCACGCTGTTCCAACATGATGATTTTCATCATTTATCAATCTATCTACATGAGATCTAAATAAAGGCATGCTTATTTCTTCATTAAAAAGCTTTGCTTTTGTAACAGGTCTAATTCCATAAATTAATTTTAATAAATGTGTTTTTCCCGTTCCATTTTGTCCAACAAATACGTTTATACCTTCATTTAATTGAATTTCTATATCTTTAAATACAGTAAAATTTTGTATATGTATTTTATCAATTTTCAAAGTAATCCTCCTTCTAAAAGAATATCTAGTTTTGTACCGATATTATAAGTATCATCATAAATATTAAGAACATGCATTATAAGCAAATTCAAAGTACTATTTTCAATAATCTCATTATTTATATATTTAAATGCTATTTTTAATATGTAGCTTATGACTTTTATTGTTTGTATTAATATTATATATCACATTTGAGTAAATCAAAACATCTAATTAATAGATGTTACTAGTGCATATTTATAACTCTATCTTATAAATTTTTAAATTATAATTCTTATCATATTTAAATACAACAAATAAATACTTCTGCTCTATAATATATTGCTAAAAACAAAAAGTAAGCTATTATATTATTATGAGCATACAATTCGCTTACTTTTTGATTACAACTTGTAAGCTATATGGAGGTGAATAAATTTGACTAAGGACGAGTTTAATAATTTAGAAATAATGGACCAAATTAATTATTTAAATAAACATTTAAAAGCTGGAAATACTCTAACTAATATTTGTAACTCTATTGGAATTGCAAGGAGTACAGTTGGTGGAAGAATGACAAAACAAGGTTATATCTTAGATAAAAATCTTAATCAATATATTATAGATAATAAAGAAAATAACGGACGAGCTTATAGTAAGCTTACAGTAAGCGACGAGCTTACAAAAGAAAATCCTACTTCTAATTTTGAATATGAAGCTGATAAAAATATTAATACGAACGACGAAAATTCAGTTGTAAGCAATGAGCTTACAAGCAGTAATCCAGTAAATAATGCTCTTATGTTAGATAATACTGATTCTGATAATCTTACTTATTTACTTAGAAATATAGATATTTTAAAAGATTTTATTGAAGGTAGTAAGAGATCTTCTACTCCTAATGAAGTTAATAGTATTGAAGATATAATAAATGATATCTATAAGTTTAAACAAGATAAGAGAGAATATAAGGTTAAGAGTTTAAGAATTGATACTGATATATTAAGTGAGTTTGAAGCTATTGCTAATGACCTTTCTGGTAAAGGTATCAATCAACAAGAGTTCCTAAACTATGTATTAAAATCTTATATAGACTTCTTCAAAAGCATAAAAAAAAGCAGCAACTAAATCGCTACTTTTACATTATTTATTATTGGTGGTGTGTCGAGGGTTGGCTCCCCTCGATCGTGCTTTTTTTATATCAATAGCCTATATATTTTACACAACATACTTTCTCTTCTA
>JAVXJA010000151.1:0-3568 GCA_036648085.1 Terrisporobacter sp.
ATAGTGAAAATGAATATGATAAAGAATACTTAAATATACATTTTAATGAAATTAATTAGTAAATAACCTTATAAAATACAAATAAACTTTTTAGATGAAGCCGTCGAAATAAAAGACATAAGTTATAAAAAGGACTTTTTTTACAGATATATACAAATCTTTGAAAAACGAAAATAAAAGGTATCTCTCCTTTACCATAGTATATATATAACATACAGGAAATAGGGGAGGTAACAATAACAAATGAAAAAACAAATAAAAAAATATTTAGCCGTGATGTTAACATTAGTATTAGTTCTAATAAATACAGCATCACCATCTTATGCTGAAAGTGGACATTTACTAATTGCTAATTCTAAAACAAATAAGATGGCATACTATATTAACAATAAATTTGTGAGAGAATTTAGAATATCTACAGGTAGACTATCAACACCTACTCCACAAGGTAAAGTAAAAATAGTAAATAAAATAAAAAATAGACCTTACTATGCAGGGGGAATACCAGGAGGAAGTCCGAAAAATCCTTTGGGAGATAGATGGTTAGGGCTACATATAAATGGAACATATGGAACAACATATGGAATACATGGAAATAACAATGAAAATTCTA
The DNA here is from genome assembly GCA_036648085.1 of Terrisporobacter sp. Taxonomy (GTDB): domain Bacteria; phylum Bacillota; class Clostridia; order Peptostreptococcales; family Peptostreptococcaceae; genus Terrisporobacter. The sequence goes on from JAVXJA010000151.1 coordinate 614, forward strand.
TAGGAAAAAATATAACAGATGGTTGTATAAGAATGCATAATAAAGAAGTAAGATGGCTATTTGATAGAATAGAAAATCAATCAGACGTAATAATAAACTATTCAAATGACTCATATTCTAAAATAGCTGCAAAATATGGTATAAAAATAGGTGATTCACAAGAGGAAAAGAAACCAGGTTGGGAAAAATCAGGTAATGATTGGTACTATGTAAAAGAAGATAAAACATACCAAAAAAATGGATGGATTAAAATTAAGGAACAATGGTATTACTTCGACTCTAAAGGAATAATGCAAAGAGGATGGAAAAATATTAATAATAACTGGTATTATTTAAGAGATGACGGAGGAATGAAGACTGGTTGGCTAAAAGATAAAGAAAACTGGTATTACTTAAGAGATGATGGACAAATGAAAACAGGATGGTTATTAGATAAAGATCAATGGCATTATCTAAAATCAGATGGAACAATGAAGATAGGTTGGCAGTTAATAAATAATAATTGGTACTATTTTAACCAAGATGGAAACATGGCACATGATACAATTATCGATAATTGGGAGATAAACTCAGACGGAGTAGCGATAAATAAGAAAGTACAAGAAAATATATAGAAAAATGGTCAAGGCTTTAGGTCTTGACCATTTTTGTTTTTTTTGAGTTAAATAACTTTAACTTATATTATCTTGTGATATAATATAAAGATTATGAGAAAAATAGAGGAATGAGTGATAGTATGTCACTTATTTGTTAAAATAAGCGGATGAGAGAGGACTACCAATATGAAAAAAATAGCAGTATTAGTACCATGTTACAATGAGGAACTAACAATAAAAGCAGTTATAGATGACTTTAAAAATGTTATACCAGAAGCAGACATATATGTATACGATAACAACTCTAAAGATAAAACTGCACAAATAGCTTTAGAAGCAGGGGCGATAGTAGTGCCTGAATATCGTCAAGGAAAAGGAAGCGTAGTTAGAAGTATGTTTAGAAACATAGAGGCGGACTGTTACATAATGGTAGATGGGGATGATACATACCCAGCAGAAGACGCATATAGAGTTGCACAGCTTGTATTAGAAGGTAAGGCAGATATGGCTATTGGGGACAGACTGTCTAGCACCTATTTCACAGAAAATAAAAGACCATTCCACAACACAGGAAATAAATTAGTAAGAACGTTAATAAATAAAATATTTAAGAGTAACGTAAAAGATATAATGACAGGATGTAGAGCATTCAACAGAACATTTGTTAAATCATTCCCAGTACTGTCAAAGGGATTTGAAATAGAAACAGAAATGAGCATCCATGCATTGGATAAAGGTTTCTTATTAAATGAAGTACCAATAGCATACAGAGATAGACCAGAGGGTAGTGAATCTAAGTTAAGCACATTTAGAGATGGATTTAGAGTATTAAAAACAATACTAAACTTATATAAAGATTATAAGCCATTATCATTCTTTGGGCTTATATCAGGAACACTATTTGTAATAGGAACAATAATGTTTATACCAGTATTATCAGACTACTTTAGAACTGGATTAGTGGCAAAGTTTCCAACACTTATAGTATCAATGGGTCTATTAACATCATCACTAGTATCTTTTGCATGTGGTCTTATATTAGATACAGTAAAAAAACATTCAGATCAGTTCTATGAACTATCACTTAATATGATAGAACAAAGAGGAGATAAATAATGAAAAAAGCTAAAAATCTGCTATTAATATATATATTATTAATAGTAACATTTACTACAGCAATGTTTGGGTCTTATATGTTGCCAAATGAGAGAGTAAGATGGCATGTATCAGACTCCATAGAGCAGCTAAATACAGAAGGTCTGTATCCAAGATTATTCTTTGGAACGCCAATTGCCCAGCTAGACAACTTTACAGACTCTTGGATGTTAAATCTAGCAGTATCAGCACGAAATGATGCTCCTATAAAGTCGGCACTACAAAATCCATATAAAGTTGCAAAAGGATACTCAGATGGGAAATATACACAAATAGGAAACTTAGAACAAAGGATGACAAATCCAGACAACACTACAACTGGAACTTACAGTAGATACTGGCATGGATACCTAAGTGTACTAAGACCTATGTTGATGATGTTTAATTATCAAGAAATAAGATTTATAAATATGTGCGTACTGTTCTTATTATTTATAATAGTTATTAGTTTAATCAAAAAAAGATTAGGAATTCCAACAATGCTTAGTTTCCTATTCACTATGATGTGTACAATGTTCTTTATAGTTGCGATGTCGCTACAATTTTCGAGTATGTACTATATAATGTTTATATCAATGATAGTAATACTTCTGGGATATAAGAATATAGAAAAAAAGGACTTATCAATATATACATTTTTTATAATAGGAGCAGTAGCAAGTTTCTTAGATTTGCTTACGGTACCTTTGTTGACATTAGGAATGCCACTAGCATTATATATATTATTGAGAGAAAAACAGAATGCTGTATCTAATTTTATAGAAATAATAAAGACATCTATAATATGGGCTATCGGATATGGTATAACTTGGGCGAGTAAATGGGTAATAGCTACGGTGGTGTTAAAAGAAAATATAATAAAAGATGCACTTAACCAAATATTAGTTAGAACATCGGACTCTAAAGGTGAAGAAATACTTACATCTATGGATGTAATCACTTTAAATAAAGATATGATATTAAATAATGTTACTATAATAATATTTTCTATAGTATTAATAGTATGGATTATATCTATGTTTTTCTTTAGAAAAGATTTGGAAGATATAATAACAGCGTTGCCTATATTAATAATAGGTCTTATGCCTTTTGTTTGGTATATAGCGTTAAAAAATCACTCAGCAGTACATTACTGGTTTACTTATAGAAGTTTAGGAGTGACCGTATTTAGTACATTAGCATTTATGGCAAATTGTATAGATAA
>JAVXJA010000152.1:0-3560 GCA_036648085.1 Terrisporobacter sp.
AAGCAATTAGAAGAGTTATGTATAAAAGTTAATATAGAAGATAAAGAATAGTTATTAAGCTTTAATTATTATTTATTTGTAATAGGTATTGAGATGGATTATATATTTATTTCAATACCTATTTTTATATATAAAAAATTTATATTAATAAAATACATTGTATTTAAAAATAATTACTAAGGATATTAGGATATGATATAATTTATTTAATTATACGAATTGGATAAAAGGGGGATTTTAAGAGTGAAAATAAAAAAATCAATAGTAAATATGTTGAGTTTAGCATTGATACTACTAATAGCACCAATATCATATGCAAATGAAATATCTACATACGCAATATCAAATATATTATCAGGTACTGATAGATATAAAACTGCTATATCAGTAAGTAATAGAGGGTGGATAAGTTCTGCAAATAAAGCAGTTATAGTAAACAGCAATTCTATAGTAGATGCGCTATCTGTAACACCTTTAGCAAAATTAGAAGATGCACCTATATTATTAACAGGAAAAGATAGTTTAAATGCAGATACTAAACTAGAATTACAAAGATTAAATGTAAAAGAAGTATACATAATAGGTCGCCAAGGTGTAGTTTCTGATGCTGTAGAATCACAGATTAAAGCTATGGGAATAGGAACGAGTAGACTAGGAGGAGCTGGAAGACAAGAAACTGCTCTTGAAATAGCTAAGGAAATAAGTAAAAAGCGAGATGTATCGAAAATAGCAGTAGTAAACGGAGAAACTGGACTATCTGATGCAGTTAGTATAGCATCAACAGCTGCATCACAAGGTATGGTTATAATTCCATCATCTAATACAAAAGGGGTAGATGTATTTAAAAGTTATATAAAAAGTGAAAATATATCAACATCATATATAATAGGATCAACAAGTGCAGTTTCTACTTATATTGAAAATGAATTGCCTAATCCAGAAAGATTAGGTGGAAAAGATAGAAATGAAACTAATTCTAAAGTAATTAATAAATTCTTTACATCTAATGAATTAAACAATGTATATATATCTAAAGATGGAATGAAAAAAGCAGATGAACTTATAGATGCATTGGCAGTTGGAGTTTTAGCATCTAAAGAAAATGCACCAGTAGTTATAGTTGGAAGTAGTTTAGATAGTTCACAAAAAGATTTATTCAAAGCTAAAAAAGTTAAAACTATTACAAGGGTAGGTAGTGGTGGTAATGAAAATGCATTTGATGAATTAATGAGACTTCAAAATACAAATCATAATCCGAATAGTATAATGTATGTTACTAATACTGATAAAGTAAATGTAAGAAACAGACCATCTATAGAAGGGACTTCAATAGGAAGTATAAATAGAGGTGAGGAAGTAGAATATAAAGAAATCTTAGAAAGTGGATGGGTAAAAATAAGCTATAATGGTTCAGATGCTTATGTAAGCGGATCATATTTATCTACAAAACATCCTGATGACAACACTGAAACTATAAGAATTAAATATGTTAATTCTCAAGAAGGCTTAAAAGTAAGACAAGGCCCAAGTACAGGAGATAATAGTATAGGAAATTTAAACCATAAATCAAAAGTCGAGGTAGTTGAGATGTATGGAACTGGATGGGCTAAGATAAAATATAACGGATCTTATGGGTATGTAAGCGGAAAGTATTTAACTAGTTCACATGTAAATTAATATTTTATCAAGAGGTGTTTTATGGAACATAAAAAGCTATCAGCTAGTAATGATAAAGAAGCTCTTCAAAGAAGATTAAATAGAATAGAAGGGCAAGTAAAAGGGATACAAAAAATGATAGAAGAAGAACGATATTGTGTAGATATATTAACTCAAATATCAGCTATAAGGTCTGCTATAAATAAAGTAGGAACTATAATTTTAGAAAACCATGTAAAAGGTTGTGTATCAGAAAGTATAAAACATGACGATAAAGCTGAAGTAACAATAAATGAGCTTATGGATACTATAAATAGGTTTGTAAAGTAGGGGGAATAAAATGAACCAACAGGGATATATTATAGAAACTGTAGATGAAAAAACTGCTAAGCTAAAAATGCAAAGGCACTCAGCTTGTGCAGCATGTGGTAAATGTGTTACTAGTTCAGAGACTAAAGACATAGTTGTAGAAGTTGATAATGCTATAGGGGCTGAAATTGGAGACCATGTTGAAGTAAATATGGATGGCGTAAATGTATTAAAAGCTACAGCTATAGCATACTTAATACCATTAGTGGCGCTTTTAGTAGGGACAATAGCAACATACTTAATATTAAAAGCTGTGGGGGTAATATCAAATATAGAGGAAATTAGTGGCGTAGTAGGAATATCGCTTACACTATTTTCTTTTTTGATGCTTAAGAAAAATGACAAGAAGTTTAGGGATAGTAAGGAATATATACCTATAGTCACTAAAATATTAAACTGATAATATAATAGTATAATAGTATAATAGGTAACTATTTTATTTTTTAGGCTAGAATTAATTTTCTAGTCTTTTTACATATAGTGAAATTATAAACTAAAAAAATAAATACTAAAATATAATAAGAACAATATGTGTTAATATGTCATATTTTACAATAGAGGAGGTAAGATTATGAAAATAAAACAAAATTTAGTAAACAAAAATAAATATGATATAAAGTGTCCGTATTCAATGAAAGTTGAATATATAACTTTTCACAATACAGATAATGATGCTTCAGCAAAAAATGAAGTAAACTATATGATAAGTAATAATAATGAGGTAAGTTTTCATGTTGCTGTAGATGATATAGAAGCAATACAAGGTATACCATTTGATAGAAATGCTTGGCATGCAGGGGATGGAAATGGTCCTGGCAATAGAAAAAGTATAGGTGTAGAGATATGCTACAATAAATTAGGAGCTAACAATCCAAAATTTAAGAAAGCAGAGGCAAATGCAGTTGAAATATGTGCCAAACTTTTAAAACAATTCAATCTAGGTATTGATAAATTACAGCCACATAAACATTGGAGTGGCAAAAATTGTCCAAGTACTACTAATCATAGTGAATTTATAGCAAGAGTTGGTAAGCAATTAAATACATTAAATAATAGGGAGAGTGTAGATATGGATAAAATTGTATTATACTTTGGAGATGCAGATTTATTTGCAGCAGTAATAATAGCACAAAAATTCCAATGTCCATTAATGAAAAAAAGTGACTTTGAAAAATCTGGATTAAAAGCAAGTGAAATTATACAAATAGGTGGTAATAAAGAAGATACAGATAGATTTATGACAATGAAAAATGCGTGTAAATATCTATAATAAAAAATAGTATTGGATTAAATAGATTTAATAAGTAGTATATAATTAAGTTAGTATTTAGATATATTATCTAGATACTAACTTTTTGATTTTTAATATGTTCGATCAAAATATAAGAGGAGATGTGAAATATGTATGAATTGGTACAAGTAGCAGAAAAAACTTATTATATTAACTGTCCTGCAAAAATAGGTATATATAATATTGATGAAAATTTAAAAGGGAAAGTTTTTATACCAGCACATGCAGATACAGTCTTACTATG
>JAVXJA010000153.1:0-3498 GCA_036648085.1 Terrisporobacter sp.
AACGCCTAATTTTTCAACTAATGTCTTACTTTTCCCAAATAAGTTTGTACCTAAGCCAAGTCGATCACCTTTCCATTCGACACCTAAACTAGCTAGCGTTGAAGGAAATATATCGAAAGAATTAAATTCACGGTTATCTGCTTTACTTGCATCGGTTGTAGAGTTAAGAAAAACATTGTAACCTTTTCTAATATAGTTTTTATCTAAGCCCTTAAAATAATCTGGATCCATACTTAAATGATCTCCGGTTATAACAATGGTTGTATTATCATAAAAATCTTGAGTTTGACACCAAGTTACAAACTCTGTAACTTGTTTGCTTGAACAACTCACTACATTTGAAAACTGATCTGAAAAAGTGTTTGGACATTTCGGGCAAGGATAACCACCGATATGATGTGTATCTGTTGTTAACATTGTGAAACTAAAAGGTTTTTCATCTTTTGATATCGTCATTAACTCATCTTGAGCTAATGAAAATAGTTTTTCATCTTCATAGCCCCACCAAACAAAATAATCCTTTGGTATTAAATTATTTTTATTTGCATAATTATAATCTTTTATTTCAGTATTGCGATGTTGTTTATAAAACGTATCTCTACCACCAAATTCAGCTTTTGAACCAATAAATAATTCTTGATAATAACCTTCATCGTCTAAAATATCACCAATCGTATATAGCCCCGGTAAAAATTTCACATCGCCTTTATATGAGTTTGCTTCTACGGGAAGATTAAGTGGCACCGCTGCTGATTGTGCAACCATAGCCGCTACCGTCCAACCTGCTCCAGGAGGTACATGAAATCCGCCTCCATTTTTATCTGAAAAGCTAACATTAGCATCTGCCATTTCAGTTAACTCGATGATTAAGTTTTCATCCATGGCTCCTCCTAATTCTTTTGATTTGAAGGTAGTCTCCATTGATTCAAGATAAATATGAATTAGATTTCGTTTCTTTTCTGGAAAGGTAAAATTAACCGTTGATGGATCAATATAATAATCTTCGTATAAGGTTGATTCATTCATTATATTACTAATATATGTAGTGACATTTAAAGTAACCAAACTATACCAACAAGAAATAACAAAACAAACAGAAGAAACTAATAACAAGTGTTTTTTTAAATGCTTAAAGAAACAAAATTCTTTTTGTTTGTTATGTTTTTTTAATGTAATCGTTACTTTAAAGAAAGTTAATACTCTAATAAAAGCTAAGATAATGAATGACAATAAAAATGGTATTATCAAACAAAATAATATGAAGCTAAATATAAATGAAGTATCCGAGCCTTTTAAAGGTGACTTTAAGGTAAATATAATTTGTTCGATTGAAGTATTTCCAAAATTGTTAGGAATCCATGTTTTTAATGAAATGAAAAAAATACTAAAAAATGTGAAAATAGAAATACCAATTGATATCGCTTTATTTTTCATCTTGCTTACCTTTTTTTGTTGAATGATTCCAATTAAATCTTATGCTCATATTTTTAGAAACATATACTGCACAAACGCCAAGAAAAAAAGCAAAAGAACTTGCTAATAAAAGATATTTAATTAAAAACAATACGGATGAATTATCAAAAGATAATACAAAAACCTGATTATCAGCATAAACAGATAAGATTAACATACTTAAGAAATTTACAAGTAAAACAAATATTGCATAATGAATCAATACCTTTAAATTATTATCTTCTTTAACTGAAGATTCATAGATCCAAATCGCGATAAAACTAGGAATAAATAAACAAAATAATGCCATAACTTTCACTCTTTCTAAAATATACATTATTATAATTATACTCTTTTATATTTATTCTGCAAGTTTTTATGTATTATCATCCATATAGCTAAAGTGAATTAAATAAATCAATCTAGCTTATTTTCTCGTATTGATTGAATCAAAAATCCTTCAATAAAACAAAAAGTAATGACTGGAAACAAATACCCAAATAAATGTCCAGCTAAGTATGAAAGAACAATTCCTGCTGATACAGCCATTCCAATCATACAAACTTGAAGATTAAAATGCTGTTTAATATTCTTTATAATTTTAATAACACTCCATAAAAAAGCAATAATAAATGGTCCAATAAACATAAGCGTTCCTAAATAACCAAACCATACATTTTGACCTCTAATATCACTTTCCACATAGGGAAAATTCGAAACATAACCAATTCCAGTCCAACGATCAAGTGAATTACCACTGTCTTTTAACACTTCTTTATAAATTCTAACTTTAAAATTTCTAAAATTCATTTGTGATTGCGTGTTATCTAGCATAACATGAAACCAAAATTCTGGATTTTTTTCAACTGGATACAATTTTAAATAATCTTTATGAATACCAAAATAATTATGATTTTCATTTATTAAAGTCGACAGTTGATGAATATTAATATCTTTATAATTACGTGGAATATTACTTAATTCTTCTTCGATTTTTTCATTTTCTTCAAAGCTTAATGATTTTTGATCTAATACACCTTGCATAACCGGTGATTTTATAATTAAGAAAGTTGCACAAAGAAAAGATAAAAGCATAATAACAAAAACATGCTTATTAAATTTAATTTGTTTCATAATAACAGAAAATAATAAATATAAAATAATTGATAATGAAATAATAATAATTGAACCAAAGCCAGCTGTTTTTGTACCAACCATAATCATTGCGATTGGATGAATCATAACACATAGGGCATCTATTTTGCTACGCCAAGGGGACATCAAACTATAAAGTACAACTGGCAATAACATAAAGAGAATAATACTTATTTGATTTCCTGAGTAAAACCATCCTTTCGAAGTTAAAAGTGAAACACTCTCAAACTTAGTTTGGGTAAACCAATCAAATATATTATTAGAAATTGTTGAAAATTCAGGTAGATCACTCGCATAAGTAATAAAGGATGATTTTGTGATATTCGTAAAAATAATTATGATGCAAATAAAGAAAGAAATATAAGATATTGTTCTTAACACCATTTTTCTTTCAATATGACTGTTCAAAAAAATATAAAGTACCAATAAAGGAAACAAATAGGAACGGATTATGAAATATAATTCAGTAATTAAACTATGCGTACTTCCATTTAAGATAGATAAATCAAATTGTGTAATATTATAAAGATGAAAGATTAAATATACGATTAAAAATGCACAATATATAATAATATATTTAATATTTTTTCTAAATTCTTTATTGTAAATTGTTAATAGAAATAAATATCCAATAAATACAAAATTTAAAATTTCAAGTAAAGAAATTCCAAATAATTGAAACTTATTACCAATAAAAGTTCGATATATATCTAAGATTGGTTGCAATGCTACAAGTAGACAGCATTGAATACCAATTAGCTTTTGATCCGATAGTTTTTTTAATATATTCATAGTCGCTCCTTTAATTATTTTGATACAAGTTAAACTTTTATTAGTTTAATCTAATTCACAATATTTTTCAAGAACATTATAAAGAAATATTGGTAGAAT
>JAVXJA010000154.1:0-1065 GCA_036648085.1 Terrisporobacter sp.
ATTAAATTAAGTGTATCACCAGTTATTATATATAACAATAAAACTATATATCATCCATTATTAAAATATATAATTCCCAACATAAAAAAAGCCTCAAAAGAGACTTTTTTTATTGTTATTTAAAATTAATTGTTTTTCCCAGATGTAAATGTGTCACAGCATGCTTTGTATGCATCTATTCTTACATTGTCAGCAGTACAATTTTTATTTTCATTATATGTACAATTACAAGCTTCACATCTTATATTACTTGGGTCTGTACATCCACAGTCAGCACAGTTGGTAAATGAATTAGAACTTCTATCTACATATGAAGAACATCCTGTTCCTGCTGTTGTAACAGCTTGAGCACCTCTAATATTAATGGCCCCTGCTCTACACTCACTACTTTGATTAAATGCACAATTTGTCGCACTACATTTTAAATTTCCACCTTGCATGTTATTACCTCCTTTTATATATCATTCCTATTATTTGCAAAAATAAAAATATAATGCTTGTCTTTAACATTAATAGTAATAATTATAGTATCTTTTCAAACCTTACAATGTAGTAAGATTAGGCATAAAAAAAGGGTTTGTAACCTTTTGTCATCTTTATTATAAACATTACTATTAGTTTACAATCTAACTAATTTACTTGTGAAAATTAATTATAGTGCTAGAATATATTTGTAATGTAAAAAGAATAAATATCTATCCAAAATTTAAGGGGGAACAATTTATGAAAAACCGTATGTTTAAAAAGTTTATAGTTACAGGGTTGGCATCTGCTATATGTATAGGTGGAGCTACAGCTATGGATCTGTCCTCACCTACTAATACTTACGTAACAAGCTCTTATGCTGCTACAATCAAGGATACTGCTTTTTCTGCAACAGGAACTATTAACAGCAATGTATCTATGAGAAAAGGTCCTGGCACTAGTTACACTAGACTTTCAACATTAAAAAAAGGCGTGAAAGTTACTATTGTTGCTAAATCTTCTAACAGTTGGTATAAAATAAAAAACGGTAATAACTATGCTTATGTTTACAGTACTTATGTAACTATAGGTTCTAAACCT
>JAVXJA010000154.1:1165-3456 GCA_036648085.1 Terrisporobacter sp.
CCTGTTGATCAAAATAAATATCCAGCATCTGCACTTGTTAACCACGATGTATATGTAAGAAAAGGTGCTAATACTTCTTATACTAAACTTGGTACTTTAAGAAAAAATACTAAGATAACTGTACTTTCTAAAACTACTAATGGTTGGTATAAAGTTAAATATGGTACTGGTTACGGATATGCTTATGGTCAATATATAACTGTTTCTGCAAGCCAAAAATAAATTTTTAATTTTATAATTTTCAAGTATAATAATATACAAATGTCAAAATATACAACAAGGAGGAATTATAATGACAATACATATAAGACAAGAAGAATTAAATGATAATCACATTGTATATGATTTAATAAAAAGTGCATTTGAAAGTGCTGAGCATTCTGATGGAGATGAGCAAAACTTAGTTAATAGACTTAGAACATCAGAAAGCTTCATACCAGAACTTTCATTAGTAGCTGTAGAAAATGATACTATCATAGGTCATATTTTGTTTACAAAATTATTTATAGCAGATTATGATACCAAATATGAATCATTAGGATTAGCTCCTCTTGCTGTTTCACCAGATCATCAAAATAAAGGTGTTGGAGGTAAGTTAATTAATGAAGGTTTGAAAGTTGCAAAAGAACTAGGATATAGATCTGCTATAGTTCTTGGTAGCGAAAAATACTATCCTCGTTTTGGATTTGTGGAAGCTAAAAACTTTGAAATTAAACCTCCTTTTGAAGTTCCTAGCGAAAACTTTATGGCTATAGAGCTTGTTGAAAATTCCCTTGAAAATGTAAATGGTATCGTAGTATATCCCAAAGAATTCTTTGAACAGTAAAAATAAAAAAGAGCAATAAGTTTAGATTTTAAATCTAATTTATTGCTCTTTTTTATTTTAATAATTAATTGATAAAAAAGGACTGATGAATTTAGTTCTTTTTTACTTTCTATTTACTGTTAATATTTTCTTTTTATTTTCAGAATGCTTTGTATGTCAAAGTTTTGATTTTTATGATAGTATATATATAATATATTTTGAAATTCAAAACATATTTTTAAACAATATATATTGATACCAATTCAATTATATAGCTTATTAAGGAGATTGAGTATGAGTAAGAAGAAAAAAATAATAAGAGTATTATTAATAGTTTTACTAATAAGTGTAATAGGCATAGGGGCAGTTGTAGGAAACTATTTCTACGATTTAGCTATTAATCCTTTTACTTCAAAGGAAATGATTTTTGGTGAAGATGAAGAAGATGAATTAGAAGTTAAAGAAGATGTGGAGTGGCTACTAAAGGATTCTAATTATAAGGATGAGTATATTACATCTTTCGATGGATTAAAATTACATTCATATGTTGTTGAGAACGAAAATAAAACAGATAAATGGGCAATAGTCGTTCACGGTTACACTTCTGATGGAGAAACAGTAAGCGCTAAAGCTAAATACTTCTATGAAATGGGCTACAATGTTTTAGCTCCAGATCTTAGAGCTCACGGAAAAAGTGAGGGTGATTATATTGGAATGGGCTATGACGATAGAGTGGATATAATTAATTGGATTAACAAAATAACTGAATCTAATCCAAAGTCAGAAATAGTACTTCATGGTACTTCTATGGGTTCTGCCACAGTTTTAATGGTAAGTGGAGAAAAACTGCCTTCTAATGTTAAAGCTATAGTAGCTGATTGCGGTTACTCTTCTGTTTGGGATCAGTTTACTTATCAGTTAAAAGATTTATTTAATTTATCATCCTTCCCTGTAATGGATATTTCAAATATGGTAACAATGGTTAGAGCTGGATATTCATTAAAACAAGCTACACCTCTCAATGCAGTAGAAAAATCAGAAACTCCAATATTATATATTCATGGAGACAAAGATGCTTTCGTTCCATATTATATGATGGATGAATTGTATGATGCTACTAATTCTGATAAGGAAAAGTTAACTGTAAAAGGTGCAGAACATGCTAATTCAGACTTGGTTAATCCAAAGCTTTATTGGACTAGTATTAATGATTTCCTTGGAAAATATGTTGATGATAATCCCGAAAATAAAATTGCAGATTCTAAGGATAATAAGTAGAAGTATTTTACACAGATTTCATATATTCGTATAAAAATTCTATTGAATCAGGATAAAAGAGGACTGTTTTTTAATAGGTTTACTTTTGAGGTGCAAAAGTGATTTAACAATAAAAAAACGCAATATACAATACCTATTCAAGGGATGTATATTGCGTTTTTTAGTTAGTATTATATTAAAATTGTTCATAATATCCACTCTACAAATT
>JAVXJA010000155.1:0-3441 GCA_036648085.1 Terrisporobacter sp.
CTATGTGCTTTGTTAGTAGCATCATTCATAAATGGTACATCTATACTTCCAACTGTATCTCCTGTACTTTCTTCTATGAATACAATACTTTCTTCTAATTCACATTTTTTAGGTTTTACTCCATTTAATTTTATTTCATATTCAAAAATATTAGATTCCGGTACTTCCTTTAAAATTAAATTTTCCTTTATTCCATTATCTTGTGATATATATTCTAATGAGGACTTTTCATCCTTAGCTCCATATATAGCTTTTACTGGAATTTGCACTTCTTTATCATAAATATTTAATACATTTTCATCTTCTACCTTAACTTTTTTACTTTCTTTATCTATAGGAGATATTGTAATCTGATAATTATCTTTTTCTAAAATTACTGGTGTTTCTTCTGATACTGTCTCTGGTAAGTAATTCTTTTTATCTCCTTTTATATTTTCTTAATAATTTGTCCTGTTTCAGATTGATTATTTGATTTTTTAGGTTTATCTCCTTCTTCTTGTAACTTTTGCGATATTTCTTTTGCTTCTTCAGCAAATACTCCCATAGGCATATATGTAATACATATACACATCGCCATGAATACTGCCCCTATTTTTTGTATAATTTTTCTTTTCATTATACCTCTCCCTTCAAAAAAATACTTTTCACTACATATAACAATTTAAATTCCCTTTATTGGACATTTTTTTTAAAATAATTGTAAAATTTTATTTTTATCTTATAATTTACTTATATGTATCATTTGAAATAGAAAGGTAGGTAGATAAAATGAAATTAAAAACAATGATTTTTCTATTACTAGGTTGTACAGTTTTACTATTGGGTTGTGAAAGTAATAATATATCAAGTGAAGATATTTACTCACTTTCAGAAATAAAGGCTTCTGCTGAAAAATCAGGTTATATAATTGAAAGTTCAGATTATATTGATGGTGGATATGAAATTGGAGATGAATCTATTTCCATATTAATACCTACAGATGATAGTGGTTCTGTTTTCTGTTTTATATCATCTTATAAAAATGAAGACATTGCACAAAATGTAATCAAACAGATAGAAAATGAAAAACTTCATGATTATACTATTTACGGTAATATCCTAGCAATATATCCTAATAATTATGATAATCTAAACTCTATATTTGAGAATATATTATCTTGTAATCCAGATCCTTGCGATACAGTCTTCGCAAAGTTGAAAGAGTAAGTGTATACAATGTTAATATATTTAAATACAATCAACTGTGAGGAAGATAAAAGTATTTTTAAAGAAATTTATATAACTTATAGGAAATTAATGTTTTATGAGGCAAATTTGATTTTAAAAGATATTCAACTATCTGAAAATGCTGTGCATGATGCTTTTATTAAAATAATTGAAAATATAGATAAAATAGACAACATAAATTGTCCAAAAACTAAATCTTTCATTGTTATTATAGTAAGAAGAATTTCTATTAATATTTATAACAAAAGAAAAAAAGAAAATCTTATATTTTTTGATAATGTAGAAGAATATTCTAATCATCCAACTTTAATTACCCCAGAAGACTCTTTTAGTGACCTTTCTCAATCATTATCTATGCTGTCCGAAAAAGATCAGCAAATTTTTATTTTGAAATATTTCCATGGGTTTTCCATGTGTGAAATATCTACAATATTAGATATTAGTGAAGATGCTTTATACAAAAGGATTCAGCGTTGTAAGAAGAAATTGAAGAGTATATTAAATAAAAAGGAGGTTTCAAATTTATGAATAAAAACAATCTAGATGAATTAGATATATTACTTTATAAAGAAATGCCTTTTTTAACAGATAATATTTTGAGTAATATTCCAAAAGATGATGAAATAGAGCATGTATTTTCAAAAGAGTTTGAATCTAAAATGGATAGTTTAATAAAAGAACAAGAAAAAAAATCCTCTAGAAAAAATTTACTTAAATATATTAAGATTGCCTCAATCTCAACTCTAATAATAGGTTTAAGTGGCTTTTTTAATATATCGTCTCATGCTAGCTTAAAAGATATTATAAATAATATTACAAGTATTTTTTCAACTCATACATCTATTGAGCTTTCTAAAGAAACCAATTCTTATAATGTAAAATTATTAAAGCCGTCTTATATACCTAGAGGATATAAAAAAGTAAATGAAACTACTGATGAATATGCCTACGAAGTTGTATATAAAAATAATGATAATCTTGAATTTGCATATACTTGTAAATCTATAAATAACAATACATTTATTTTTGATACAGAAAATGCAGATATAAAAAACTTAAAAATTAATAATAAAGATGCTACTTTAATAAATAAAAATAATCTTTTAACTCTATATTATGAAAATGAAAATTGGTTTTTCATAATACGTGCTGACTTAAAAGATTATAGTCAATTAGATTTGTTAACAAAGGATCTTATTAAAGTTGCAGAAAGCGTAAAATAAATTAAACTCAAAACATAAGGAGAAAATTATGAAACTAAAAAAACTAATATTATCAACCTTTTTATCTCTAACATTTATATTTTCTATTTTAGGAAATTCATTTGCATAATCTGTTTATGACTTAGATGTGCCATCTTTTGATAATGATATAACGCCTTATGCTACATATATTTCATCAGCCGATTGTAACTTAAGTATAACTTCAGGATCAGCACATATTAAAGGTATTGTAAATGGATATTCTAATGTTACAAAAACTAGTGTAACCTTAAAACTTCAACAATATAAAAATAGTAAATGGGTAACAATTTATAGCTGGTATAATTCTGGAAGTAGAAGTTGTTCATTAAGTAAAACACAACCTGTACCAAAGGGATACTCTTACAAAGTATACTGCACCGTTACTGCTAACTCCGAAACTATGAATTTAAAATCATCTACGGTAAAATATTAAAAAGATAGTCCCAAAATCATTTTTTAATGGTTTTGAGACTATCTTTTATTTTATTAACAAGTTTCTTATGCTAAAAAACTTGTATCATTTAACTTATTTATTACTGCAAAATTATTATCTATTTCTATTACAGTCACAGATGCATTATCTATTCTAAAATTCCAATGGTATTTATAATCATTGGATATACAATCAGAAATAATATTTCTAATTGTTCCTCCATGAGAACAAATTAAAATAGTTTTATTATCTTTATTCTTTAATATTCTTTTTACTTCATCAGCTACCCTATAAAAAGTATCTTTCAAGCTTTCTCCATTTGGATATGTATAGTCTGAACCTTCACTCAACATTTTTTCAAACTCTTCAGGGTAGTCTTTCCTAATAACATCAAACCCTAAACCTTCGAATTCGCCAAAATTTATTTCATTAAGCATATCACTTTCAATAATATCTATTTTTTTTATTTTAGCTAATTTCTTAACTGACGTATAAACTCTATAATTTTTTATAAATACTTTACAAATTTTATAGTTT
>JAVXJA010000156.1:0-3392 GCA_036648085.1 Terrisporobacter sp.
TCTTCTATACTTATTCTATTTCTATTAAGATATCTTTCAGCCATATCTTCTACCTCAACTTTATTTTTATAATTACCACTTTCTATCTTATCTAATAGCATTACACAAGTACTTGTCATATTATTTTCTCCTTCTATCACCATATCAATTATATTTTTTGTTGTTGCAGGTACAATACCTAAATTATCTTCTATATCCATAACCCTAAAATCTATATCAAATATCAAATCTGAATGTGTTGATTTAACTACATCTAATTGTGTATTAAGAGACTTATTTTCTGTGTTTAAATTCTCGATTCTATTATGACTTTTTTCTATCCATTCACGATATGAGTATTGTACTTCATCATATTGCCACAGCCCCAAATCTTCTAGTCTAATAATATTACTCCTTTCGTAAATAGTGTCAACATTAAATTCAATGCCTGGAACAACATCCATACTTCCTCGAACATTTTTTATCTGTATCACCTTATCACCTTCTTCTTTCTTAATGGTTTTAAATACTTATTAGATAAATTATATGAGTTACACCATTTTAGCCAACCTTGATAACTGTTGATAGTACACAACTCATTTTTAGTCAACTTATGATGTTTTAGTAGTTTATTACATTTCAACCTCATCCTTTTATAAGTACTTTTCCTTAACAGTTTAAATTTTCTAAAATGTCTATATCCTACAAAATCAACACCTCTAATATCAGCGGGAAATACTTGCCAGTTTTCTTTTAGTGCTAGTCTAAGATTAGACCACAAATAAGAATCTATATTTTTCTTTAATTCATGAAGAAACTTTTTATCATGATGAAAAATTACAATATCATCCATATATCTAATAACATTTTTTATCTTTAACTCATGTTTTAGCCAGTTATCAAAATTTGTTAAGTAGAAATTGGCGAAATACTGACTAAGATAATTCCCAATTGGGACACCAATGCCTCCTTCAATACTATCAATAATACCATCAAGTAAATCTAAGAGTTCCCTATCCTTAAAAAGAGTTCTTAATTGATTTTTTAATATTTGATGATTAATATTTGGGAAAAATTTCTTAATATCAATTTTTAAACAATACTTTGTATTATTCGTATCAATCATGATATTATCAAGTTGTTTCAATGCAGAATGAATACCCCTTCCTTTTAAACTTGCATGAGTGAAGGTGGAGAATCGTCTCATAAAAATAGGTTCTACTTGAAGCATAATAGCCCATTGAACTATTCTGTCAGGGTAATAAGGGAGTTTATATATCACCCTTTCTTTGCCTTTATCTATTTTTGTAAAAATTTTGTAATCACTGGTCTTGAAATCTTTATTAATTAACGTTTGCTGAATATTTTCTATGCAAAAATCCTCGTTTTTATCAACGTATATAACTTCACTATAATTAGTTTTATTTTTTCTCGCTTTTTGATGAGCGAGTTTTATATTGTCAGTACTATATATTTTAGAATATATATTTCCATATCTTTTCATTTATTTTACCTTTCTTGTATCTATTTTCGTGAATTTTCGAGATAACCTACTAAAACACTTTTTAAATATTCTTTATGTTTTGGCGAGAGCCAAGGCAATAATCAGTATACTTTTTACTTTACATGGTGAGAACTGATATTGGAATTAGAATTAGAAGTAGAATAATTTACCTTGAATTGAAAAGTCCTAGTATTCAAGTCATCATTCCAATTACTACTAGAGATAGGTATATAACTAGTATACAAATTACTATTTACCCAAAATTATTGCCTATCCTATGTTTATAAGATTTATTTTATAGACATAGGATAAAATATAACTTAACCCAAATAAACCAGGCGAGAACTGATACTGGAATAAGAATTAGAAGCAGAAGAATCTACCATGAACTGAAAAGCCCCAGAAAACAAGTAATCACTCTGATTACCACCAGAGATAGGCAGACGATTAGCATACAAATAACCATAATCAGAATAATAAGTAGAAGTACTACCTCCAGATTCTTTTATCGCAAAACCAGTTTTAGTACCACCATGTATTTTTTTTATACTCCCACTAACATTAGACGTATTACCTTGTCCACAATCTACATAACTAACTCCAGTATCATTAAAAACACTATTGTCACTTATTAACATTTTTCTATTAGAATTAAAAAAATATCCGTCTACCCATTGATATAGATTTCCCCAAAAATCCTCTACTCCTAAAAACTTCATTTGAAGCCCACCAGTAGCTTCTCCAAATATCATCCCTTTATTATAAGTGCCACCAGTCGCCATAATAGAGCTTGGATTTGTAACCCCACGTCCTAGAGCGGTTTGACTATCTAAATTCTTATACATTATTAAATACAATATCTGTAGCATAAACATAGAATAGTAATTCCATTGTTGATAGCCAGCTCCATTAGCTTGAGCTTGATTTCTAAAAGCTCCTATCGTTTGACTCACCTTAGGAGTTTGTGTTCTTGCACTCCTAAGTTTCCCTCCGTTAATAGAGCCTAGATAAGCTCCAATATAGATATTGTCAACCTCTCTATTTCCTATAGTATGAGCTGGGCATAGATAATCATCGTCTACTTTTATATTACTAACTCTAATTTCATAACCATTCGAGACTGATGTAAATTTCCAATATATTTTAGGAAATTCTATCATAACATCTACATCTGACCCAACATAAGTTCCATCTTCGTATCTACTAAAATCAGCAGGGTCTATATATTTAACAACACTACCAGACTTAAAACCACAAGGTCTGATTTTATTAAATGGGTATACATCCTTCCAACCTCCAAAATCTGTTGAAGTGGCAACGGTTTTACCAACCGCATCCTCTATATATGTTACACAAGTTGATGGATTAGAATTACTCTCATCTACTCTAACACCATACAAACTAGGTCTAGGAACATTAATAATAAAAGCTTTCTGAACGAATTTACTTTTATCTACAATTTCTATTAGACAGCTATATTGAGTATTTTGGGACAACCCTGCCCCATTATATGTGTACTTATTCCCATTTTTTATAGGGGCTATATTAATCCAGCTTAACGTACCTATCTTCAATTTATGCACAAAAGAGTCGCTATCAGAATCCTCTATTGTATATTCTAAAGTATATGTTCCAGATGTTTTGACATTACTTACCACAACATCGCTTACCATTGGTGGTTTGTTATAATTTTCAAGTGACTTAACCTTATCTATTAAAATTGGGATTTTATCCGTTGCGGAGGCTTCCACCCCTTTTTCTTTTAATATTGTTCTAAGTTTGTTCCCTTCACTTTCTATTACATCTGTTAATTTTTCCGACTGATTAACAAAGTCCGCCAAAGAAGCACTTAAAGGCAGGGTTTCTAGTAATTGTTTATCTTCTATTTTCATTTATATCTCCTTTCTTT
>JAVXJA010000157.1:0-3389 GCA_036648085.1 Terrisporobacter sp.
CACTTTCAATCATTAGGTGTATGTGGTCTTTATCAACTTCTATTTCTAATATTTTTATAATATATTTCGGAGGTAACTATGCTAAAAAATCGTACAAGAATAGGTTCTGCAATAGATACAGAACTTTACAACAAACTAAAAAAACTTTCAGATACAACAAGAATTCCAATATCTAAGTTATTGGATGAAGCAATCGAAAACTTGTTATCTAAACATAATCAACAATAGCCTATCGGCAAGGCTTACATCTGTTACTCCACCAACACTAGTAACCATTGTTACCTTAGTTCCGTTACCTTTACTTTTACTTTCGCTTTTCTTACTAGTACACCCTATTACTGAAAAAGTAGTTATCATAACTACTGCCATTAAACATAAAAATTTTTTCAATGTTTTTTGTCCTTCTATATTATGTAATACTTTTCTTGTCCAAACTATAATATCAAAATGTCATTGATATATATTATGTCATATGACATATTTTTTCACATATTTTAAATTTTTATGAGGTTTATTATGATTAAATTAGAAAATAAAAATAAATTAGAGTATTATATCAATAAATTTCAAATTAAGGATTTTTTAACCAAATATATAAGAGAATATATGGAATTATATTATTTTAAGAATAGTTGATAAGCTTTGTTCTGAAAATATTATAAAAAAAGAAAAAATCTTTAGTTATTTTAGATAGAGATGCCTTAAATGAGTTGGCTGTAGATTTATATAAACTTTTTTAAGTGCGAACGGTAGGATTTTTATAAAGCTAGTAATATAGCCATTTAAATTCCTATTTATCTCTTAATTATAACAGAGAAGCCACTGATTCTACATCAATAGCTATACTATCTAAATCTATCTTCATTTAGTTCGTGATATATTAAAATTGACAGCAACCATATATTAAGAGTTTTTCTTAATATAAATTTTTAATGCCTTTATTAGAAGTCAAACTGCCATCATATTTATCTACGATAAGAAAAAATATTTTACTTTATTGTTTGCATATAAGACTTCTAAGTCTTTATTTAATATGATAAATCCATTTGATTGCTCATTAATTAATCTGACTAAAATTTCTTCTTGCATAACTGTCCCCTTTATAAAAAATTCGCTTCGCTCATGTCGCCAACGTCTAAGTCTTCGCTACCGCTTCATACTTATCCCGTTGCTCAAAATTTTCTTTTTTTACTTTTCTAAATTCATTTGTATTACTTGTATGTAAGAGTTATACACAAGATTAAGACTAATATAATTCCCTAGTAAGTAAAAATATCTCATGAACTATTATACACAAGTTTTCTATAAATTTGAAATTAATATTTAATCATAAAAAATCCTATGATAGTTTTTCTACCATAGGATTTTCATATTATTTAATCATTTAATTCTTTCACTAATCTAAGTAAATCTAGGAATATATTAATAAAATCAAGATACAAATTTAAAACATGAATAGATAAGTCATCTCTTTCTTGTATTGATCCATATTGAATCTCTGATTTTAATAAACTTATATCGTATAATATATATCCTGAGAATATTACTACTCCCACAATACTTATAATTATATTAAATACTGATCCATGGAAAAATATATTTACTATAGACATTACTAATAAAGCTATTAATGAAGTAAATAAAATTGGTCCTAATCTAAGGAATCTTCCACTTTCATCTCTATTTGCTATAAAAGCAAGTCCTCCAAATATTATGCCTGTAGCTAATAATACATTTATAACTAATCCAGTACCCATATCACCTACATAGTAACTTATTATTGGTGACATTAGTATACCATCTATAAATGTAAATATATAAACAAAGTTCATTGAAAATCTTCTTGGAATTATATTTTTTCTTGAGAATAAAGCCATTATTAGTAATCCTACCATTAACACACCTATTATCATATTTGCAAAATATATAAAGCTTGGTGGTAAAAACATTAAACCAAATATATATCCTATAAACATAAATACTATGGATATAGAAAGATATTTAAACACTTGACCCATTGGGTTGTACATACTTTTAAACATAAATTTAATCCTCCTAATATAATGGGTAATTATACTCTTCTTTTAATATTATGTCTATATGATTATGTATATAATAAAAATATTTTAATCTTATTTTCCTAAATATTTTTAGCATGATATTGTTAATATTAAGAAGAATAAATACTAATAATTATTTTATTATATAAAGATAATGTTTTTCAATTGATATTTATAATGGTATTTAACTTTACTTTAAAATTTTTATATTATATGCTATAAGGTAGATGATATATAAAAACTTACCAAAGAAAGGACATAACTACATATGGAATTTACTCTAAACGTTTACGAGACCATGGCATTAGTTTCAATTGTATTTTATATTGGTAAATATGTTAGAAATAAGTTTTCTATACTTTCCAAATATTGCATACCTCCAGCAGTTGTTGGTGGATTTATATTTGCCATGTTAGTACTTATATTCAAAATGACAAATATAGCTACAATAAACTTAGATACAACCTTACAGGATCTTTTTATGACAGCCTTTTTTACTAGTATCGGATTTACTGCTAGTATTAAAATATTAAAACAAGGTGGCATGAAGGTATTAACCTTCCTTTGTCTTGCTATATTGCTTGTTATTTTACAAAATACTGTAGGTGTGACTCTTGCATCATTATTTAATTTAACACCTTTACTTGGCCTTTGTACAGCCTCTATACCTATGATAGGTGGCCACGGAACGGCTGGATCATTTGGACCACTACTTGAGAATATGGGTGTTGCTGGTGCTACTACAGTTTCTATTGCATCTGCCACTTTTGGATTAGTAATGGGAAGTATAATTGGTGGACTTGTTGCTCGAAATTTAATAAAGAATCATAAAGTGAAGACTCTTCATGATGAAAATTCTGGGATACCACCAAAAGAAGTTGGTGATTTTAATGAAGAAAATCAAAATATTTTATGCTTTAAGAAATTAATGACCGGTGCATCATTTTTATTTATTGCAATGGGACTTGGTTCAATTATTTCTGATTTAATTCAAAAATCAGGATTAACTTTTCCTTCATATATAGGTGCAATGCTTGCTGCTGCTATTATAAGAAATGTCTATGATTTTACTGGAAAGGAAATGGTAGAAAAAGAAATAGAAACTTTAGGCGGATTAAGTTTATCATATTTCCTAACAATGGCATTGATGAGTCTTAAACTTTGGCAATTATTTGATTTAGCATTACCTCTTATTGTTATGTTATTTGCTCAAGTTGCTTTAGTAGGAGTTTTCGCTTATTTTATAACTTATAGAATAATGGGTAAAGACTATGAGGCAGTTGTTTTTGCTTCTGCAACTTGTGGTTTTGGGATGGGTGCTACTCCAAA
>JAVXJA010000158.1:0-3334 GCA_036648085.1 Terrisporobacter sp.
GAATATAAAATATTATATTAATTAAAAATTAATAAAAATTGGGAGAGATAATAATGACTAAACAAAGGGGTTTATCAGATAAATTTATAAAAGATTTAAAGTGTGGAATTTTAAAACCTATATTAGATGTTGTTAAAATAGATGACTCTTTATGTCTTGAAATAAGAGATAATTATATAAATATTTATTATAGAGGTGGAAGTTTATATAAAATAGAACCTATTAATGATAGATATAAATTTACTTTTAATGTAAATTATTTAAAAACAAAAAAGAATAAATCTAATACAAATAAGTTAGATTGTATGAAAAATCAGATTAATTCTAAAATAGAAGATTTTTCGAAGAAAGTAAGATATGAGGAACTTATAAATCTAACGTATGAGTTAAAAAGGGAAATGGATCTATGGTTTTATGAAAATCATAAAAATGAGCGTGAATGTCAGCAAATTGTATTAAGAGAAAATAATAATTCTTCCATATCACAATATACAGATTATTATATAGTAGACATTGAGTATGCAGATAATATGAACAGTAGTAGGTTTGATTTAATAGCAGTTAAATACGATACTTCATCACCAGATATGGAGAAACCTTATGATTTAAATTTAGTAATTATAGAAATGAAGTATGGAGATAAATCATTGTGCGGATCTTCTGGAATTTTAGAACATTTTAAACAAATAGAGAGCTTTATTAATATGGAAAATAGACTGAATAGCTTATATGATGAGGTAGAAATTATACTTAATCAAAAAATAGAGCTAGATCTTATAAGAGGAATTAAAAAAACATTAAAATTTAATAGAAGCATAAAGCCGGAATATATAATTTTAATAGTTAACCATAACCCTAAGAGTACTATCTTAAAAAGAGAGTTAAAAAATGCAATGAATATAGCTACCGATATAAAAAAAGATATTGATATAAAGGTGGCAACTGTTTCCAACCTTGGATATAGTTTATACTCAGATAATATGATTGATATAGATAATTATTTGAAACGAGTGTAAGACGAAATCCAACACTATTCAAAACTTCTGAGAGTAAATGTAGCAGATATATTAGATAAAGATTATTGTTTGTAAAAATATATTTAACATAGAATAGTAAGTGAATATATATAGGATAATGAGTATTAAATCTTAAAGTGAGAAGAGTGTTTGGGGGGATTATAATGGGGAATAAAGAAAAGAATTATTAAGTAAGCTAAGAGAAAAGAAAGAAAACAATAAAAGCAACAAACAAGATGATTTAATTCAAGAAAAAAAGAAGCTAAATTTAAAAAGCGTAGGTAAGATACTTGGATTAATATTTTTAGGGATAATTTTGGGAGTAGGCTGTTCTGGCAGTTCTGTATCACAAGAAGATTATGATGTATTAAGCGCTCAATATAAAAGTCTTGATAATAGATATAATGATATTTTGAAACAAAACAAAGAATTACAAGAGAAAGTTGATGAAGCAGCACCATGGTTTGAAATGTCAGAACAAGAACGTAAAAATGAAGAAGAAAGAATTAAAAAAGAACAAGAAAAATTAGAAAAAGAGCAAGCTGAAAAAGCAGAAAAAGAAAGAAAAGAAAAAGAAGAACAAGAAAAGAAAGAACAAGCTGAAAAAGAGAAAAAAGAAAAACAAGGATATGATACGGGGATTACTTATAGTCAATTGGCAAGAACACCTGATGAATATATGTTACAAAAAATCAAATTCCAAGGTAAGGTTATTCAAGTTATGGAAGGTGATGGAGTAGTCCAAGTAAGACTTGCAGTTGGTGGGAATTATGACAATATAATACTTTGTGAATATGATAGTTTAATAGTATCATCTAGAGTATTAGAAGATGATTATATAACTGTATATGGTTTAAGTGCAGGAATTATGACATACACTTCTACTATGGGAGGAGAAATTACAATACCTAGTATGCTAGTTGATAAAATAGATATTAAATGAGAGTGTAAATTAATTTGTGCTTTAGAGTAATTTTGTTCCTCTATAGCAATGATTGATCTGATGGAAAAGTGGATTTTGTCTTTGTTACTTTTCTAAACTGTCTATTAAGACCTTCAATTATATTTGTAGTATACATGATTGTTCTTATTTCTTCTGGAAAACTAAAGAATGGTGATATAACATCCCAGTTATCTTTCCATATTCTTATTATTCTTATTGCCGTAGGATACTTTTTGCCACATTTTAGCATGTTCAATTACTTGTGACTTATATGATCCGAAGACATCTCTATACCGTATAAATCCTGGCTTTGATTTATATTTTTATCATTGCCATGAAGGAGTATTTATTTCATCAGAAGCACAAATTATTTTACATTCCCAAATAATATGCAGAACTAAAAGAAGCTAGGTTGGATTAATCTCCTTCCTAGTTGTATTTTTATTCGTTGCTAGTATCCTCTTCTTGATATCCATCTTGATTCCAAGGATGTTCTCCTAAATCTCCAGAATTAGGTTTAGTATAATTATTTTCATTAGGATCATAATCATCTTCTTGACTATCTGGATTAACATTTATATCATCATTGTTATTGTTGCTATCATGGCTGCAATCCCAATCACCATTAACTGTAAATACTTTTTCACCACATTCAGGACAAGTCACATAATATCCAGTTGGGTTATCTTTTTCTAATTGTTGCTTATCTTTTTCCTCCTGCGTAAGATTATCATTAGTATCAGAAGGTTCTTCTTCATAGTCATCTTGATTCCAAGGATGTTCGCCTAAATCACTAGCATTGCCTTTTATTAGTAATTCACCATTTTCATCATAACCATTTCCAGCCTTGTCAAAATAAAGTCCTTCGTTTTCATCATATCTTAAATTTTTCCTATCACCTATTTCATGATAGTATTTGCTGTCTTCATTATTGGCAGGATTTGTTATATCTACATTCGGAGTATCAGAAGAATCTGTATCGTAACCGTCTTCACAACCTACCAATACAAAACACAATATGCAACATAATATAAAACTTAATAATTTTTTCATTTAAATCACTCCTTATTTATAACTATATTACAAACAACAAATTAATTCCTTATTTATTATATATTTAATAAAGATTAAACTATCCAACTTTTAACCTTAATCTTTTTTTGTTATCATATATTGCATTTATTATATATTTTTCTGTACAATAATTATCTTTTTTGTTATATGATATTTGCATATCTGCATTTACTATTTCATCCCAGTCTAAAGATTTTATTATATCTATTATATATAAGTTCTATTAAATATACTACATTCTGACATATAGCCTGTCTATTGTTATTTGAGGAGATTTATTTATTTCAACTATAAACTTTTG
>JAVXJA010000159.1:0-3312 GCA_036648085.1 Terrisporobacter sp.
AACTATACTTTACTTATATTAATCTAATTGGAGTTGAATTTATTATGATTATATTCCTTATTATTCTCTTAACTATAAGTATGCTGATTTTCAGTGTTTTCAATAATATATTTCTAGGATACGGTTTAACAATATCTCTTATTTTATTTTCTTTAGTAGGATTAAAAAAAGGTAAAACTGCTAAAGAATTATTAAAACTATATATTTTTGAATCTAAAAGATCATTACCCATAATTTATATTTTATTACTAATATCTATCTTAATAAGCACTTGGCTATGTTGCGGTACTATCCCATCCATAGTTTATTATTCTTTAAAATATCTAAACCCAAGCTTATTTGTTTTATTTTGCTTTTTAATACCTGCCCTTACTTCTTTTTTAATAGGAACTTCTTTTGGAACAGTAAGCGCTATTGGTATACCACTAATAATCATTGCAGAGGCCTCTGGACTTAACTTAAATTTAGTTGGTGGCGCAATTATGTCTGGTGCTTACTTTGGAGATAGATGTTCACCTTTATCATCCAGCTTATTGCTTCTTTGTGATATTACTAAGGTGGAGCTTTTTCACTATGTAAAAAAAGTATTTATATTCGGTATTGTACCAACTATTATAAGTATTTTATTTTATCTTTATTTTTCATTAAAAAATCCTTTAACTTTTATTGATAATTCTTTATCTACTACTTTATATGATTATTTTAATATTAATTTAGTACTTCTAATTCCTGCAATTATAATTATTCTTTTATCTTTAAAAAAGATATCTATTACAAAATCAATTACTGTAAGTGTTGTAGTTGCTATTTTAATTTCTTTGTTTATTCAACATACAAACTTAATTGATTTACTTAAATACATGATATTTGGATATGAAAATTCTTCTAGTTTATCTCAGATTATTAAAGGTGGAGGCATAATATCCATGTTAAAAACTTGCTATCTTATTATAATTTCTTGCTGCTTAACTGGATTTTTTAGTGGTCTTAACATATTTTCTGAACTGGAACAATATTTACTTAAATTTAAGTTGAATCATACTAAAATATTTAGTATTACTTTTGTCTTAGGATTAGTTGTTGCTGCTATTGGGTGCAGTCAAACTATTGCTTTTATATTAACTATTGATATTCTTAAAAATATTTATGGTGATTATGATGCAGAAGATATAGCTTTAGAATTTTCAAATTCAGCTATAATTACTTGTGCTTTAGTTCCTTGGTGTATAGCTACTCTTATACCTACTTCAGTACTTGGTATTAGTAATTATAAGTTTATTCCTTATGCTATTTTTCTATATATAGTTCCTTTATGTCATTTGTTTTATTGTATTTATTTGGATAGGTTTAGAAATAAGTCTGATTTGAAAGGTGATACTTCTGTTTAACTTATTACATGAAAATAAGGTATATCAATATGTCTTATACTGATATACCTTATTTTATTAAATAACTATACTATTCATGAATTCTTCTATACTTTCACATTTTATAGATAATTTTAACCATTTTTTTAATGTATCTAAGCTTTCTTCACTATTTATTAAGTCTAATATTTTCTCTGAAACTTCGCCTAATTCATATAAATTTTCAATAATATCTTCTCTTTTTGAAATTATTTTTCCTTTTTGTATTCCTTTTTGTATTCCTTTTTCTATTCCTTCTTGGATTGCTTTTTCCTTCATTTCAGAAATTATAAATGCATTATTTGCTACCATAAACTCAACATCCTCCTTTTTAGATTCCAATATTTTAATTGCAGATTCTGCTAGTCTTTCTTCTACGGTATTTTTTATCCAATGTTTTATTGCTTTTATCTCTGTATTTGTTAGAGAATCGAAGAATAGTGCTATAGCTTTAATTCTTTGTAAAAATTCTATTGCGTCAATTTTTTGATCTAATAAAAAAATTGCAGCCGTTACATTCTTGCTCTCTAATAATTCTTCTTTACTAAAATCATTGTTTACATCAAACACTTCATATTTTAAAATCTCACACATATAAAATAATAATCTAAGAGGCATTCTGTATCATCATACTCATTTGTTTATTCATAATATGTTTATCATCCTTAGTATGACTTTCTTTTATTAATATTATATCATAAAAATATAGGTACATAAATTCTTTATTTAGATGCAAATTGTTCTAATATATAGTCTAAAAAATCTTATTAATAAGGTGCTACAAAGGCATCATACCCTTTACTCTTTA
This sequence comes from Terrisporobacter sp., assembly GCA_036648085.1. Classification (GTDB taxonomy): domain Bacteria; phylum Bacillota; class Clostridia; order Peptostreptococcales; family Peptostreptococcaceae; genus Terrisporobacter. The sequence continues at coordinate 2,215 of JAVXJA010000159.1, forward strand.
ATTCCTTTACCAAAGACTCTGCCCTATCTTTATCTCTATAAGATCCTGCAACAACTCTATAAACCTTGCCAACATCCTCCACATATTTAACACCTAAAGTCTTACAAATACCTTTAAGTGTACTTTCGGCACAATCCTTTGCAAATTTATCACTACACATTCTTTTAACGTCTTCATAGTTATCCATGAATCCATACTCCACAAGAACTGCTGGCATTTTCGTATTTTTAAGTACATATAAACTGCATCCACTTATATCTGTATCTTTTCGCACTCCATACTTAGTACCGCCATCTTTATACCAGTCTACTCCATCTTTTAAATAATCGTACACATTCTGAGCCATAACTTTAGTCTTTTCCTGACAATTCTCATGGATTATAACAACTAATCCATAAGCTTTGCTTTGCCACTGACCTGTTAGTGCATTAGCATGAAAACTTATATATAAATTAGCATTATTACTGTTTGCTTTACCAACTCTAGTTGATAATGGTACATCACTATCTCCTTTAGCTACTTCTAAAGTATCTATATTGCATCTTTTACATCCTTGTATGAAAATTTCCATTATGTTTTTATTAAACTCATTTTCGTGGATGCAGCTTCCCTTTTGAGCAACGGGATAAGTCTGAAGCGGTAGCGAAGACTTAGACGTTGGCGACATGAGTGGAACGAATTTTTTATATATTTTATTTCTAAATTTAATATCTTCTTTTAAAGGTGGCGTTCTTTTTCCTGGTGTTTTCATTCCATGTCCATCATCACATGCTATTAAATATTTCCCCATATTATATCTCCTCACTTTCAATTATTCTTTTCACTTGTTCTTTGCTTAAATTGTATTTAATACTTAATGCATTTATATTTCTACCATTAAATTCTTTTATAATTTGCTTATTTCTCTCTGACATGACTACTTTTCTATAAACTGGTATATATACAGCGGTGCCTCCATACATTTTGCATATTTCTAAAAATCTATGATAACCTACTATCTCAACCATTGTATGTAGTTGATATGGTACATCATCTTTTGTAATCTCCATAATAAAACCTCCCAAATTAATTTATAAATAATCATATGGTTTCCTATGT
>JAVXJA010000160.1:0-3290 GCA_036648085.1 Terrisporobacter sp.
TCAATTTAGAGAGTTGTTACTTATTGCTTTTTCTTTATCTACTCTCTATTTTTTTTATGGCTGTTTCTGTTAAAAGTAGGCAGTAAATTCTGCTTACGTGTACAATCACGAGAAAGAGGCTACTATGATAAATCAAGTTGTTATTGTTGGTGAAGTATTTGAATTCACAAAGGAACATGGACAGATGTCCACATTAGAAATTTTTAATGAAGTAAAGGCTTTAAATGTAAAATGCAACATTAAGGTTTTATTAAATGAAAATCTATCAAATGAATTACATTCTATAATCAAAACATTTCCAATTTTGATTGCAATAAAAGGTCATTCATTCAAGAAATCATCAAATAGTGCATGAACACAATTTGATAGTTGAAAGAGGTGTTATTTATACTATTTTAATGTATAATATTAACAATAAGACTAACATTAAAAGAAAGCGGGGAAAATTATGAAATCGTATCTAATGAATAAAAATCAAAAAGTTGCTCTAGTTGAATTTAATACAACGACAATTGCAATAGATAAAGTATATGATGTAATTAGCATACAATATGCACCCTTATCGCTTGAAAATGCGTATAATGATTGTTCTAAAAATTTAGTAAAAGAATTGAATAATTGGTTTAAAGGTAGGGGTATTCCATCATGGAGAAAAGATGTTGAGAAATTACTACGGAATTTGGAAGTGAAAACAACGGATGAACTTTTAAACAAGGCATATGCTCTATCACTTTCAGACCAATATTGGATTAAAGAAGAGAATAGCACAATTCAATGGAAAGATATTAACTTCTTTGAAAATGAATTTGAATACAAGGCTTTTTTACAGGCATCATTAAATGATAGTTCATCAAGACATCCTGATTTAAAATCTCCTAATAATACAACAGATGGAATGTTACAAAAGGCATGGGTTATTGAAGATGGAAAACGTGTTTTAGTTAAAGGAACATATACTCCAAGTAGACAAGAACCTATCAACGAATGGTTGGCTTCTCAAATATGTGAGAGATTGGGATTTAAATATTGTTCGTATGAAATTGATATTATGGACGATAAAATAATATCTAAATGCGATAATTTTGTTTCTTCAAATGAAGAAATCATTTCTGCTTATGATGTTTTTTGTTCAGAGAAAAAGAATAACAGCATTAATGATTTTCAGCATTATTTATCTATATTAGAAAAACACAATGTACCTAACGCACAAGAAGATTTAGAAAATATGTTTATTGTAGATTGTTTAACTATGAATACGGATAGGCACATGAAAAATTTTGGGGTTATTAGAAACGTAGAAACTCTTTCATGGGAAAGATTAACACCAATATTTGATACAGGACAATCTATGAATTGTCATGAATTAGCAAAAAACATTAATTTTAATGATGGGTATGGAAAGTATTTCTCAAATACAAATAAAAAATTCTCTACTTATCTATCAAATATTTCAAATTTAGAAAGATTTGATGTTTCTAAGTTGAATGGATTAGATATGCAATTCAATCAAATATTGAAAAAATATCAAGATTACACTGAAATGACGGATGATAGAATTAAAACACTGACGGAAGGATTAAGCAGTAGAATTAAGTTTTTACAGTTACACAAAGAACTAGACGCTATAAATAATTAAAGCATAAAAAAAGTAACACCCAAAAAGAATTAAGTAGATAAGAGGTCATAACCTTATAGGCAATCATCTGAATTTTCAAATGTGTCTATTTCGTTACAGCCTCTTTTATTTTGATCTAATAGAATTTAAAAACATTAACAGTCATTATTCATTCTATTTTATGTTTAAGACATAATCATATTCGAATCATAAGTCTGCATGAATGGTTTGTAACATGATATCTCTTTTATTGTAATTGATGGATATTGTTAATATATAACTAAAGTTTAAAATGATATAATGAAAAAAGAAAGTAAAGAGGTAATAAATGTGGAAACAATTAATTTAAAAGATGGCTATCATGATTATGACGAGCGATTAGCGTATGAAATGAGAGAGTACTATTGGGGTTTATTATTATGATCGATTTTACAAAATGCGAAGAATTAATAAATAATTATTTAGGTAAAAAGAAAAAGAAACGCATCGTATATAATAACGAAATATATTTATTGAAGTTTCCTGACTCATTTCGAGAAAATAATAATTCCCTGTCATATGTAAATAATCAGTTTGCAGAATATATTGGTTGCCACATTTTTAAAGAATTGGGTATAACAGTGCAGGAAACCCAATTAGGGATATATTGTGAAAAAAATAAAAACAAAGTATGCGTAGCTTGTCGAGACTTTGAAAACGATGGGATGCAGTTATATGAATTTGCAAAATTGGCAAACAGCGTTACAAATTCTTCACATAAATTCGCAACAAGAATTGAAGATGTTTATGAAGTTATAAAAAAAGCATATGTTATCAAAGATAAGCAATCTATTATTGATGGATTTTGGGATATATTTGTAGTTGATTGTTTGATTGGAAATACCAATCGTAATCTAAATAATTGGGGAGTTGTTCAAAATATAAATAGCGAAATAACGATTGCACCAGTATATGATTGCGGTTCTTCGCTTTTCCCTTTAATAACAGAAAAAAATGCGAGTGAATTATTAAACGATCTTGCAGAAATGGAAAACATATCTTATAATGTGAAATCAATTTATAAAATGAATGACAAACCTATTTTTTATAGAGATATAGGAATAATTAATAATAACGATTTTAAAAATGCTTTGTTTAGAATCGGAAATCGAATTGATTTAGAGAAGATTGAGGTTATAATTGATAACACTCCATATTTATCTTCAATATATAAAAAGTTTTATATGACTTCTATTAAAATTCGTTATGACTTAATTTTGAAAGAACAAATCAAACGTATATCCATTGAAAAAGAAGGGGCTAATTTATAAAAAACTAAATCAACGAAATAACGAATTCAAAACGAAAAAAAGATAAAATAATATATTTGACAATATACTTTGTTATGCTCTTTTAGATTGTATCTGTTTAAAACATTAATAGTGAAAATTCTATGCTAAACTAATAAGTAAAGGGAGTGATGCATATGATGTTAAAACCTGATTGGTGGGAATATGCAATTTTCAATTCAGACGGCTATCTAATTGGCATTTTAAAAGATACACCATTAGAAATTTAAAAAGAGTTTAATGAGTATTTAAAACAAAAAGAAAAAAATAAAGAAGAAGGAATCAAATAACTAAAAGATCATTGCTTTCTTGCATGTAATCCTTTTATCGTGTTATGATAACAACAA
>JAVXJA010000161.1:0-3261 GCA_036648085.1 Terrisporobacter sp.
TCTTTGGATTATTTTATATTACTTATAAAAGATGTGCTCCGTTACTTGTGATACGATTCACCTATATTTTTCCTAAATTAACAAAATTTAGAATCAAATAATTCTCTTACGCATTTGCTTATAGAAAATACACACAAATAAAATAACTCCAAAAAGCCCTGTATATGGATACACATACTCCACTAATTTTTCAAAAGGAAGTAGTCCACAGAAAAATGATACTATTGATAATATTATTGCAATCATTGTTGGTCTGTAGCTTCCATTTTTAGATAACCTATTACACACTGTCCAAAAATTAGGAGCAGCTGTTGAGAATATACCACATAGTAGCACCACTGAAAAAACTTTGCCAAAGAAAGGTGATATGGATTTTGCAAAATAAAGTGTAGGAATTGATAATTTATAAACATCACCTATCTTAGATAATAGCGCCAAGTTCATAACTAAAATAACAAGCATTAATAAACCACTACCTACTATAGCACCCCACTTAGCTTCTTCTCTAGTATCTGCATTTTCACCAAGAGTAGTAAAGAACATTACACCACCAACCATATTATAAGCAGCATAAATTATTCCACTTCTTATCCATTTGCCTCCAGCCTTAGGCATGTTAATATTAGTTATTGTATCTGATATATTATGTAATCCATCTAGGTTTTGAAATAGTATTGTAAATCCAACAATCAATGAAAATACTACAATAACTGGACCTATAAGACCTATTATGTTTATAAGACTTTCTAAACCGCAAATATATGCAATTAATACTAGAATTACCATCATTGCACATCCTATGTAATAATTTAAACCATAGTATTCTTTTAATGTAGCCCCTGCCCCCGAAACCATTATTACTACACTTGTAAATAATAAAATAGGAACAAAATATTCATAAAACACACCTATAGCATTTCCACAGAAATATTTATATGGTCTATGATTTTTAAATCTTCTATGGTCGTAACCCGAACCCATCACAGTGGATCCGAAATATGTAAATAAAACCAAACTTATAATTATAGAGCCTACACTCCACAAACCATTTGAAGTAAAAAACTGCATGATTTCTTGTCCTGTTGCAAATCCTGAGCCAATAATAAAGGCTATAAAAGCTCCAGCGAATTTCATTACATTAATTTTACTTATCCCACTTTCCATACATGACCGTCCCCCCTTTTCTAACTTTAACAATAGTCGTAATAAGTATATGTTTAGAAAAAAAATTGTATGTATATATCACCATATGATTAAAACATTTTGAAGTTAGTCATAATCTATGTTAAAAGTATGTTATAAAAATACTATTAGTTTTATTTAGTACATTTGTCTTGTATAATAGTTATAAAATATTTTTTATATTGTAAATTTACAATGAAAGGAGGCTCTTTAAATGTCTAATTTATTAAATTTAGATAGAATTCTATTAATTTTTTTCGGCAAAAATATATTTACAGACTTAGATAGTGATATAAATAGAATAAGTATAGATGTTCGATCTTTCGAAGAATCTTCTTTAATGTCTCTTTTAAGTTATACTGTCCCCGTTATAAATAAAAAGGAACATACTTTTTTACACAAACATTTATATTTGGCTGCTGTAATAGTCTTTTATGGACTGTTTAAAAATAGAAAATATATTAAGGAAGAGTTACTTAGAATATCTAATAACAGAAAAAATAAAATTCTAATTGGTTGCTCAAAGGGGCGTCTTAGGAGTCCTGCTGTTTGGCTCTATGCTTCATATTTAGGAATTGATGCTAAGATTTTAAAGAATGGTATTAAACCTCATTTTAAAAAGTATAAGTGATAGCTACTGCTGTCTTTTATACTTTTTTTATTTTTCCATAATATAAGGATAAACAATTAGGCAAAATAACTATAGCTTATGACATATTATTGGAGGTATTTTTATGAATGGCGGATATAGTCCTGATTATAAAAAAACAGTACTTAGATTAGCATTATTTATTGGTGAACTTATGCTTACGAATGGTGCAGAAACTTCACGTGTAGAAGATACTATTATTAGAATTTGTAAGTCTCGAGGATTTAATCATGTAAATGTGTTTACCTCACCTACAGTAATAATTATTTCTGATTATAGATTTGATGGATATACATTTATGAAAACTATTAAAAGAAGATCCATTGATTTAAATAAAATTTCATTATTAAACAATTTTTCCAGAAAATTTGTTAATAATTCCGAATTAAGCGTCCCAGAGGCTTTTAAAGAATTAAAATCATTAATTAATATTAATTCATATTCCCCAACATCTGTAAACTTTTGTACTGGAATTGGCTCCGCATTTTTTGCATGTTTGCTAGGTGGAAATAATTTAGTTACATTCACTGCAACCTTTATGACTTCCATATTAGCTGTAATAATTTATAATAAAATAATGAAAATAAGCACCATACCTGCTTTTTCTAGCTTGATAGCCTCTACCTTTATAGCTATTATCGGTGTGATTCTATCCGGCTTAAATGTGCTTAGCGCCCCTCAGATGTTAATAGTAGGTTCAATTATGCCACTACTTCCAGGTGTATCTTTTATTAAAGGTATTAGAGATTTAATTTCTGGTGACTTAATTTCTGGTGTAGCTCGTGCTTTTGATGCCAGCGTCACTGCTGTTAGTATTGCTTGTGGAGTTGGTATTGTATTAAATATTTGGCTAAAAATAGGAGGTAAAATATAATGACAGACATGCCTATTTATATGCACTTTATTTATGCTTTCTTAGCAACTATAGGCTTTTCAGTATTTTTAAATGCACCAAAATCTACATTAATTCCCTGTGGTTTCGCTGGTGGTTTAGGGTGGACAGTTTATTATTATTTATTAAACATTACATCTAATGATCCCTTATCGAATTTTATAGCTGCAATTTTAGTATCTTTAATTAGTGAAATTTTAGCTCGGAAATTAAAGCAACCAGCCATAGTATTTGTTATACCTGGGATTATACCTTTAGTTCCTGGTCTTGGTATGTATAATACTATGCTTTATTTAGTTCAAGGTGATTACACCAATGCTATATCAAAGGGTGCTAATGTATTATTTGTAGGTGGTTCAATTTCATTGGGAGTACTTATAATAACTGCTCTTGCTAGAACTATACACATTGCTTCTTTACGAAAATTAACTAAGTAAAAATAGTGACCTATATTTAGGTCACCATTTTAATTTATAAATTTATTTTAAAATTCTTATAACTAATTTTCCTTTATTTTTAAATTTATTATCTCTTTATG
>JAVXJA010000162.1:0-3242 GCA_036648085.1 Terrisporobacter sp.
TTAGACATATTGACCAAGAAGCCGACAAGTCTTTAGCTTGTTGGTAGTTCACTAAAAAAGATCTAGAAAAAGAAATAGAAGACCTAGAAAGAAAATTACTTGAATTAGATAATGAAATTCAAATATCAGCATCAGATTATGAAAAACTAAAAAATCTTTACCAAGAGAGAATTTTAGTTGAAAACAAATTAGATGAGTTAATGGAAATCTGGATAAATTAAACTATAGAATAGAAAATTGCCTATGGTATAATATAATTAAAAATATAGTTACAAACCAAGGAGGACATTATGGCAGGAAATATATTTGGGAAAATGGCAGCAGACACATTAGGATTATCAGACATAGGGAAAATCATTGACCAAAGTGACTTCAATAAAGTTGATGGTGACGATTATATAATGAATGAAGATGGAGAAAAAATCTACTTCGCTATAAAATCAAAATCAGATGAATACGTATTTACAAATAGAGGATTAATACATGTTGATGGAGCTAGCGCGGTAAGCAGAAAAAGAGTAGTAAAAAGACATGAATTTAGAGATGAAAATGTTCACTCAGTAACTTTAGAAACAGCTGGAACAGTAGATTTAGATGTGGAAATAAAGTTTAGTTTTGGAAGTGAATCATTTAGTATAGATGTTGATAAAAAACAAATAGAGCAATTAAAGGATTTATATAAGGCTTTATTTGAAATAGGTAAGATACAATGTAGAAATCATAAGTCTTATGAATATGGTATAAATAGCTTAAATATGGCTAATGATGCTATTGGTAGAAGTCACACTGAAGGTAATGCAGCTACTATAATTGAAGAAATTACGAAATTTAACTTTAAATGGATGAATGACATAAGAGAAACTTACAATAATAAAGATTTCGGAGAAGTTTTTGAAAAATATATAAATAATTAATAAGAGTTAAGAGTAATGTTTAATATACCTTATAATAATCATTTATAGACCAAAAATAACTAGACAATATATATAATACCTCAATGATTGAAGTAAAATTCTAATCATTGAGGTATTTTTATATATAAAAAATAATTAGATCAGAAAAAAAATGGGTATAAATTTAAAAAATAATAAACTAAATGGGGGATATATATGGATTATAAAAAGCTTATATCAAATGGGAAGTCAGTTAGAGAGTTTAAAAACGATAGCATAGAAGAAAAATATTTTACTGAAATAGAAACTCATATAACAAACGCTAAAAGGTTATTACCAAAGATAAATATAGAAGTAAAAATATATGATAAGAAAGATTGCTATGAAAAACTTAAAAATATAGCAGGATACAACGGATATATGATAGAAGCACCTAATTATGTTCTTATATTATCTGACGTTTCAAATGGATATATTGAAAATAGTGGATATATTGGAGAAAGATTAATTTTAAAAGGAAGGGATCTAGGCATAGACTCTTGTTGGATAACTTTTAAAGATAGTCATGCTATAAAAGAAAAGCTAGATATTTCATCAGAAAAAGAAGTTACAGCTATTATAGCTTTAGGTTATGAAGATAATAAGAATACTAAAAATAAAAGTGGCTCAGAAAGATTAAGTGTAGAAGAAATTGTTTATATGAATGAATGGGGAAAAAATGCAAATGTGGCTGAGTTAGAGGAAAGAGGTCTCCTTGATGCATTTAATTATGCAAGAATGGCTCCATCAGCTCTTAATAGACAGCCATGGAGATTTATAATAGATGGTGGGAATATTATATTAGCAGTAAGAAAAGATGATTTTAATAATAATTATGAGGGAAGTATAGATACTGGAATAGCAATGCTTTATTTTAGTTTAATAATAGATACAACTATGTTTGATTTACAATGGAATTTAGATAATATTAATAAAGATTACAAAATACCTAATGACTATGAAATTGTAGGTTATTGTGGTATATAATCTATAAAAAATAAGTACTGTAGAGGAATTTGCATAAAAGCAAACCTTTGCAGTACTTAAGTTAATATATATAAGATTTTAAACAGTTACATTATTAACGCCAATTCTTTCCCATTCAGCAATTTCTTTTAATCTATCTATTATAGGAAGATGTTGAGTACATTCAGTTTCACACTGACCACATTCTATACAATCCTTAGCTTTTCCTTCGCTGTTCATAGTATAGTTCCAACACTCTAACCCATAAACTTCTTCTATCATTTGTTTATCACTTTTTTTAAACATTTGTTTTTCGTTATATAAAAGCATATATGCTGGAGTATTTATATTTTGAGGACAGACTTTGCAATATCCACACCCACTACAAGTAGCATTCATATGCTCACCTAATTTATTTTTTATATTCTCTATATCTTCATTACTATAGACTTCATTTTCATCAACTATTCTACAAGCATGATCTATATCAGAAAAACTTCCAAAACCTATTAATGATACTGTTATTTGAGGACTTCCGATATTAAACCTTAGTGCAGCATCAATAGCAGTTTCATTTTCCTTTGCTAAGAAAGATAAAGCATCTTTGTGAGCAGGTATTGCCCCTCCATTTAATGGGTTCATTGCAACAACTCCATAGTTGTTATTATAAGCATGTTCTACACCCTTCCATCTATAAGGGAAGTTTAATAAGTTTATACCCATTGTTACTCCTTCAAACTTATTATCATATAATACTTGAAGAACTTCATCTCCAGGTTGGTGAGACGAAAATGCTATATGGTCAATTAATCCTTCTTCTTTACATTTTAATAATCCTTCATATTGTGCCCCTTGTTTCATTGAAAGGTTATAGTGGTCCATTTTTCTAATACACCATACATGATAAAAATCTATTTTATCTACACCTAATGTTTCTATTGATTTCTTAACTTGAGCCACTGTTTTTTCTACAGTATCACATACTGTTGGTCTACTTTTTGTAGACACATAAAAATCAGTTTTTCCTTCTTTAATAAGTTGTCTAAAAGCCACCCCTAAAATTTCTTCACTTCTACCATCACAATAACCAGGTGCTGTATCAAAATAATTTATACCTTTTTCATAAGCATATGTTACTAGCTTTGCATTTTCTTCATTACTTTTACTTAAATCAAATCTTAAAGCCCCAAATCCAACTACTGAAACCTTTTTACCTGTCTTACCATACTCAACATATCTCATATTTATGTCTCCTTATACATTTTGAATTAATTATAGTCTAAACATATAATTTCGCCACTAAAGAGCAAATATCCTCTAAAAAATATATATATTTATTAACTA
>JAVXJA010000163.1:0-3172 GCA_036648085.1 Terrisporobacter sp.
TTAATCATTGATCATCTAAAAGAGCATTTATTTATATATTTGCTCTTATTTTTAGGCTTGGATGTGCATCTAGAAGGTTCTGTTGCATTAAAAAATCATAGTTAAGGCAAAACCCAATCAGGACGGACTCTGTGGCATGTATATCCAGTGGGGTATCGCTCTAAGTAATCTTGGTGTTCTGGCTCAGCTTCCCAAAAATCACTTGCCGCCTTTACTTCTGTTCGCACCTTACCTGGCCAAATCCCAGAAGAATTTACATCTTGAATGGTCTTTAATGCAATTTGATGTTGTTCTTCAGTAGTGTAGTAAATTCCCGAGCGGTAACTTGTCCCAATATCATTACCTTGACGGTTTAGCGTACTTGGATCATGAATTTGGAAAAAAAATTCAAGTAATTTACGGTAACTAATTATATTTGAATGAAATATGATTTCAATTGCTTCGGCATGTGTACCATGGTTACGGTAAGTTGCATTGGCAATATCACCACTTGTATAACCTACGCGTGTATGTTCAACACCTGGTAATTTACGAATCAAATCTTGCAGCCCCCAAAAGCAACCACCAGCTAATATTGCACGTTCCATTAGGTATTTACCTCCACATATTTTATATAATCAGCATAACCCTGTCTTTCCATTTCTAGCAAAGGAATAAAACGTAAAGCCGCAGAATTAATACAATAACGAAGCCCACCATCAGATTGAGGTCCGTCTGTAAAGACATGACCTAGATGGCTATTTGCGTGTTTTGAGCGAACCTCAACACGACGCATTCCATGTGAAAAGTCAGCATGCTCAGTAACATTTTCTATAGGTTTAGAAAAAGCAGGCCAACCACAACCTGAGTTATATTTTTTTGTTGAGGAAAATAATGGCTCACCAGACACAATATCAACATAAATACCAGGTAAAAAGTGCTTATCATATTCACCTTCAAATGGACGTTCTGTGCCATTATTTTGTGTCACACGATATTGATCTACATTTAATTTATCAATACTCTCAATTGTTTTCTTATACGTCATAAAATAGCCTTTTCATTATTAATTGATTTTGAATATAATTTTATTAACTCATAAAATTAATAAGGATTTCTTCGATTTATTGATGCCTTTAAAATGCACAATGAAGCAGCTAATAAAACTAGATCTTTTAATAAGAATTGCCCTGGAGCACCAGAAAGAGCAGGAAAACCTCCAGCAGACGGTTCTATCACACCTGGTGTTGTAAGCATAAATGTTAGAGTAATTAAAAATGTTATTGCAGACATTAAACCACCTAATGCAGATAAAATTGGCTTAAATGCACCAAGTAATAAAATAAATGCAGTTAGTAACTCCATGCAACCCAAAAAGTAGCTAGCTCCTTGAATACCAAATAGATTATGCAACCAACTAACAATTGGGCTATTTTCAATAAATGGAGCTATTCCAATTGCTTCATAATGTGTAAATTTCATCCCTCCAAACCATATAAATATAATTACAAGAGACCATCTTAATAATGAGATAAAATTAAATTCCCCTTTGTTTTTTTCAGCAATAATAAAGTTTTTTTCCTTTAAATAGTTAAACATATCAAAAATCTCCCACTATTTTAAAATAAAAATTTTATATAACACAGTCTCTATATAATGAAGTTATTAATAACATTGATACCAATTGGTCATGTAAGAAGAGTTTAGTTTCCATTATTTATTTCTTAATTTTGATTAAACTGGGTTTTGTTTAAATCAAATCTACCTATTAATAGGTAGATTGTCAATATTGTAAATTGTCTAAAATTAAATTTATAGACTTGACAATCTACCTTTTGGTAGGTAGATTGCATCTAAAGTCATATAAATTGGTAATTCTAAGTGAAAAGTTCCTACACTAAATCTTACTTTTCTTATTATTATTTTTATCTACATCTCTATTTCAACTACAAAATGAATAGAGATAAAAAATTTAAAAATAGTAATGGCTTAGCTAATTAGGATTATAAAAATGTTGAGTAATAAATATGGGTAAATTGTTAAGTAATTTCATAAATAAGCAAGCAGATATTTTAGTATTAAAATTAAGTGTAATCTTCATTTTTGTTTTATTTGGTACCTATAAATGGTTCGATTTTGAGGTTGTTGCTTTAGAACCAATACTATCAAAATCTTGGTTAAGTATTCTATATACGCTCTTTGGTCATTATGGTGCAAGTTATTTCCTAGGTGTTGTGGAAAATATTACATTTATTGCGTTAATAATTGGTTTTTTTAAACCTAAAATTGGCTTAATTGGTGACCTTTTAGTTATCTTGACTGGTATAACAACGCTTAGTATTATTCCACAATTAGGTCATATAGATAGTTTTATTATTAAAGATGTACTGTTAGTTGGTGCTGGTTTAGTCCTGTTAAAATTTGATTTAAAACTTATTTATCATAATAAATTATTATAATTAAGGAGAATGACTATTTCAACGTATAATCAAATCTTAGAATTGGCGAACAAATATATTCAAAAAGTTGGTTTTAATGCTTTTAGCTATTCTGATTTAGCTAATGAAATTGGGATCAAAAAGGCGAGTATTCATTATCATTTTCCTAGTAAGACGGATTTGGGAATTGCCTATTGTCATTTTAAATTGAATCAGCTTTTAGAACTAGAGACCCGTATAAATTCTCATGCTTCTATAGAAGCCAAGTTGTTTGAATATCGTAATTTTTTTATACAATGTGCTGAAAAAAAAGAAATGTGCGGTATTCATTCAATGCTTACAGAAACTGATAGCTTCTCTGAAACTTTACAGAGCGCAGTCTTTCAATTAGTTGAAAGTGAGTTAAGAATTATTGAACATATTTTTAAAAATGATTTGGATGAAAATATTTCAATGATAACTAAAGTAAGTAATTACGAATTAGCTCTTATGGTAAATTCGACCATTAAAGGGGCTCTTTTAATGAATCGACTTTCAAAAAAAAATATTTATGAACATTCATTAAATGCTTTAATCCAGCTGATTTTATCGAAATAAATTAGATACGGATTTGTGAGTTTGGAAGAAATATCTGTCTATTACTTATTCTTATAGATATTTATAGAATATGTTGGTGTCTATGTCGGATAACAGCCTAGTTCTCAAAAAATAGTTTTAGTAAAGCTAAAATTAACATAATACACCTTATACGAAAT
>JAVXJA010000164.1:0-3053 GCA_036648085.1 Terrisporobacter sp.
GCGTTTTTTAGTTAGTATTATATTAAAATTGTTCATAATATCCACTCTACAAATTGGGAATTTGTCTAAATAATTTTCTTTCTAAATTTTTTATAATATCATTACATTTTAAATACAGGAATATGTGATTTAATTTCCATTTCAGCCTGACAACACCTACAATTATCTTACATTTTCCTTTACATCAAGTATTCTATAGCAATAGCAATTAGTGATAAACAGCGATTAAAAAGATAATCGTAATAACGCATATCTGTAATATCAATCTTATCAGTTTCGTGATGGCGTATGCGATATTTATTTCCAATATTCGTCAACAGCTTAAATTCATCATTAAATAAATCATTAAATTCACTATTTCCGCCTGACATATCATTGACTATTTTTTCTGCTGACTGTTTCTTATTCAATTCTGTATAGTAAGTTTTAAGGCGCTCAAAAGCATCCCATATTTTTTCTACTGAATCTTGTCGTGCTGTAGAATTCGGTGTCTTATATAATGCAACAGCATCTTTCAACAATTCTCTTGTGCCTACCTCATGTACTTTTGCAAAACTATTTTCAATTTCTATTGTAAGTGGACTATTCTCAACAATTCTTTCTATAATCTTTTCATCCGTTAATTCATAAAGTAATCCTGCCTCAGTAAATATTTCATTTATTTCTTCTTTGAAATTTTCAAATATATCTGAAGTTTTAAGGCAGTCTATCGTTTTGTAGTTTTGGTATCGATTATTCCAACATTCACAGATATCCTTAATATTTAGTGCAAAGTACTCAATAAGGTCTAAAAGCGCATACTGGTCATATTCATAATCATACGCTGGTGCACAAATTCTATCACTCCCATCTCGAAAAAGAGACGGTATTTTTATTTTAATTTTAGTTACAAATCCTTTTTCATCAAATGCAACATAGTCGCTATCTGTAAAGTCATGATGACAATTTAGAGTAAAAATATGTGTTAAGTTTTTTTGATATTTTTTACAACAATCTAAAAGTAATGAGTACATATCTCTATTAATAGAATATGTCTTTTCCAGTGGTTTTCTTATACCACGCCTTTCCGTATATAATTTCATAATCCATCTCCTTAAATTCCTATTTATCTCTTAATTATAACAGAAAAGCCACTGATTTTACGTCAATGGCTATACTATGTAAATCTATTCTAATTTAGTTCGTAATATATTAAATTTGCGAAAATTCACATAACCTATATAATCTATATAAACTTTTTTAAGTGCGAACGGTAGTTTTTTTATAAAGCTAGTAATATAGCCATTTAAATTATTATTTTTGTGATTTACCGTTCGCAAGCAAAAAAGTATATATACATCTCTGATCATCTAGATTTTCCCCACTATATTAAATTTGTTCATTTAAATATCATTAATTTTATTACAATAAAAGTTACTATAAGCAAAAATACCTATTACAAATAAACCTATAGTAATTCTAATTATATTAACTATACCATTATAATTTGATGGTATAATTTCTTTTATGCTATTAGCACCTACAATAAATGAATTTATTGAAACAAATTGCTTCCATAAACTACTTTCTCTATAACCTAAGAATGAAAAAACAATAAATGCTAAAAAGAAAAATATTGTTACTAAAATAGTTAAAATCATTTTTTATCACCCCTTTATGACTTACAATTTTAATCAATGCTTCACCAATACCTTGATTAAAGTATTTTGGATGTACAACAAATGTATAAATCACAAATACATTTGAATATCTCAATTCTCTTTGCCAAATTACATCGGAATAAGCAGGCTCAGGTTTATGACTTAATATTATTGAACCTACAATTTCATCATTTATAATTGCAACATATAAAGTACCCTCTTTAATTCCATTAACTGCATCCTCTCGAATTGGATATATTCCTTTTTTCCAGTCTGGATAATTTATAGAATTTTCTAAGTAGTCATTCAATTCATCATAAAGTTCTTCTAATTTATCAACATCAGTATCTGTTCCTAATCTAATTGTAATATCAATTTTTCCCCCTATGAATTCCTATTTATCTAATATACCCTACTATATTCATATTCTCTAACTTTTTCATATTTATTATCAACAAATAAACCTAAATAATAATATATGTTTTATTGAACATTAATAATAGGTCTATTTGTCAAATCCAACTTTCATTATATCTCCCTTTGATACATTAAATTTAAGTTCAATTTGAGCATTATCTTGTGCAACTAATTTTATTCTATTCTCTCCCTCTGTTAAAGATAATTTAACTGAATTCATATCCGTTGGTTGATCGTTATCTTCATTCTCAATGATTGTTTCTACATCTCCATTAGAATTTATTAAAACTAGTTTTGCTTTTCCTTTAGCTATTGATAATAGATATGATAGTTCAACACCCTCATTATTTTCAGCATTATAACTCCATATTGTGTCCATTCCTTCAAATTCTAATTTCCCTACATAGCTCTGATTATCTATAGTTTGACTTTCATCATTTAAATTAAATGAATTTGAATTGCTTGAAATTTTATCAGTACTAGAATATACAGATTTCATATTTGTACTACATCCACTTATTACTAAAGCTGATATTATACATCCAGTTATTATTATCCTTTTCATAAACTTTATCTCCCATCTTGCTTAATTAAAGTAATCATAATCTATATTTAATTATATCAGAACTTATAATAAAATAACTGTCCACTAAAACAGATGTTTTTGTATAAATACTAACTTAAATAATCTCCCCTACAAATTCCTATTTATCTACTAGATTATTGTATAACTATTCCTAATTCGCAATATATTAAATTTACGTAATATAATTAACTTAAAGATACCCCTAGAATCAATGAATTAGATACTAGGGGTATTACGTGTTAGTTATTATGATATGGAATACTATCTTCATATAGTGTTTCAGGGTCTATATCTGCTTCATTTGGCCATTCTATAGAATCAAAACTTACTTTAACTGCTTTAAATAAATTTTCATCTTTTAAGTCTTTAAATATCCCCTGATTTAAATATGGGCTCATATCAAATAACTT
>JAVXJA010000165.1:0-3047 GCA_036648085.1 Terrisporobacter sp.
AGAGTTTCTTTAATGAAGTTTGTTATACAGGTGGTATTTACGATGTAAGTACAGGGTTATATTACTTGAATGCTAGATATTATGATCCTAACAATGGTAGGTTTATTATTAAAGATACTTATAGAGGAGAGCTAAACAAGCCTGACACATTGCATTTATATGCTTATTGTGCTAATAATCCTGTAAACTATGTAGATCCAAGTGGGAATGCTTGGGTGATAGCAACAAAGCTGGTTGCTACAGCTATAAAAATTGGAACAGCTGCATATAAAGTATTATCAGTAGGAATTAAGATAGGTACAACTGTATATGCAGGAATAAAAGTTGGTACAAAAATAAAAGATGAAAGGGAACAAAAAAATAAGTTCTATACAGTTAAGAGAAGTAATGGTGGTGTTTTAGAAGTTAAAAGTAAAATTTCTAAAAATGATGCTATAAAAAAAGCTAAGGCAGCTTCATTAAAAAGCAAAAATAATGGTAAATATAGTGTTGATATATGGACTCCATATAGAAAAAGCGCAGCTGATGTAGCCAAAGCAGCATGTGAAAAAGGAGCTAATGCTATACGAGAGATAGATAAAAATAAGCCAGGATATTTTTGGCATTATCATCCAAGAAATAAAAAGAGACAAAGAAAGAATTCTCACATTTTTTATGGTTCAGCGAGAGGATAATTATGAATAAAATTGATTTATATGAAATAATGTTAAGTAAAGATAAATCTAAATATGAGGCATATTTAGATAAGAAAAATAATATACCAATTGAAAAAGAAAGTATTTTAAATCATTTAAAAGAAAAATATAAAGCAAAAGAAGTTAATATTTTTTATGAAAATAAAATAGAGGATATTCAAACTTTAAATTTTCAACCAATAAAAAAAGAACATATATATAAAATTCTTTTAATTGATGATATGGAAATTTTAAATAGTTTATTTATATGTAAAGAAAAAGAGAATTTTTTAAAGATAGAATATAAAGATTATAAAAATGAAAAGTTAAAAGAAGCTTGTTATTATGATGAGGATGATAAACTTGATTATGACTATGAATACTATGAAGATAGTGAAGAGAAATATTTACCATGGCACTGCTTTGGAAAATATTTTGAGGATTGGAGAGAAAAAGAAGACGAATTAAATGAAATTGATATATATAATGAGACAGAGTATAGGTACGGTAAATATATCGAAGATGATAAAGTTGGTGTAAAAGCATATGATTTTAAAAAAGTCTTAAATGAAAGATTAACAAGAAACGGTATATGGAAAGATGCAGTAGATATACCGGATGAATATATAGAAAACTATAAGAGTTATATTATACTAGAATCATTAGATGGAAAATATGTAACCAATATAAATTACTTGTCAAAGAAGTGTAGTAAGTTAGAAATTTACTTAAAGGCAATAAGGAACTTTAGCAGAATATTTAGTGATAATGTTGAAATAAAGATGATTGATGGATATGAAAAATTATTTTTCATAGACAGTGATTTAAAGTATATAGATATAACAGAAGATGCTAAAAAAGATATAGATATATTTGCTAGAAGCGGATTTTTAGGAAGAGAGCTAGAAAACAATTATAACAACCCAAATAAAATAAAAGTGGATAAAAATATGTATTATGATATATATGAAAGTGACAGTATTGATTTAACAGATAAAGAGCTTATAAATATGTATGAAAAGGATCAAAAAAATTCGGATAAAAGTCTACTATTTGGATCAGAAGATTACATTATAGAAGATAAAGATATAAGTTATGATGATTTAATAGATAACCCAGAAATAAATTTATCTGGTTATATTGAAGAAGTTTTGAAACCAGATGAAATGTATACTTTAGTTAAGATTTACTCGTATAATAGTAAATATTCAATTCATTGTTATTTTGAACAAGATAATTATTACTATTTAGCAAGTTTAGATAAGGGGAGTTTAATAGTAGCTATGGAGGGGCAATTAGAGAGAGAAGGGAATATATTAGGATTATATAGGTGTGAATTATTAGAAATACAATTAACAGTAAATGAGTTAACTAATGCCTATGAAGAAGATTTTTTATTTGCAGATAAATTATATAGACGTAAGAAAATATCAATAAATGGTGAAGTAGAGAGTATTAATATAGTACATAAAAGAAAAGTATTTCTTTACTTGAAAACTAATAGCAATAACTATATTGTTGAATGCTACTTTGCATTTGAAGAAGATTTTGAGTATTTATGTAGCTTACAAAAAGGTGATGAATTAAAAATGAGTAGTGGAACATTGGTTAGGAGAGAGAATGTATTAAGGGTAAAGGATTGTGTGATTTTGAAAGATTAATTTGGAAGATTATTCTACTATATGAATTGATTCTGTTTTATTAAGATATATACAATAATAAGTATTATTGAATAAAGGTCTGATTAATATTTTATATTAATGAAGACCTTTATTTTTAATAAGTTTTAAAGTTAAACAGATAGGAATATAGAAAATTCAATTCACAAAATGATTATATATTAAAATTATAAATGGTAAATTATCAAATAGTAGGCAAAGTATTAATTTAAATTTAATGTATTTTTTAGTAATATATTAAAGCTGGTTAATATAATTTATAGAAAGAAGGTTGTATTGGTGGAACAGTATGGTATTAGTAGGTATGAAGAATTTATAAAAAAGTATAATAAAACTGTAAATTATAATAATTTAGAAGTAAAAAAAGATGTTTGTATACTAGATGAAACTGGATTGGAACTTGATAGAACTTTAAAATTTGATATATTAAATAGATGTAAAATAATACATATAGAATATAGTTCATTTGATAAGATAGAGATAACACTTGATTGTGACAAATCACATTGTAATACTAGATACATAAAACTCGTCTTTGAAGATATAATGTATTGTAATGGAGATTTTATATACTCTGGAAATATAGATTTTATATACTTAAAAGAAGGTTTTAGGTTTGAGATAAAGGAAAATAAAAAAAGCAAAAAAATGAAAGATGTAAGTTATTATGAAGTTGAATCGTAAGCGTCAAAGA
>JAVXJA010000166.1:0-2993 GCA_036648085.1 Terrisporobacter sp.
AGCTCCTCCAGCTCCTCCTTCTCAAGCATAGGACTCATCACAACAGGATACGCCTTATTAAACTCAAACAGCACCCTCCTACCATATCTCTCATCCTTACCAAGATCAGGTCTATCCTTAATCTTAGCCTTAAGCACCTTATCCAATCCTCTATCATTAATAATATCCAGCACATTAATGATAAACCTATCATTCCTAAACACTTCGTACTTAATCATATAATTATAAACATCAAGATTATCTACTATCAGATCATAATACTTCTCTTTATTTTCCTCATTATCACTATTATCATTAACATACTGAGCTGCTAACACGCACTTGTAAATATAGTTCTCCCAGTCAAACTTCTTCACAACTATATTATGAAACTCCTTTATACTCTCTCCAATCTGAGGATATTCCTTAAGTAAAAAATCCCTCTTATGAACAGCAAGTAACGAATACCAAAACATCTCATCCATGTGAACATCTCTATCCGTATTTAAATAGCAATTTGCCATAATCTTAAAAGCTTCTTTAAATAGTACTGCTTTTTCTTTTTCACTTCCTTTTCCCATATATACAGGAAGATCTGGAGCTTCATTTATATGAACAACCTTATCAGAAAAATACTCTTCCTTCTCTAATATTTTATCTTCTAAAAAATCCTTATAAAACGCTTCCTTCTTCAAACAATCTTTTCTCAATAATCTAATTTCCATTAGAATATAACCCCCTTACTGCTAAGGTATACTTATCTAGTATTTTATCTGTAATAGCACATATTACCTCATCTATATTATCAAAACTAACTGACGTTATCATCTTAGCCTTCATTAAGCTATAAAGTTTTAAATCCAACCCGTTTTCTGGTGGATCTATCTCATCTAAATCAACTTCTTCATCTTCACTATAAGCTGTAACAAATCTAAACAAAGCTTTTTGTAATCCCATATATACATAAACATTATTAAGTGGTCCACTTATATGAGAATCTATAAATTGAAAATCTTCATTTCTATAATTAATTATTATAGTGTCTACACCTAGATCTATCTTCACTTCTGATTTAAGGCTTGTATCTAGTTTCTTCTCAAATAAATCAACTGGCTTAGAATCACTACCATCAAACATTACACTATTTGAAAATCCTAGTACTGAATGTTTTGCCACATTTATTTCAGACTTAATACTTGAATAAAAAGGATTAAGATCCTCATTATCTTTAAAGTTAACTTCTTCCTTAGCTTGTATTAAAAGTTGTATAGTTGTTCTTTTACTTAATGATATCCTGTTTTTAGGAATACTCACTGACTTTTGTCCTGCTTTTAAATTAAAGAACTTATTATCTTTTGATTGTACAACTAGCACTAGTCCTGCTTTTCCTTCTTCTATTAGATTTTTAATAAAATCTGACTCAATATTACAATCTATTTGAATTACATAATCGTATGTATTTTCATTTAATCCTATATCCAATATAAAGCTAGAACAGTCATAGCTATTTGATGTATTTGTTAATAGTGGATATGGAAAGTTAGCATCTTTTTTATAAATCATATTTACACCTCCACATAATAAACAAATTTTAAAGCTCTATTATAATTTTCTTTTAGCTTTAACTGAATTTGTGCATTTCCACTTTTTATTTTTACATCTTTGATTAGGTTATCTTCTATTTTTAGTTTTTTACCTGTAGACATATCCTTAGCACTTTCGTAATTTTTCTCCATATCAAATTCATTAGGACATTCATTACCCATACCATCTACTACAACTACTGAGATATGACAAGTATTTGATTTCTTGAAATTATCTGCACTTGAGAAGTCAAAATTAACATATTCATTATTAGCTACAACTACTCTTTCCACTATTTCTGGATTAGCATTGTATCTAGTAGTTTCTCTATTTTCATTACCGTCTTTAGGTTTAACTTCCTTAACTGCTGGCTTTCTTGGTTTAGTAGGTTTCTTAGGTTTACCATCCTTACCTTTTTCCTTTTTAGGTTTTTTAGGCACGTCTGTTGGTATTTTCACTATTGTTTTGTTTTTATCACCTTCACTTAATTTAACCGTTGGCATAGATTTAGCTAAATCTTTCTTAAATTTAGTCTCTACCTCATATATAAGATCCTTCGTATCCATCTTTCCATCTGTTGGGTTATTTTGTTTTATAGCATCTTCTATAACTTTTCCCATTTCATTAGATATGTTGTTTATAAATCTTGTAGCATTTCTTTGTATCTTCTGATCTTTTATATGTTCTGAAGAAAGTTCTGTATGGGATTCATTCTCTAAAGATTTTAAGAAAGCATCTTCTTTAATAGTGCTTGGTATTAAAATTGCATTAAAAGGCTTCTTAACATTATTTTTTACCTTTTTATCTTCTATTTTCATACCTATAGTTCTAATTATACCTGCTCTACCTGTTGGTATAGATGTATCATATTTGAAATACAGATTAAAATCATACTCATTCTTTACATCTTTTATTTTTATTGATCTTGGTTCTTCATTTACATAAGTATCAAAATAAAGTGGTGTAAATTCTTTTTTAACATCCTCCACATTCTGATCATAATACTTATCATTCTTTATATATTTTTCTATTGTATCTTTATCTATTATTTCTTCATTAATAATTACTTTTAATCTATTTTGTAATATAGCAATAAAGAAACTATCACAAACACTTTTAATAATATCTTTTTCCTTATTAAATTGAGTTCTTAAAAAAGGTATTATTATTTTTAATCCTCTCGTATCCTTAGCAAATACTTCATTGAATTTATTTTCAAATGGCATAAATTTCGTTTTATTCCTAGAGATTTCTTTAACATCTGTAAAGTATCCCGTTGATCTATAATGGTTATCTTTATATTTATGCTCTATTAACTGCACTGTACCTCCTAGATGTTTGTTTCCTTTCTCATCACAGTTAGCAAAATACATCATATATAAATCTGATGCTGCATTAGATGCAATCTTTCCTATACCATGTGATCCACC
>JAVXJA010000167.1:0-1485 GCA_036648085.1 Terrisporobacter sp.
TACTAACTGATTTAGTGAGTTATATGTATAATTAGTTGTTTTTCCATTGTTTACTTCTTTAACTCTATTACCTACTTTATCATATTTATAGGTTATAGTATTTGTATCATTAGATACATTATCAGTTATATTAGTTTGTGTTAACCTTCCAAGGTCATCATAAGCATACTGACGTAATTCATCTGTGATTTTAGTGTTTCGTACTTTGTTATTAATTGTATAATTATTGTATAAATACTCACTTGTTATATGACTATTTTTATTATAAGTATACTCATATTTTTCTAGTACTTCATCACTTCCACTATCAGTATATGTTATGCTTGTTGCCCTTCCGAAACTATCATAATTAAATGTTCTAAGAGTATAAGTACTTTTACTTCCTTTAGCAAAATCTCTATAGTCTTTTATACTTTCAACTTTTCCATCATTTAAATAGTTATATTCTCTAATAGTTTCTTCTCTATTACCAACTTTAGCATTTACTTTTTGTAACCACTTATCATTATTATAATTAAATGTTAAGCCTTTTACATTACTATTTGTTGATGATGGATATATAATATTTGTAATATTATCATCAATATCATACTCATATGTTATTTTATATTTAGCTATTTCTACATCTGTTGGTGTATCTCCAGCTATATCCTTAGAATCTAACTCAGCATAACCAACTAATCTTTTAAGTTTGTCATAAGTATATCCTGTATATCTATAAAGTGTTACTTTATCTTGCACTTGCTTATAATCACGCATTACTGTGATATTATCAGATATATCATACTCATATTCAGTTCTTAAAGTTTTATTTCCTTTTGAATCATAATAATTAACTGCACTTAAACGTTCTTTATCATCATAATCATAAGCCTTGTAGTTACCTTCTGAATCTAAGTCTTTTATAACATTATCCTTAGAATTGTATTCAGATTTTGTTGTTATTGGATTTATATTTCCATTACCAAGGTCTTTAATCAATACTGCTAAATCTTGTGAGTTAGTTACAGTTTCACTTTTATTACCATTTGCATCTGTAACAATAGTACTAGTTGTTCCATCACTATTTTCTACATCATAAGTCATAGTTGTTACATTATTTTCTGAATCTGGAAGTATTACCTTTGATACTCTTCCTTCAGCATCATATTCATATTTTGTAACATTACCTTCTCCATCTATATCTTCAGTTACATTTCCTGATGTATTATATTTTTTTTCTGTAACTATTGTATTGTCTCCATCAGCATAGAATGTCTTTCCAACACTATCATAAACAGGATTTTGCATAGTTGTTGTTTGGTTTCCTAAACTATCATATAAAAGTACTGTAAGTATTCCTTTTTCACTTCCAGCATTTTGTCCTGCTTCATATTTCGTTACAGTATTTCCTTGACCATCATAAGTAAGATCTACGTATACTCCATTTTCTTTTTCCCTTATAGTTCTACCTAGTGCATCTTGATAAGTTTGCCCTAAAATATA
>JAVXJA010000167.1:1585-2970 GCA_036648085.1 Terrisporobacter sp.
TAATCTACCAAATTCATCATATTTATTAGTTGTAAGTTTTGTACTTGTCTTACCACTCTTTTCAACAAACTCCTCTAAACAAGAAGTCTGTCTACCCATTACATCATATACTGTTGTTGTTGTAGTTGTTGTATCATCTGCTACTTCTTTATTTACTTCAGTTTTATTACCTTCTTTATCATAAGAATAAGTATAACTTGCTTTACTTTGAATATTTTTAGATTCTGGAGATCCTAGTATTTCTGTCTCACTTTCCACTTCTCCATCATCTGTGTATGTTGTAAGTAATGTGGTGTTTGTAATCTTATCATATACATTAGTTGTATTTCCATCTTTATCATATTCGTAGATTTCATCCGTAATAATTTTACCATCCCCATCTGTCTCCTTCAAATGAGTAGGTAAATCATTTATTATCTCATTACTTCTAGTATTATTGTATTTATATTCAGATTTTGTTCCATCTTCGTCAGTTTCTTTTATTACATTTTCATCATTATCATAGCTTGTTGTCTCTGATTTATTATCATTTTTCCAAACAACCCTGCCATTTTCTAATGTTTGATAATCAATTTGATAAGTTGTTTTGGTTCTTAAATTATTTGTATATTCATATGTAGTTGAAAATCCTTCTGCATCTGTACTTTTTAAACAATTTCCAAAAGCAGTATCAAATTCATCAATTTCATGTAATCTTTCATTTCCATTTACTAATTTTTTTGTAATTGTTTTTGTACCATTATCTGAGTACTCTAGCTTAATACTTTCTGGATATTTTACTTCTTTATGGGGATAAACTACTTCTTCTGCCCTGTCTTTAGTATCATAATTTATTTCATATTTATTTTTATTAGCATCTAATACTACATTTACATTTCCATCCTTGTCATACTCATAAGAATACTCAATTTTTTCATTATTATTTCCAATCTTATCAACACTAACTAATCTTGACTTATCATATTTGTACTGTATTTTACTTTTATCTGGAAGTATTATTTCTTTTACTGTTAATAAATCTTCACCTAAAGCGTCATTATATACAAATTCCATAGATATATTTTTACTTGTAGTTACCTTGCTAATTAACCCTTTATTGTTATCGTATTCAAATAATAAGAAGTTATCATTTACATCAGATACATATACTAATTGTCCACCACTATTAAATCTATATATATCGTTATCTTTCGTAGTTATTGTATAAGAACTATTTATGGTTTTTACAATCTCTGCATTACCTGATGATGTGCTACTTTTATCAGGTATTTTTATATCTTCTGTTTTATCTTCTTTTACTAAATTAATATATTTACCCATAGATGAAATATAACTTCCATCTTCTTGCTTATCAAAATAATATATAGTGCCTGTACTGTCTTTTA
>JAVXJA010000168.1:0-2894 GCA_036648085.1 Terrisporobacter sp.
GTAAATAAAAATACAATACCAAATGATCCAGAAAGTCCATTTGTAACAAGTAGTGTACGTATAGGACTTACAGCAGTATCTGTATATAGTAGCAATTTCACTATATCTTAAAATATATATAATTGAATTATTGTAGAAATAATAGTCATACTAAGACCTATAAAAATTTCATAAGGCAGTAATTTAAATCTTTCTGATAAGTTTATATCAACACTACTTCCACTTGTATGAAATAAAGATCCGTGAGGTAATTGTTCAAATACAGAAGCTCCCACATTTACTAAACTAGCACCACTAACACTTGATAGTCCTGACTCTAGAATTGCATTTGAAAAAGTAGAAGATGCAATAGTAGACCCTGCTGTTGATGATGCAGTAGCTAAGGACATTATCATACCAGAAATAGGTGCTAATAAAATTTGTGGAATACTAAGGATATTTAATAATCCAATAGTACTTTGTTGCAAATTAGATGCTTGAATTATACCTACTAAAGTTCCTGTACCTAATAATAAAAGACAAATTCCTTGCATTTTATTTATACCAAAAGCCAAATATTCATTTGTGTTTCTTATATTTTTCGTGGCTATAATTCCAATTAAAGCCCCTACAGGCAAAGCAATTAGTGGATCTACAGTAATATTAATTATATTACCTAATGATAATAAAATAATAGAAACTAAAGGTCCAATTATAGAAGCAAATAAACTAGGTAATTCTTCATAATCCTCATTTAAATTATTAAGCTCTATTTTACTATTTTTATTAGCTAAAAATTTAGCAATAAATAAAGTTATGATAATACCAAATATAGATGGTATTATATTTGACATCATTACATTAGATAGATTTACATTGAAGTTGTCAGCAGCGGCTAAAGTATTTGGATTTGGTGAAATAATATTACCAGCCTTTCCTCCACCTAATAATGCTAATAATATAGACATTTTTGAATAGCCTAATTTTTTTCCTAAAGATAATCCTATGGGCGCAACTGTGATAACTGCGACATCCAAGTTAACTCCTACAGCAGCCAATACAAAAGTAGATAATATGATTCCTAGTATTGAATGTTTATCTCCAAGTATTCTTACTATTTCTTCTGAAATTCTATTAACCGCACCTGTTTTAATTAAAGTAGCTGCTAAAAAACCAGAACCTAAAACTCTAAGTATAGATGGAGTAATATCTTTAGCTCCATTCATCATAAATTCTATAGTACTAGAAAGATCACATCCACCTACTAATCCTCCTATTAATGCGCCAAACATTAAGCTATATACAGGTTCATACTTTTTTAGAATAAGTAAAACAGCTGTAAATAAGCCTATTAAGGCTCCAAAAGTTGTTATAATCATATGTCACGTCTCCTATTATGTTAAAAATAATTTAATATATTAAAAATAATTTAATTTTATTTTATATAGAAAATGATTTTGTGTCAAATGATATTTAATTAAATTAATATAATTTAACTAGATTATCTATGAATTATAGAAATATGTTATAATAAATATTAGTTAAGTAATTAAAATATCCGTGAAATTATTTAAAGGAGAATATTGATGAGTGATATAAATATAGGCGAAAAAATTGCACAATATAGAAAAAATCAAAGTATGAGTATAAGAGATCTAGCAAAGCTAGCAGAAGTTACACCATCACTGCTTAGTCAAATAGAAAGAGGTTTAGCTAATCCATCTGTTAATTCTTTAAAATCAATAGCTAATGCTTTAAACGCACCTCTATTTACATTTTTTACTTCTGAAGTAATAAAAGAAGATTTAATTGTAAGAGGAGATAATAGAAAAAAAGTAATAATTCCAGGGGCAGATAATGTAGTATATGAAGTATTAGCACCTGGAACAAGTGATAATTTGGAATTTGCAATTATGGATCTATCACCAAAATCATCATCATGCACTGATCATATTCATCATAATGGATATGAAATTGCATATGTATTAGAGGGAAAAGTCAATTTATATTTAGATAATGAAAAATTTGAACTTAATAAAGAAGATAGTGTGAAAATTCCCGTTGGAGTAAAGCACAAATGGGAAAATGATACTGATAAAAGATCAAAAGTAGTTTTTGCTGTTATTTTATAAACTGAAGTTAGTGGATTATTTGCCAGCGATATTTTACTATATGAGAAGATACAAAGCGAGGGAAACATGGCTAAAATTGATAACATGATGTCTATATTATGGATGTTAAATTCAGATAAAAAAATTACGGCACAAGAAATATCAGAAAAACTAGAAATAAATATAAGAACAGTCTACAGGTATATAGATGCACTTTCTGCTAGTGGGGTGCCCATAGTTTCAGACACTGGCCATAAGGGTGGATACACACTTCTAAATAATTTTATTAAAGCACCTCTTTTTTTCGATACTGATGAACAAAAATCTTTACTTCATGCAGCTATATTTGCTAAAGAAGCAGGGTACTTTTTAGATGAATCATTAGATAAAGCAACATCAAAATTAAAGATGTATTCAAATGAAAAACAGAAAGAGGCCTTAGCTAAAAATCTAATCGGTTTTGAAGTAATAAAGCCCATGGGAAAAGTACCTCTAGAATCGGTGCTTCGAGAGTTAGATTATGCAATAATAAATAATATATCTGTACAAATCAACTATCGAACAGGCAAAGAAGAACAATCAAAATGTAGAACTATAGACCCATATGGTATTGTCTATTGGAATAACAACTGGTACATAGTTGCCTTTTGCCAAATGAGAAATGAGATTCGTAGTTTTAGAGTAGATAGAATTAGTAGCATTATAGAAACTAAAAATAAATTTAATAGACCAGAGGAATTTGTGGCAAGTGAATTTTTTATAAACGGAATTGTAACTGAAATAAAAAATGGTAAGGAGAAGATT
>JAVXJA010000169.1:0-2812 GCA_036648085.1 Terrisporobacter sp.
TTATTTTTATCTTTTCTGTATTGAATTTTAATCACCTTCCTCATATGGCTAGTACATATTTAATTATTTATACTATACTCCAATCATTTTTATTAAATTTTTCATTTGGTTTCCTATCTTGGTTTCCTATGTCCAAAAAACACTATACGCGCGTATACGCATATATATATGTATATATATATTAAAATAATGCATTTTATACTCAATAGAAATTTATAGGAAACCAAGGAAACAAAACACTCAAATCAGCTTGTTCACTTATTTTGAATGGTTTCCTATGTGTTTCCTATGTATGTTTTATA
The DNA here is from genome assembly GCA_036648085.1 of Terrisporobacter sp. Lineage (GTDB taxonomy): Bacteria > Bacillota > Clostridia > Peptostreptococcales > Peptostreptococcaceae > Terrisporobacter. The sequence continues at coordinate 303 of JAVXJA010000169.1, forward strand.
TATTTTATAGGAAACCGATAGGAAACCAAAATCTGTAATTATGGTTTCCTATCGGTTTCCTATGTGTTTCCTATCTCCTTTTCTTGAGGAATCATCTTTGCTATCCATGTCATCATAGTCTCTTTATACTTTTTTAACTAAATTAATACGTGTATTAATCACTCTCTATTTTATATCTAAAGTTACATAATACTTATCATTAATATTAATTTTTGCTGATTTAGAATTTTTAGTAAATACATATGGGATTGCTACTTTTGATCTAGTTCCTTTAGGAACTTGTTCTAATGCATGATACTCACCATCATCTCCTCCTGTGTTCCAATCATCTGCTAAATAATTGTTTTGGTCTGTAACAACAAGATATTGTCCTGGCCATAATCCATCTGGATTCCATTCATCATAAAAGTTAATATTATTTACTTCACATTCTACTAATCCAACAAAACAATCTTTATCTGAACCATTGTACCAATCACTCTTTTTTATATTATCAATTTTAATTTCAAAATCACCATTATCTGTATTTATCTTAACAGTATCATCTACTTTTATTTTCTTAATTGATGTAGATGTTTTTTCTTCATCTGTAATATAATCTGTTGCTTGAGTAGTATTGCTACTTGTATTTTCACTAGAAGTTTTACTTAAATTGTTTTCTATAAACATTCCTATTATAAATGGTGCACTTATGAAAACTACAAGTATTCCTATAAGTAATACACCTATGGAAACTACAAGTGTTCCAGATTTTATAGTGTGTTTATCTTTATTATTAATCTTTTTACCACAGTTTTTACAAAATATAGCATCTAATTCATTTTCTACGCCACAATTTTCACATTTTATATATGACATAACTTCCCCCAAAAAAATATTTTCAATTATTTTAACTAACTCTCAGACACCTTAAGTACACCCCTTCACAAAAATCCTCAACTTATTAAGTTATTTACATATCAAAACTTGACACACAATGTTAAATTTTATACTTCCAGTGTATACTTATATAATACTCATCAATGCGTTAGTTTTGATAAACCCTTACTCATCTGCTAAGGCTAAAATTGCATCAATTTTAGATTTTGCTATTTCTTTTAATACACTTTCATATTTAGTTGTATTACTTGTTACTTTATTTCTACATTTATTGCATAAACAAATCATATTTAAAATACTATCCCTATCCTTGTCTTTATTTTCATCTATATAGTATATGTTTACATTATTTTTTCCTTTGCATAAATCACAAGCACTATTACTAGCTATTTTAACAATTGATGCATTTTTATTGCAAGGTATTTTGTTTATTTTTTCTTTTACTTGTACTTGGGGTTTTTCCATTTTATTTTGATTAGCTTTTTTTACTGATTTCGTATGCATGTATGATCTGTCTACATTATAAAGGTCTGCTATTCTATCTCTTGATAAACCATATTTTAAAAGTCTTTTTATATTTTTATCATTCATAGGTAAGAATCCGCCATATCTATCATTAAAAACTAATAATGCATTATATAGGCTGGTATTTAGTGATTTAGCTATTACTTTTAAATCATATCCACTCTCTATTGCATTCTTCATTGTCTTTGCAAGTTGTTCATTGCTAACATGTTCCATATTTTTAATTTTATTGTAAGATGTTTTTTCAATGTGATATGGTGTTCCAATTTTACCTTTTGTTGGTCTACTTTTAGATATCACAATTATCTCCCCTTTTTACTTTGTATATTTAACTTGTTCTATTTATGCACGCAAGTGAATAAGTTACTACCTTTTACATTCCTAGTTTACTTAACTAGTTTTATATCCTATTTAAATTATTTAAAATTGATATAATTCTCTTTAACAAAAATCATATACAATTACACATAACTCTTTACTCTTTTATTATTTTTCACATACTTATCTTTAACAGTGTCAAATAAATCAGCTGCAATAGGTTGTAACCTTATACCCTTCCACTCTTGATATGAGTTATTACTATTACATCTGTACTTTTCAAGTATTTTAGTATACTTTATATTATGAAAACTAAACTGTACATTAAAAACTTCTATGTAAACTACATCCTTACTAATAAAAATATTTACGTTATTAAAATTTTTATAAATTATTTCTTCTATAGTAATTGTTAAATTATTTTTAAAGCAGTAATTATGTTTAAACTCTTTAGTTGCATAATCTTTTTTAACATATGAATTTAGTAAGTTCATACTAGCTAAATAGTAAAATAAATCATACTCATTTTTAATTTTTATTAATGAATTTAAATAAGCTCTTTTTGCTTGAGTTTCAGATATCTGTGTTTCACTCATATTTGAAATTAATTTATAAATGTTTTCCATAATCTATCCCCCATTTACAATACACAAACATATTTTTAGGATTATACCTACGCTAACACAGGCTTTGTACTCTCCATAAACTCATCCGGCTTACTCTCAGGGCCTCTAGCCTCCAACGCCTGAAAGTGCTTCTTAGCGCATCTAATCTTAGCCCTTTCCTCT
>JAVXJA010000170.1:0-2774 GCA_036648085.1 Terrisporobacter sp.
ATTAGGTCATGGAGTTGCAGTAACAGATTTAGATTCAATAATAGCTGTATCTAAACTACCTAAAAAAGATTTTAAAGAAAAAAGTATAAGTAAAGAGTTAGAAGAACTTATAGAAAATAGAATAAGCAACTTAGTTAAAGATAATAAATTAGTATCTTTATATAAAGATGATTCTATGGATTATAAGTCTCAAATAATAATGCCTATAATAAGTTCATCTGGAGACTGCATAGGTTCAATATGCTTAGTTTCAAAGAATGAATCAGGACTAAATGAAAGTGATGAAAAACTATTAAAAGTGGCATCTAACTTTTTAGGAAAACAAGTTCAATAATATAAAAAGACCTGCAATATTGCAGGTCTTTTTATATTGTTAAATTAATCTTGGAATGATAATTTTAAACAAAACTAAATAATGGTAATATTTTCATAACATTGAAAATATTACACTCTGTATGTTATATTTAAAGTCGAAATATGGCGAAATATGGAGGTGTATTATGACTAACTGTAAAATTAAAAATTCATCAGATGTGAAAGCAACAGGAATAATTAGACGAATAGATGATCTTGGTAGAATTGTTATACCAAAAGAAATAAGAAAAACTTTAAGAATTAGAGAAGGTGATCCTTTAGAGATTTTCACGGCTAAAAACGGTGAAGTTATATTGAAAAAATATTCACTTATAGGGCAGCTTAGGGAGTTAGCACAAGATTATGCAGAAACACTAGGAGAAACTTTGGAATATGGGATTGTTATAACAGATTTAGATTCAATAATTGCTATTTCCAAACTATCTGAAAAAGAGTACAAAGGAAAACAAATAAGTACAGAATTAAAAAATATTATAATAAATAGAGCGAGTTGTTTTGAAAAAATAGTACCTTTATGCGAATGCGATTTAAAGGACTATTCATCACAAATAGTAACACCTATAATTAGTTGTAATGGAGATCTCATGGGATCTATATGTTTAGTTTCAAAAGGAAAAGAGTTATTAAATGAAAGTGATGAAAAATTATTGAAAGTAGCGGCTAAATTTTTAGGAAAACAAGTTCAATAATATTTTAAAAGACCCATATTTATTTAGGGTCTTTTAAAGTTTGTATGGGAATATATTGAATCCATAATAGCATATATGTTATATTAGAATTTGTTATATACATAATATGGAGGGGATTTATGAATAACACTAGGGGAAGAGATTCATTTTTAAAAGGTGCTTTAATACTGGGATTAGCTGGTATAATAGTCAAGATAATTGGTGCATTTTTTAGAATACCTCTTGGAAATTTAATTGGTGCAGAAGGTATGGGTTATTATCAAGCGGCATATCCTGTATATACTTTATTTTTAACTTTAGCCACAGCAGGATTTCCAACGGCATTAGCTAAGTTAGTATCAGAAAAGAGGGCTATAGGAGATCATAGAGGGGCTCATAAGGTATTTAAGGTATCTTATACAGTGTTAGCATTGACAGGATTTATATCTTTTTGTATATTTTTCTTTGGAGCAGACTTTATAGTAAATGACATAATTAAAAACCCAGGAGCAAAATATGCAATGATAGCTATTTCACCAGCTCTTTTATTTGTGCCTGTAATGTCTTCGTACAGAGGCTATTTCCAAGGGAGAAGAGAAATGACTCATATAGCTATTTCTCAGATAAGTGAACAATTTTTTAGAGTTGTATTAGGTATAGCTCTTGCATATTTGCTTATGAATACACTTGGTCCAAATCCAGGACCAGAACAAGGAGCTGCAGGAGCGATAATGGGTGCTACTATAGGGGCAATAGCATCAATTATATATTTAATAATGGCTTATTTATTTAAGTTGAAAACTATTAAAAAAGAAATTAAATCAAGCAAGAAATTTAAAGAAGAAAGTGTAGCTAGAGTGTTAAAAAAGTTATTAGTTGTAGCAGTACCTATAACTATAGGTGCATCTGTTATGCCATTAGTAAATATGATAGATACTGTTATCGTTATTAGACGACTTATGGAAGCGGGTTTTACTCAAATACAAGCAAACGTAATGTTTGGGCAACTAACAGGAATGGCTATGGCGATAATAAATTTACCGGCTGTTATAACAGTAGCTATGAGTATGAGTTTAGTACCGACTATATCTCAGGCTTATGCTGTAGGAAATAGAGTTAAAGTTATAAAAGAAACTAAAAGCGCAATAAAGATAACTTTAATGATTGTTTTACCGGCAGCATTTGGAATAGCATCACTGGCTCATCCTATAATGAAACTTTTGTATCCATCACAACCATCCATGGTTGGAACTATTTTATTAGTTCTTACCCCTTGTGTTGTATTTTTAGGGTTAATACAAAGTTTAAATGGTATACTTCAAGGAATGGGAAAACCAATGGTTCCAGTGATTTGTTTAGCGATAGGCATGATATTTAAAATTGGAATAAGTTATACTTTAACAGCTATTCCACAAATAAATGTTATAGGGTCTGCATTAGGAACTGTAATCGCTTATTTTATAGCAGCAACACTTGAACTAATATACATAAAAAAGGCTATGAAGATGAATTTATCTAAAAAACAAATCTTTATAAAGCCGTTGATAATAGTGACTACTATGTTTATAGCAGTTAAATTAAGTTTTGGATTGATGATAGGAATATTAGGCAATACTTTATCAACTATAATAGCGATAGCAATTGGAGCTATTGTTTATGTAGTTGCTACCTTTACATTAGGTGGTATAAAGAAAGAAGAATTATTAAATATGCCTAAAGGAGATAAAGTAT
>JAVXJA010000171.1:0-2675 GCA_036648085.1 Terrisporobacter sp.
AGTATATGGAGGGATTTTTTATGCTTAAGTATTTAACAAAAGATGATTTACCAGAGTCACTTGGGGATATTGTTGATGTTATAGGTTTAGATAGTGTTAAGGATCTAATAAAATTAGCGGGTGGCAGTAGTATATATATACCTAGTGAAAATAGTGTTATTAAACCTATTAGAAATAAGATAATGAAAGATGATTTTAATGGTAGCTATAAAGAGCTATCTAGGAAGTTTGGAATAAGTGAGGTACAAGTTAGAAATATTATTAATCCAAACAGTTAGTAAAATATTTGAAAAACTAAAGTTTTAGAAAATAAAAAACGAGAGTATCAGATACTCTCGTTACAGACTAATTAGATGTGGTAGGGCGGCGTATCCTACATCTCTGGTTACTACCTAAAGGTAGCGTGTTGGGAGCCATTTCCAACTTCAAATCTAACTAGTAATAGTTTATGAATTTATATAATGTTATTATACATACTATATTAAAATTTATCAAGAAAAATTTATTATAGCTTTTTAAATCTACCACTATGAAGTCTGTTTTCTATTTTAGATTGATTTATAGGGTACATAGAAGCTACATAAATATAATTATCTTTTATATCAAGTTCTGTAGCTACTAATATATTTTCATCTATTCTTTTTACAAATTCTATACTTGTTCCTATTTTTTTAGGATGAGTTCCTATGTATTCTGGTGTTTGTAGTATAGATTTTATTGTATCTATTATATTTAACAAAACATCTTCACTTAATTCATTTGAGTGTCTTTTTTTTATATGTTTTAGAACTCCAGGAGCGGCATATATTTCATCTGTATAGGTACAGTTTGTAAGGTTTGCTAGATCTTTATCTATGAATCCTACAACCTCATACTTTGATAAATCTACTGTCATTTAGGTTGTATCCTTTCTAAATAGTATAGATTATATTATAAGGTAATTTTATATAAACTTCTACTTCAAGTTTTTAATTTAAGAATAGCTGTGGATAGTTGAAGTGTGAGATAAGACCAAAAACATATACCATTAAATCTATAGCGGTATTTCTAAATCATACTTTAAATTTTCATTTGTAAAACTTTTTATAACTTTAGCTTCATCATCAGAATTTTTATCAGTCAATATATATTTATTTAACCAATATACAAGAGCATCACCTCGATAATCTAAGTAAGCACCAAATTCATCATCATATTTTAGAAAAGGATGTTCATCTGTTGTAAAGTCAATCCAATTGTAGAATTCTTCTTTTATATTTATACCAATATTTTCAGGACAATATATGTAATCAAAATCTCCTTCAAATTTAACTTTTATAATCATAATTTACACTCCTTTATAAAGTACATTATTCTTATGCTACAGTATCTAATTGTAATAGTTATTTTTATAAAGCTATTATATCATATGTAAGTTACATACCTTATTTTAATACTTATAGAGTTTGGCTGTCGCCACCGTTCTTTTCGTTACAATATTTTGAGCAAAAAACGCTCAAAATGATTTTCACTACAATTACTAACTCAAAACCTCCTTTAATATACTTTTTTATAGGTACGATAGTTAATGATGTATAAATAGTACCATGAATAATTCAAAATATGGCCTTCGGACGTGCCCCTCTGACTAATCCACAACGCACTCACACTACTCACTACTAAAATACTTCGGAAACATCATATTTCATATCAAGTCCGCTACGTATATTATCCGCTCGTACGTGTTCGTAGCTTTTGTGGATAGCCATTTGAGCAATATGTTTGCGAACCACTTCACTGCCCTGTCGCCCAATGCCCTATGTGTTTAGTTTTTTTAGATTATCTACCTTACTTAGATTATGGAGCCTCCACGTTTTTGATAATATACTGTATTGGTTTTTCTTAGTATATGTATTTGAAAATACATTTTGAGTTTATATACCTGGTGTCGGCAAGATAGTTTAGAGTATGGTAATCCGACTGGGATAAAACCATTGCTCCGCTATCCCAGTCTGGGTTTTTATAGCTTTTAAGGATGTAAAAAGTATTCCACATTATCAATTAAAATACTTATGTTTTATAAATTTATTTACCACGTTAAAGTGCATATTTGAACTTTTACGGGGGAAAATAAGTTTAAGAAAAATTATATAGGAGGAATTAAAATGGCAATAGCATTTTGTATGGAAGAGTATTTAAAAGAGATTGAAAGTAAAGATAATGATTACTTAAATGAGTTTGGATTTGTGCCTTTAAGTGAGGATGATTATGAGCAGTTAAAAGAATTATTTGATGAGTATGAGTTAGATCTAGAGGATAAGGATAATGGATTTAAGGGTCCTGGTTTTATTGATTTAGGATATATTCCATTTTGATATTTATTCTTTGTATTATGGTGAATGTTAAGTGAATATTGATGTTAATTATTGATGATATGGTGTTTAAATATAATTATAAAAGGAGAATGCATATGATAAGTAAGCATCCAGTACATGAAAATGTTATTAAGAGAAGTATTAATGATATGAGATATGAAATTAAGAGTTTGGTTAAGCTTCTTGACAATGAGCCAAGTAGTGACGTTAATAGAAGGTTTTATTTGAGATGTACTCATGATGTTGTTGATAGTTTGCAAGTTGTATGGATAGGTTATAATAAATTAGACAAAAGTCATTCGGTCGTGGTATAATTATAGA
>JAVXJA010000172.1:0-2646 GCA_036648085.1 Terrisporobacter sp.
GGTCAATCAACTAAGTACTATTACCAAAATGACTCAGTACTTTATACAACAGGAAGTGCTAATAAATCAACAGAGCTAGAAACACCAGACGATACTGAAATAATGACGGGAGTAACTAGTCTTAACTTAATGGGAGCTAGTGAAAATGTAATTGCTACAGTTAGAGATATATCAAGCTCTGAAGGTGAAAAATACTACTTCTATAACAAAGATATGCGTGAAAGTACAACCAATGTTGTAGGTGTAGAAGGAAAAAGTGAAGTAGCTTATGAATACACTGACTTTGGTGAAACAGAGATAAAAGGTGATGAAAACTTCTTTAATGAAATCTGTTACACAGGTGGAATTTACGATAAGAAAACAGGATTATATTATTTAAATGCTAGATATTACAATCCTGAAGATGGAAGATTCTTAACAGAGGATACTTATCGTGGAGAAAACTCAGACCCAAGCAGTTTACATTTATATGCTTATTGTGCTAATAACCCAATTGCTTATAAAGATCCAAGTGGACATATTCCAGTGTGGGGAATAATAAATGCAGCATGGGGAGCTTATGATGGATATAACTATGCTAAGAAGAAAAATCTAAAAGGCTGGAAAAAAGCTGGAGCTATAGTTGGTGGAGCAGTAATTAACACTGTAAATCCTTTTAAGAAACTTAAAGTAGGAAAAGTTGCAAGAAGAGTTAGTAAAATAGCTAAAAAGCGTAAGAGTACTAAAGTTATTGCTAAAAGAGTTACTAAAGCAGCTAAGAAGGTAGCAAAAAAATCTAAAAAAGTTAAAAAGAGTGCATCAAAGACTTACGCTAAAGTAAAATGTAAAATAACTAAAAAAGGTTGTTTTACAGCAGGAACTTTAATATCAACAGAAGATGGACTAGTTTCTATTGAAGATATTAAAGAAGGAGATTTAGTATGGGCGCAAGATCCAGAAACTGGAGAAATAGCGCTTAAACCAGTAGTACAAACTTTTATAAAAGAAACAGATACTATACTTTACATAAAAACAGCCGGAGAAACAATAGAGGCTACTGAGCAGCATGTGTTCTTCATTGATGGTGTAGGGTGGATACCTGCAAGTATGATTGAAGAAGGAGATGTAGTAGCTCTTCAATCAGGTGAAAAAGCTGAAGTTGAGAAGATAGATAAGGTAGTTCATAATGAACTAATTACTGTGTATAACTTTGAGGTTGAAGATTTCCATACATACTTTGTATCTGATACTAATGTGTTGGTACATAATGCATGTCCTACAAAAGGTAAGTCAATTAAAGGTAAAACTAAGAAGACGGGAAGTAGACCGCCAAACTTAAGTCCTAAAAATGCAGGTAGGAGAGGGGCCTTTAGAGAAGCAAAAAGAAAAAATGGAATTCCAGTTAGTCAACACCCTAAGAATGTAAGACCTAATCTTGATAAACGAAAGAAGAAGCAGCCTGGTAGAGTTTACGAATTTAAAAATGACATAGAAATTAGAGACGATTCGGGAGGACATTATTTTCCGGACGACCCAAGTCAGAATAGGGGTTCTCATTTTAATGATCCAGATGGAAACCATTATGACTACGAATAGGAGGATTTAAAATGGAAATATGGAAGGAATATGAAAAAGATGCATTTAATTACTTTGAATACTTTAATAGTTGCCAGAGCATATTACATGACAATGAGTTACCTAATATGAGTGTAATCAGTTACAATGCATTAATAAAAAATGGTATAAATGATATAAATAAATTTATTTTAGAAAGTAGTAAAATACTTAATAATCTATATAATAAAAATAGTAATTTAAAAAATTATAAATTTTATCTATTAGTAAATAGAGAAATGGAAAATCAAAACTCGAAGGTTGAAAATTATTTAAAAATCTGGAGGCAAATTAGAAAAAAATATGACATTGAAAAATTTAATTTGGGTGTAGAAGTAAAATCAAAACTAAATAATACAATATTATTTTCTAGTATAGCAGAGGTGCCAATAGACTTTTTACATAAAGCAATAGAGATAGTTCGTTCATGCCCAAGAATGTATACTTTATTTATGAGTAAGCGTGAAGATATAATGACAGTAGAACAGATAGAAAATATGGTTGAAGTTTTATTAAGTAATAATGATTTTGTTGAAATCAATTACTTTAGGTTGTGTCAAATGTGTTGTAATAGAGGTGATATAGCTATTAGATATGGAACTTCATTTGAAGATCATGAGATTGCATTAATTTATAATCCTACAAAAATTAATATAGATAGTTAATTGATATATAATAAAGCCAGCAGTTAATAAGTAAAATTATTACAACTGTTGGTTTTTAATTTATTAATTATGTTATAAATTCATGAACAACATGGTATTCACTTATTGAATTAACTATTTAATTTGATATATTTGGCTAGTAAGGCTTAATATTTAACTATAATAATGATAAATGGTTATAAAAAATAAATGCTAAAGTTGGTAATAGAGTTAAATAACTGGATAATGGAAAGACAATTAATTATACATATAACTCACTAAATCAGTTAGTATCAAGCACAGAAGCTGGAGAAGGAGCAGTACCAAGTAAAAGTGAAGAAACTGATAATGGTAGCGGTAGTGAACAACAAGCAGACGATGAGGGAGAGTCCGACACCACATTATCAAA
>JAVXJA010000173.1:0-2568 GCA_036648085.1 Terrisporobacter sp.
GGCAGGGTTTCTAGTAATTGTTTATCTTCTATTTTCATTTATATCTCCTTTCTTTTTTGTTATATCAACATATCTAACAATTTATTCGAGATGTTAATACCTCTAACTCTTTGACCATTCAACTCTGTAAATAATTTATCTAAAGCTATATCAACATTGGCGCATTCATTTTTATTGTAACTAACACCGCTAGCATTAGATACAATAGTCAGATTGTCTATATCGGATGCATTATGCCTGTGTGAGAAATCAGTTATATTTGCCTTAGTATGAGTATGACTTGAATTAGCCTTCGTATTAGCTGTGTTTAAAGCCTCAGCCCCTTTATCATATGCTATTTTAACAGCATTACTGCTTGCTACACTAGTTTCACTAGTACTGTTAGTTGAAGATGATATATCACTAGAAGAAAGTATATTATTGTTATTTATTTTAACTTTACCACTTCCTTTAGTTTTAAAATTCATATCAGCATTATTAGCCTCATTAGCAATTACAAAATTAGATGTTGAAGCACTTTCATATCCAAAATAACCACTTCTATTTGTTTTATCTTTATAAAAAGCATAATAACAAGCATTACTAGCTGTTGAAGGCATCATTTTAGATACTTCATCATCCTTCTCCACTACCATAGTATTCGTGAATGTGTTAACACCTGTAAATGTATTATTTCCACTTATACTAACATCTCCGCTAGATAGATTATCTATCTCACTAGCGTCGTGTCTATGTGCAAAATCCGTAATGCTTGACTTGCTATGAGTATGTTCTGAATTAGCTTTCCCACTTAGTCCATTATTTACAAAAGTTTCAGTAGCCAACCCAGAAATAGATGGTATAGTTGGTTTCCCACTTAGGTCGCTATAATTACCACTAAAGTTGGATTTATTATCCCAACTTGTAATCTTAGAATCATTAATTTTATCTAAAGAAGTTTTATTAGAGTGTGTATGCTCACTTGATTTACTTGCATATGAATCATTGTGATTATGAGTATTATCACTCTTTTTACTCAAATCTTCTTTAGTGGCATATCCACTTAAATCAATTTCGCCACCACCCAAACTTGCTTCCGCAATTTTATTAGTTACGAAATCCTCGTTAGTGAACTTACTATCATTAGCCAACTGACTAGTTTTAGTAGCTATACTAGGTTTATTAGTTAAGCTATTATAATTACCATCAAAATTACTCTTTCCGTTCCATTCATTTATCTTAGCATTTGTTATTGCATCTATCACTTCTTTATTGTTATGAGTATGCAACTCATTATGAGAGTGATTTGTATTAGACTTCTTTCTTAACTCCGAATCAACATAATTCTTATCAACATCAACATTAGGTATGCTAGGTAATCCAACTAATGAATTATAATTTCCATCAAAATCTGACTTATTATCCCATTCTTCGACCTTTACACTAGTTATATTATCTATCACTAATTTATTGACATGATTATGTTCGCTTGATTTTGTTGCATATTCCGAATTATGGTTATGTGTTTTATCACTCTTTTTTGATAACTCGGAATTTACAAATGTTTCGGTAGCCAATCCAGAAATAGATGGTATTGATGGAGTGTTACTCAGATTTCTATAATCTCCATCAAAATTAGACTTATTATCCCATCTACTCTTGTCAGTATCGCTTACATGACGTGTGTTACTGTCATTAGGATGTGTATAGTTATTTAAATTATCTAGCTTAGTTTTGTAAGTATTTGTGAAGTCATTACTTGACAATCCTTTACCTTCAGTTTTATCAACCTTAGAAGCGATTTTATTATTAACGTATATCTCACTTGCTAATCCATCTACAGAAGGAATATTAGGTTTGTTATTAAGAGAATTATAATCACCGTTAAAATTAGATTTATTATCCCATTCTTGTATTTTAATATCTGTTAATTTGTCGATAGTTACTTTATTACTATGTATATGAAGTTCATTGTGAGTATGCTCTAAGTTACTTTTATTATTTATAGAATTTACCATATCATTTAGTTTTTTTGCAGTTATTAAATCCCCGCTTTTCCACACAAGAACTATTTTCCCATCTATGATATTAAATAATTCCTCTGCAACTGTGTCTATATCAACTTTTGCATTATCTACTGTTCCATTTTCTTTTATTCCTTTTAGTCTTTCTTTTACCTCAAAACTAATTGGCGGTATAGTGAATTCACAACAGTCATTATCCGTAATATGGAATTGTAATTGATATGTGCCTATCTCCGTAAATTCGTCCGTTAAGTCTTGTGTTATTGTAAACTTAACTTTATTATTTCCCACATATGAAGGCACTGTAAGCTCCGTATTATCCGGCTTAACGACTGTTATATTTACAAATGTATTATCTATATTCTTTAGCATGCTGTTATCTTTTACATATTTGTATTTATTGTCTTTTATTGTAAAGAATAAGTCTATTCCTTTATCATTTTCATAGACTATTATTTTCTCATTCAGCGTTGCAGTGTCTTCTTTTACTGTTACTATCAGCTCTCTAGATATTGCCATATAATACCTCCATTTTAAAATATAAAGGCTAGAAAATTAATTCTAG
>JAVXJA010000174.1:0-2550 GCA_036648085.1 Terrisporobacter sp.
AATTTGGGGGAACATCTGTGTACTTTCCTACTGAAAAAATGATATATAAAGAAGCTAGAGATAGAGAAATAGTATCAGAATATAATGGATTTAATCATAAAGAATTAGCAGCTAAATACAATATGTCTGAAAGTTACATTAGAGCTATTATAAACAGACATAAGAAAAGTGCTTAATACTACCATTGACAAAATGTTGATAAACACAGTATTATAGGACCTTATAGAATTAAAATTCTAGATTTTTGGACGAAAAAGCAACACACCTAATTTTTATATTGGTTGTGTTGCTTTTTTACATTTTATTATTCAATTCACTTATGTTTGAGTTCAAAGAATTAATACCGATACTCAGGTTCTCTAGTTTCCCTTCTATTCGGACCAATAGATACATTGTCACGATTGCAGGAAAGCCTAGATTAGCCACTAATTGCATTAAATCCAGCTCCATTGATATATTCCTCCAAATAATCTTTAAAATTGATAAGAAAGCCCCTCATTAGCTTAGAGGAGCATTTCTTATGTTCCATGTGTTACGCAACAACAAGGTCAAACTCTGTAGTTTCTGTTTGAACTACTTTTGCATCTTTAGCTGTAACTATATCTTCACCGCTTGGTGCAAATATATTTTTTTCGATTATTAAATCCATAACAGCTTTTATCTCTGCTTCTGTTATATCCTCTCTTGGATCAGTAACGAATAAACTTACTTTTCTTCCATATTGAGTCATGAAAGTCATTAATAATTTAACTTCTGTGTTCATGTGAAATACCTCCTATTTTTTTATTTTTATGGTGCTAATGTTGTATTATCTATTTGCGCAATATCTAAAACTGAATGTTGTTGAAGTGATGCTAGAGCATTTGCAATATTAAATACATCTAGAGCAGCTGCATCGTGCTTTAGGTTTGAGTAAGTTCTAGATCTTATTAAAGACCTTCCATTATCTCCTAAACCACAATCGAATTTGATTCTTAAAGATGAAAAGTTTTTGATTTCAACTACATCTGTAGCCAATTCTCTATTTTCCATGTTTGCTACCTCCTTATTTATTTGATTAAGTACAGTGTAAGTTGTTTCATGTGCAATGTCCTAAAATATAGTTGAGTAAGATTTTTCACGATATTAATTAATGAAAATTTATGAAAATACTACAATAAAAATATTCATTAATTAATTATTGAAAATAACTGGTGTGAATGGTATAATTAATTCATAAATTAATTTATGAACGGGTGATGCTATGAAAATATTTGATGAAATTTTATTGAAACATACTGATATACATACTTGTAGAGAGTCTTATATAGTTAATAAGGATATTGGTATAACTGTAGACCAGAAAGAAAATAAGGTTGTTATATGGGCATTTAACTATACTACTGATAGGTTTGTAAATTTAGGTACTAAGAGATTTGAAAAGCTTATAGATGGCTTTAAATCAGTGGCTAGTGATGTATATTCTAAGGAGAATTATTATTATATAACTTTAAATACTACTACTATTAATGATGTAGTAGACAAGAATTCTAGTGAACCAGAGATAGCTGAGCTAAAGCAGAGGGTATCTTGCTTAAATGATATTATTGCTAGGTTAGAAGCTTGCAAGAAGAAGCTAGAAAGTGATGTAGATAGATATAGAAAAGATTATCTATATTATCATGGTGAGTGGGCTAAATTAGTTGATGAAGATTTTAAAAGGACCATGGAAGATTTAGATGGAATTAAGAAAAATTCTTTTAGACATAATGCTAGGGGAGCTGGTAGAAGAGCTAGGTTTAGTGATTCTCAGGTTGATGAAATTAAGAAGCTTAGAGAAGATGGAAGTACTATAAAAGAGATTGCTAGTAGGTTTGAGTGTTCTGTTGGATTAATTCATAAATTAATTAATGAAAAATAAAAAATTATTATATAATTATCTGTTGTGAATAACAAAATATTGTATAATAGTAAGACCAATATATATGGAGGTATATGAGTGTCAAATATAATAAAAGAAATATCTATACCTGCTGATAATGATGGATATTCATTATTACAGTGTCAGCTATGTGGAGAGTTTTTTAAACTAATTCCAGGAGAAGTAGAAGAAGATGATGTGATTCAGTTGTGGTGTCCATGTTGTGGTCTAGTAAATGAAAATTTATTTACAGATGAAGTTGTTGAACTTGCAATGAAAATTGCTGAAAACGAGGC
Source organism: Terrisporobacter sp. (assembly GCA_036648085.1). GTDB lineage: Bacteria > Bacillota > Clostridia > Peptostreptococcales > Peptostreptococcaceae > Terrisporobacter. Next base: position 2,197 of record JAVXJA010000174.1, read on the forward strand.
TATGGATATGATATTTGATGAGATGAAAAAGTGGGAAAGAGAATTTAAAAGCTCTATGTTTTCATTTAAGGCAGGTAAAAGGCCTAAGAAAAAAGAAGAAATGCCTATAATAGCAGGTATTGAAAATTTAGAAGTTCAAAAATATGAGTGTTGCGGTAGACGAGCAAAGATAAAGCCAATAGGTAAAATGAGTGGTAGCTATTGTCCATATTGTGGGGTGAGTTATTATGGAAATAAATAAAAAAGATTTAAAATCAATTAGTTATGATTTTAGACGTATTTCAAATAGATTAATTACGATTTCATATAAAGAAATGAAATCTGTACTGACAATGTTTATAAATCATATTGAAG
>JAVXJA010000175.1:0-2474 GCA_036648085.1 Terrisporobacter sp.
AATTAGCCATTTTATCTAACTTAAAAGTGTCTACAAAATCGGTGGCTATTCAATTATCAGTGGTATTTACAACTCTAGTAAGTTCAGGAAAAAAATCTAATCTCAAGTTACTTTGTTTTTTTGTCGGATTCCACACTACACTTTTTTCCCGCATAAAACTTTCAACATTCCATAATGTGAAGTAATATTTTAGATTCCCATCTAAATATGTAAAATCAATAGGAAATATTAATTTTTTTCTTTTTAAAGTTTCATTTAAGAAAATATAATAAGCTTCTGCTAATCGACATATGAAGTTCCATCTCATATGCGATTGACTTCTCATTTCTGGATAGTACGGCATTAAAGTATCGACTTGCATCTTTCTTCTACGTCTCTGATCGTCCGTAATCTCTTTTTTACTTATTAATCCTTGGTATAAATTACCATTAGGAATGGGTAATAATAATCTCTTATATTCGGCTCTAAATTCAAATGGAATTTGATTAAGCCACTCATGTAATACCATAGCAGTCGATCTTAAACGATTGTAAAATGAAATTCGTGTTTCTTTTGAATCATTGCTAGGTATAGTACCATTGAGATATCTTTCTAAAAGATAATCAATTTTACTACAAAAGTTAATAAATCCACTTGGTTTATAATTTGGATCGGAATAATTATATATTATTTTAATTTTATTATTTAACAATGAAACACTACCATAAATAGATGAGTCATCATAATTCCTTGATGCTAAGATTAACATTGCTAGGGTTAGCTGAGAGATCCAAGGTTGATCACTTGATTTAATAAGATACTTAAGTGATCTCTGGGGTATGTTTGGTATATCTGTAGTTTTATATGGATCACAAGCAGTATTAGGAGCACGTTTAACTAAAGGATCAAGCATATCTAGCATTTCTATTGAGATTTTATCAATATCATGACCATAAATATTTTCCATACTAATATCCTCCTAGACCCCATAAGTAATCTAACTCAGGGTCATCAGCATTTTGAGTAATATTGGGATCTTCATTTTTTGATACATTTACTAATTCTTTATTACTTTTTAAATCACTTATTAATTGTTCATTCAGTTTAGAGTGCAACTGATCTTGAATATAACCATGCTCAAGCTTATCAAAATAATGCTCGTAAGCTTTTAGAGTTCTATTTCCTGACTTCCAATTCATATACTTTATTAATTCATCGACTTTTCTTTCATACCTTTCTCTTGGTAAATCCTGAGAGTATATTTCCTCTATTATTTTAGATACGTACCAATGTCGTGTTTGATGAATAGAGGCTTTAATATTTGAACTCTTGCAAGCTTCTTTCCAATATAAATCACGATATACATTTTGCTTGAGCTCAGTACCAAATTCTGTAATAAAAATAGGGACATCGTATAGATTTATTTTATCATTATCACTTAAATTAATATAATCTGTTAATTTTAATTTACTCTTATCAAACTTAATCCTATAGTCATCAAAATAAGTCTTCAATAGTTTTGTCGTATCACTACTCCATCTAAGAAACTTAACTCTTCGACCATAGCTTCCCTTACTAAAACTATCAGCCTCATTTTTTGCCCCTCTGGCAACCCAGTCTCCAAGCGTTAAGCCACATACCTCACTAACTCTAGCACCTGTTTCAAATAAGAGCTTAGTTATCAAAATTTGACGTAATGACCAACCTACCACTTTTCCAGCATTAAAAATTTTATTTGGAAAATCATCATCACTAATAATTTGAGGCATCCATTGATTATTAGCCAAAACAAAGAATGAATCGGTTAATCTATTCTTTACTTTAATTTCAGAAATACCACTAATAATTGGCATTACAGGAAAATGTAATTGATTGTTTGGAGTATTTCTTTCAGAGAATTCAGAACTAATGCCAGTTAATGGGTTTTTAAATTTGTAGAGGTTATTGTGAATGGCAGAACTATAAAAGCATCTTAAGGCGGATAAAAATACTCCTACGCTTTTAGAGCTGTCTTTTGTCCTATATACAAGATTAACGCTCCTTTTCTTTTTTATCTGGCACTTTAATTTTAAGAAGAGATATGACGAAATTAAACTACGAATTTTTTCAGGCTCTTGCTCCCAAAACATGCCATTTTCGGGATAATTTTCATTGTGATACCAACTAAAAAAGGGAATAACCTCATACATGTAGCTTCTCATAGTATTTAAAGCATAGCTTTCATTTAAGTAAGCAGTAAACGAAGTTAAAGGCAAATGTAAGTTAGCTTTGTAATCAAAGAATAAATATGGAAACTTCGATCCCTGTTTAGGGTTTTTTTTAAAGAAATATCTTTCACCAAAATTAGCTTGTGTATTCATAAAAGAACTACTAGCTTTTAAGTTAAGCTAACATTAGCATAGGTTCTCGTGTGATTATTATTACATTGTGTTATCAATATTATGGATAAACCTATGGGTAAATACTTTTAACTTGATGCTAAGCTAGGTTTAGGC
>JAVXJA010000176.1:0-2469 GCA_036648085.1 Terrisporobacter sp.
ATGGTATTTCATCATTTCCTTTGTACTTGCTGTCTACCATTGATGTTAACTTGTCGTTATCGTCATAATTATAATCTGTTTTTAAAGTTTTTACATCTCCGTCCTCATAATAGATAGTTTCAGTAAGTAAATTTTTTGAATTATAGTTATATTCTTTATAGGCTTCGTCTGTAAATATCCCTTTAGTTTTATTACCTTTTTCATCATATTCAAACTTTGTAGTTATATTATTTGATTCTTCTCCATCCTTTACTTCTACTTGCAGCCCTGCGGAATTTGCTGTATCGTAACTAACATTTCCATTGGCATTAGTAATTTTAGTTGAAATACCCTAAATCAATCTCAAGAATACAACATTCCAAACAGTAATCAATAAAATCCTAGCAATAAAATTTTCACTAGGATTTTAATTTAATGTTTATATGTATATTTAATTTTTATAAAAGAAGGTCATAGTCATCATCGTCATCTTCTTCTTGATAAAATTTTAATATATTTTTCTTTGTCAGCTTGTTTTCTCTAGTTATTTTATAAGCAATAACTTTTTTATCTGATTCGTCCTCTATAATAGGTTATTTCAGCCACAATATAATACTTGTCATATCATAATTTTTATATGACACTTTAAATATTTCCTCTATTACCTTTAGCATTTCTACTCTAGAAAAACAAGGTATTTTTGTTGGAACTCCTTCTGTAAGATAACTACATACACATTTTGATCCATCATATTCACTTGTTTCAAAACGCCCAAATTCTATTTGGTTAAAACTATCCGAACTTTTAAAAACGAATTCTGCTAATACTTCAAATATTTTTTCTATTTCAGAATATTTGTCCTTAATTACTATTTTTTTCATAAATTTCCCCCTTTTTTAATTGACATAACTTACTATATTATTTATTTCTATTTGAAATAGTTCTTAATATCCATATAATATTTACAATAGCAAATACTATTACCATATCTAGTCCGCAACTATTAGATAATTTTTTACCAATATATCCGATTATAAAGTATAATGCACCAAATATTATTATTTCAATATGCTCAGTAGTTTTTTCTTTTTTCTCATTTTTTCTTGGAATCATAGGAATAATTATGCCAGCTATCATTAATAAAATTCCTACTTCTATAATACCATTAAAAGAAATCGCTTCATCCATCGTTGTATTATTATCCTTTCTTAATCTTATAAAAACTTCTATCCATTTTAGATATATTATACAAGTATTTTGATATGTTATATACTAAACCTGTTGATGCCGTTAATCCCCCTCCTTTGAGAGTATTAATAATTTCGCGATTCGAAGGATTAAGTTTTCCTTTAGTTATAAATAAAACGACAGCTGCCATAACTGCATTTTCTTTAAATCCGTCTAAATTAGACTTTACTTTTTTCCATGATCGTCTGGCTTCACCTAATGCTAAATAGAATTTATTTGTATTACCCGACTTCCATGCCTTCTTCTTATTGTAAGTTAATTTACCGTATCGATAATATTTAATAGTAATCTTATACTTAGATGATTTTTTCTCAATTTTAATGTATGATTTGTCTGGCGCCTTAGTTTTTTCAAATATTGGATATTTATAATGCCCACTAGGATCAGTATAATTAATGGGATTGTTATTACAATAGAAATATAAATGTAAAGTATTAGGATTTTTTTCATTACCTCTATATGTATCCCTCGTTATGAATCTACCATTTTTAGGGTCATAATATCTAGCATTCAAATAATATAATCCTGTACTTACATCGTAAATACCACCTGTATAACAAACTTCATTAAAGAAACTCTTATCTCCTATAGTTGTTGTAACTCCAAAATCATCATAGTTATACGCTACTGGTGAAGTTCCATCTTGTCCTACTACACTTGTTGTACTTCCTTGAATATCTTTGTTATAAGTATAATACTTAAATCCTTCATTGCTATATCTAGTAGTACCTATAACATTTCCGTCTGCTCCTATGAAGTTTTGGCTTGTCTTATTTCCGTCCTTATCAGCTGTATATGAAACTACACCATCTTGATAGAAATAATTTACTACATTATTTCCTTCTTTTTTCTGTATACGTTTACCGTTTCCGTTGTATAGATTCTCTTGATTTACTACTTCTTTTGTTCCATTTACTGTAATAGAAGTAGATAATCTATTATCAACATCATAAGTATTTTCTACAGTTACATTTGTTATGCTATCTTTTTCTTTTGTCTGATTTCCATTTTTGTCATAAGTATAAGTCTTGTTTGATATTTCTTTTCCATCTTTGTTTTCTATAGATGATGTAAGTTGATTTAAGTTATTATATTTACTTGTAGTAGTTGCTCCATCTTTTGTCATTGATGTTCTATTACCAACTTTATCATAGCCATAAGTTACAGTGCTATTCTTGTTAGCAGTCTTATTATTTATTTCAGTTTTTGTAAGTCTTCCTAAAGTATCATAAGTATATGATT
>JAVXJA010000177.1:0-2466 GCA_036648085.1 Terrisporobacter sp.
TTTACTACATTAGGTTCAAATTTCTCAGAGTATTGTAAAAAGTCACTAGAATCTAACATTCTATTTTTTAATCTTTTATCTTCATCTTTCTTTAATTTGAACATATTGTACTTATTCATACGTCTACCAAACACGATGTATAAAACGAATCCTACAGCAGGAACTATTGTTAGTATTAATATCCAAGCAACTGTAGAGTCGATACTTCTTCGTTCTCTAAATATAAGGTTTAACATTACTAAAAAGTTTACTATATATATAAAGGTAACTAGAAATTGATATGAAAAAATATTGGATAAAATAGTACTCGCCTCCTATTAAGTTTATTTTTATTAAATAATTACATTAATTATAACAAAAAGGATTGTATTTCTCTATAAAAAAACCCCTTATTTAAAATAAGAGGTTTGAATTTATTATTATTTTTTATCATCGCTCATAAATAAGAAGTAATAAGAAGCGGCTATTATCATACCACCTAGGATATTACCTATAGTAACTGGTAAGAAGTTGTGTAAAAATACATTTCCTATATTTAAGTTTGCAACATCAGCTAAAGTCTTATGAGAAGCTTCTAGATACATTGGATTTAATTTAACCATTAATCCAGCTAATAGGTATCCCATATTAGCAACAACGTGTTCAACTCCTATGCATACGAATACGAATATACCTAACCAACCCATAATTACTTTTCCTGAAACCGATTTAGCTGCATATGAAGCCCATACAGTAGCGCAAACTAAAATATTACATACTATACCTGAAGCTACCGCAGCCATAAAGCTTATGTTTGCTTTACCTACAGCAGTTTTTATAATAACACCACCAAATAAACCATTGCTCCAGTCAAATATACCAGATGTAGAAACTAGAAGTACTGCAAAAGCTGCACCTATTAAGTTTCCAATCCAAACTAAAGACCAGTTTTTAACAGTTTGACCCCAAGTAACTTTTTTCTTTAGAGCTGCTAAAGTTATAAGAATATTACTTGTAAATAGATCTCCACCTGCTATTAAAATAAGGACTAGTCCAGCAGGGAACATAAGCCCAGCTACCATTTTCCCTAATCCATAAGTTGCAGGGTTAGCTAGTAAATTATAAGATGCTGCAACAGAACCTAAAGCACCTAAAGCTATATACATTCCTGCTAAAAATGCAGAAATTAAAACTTTTTTTGTTGGAGCAGTTGCTTTTTTAATACCTGCATGCAGTGTATATTCAGCTACTTCAGCAGGTGTAAGCATTTTTTTATCATTCATTCTATAATACCTCCTGTAAAAATAATAGTAAATTTAAAATTTTCATTTATACATAACCGTAACAATTATACAGTAAAAAATTAACTTTGTATACAAAAACCATGTATAAAATAGTTAATTTTAAAATTATTGATTTAAATTGAGAAAATAGAATATATATAGTTAAAATTTAGTCAATTAATTAAATATAGCTTCATATAATTAACTACAAAGGTAGTATTTATTGGAGGCGATATTATGGATAAAAATTTTTTAACACCTACAGAGATAGCTAAGGCTACTATAGAATCAGGAATAAAAAAAACTAATTTACCAGCTAAAAAGACTTTATTGCTTGGAATTTTGGCGGGAGTGTTTATTGGATTAGGTGGATTAGGTAATATTTTAATAAGTCAAACACTAAAGGATCCTGGAATAGCTAAATTTTCAGGCGCTTGTATATTTCCAATTGGGCTTATGCTAGTTATAATGTGTGGGGCGGAATTATTTACGGGAAATAATCTTATGACTCTAGCTGTAATGGATAAAAAAATTAATATTAAGGATGTATTCAAAAATTGGGGAATAGTTTATTGTGCTAATTTTATTGGATCTATTATATTGGTAATTTTTGTTTACTATAGTAATACTTTAGCATCAGATGCTATCATTAAAGCTATTTCAATTGCAGAGAGTAAAGTAGGATTAAGCTTTATAGAAGCTTTTCTAAAAGGGATAATGTGTAATGTAATTGTTGTATTAGCTGTGTGGTTTGCTACAGGTGGTAAGGATGTGGTTTCAAAAATATTTGCTTGTTGGTTTCCTATCATGTTATTTGTTTTATGTGGATTTGAGCATAGTATAGCCAATATGTTTTTCATTCCATTAGGAATGGCTTTAGGTGCTAATATAGGTATATATCAATTGATATTTAATTTATTTTCAGTAACTATTGGAAATATAGTTGGAGGTGCAATATTTATTCCATATATATACTATTATTGTTATATAAAGAAATGAAAATTTAAAAAAATCTATAAATCTAAAAAACGTTGGTAGTTATATCAACGTTTTTTAGATTTATATCAGTGGTTTTGTATATTGTTATTTTGTTTTTTATACATTATTATAGTATATGTATAATTTTAAAATTGATAAATAACTCATAACGTGAATAAATAACATTAATTAGGAGGAAATATAATGGATAAGGAATTTATATATA
>JAVXJA010000178.1:0-2454 GCA_036648085.1 Terrisporobacter sp.
AAAGTGTTTTTTAACGATAGATATAGAAAAATAAATATAGTTTCCGTAAATGTGTTCCCGGAATCTGTTGCTGGGATAATATCGAACTATGAAGCTTTAAAGGATAGGGTAGGAGCTAGAGATATAATAGCAATTGATATAGGAGGCAAAACGACGGATATAGCGCTTATAGTTAATAAAAAGGTTATTAGGAGCTCTCAAATTAGTGTAGGGACTATAGATATATATAATACAATAAAAAGTTCACTAGAAGAAAAGTATTTTGATGTTAAAATTGATATAGAAAAAGTGCAAAGATATCTTACAGAAGGGTTCAGGTATAAAGGAGAGAAGCAAGATATAAGATTCGCTATAAAGAACTGTAACTCTATATTTAAGGAAATTTATACGGAATTAAATATAAATTATAAAATACAAGAGGATGCAGTTGTTATCCAAGGCGGTGGAGCAGAGCTTTTAAATAGTGTGTTCAGTAAAAAAATAAAAGGGTTAATAATAGATGCAGATTTATTTGCTAATGCAAAAGGATATAAAATACTACTAAAATAGGTGCTAATAACACCTATTTCTTTTTATTTTGACACAAATAAAAAAAGTATAGACTTTGGGTAGGTTGCTAAGGCTAACATAACCGCTACACTCATATTCCGTCAAGCTTACTACGTTTCACTTGCTACATATTCGCTACGCATGTTATAGCATATGCAAAGCAATAGTAAAAAAATGCAAGTACACATATAAAAGTTTATTTTTACATACAAAGAAATTTACAAAGAAATATTTTGTCGAAACTTTTTTAAAATTAATTTAATAAAATATGAGTAAAAGTCACGCAAACGTGGTATAATATAATTAAGATAACAAGTTAAATAAAAAATAAAGGGAGGAACAAAGATGAAAAATATAATGAAGAAAGCGCATGAAATAACTAAAAAAATAATAAGAAAAGGTGATAGTTATAGAGAAACTTTCAGACTTGCATTAATCTTTGTTCACTCTCAAATAAAAAAAGGAGTAAATAAGATGATAGAGTTAAAAGGGACTGAAAAACAAGTTAAATATGCAAGTGATATAAAAAGTAAGTTAGTTGCAACTATGAAAGATGCAGCAGATGCAATAGAGGAAATACAATCACAAGGAACTAAGAGAAGTAAAAGAAGAGATAAAATAGCAACTCAATTAAGAGAAGAAATAGAAACGATAAACAAGATTGAAGAAGCAAAAGAAATAATAGAAACTTATAAAAACTTATCAGATATAAGACTTAATGCTTTTATGAATGAATATGTAACAAACTTAAAATAGCAAAAGTGGTGGCTCACTATAAAAAGCCAATAAAAATTAATCGGAGGATATTATGAAAAAATATATAGGTAAAAAATGGAGTCAATTGACTATAGAGCAACAGGAAGAATTAAGAAGTGAAATAATAGGATGTATAGATGCCAGTACTGGAGAAGAAGTTGAAGAAGGTTGGTGCATAGTGGACTTTAAAAGTGGATTAAGCATTGGTGGCACTGTAATATGTCATAACAAGGATGAGGGATATTACGAAACAATTATAGATGATGATTCTATCCTTTACGACGCAGAAGGAGGATGTATAGTTGAAAATGAAAAATTTAAAGGGTTAATAAGCTTGAAAGATGCAGGCATTATGTTTAATAAAGAAGAGTCTACATTGCGTCATGCAATCAAAAGAGGGAAATTTATAGAATGGGTAGATTGCATTAAATTTGGCACAACATGGGTATTTGACATTACAGCACTGGAGAGAGAATATGGCAAGAGGGATTAAAGAAAATTTAATAGGTAATAAAATAGGGATGTTAAATATTCTAGACTCGAAATTTTCAAATAGAAAAACATATTATCTGTGCAAATGCGAATGCGGTAATGAAAAATGGATTAGATCAGATTCTATTAAGTCAGGAAAACAGCAAAGTTGCGGGTGTTTAAGAAAGACAACTCAATTCGAGAAGCGGGATTTGATAGGTCGAAAATTTGGTAGGTTAACAGTTGTGAAAGAATTAGAACAAAAAAAGGGGAGATACACTTGGGAATGCAATTGTTTGTGTGGTAATACTCATATTGTGGAAGGAAGCTTGCTTACATCAGGGAAAACAACGTCATGTGGATGTGTGAAACATGAATATGTTATGAAACATCAAAAGTTAGCTCTTAAAGCTCACATAGATAAAAATATAATTGATAATGTGAATATATCTATTATAACTAGAGATAAACTAATGTCTCATAATACAAGTGGTGTAACAGGAGTTGTATGGGATAAATCTAGGCAAAAGTGGAAAGCTGAAATAATATTTAAAAATAAGAAATATTTTTTAGGGAGATATGAAAATAGAGAAGATGCTATAGGGGCTAGAAAAGAAGCAGAAGAGAAGTTGCACAAAGATTTCTTAAGAGAAAAAGGATTGATAGAATAAAGTATAA
>JAVXJA010000179.1:0-2421 GCA_036648085.1 Terrisporobacter sp.
ATTAATTTCATCTAAAGCATTTACTATTTTTTTATTATTTCTTCTTCTCAATAAATCCATGTTCATTACAGTAAATATATAATTTCCCACGACTTAATCTTGGGAACCTTACAGTAGGACTTTGTTCTGGATAAAGTTTAACAATAAGAACTCTATCAAAAGTTACATAAGCTACAAAAGATATATAATGAGATTTTGTCATCTCATGATCTATAGTTACATAGAAATCATTTTCTATTTCTTCAACAGTTATTTTGTGATTATCATCTTCTAATTTTGCTACTTCTCCTTGTAGTTTTCTACCACAACAAGAAATTTCAGCACCACCAGTACAAGTTGTTATATTGCCACAGTTAGGGCAAACGTAAAATTTAATTCTTTTCATATTTCCTCCATCTACTTCATTAGGCTCTAAATCACCTAATAGAATCTTTTCTATATTTATATTAAAAATGTTGGAAAGCTCAGATAGTAATGATACATCAGGGCATCCCAGACCTCGTTCCCATTTGGAAATAGTTTTGTCGCTAATATTTAATTTGTCAGCAACTTCTTTTTGTGTCATGTTTTTTTCTTTGCGAAGATTAAAAATTAATTTTCCAACCTTATTACAATTCATATCACTCACCTCCATATATATTAGAATAAAGTGTTTTTAATATTTTTTCAATCTACTCTTCGTAGAGTTTGAAATAATTGTGTTCATAATTAATATAATTTGCAAAATCTATAATAATATATAAATCAAAGTGAAAAACTCTAAGTTAGAGATATAAGTATAGTATAATAATTTTATGAATTCTATTTTAGGAGGAGTATATATGGAAAGTAAAAAAGTTTTGAACTCTACATCTAAATTAATTTATATTATATATGTGATTTCTATAGTTTATTTTATATTTCAAAATCAATTTAACAATATGGCCTATGCTTTATTAAGTTTAGTAGGAAGTATAATATTAGTATATTTAAGTAAAAAATGGGAGGATTTATTTGATTCAATATTAATAATAAATCTAGTTATATTTATTTTATTTGCAGGACTATTAGGTTCTAGTTATGGGATTTACGGTAAAATCAAAGGTTACGATGATTTTTTACATATATGGTCAGGATTAGTATCTTGTAATGTGGCTTATATAATATACAAATATTTTTTAGGAAGTAGCATAAGTAGTAATAAAGAAAAAATCTTTTTCGTAATATTTTTATTTATGTTTAGTATGGGGGGAGCTAGCCTTTGGGAGCTAATGGAATTTGCCATAGATAAATATTTAGGAATGAATTCTCAAGCAGGAGGATTAGTTGACACTATGATGGACACCTTTGATTGCTTAATTGGAAGTATAATAATGATATTTTATTATTTAAAAATAAATAAAAAATGTTTAGCTGAATAATGCGCGGGTATATATAAATCATAATAAGAAATTAAAAATTAAAATTAATATAATTTGGGAGGAATATAAAAATGAAAAAATTTGTTTGTACAGTATGTGGTTATATATATGAAGGGGAAACTGCTCCAGAAGTATGTCCAGTTTGTAAAGTAGGAGCTGAAAAGTTCAATGAAATGTCTGGGGAAATGGTTTGGGCTGATGAGCATAGAATAGGTGCAGCAGCTGGTGTTGATGAAGAAATATTAGAAGGTCTTAGAGCTAACTTTACTGGAGAATGTACAGAAGTTGGAATGTACTTAGCAATGAGTAGACAAGCTGATAGAGAAGGATACCCAGAAGTTGCTGAAGCTTACAAAAGAATAGCTTTCGAAGAAGCAGAACATGCTGCTAAATTTGCAGAACTTCTTGGAGAAGTAGTTGTTGCTGATACTAAGAAAAACTTAGAAGCAAGAGTTGAAGCTGAATATGGAGCTACTGAAGGAAAATTAAAAATAGCTAAGAGAGCTAAAGAATTAGGATTAGATGCTATACATGACACTGTTCATGAAATGTGTAAAGATGAAGCAAGACATGGTAAAGCATTCTTAGGATTATTACAAAGATACTTTGGATAAGAAAAATAAATAATATAAATACAAAGCCTGCTATTATTAAGATTACCTTAATAATAGCAGGCTTTTTTAGGGGAAGGAATTATTTATTTAAGTTTGATAATGTTTTTGATAACTCATTTATACTATTTGTTAAATCTTGTAACTTGCCCTTTATACGAATCAACAGATACATTGATATGGCAATGGGAAAGCCAAGGTTTGCAATTATAGTTTGAATATTATCCATAGGTATAACCTTATTACTAGACTTCTAAATCGTATTCAGTAGTACTACTTTCAACGATTTTAGCACCTACACGTGTAGATATGAAGTGTTTCAACCACACGTCGCTCAGGTAAAGCGATTTTTTTATCATCAATATAAGGATTGATCTTACGAGCAGTGTTCTTAATAGAACGTTGTCCCT
>JAVXJA010000180.1:0-2229 GCA_036648085.1 Terrisporobacter sp.
TTTGGATTGATTTTTTTGTGGTGATTAAATTGTACCAAATTTGTGGGGGAAATTCATTGAAATATATATAAAAAAACATCTGAATTTCAATGTGTTCAGAATTATGCAATAAACTAGTTAATTATAATTGAGGGGGGAATCCATATATGAATGAAATATATGTACCGAATTTATTTAGAAGTGGACACTATAGGAGCAGTGAAAATGTAGATAGCATAATCCCGTATATTCAAAATTATAGTATGAATAGCGATAATGAACTTTTATTATTTATGAATTTGAGAAAAAATATTATTATTGAAAATATTATGCTATTTGATAAAGTATATGTAGACTTAATAGATTTACCTATTATACTGGATAGTTTATATAATAGTGATAAAGATATCTTAACACCACTTTACAAGAAAATCTAGCTCACTAAATCTTCTATGTCTTTGAATTGACGACAAGATAAGAAACTAAATAAAAAGACTATTGGCTATTGTAGAGTTAGTTCACACAAACAAAAAGACGACCTTGAAAGGCAAAAAGAAAGTGTTGAAACGTATATGTTTGCTAGAGGTTATCAATTTGAAATCATAACAGATATAGGGAGTGGAATTAATTACAATAAAAAAGGATTAAATCAACTAATAGATATGATTACTAATTCAGAAGTAGATAAAATAGTAGTTCTTTACAAAGATAGATTAATTAAATTTGTATATGAATTAATAGAAAATCTTTGTGGTAAATATGGAACGACTATTGAAATAATTGATAATACTGAAAGAAGTAGTGAACAAGAATTGGTTGAAGATATGATACAAATAGTTACTGTATTTAGTGCAAGACTTAAAGGGAAAAGAAGTCATAAAGCCAAGAAGATGATTAAGGAGTTATTGGAAGATGATACTATCGAAAAAAGTTAGATTATATCCAAGTGAGTTACAAGAGCAAAAACTATGGCAATCCGTAGGTACTGCTAGGTTTATATATAATTGGACACTTGCAAAACAAGAAGAAAATTATAAAAATGGTGGTAAATTCATATCTGATAATGACCTTAGAAAAGAAATAACTCAACTAAAGAAAACTGAATTGACTTGGTTAAATGAAGTATCAAATAATGTAGCTAAACAATCAGTTAAAGATGCTTGTGATAGTTATAAAAGATTTTTCAAGGGATTATCAGATAAACCAAGATTTAAGAGTAGAAGGAAAAGTAAAAAATCCTTCTACAATGATAATTGTAAACTGAAAGTTAAAGAAGGAAACTTAGTTAATATTGAAAAAGTGGGTTGGATAAAAACTAACGAACAAATACCTACTAATGTTAAATACTCAAATCCTCGTATATCATACGATAACAAGTATTGGTATATTTCGCTAAGCATAGAGCAAGAAGAAATCAAAGAAGAATTAACAGATGTATCATTAGGAATAGATGTAGGTATTAAAGACTTAGCAATATGTTCTGATGAAAGTGTTTATAAGAATATAAACAAAACTTATGTAGTTAGAAAAATCGAAAAAAGATTGAAAAGACTACAAAAGCAAGTATCAAGAAAATATGAACAAAATAAAAAAGGAAAGGAGTTTGTCAAAACTAAAAATATTATAAAACTTGAAAAGCAGATACAACAAGTACACAGAAGATTGGCTAACATTAGAAATAATTATCTTCATCAAACAACTACCAATATAGTGAAAACCAAGCCATATAGAGTTGTAATAGAAGATTTAAATATAAAAGGACTGATGAAGAATAGACATCTATCTAAAGCTATATCAAAACAAGGTTTCTATGAGTTTAGAAGACAACTTGAGTATAAGTGTAAATTCAGAGGAATTGAGTTAGTAATAGCCGATAGGTTTTATCCATCAAGTAAGACTTGTAGCCAATGTGGAGAGATTAAGAAGGATTTAAAACTTAAAGATAGAGTTTACAAATGTTCTTGTGGACTTAATATTGATAGAGATTTAAATGCAAGTATTAATCTTTCAAATTATAAATTAGCATAATATCACTTACAAGATAATGCTAATATGTACCATTCGTTGTATGGGAATTTACGACTGTGGAGTATTATATCAAATGAAAGTAGCTTGTTGTAGTTTGACTTGCAAAATCAGATACGTTGAAACAGTAATTAAACAAGATTTATAGATATTTATAGATTTTTGACAACGGATTTATAAATGAGAATAGCAGTAATATCAGATATACACAGTAATGTATATGCT
>JAVXJA010000181.1:0-2160 GCA_036648085.1 Terrisporobacter sp.
CGAGCAGTTAATCTGCTCTTTTATTTAACACTTTAATCGAACATATGTTTATGTTGCAAGGGGAATAATTATGACCAAACTAGAGAAATTATATGAATTAGCAAAAAAAGAAAATATAATTATAAAATATACAGAGTTACAAAGTATGGGGCTATTAGGGTTAAACGTAAATAAAGAAGGTCTTCCCTCTATAATTTTTCTAGACTACTCTATAAAAAACGATTACTATACTCACCTAGAGGTATTTTCTGAAGAATTAGGACACTACTTTACTACTTCAGGTAAATTTGTAAGTGTAGATACATATAAAAATAAATTATTAAATGCTAAGTGTGAAAACAAAGCTCTTAAATGGGCTTGTGAGTTTTTAGTATCTGAAGATGAAATTATTGATTTAGTAAATAAAAATCTATTTATAGAGGATATCTACGAAGAATTAGAGGTTAGTAAATATATACTAGACAAAAGACTCGAATACTTAGCTTTAAAAAAACAAACAATCTATTTAGGCAACAATAAATACTTAGTTTTAACTAATTTGCCTAATATTTATATACATACTAAATTCGAATATAATATATAGCTTAATCTTGGAAAGGATGTATTAAAATGAAAACTGCAATGTATTTAAGAAAATCACGTGCTGATGAAGAAGCCGAGAAAAAAAGTGAGTTTGAAACACTATCTAGGCATAGATCTAGCTTACTTAAAGTAGCAAAAGAACAAAATTTAAATATTATAGAAATTAAAGAAGAAATGGTATCTGGAGAAAGTATACATTACAGACCTAAAATGCTTGAGTTATTAGAAGAGGTCAAGCTAAAAAAATATGATGCAGTTCTAGTGATGGATATAGACCGTCTAGGTCGTGGTAATATGAGCGACCAAGGACTTATATTAGAAACATTCAAAAGGTCTAATACTAAAATAATAACTCCGAGAAAAGTTTATGATTTAAATAATGAATTTGATGAAGAATATTCCGAATTCGAAGCATTCATGGCTCGTAAGGAACTTAAACTTATTACTAGACGTATGCAAAGAGGAAGGATTAAATCTGTAGAGGAAGGTAGATTTTTGGCTTCTAATGCCCCTTTAGGATACAAAATAGAATACGAAGGTAAAAATAGACTTCTAGTAATAGATGAAGAAAAGAAAGATTTAATTAAACTTATTTATAGCATGTATCTTGAAGGAAAAGGGTCGTATAAGATAGCTCATCACTTGAATTCGCTAGGCTATAGAACTAGCATAGGGAACACATTCAAAGAAAAAGCGATACGAGATATAATAAAAAATAAAATTTATGCAGGATATGTAATTTGGAATAAAGTAGAGAGAAAAAGAGGTACTTGCAAAACTAGAGATGTAAGTGAACAAGTAGAAGCCCTAGGACTTCATGAGGCTATAATAGACTTAGACGATTGGAATAAAGCTCAATCTATCCGAACTAAAAGAATCATATCTCCTGTCTCAGACAATAAGAAACTAACTAATACACTTGCAGGGATTGTAAGTTGTAAATCTTGCAAGTGTATGATGAGTTGCAGTACCTCTAATTACAAAGAAGGGCGAATTAAATTTCTAAGATGCAAGCAATGCAAGGACAATCGAGGCGCGAAAGTAGATATTGTAGAACAAGAAATTATAAACTATTTAAAAGCTTTCGTTGATGTTTATGCAGATACTATACCTACTATGTCTATAATTGAAAATACAGAAAATGAAAAAATTATAAATTATAGAAGGTTATTAGTTAACTTAGAAAAAGAATCTTTAACTTTAGCATCGCAAAAAGAGAAACTGCATGATCTTTTAGAAAAAGGCATATATGATGTTGATACTTATTTAGATAGATCTAAGGCTCTAGCCGCTAAAATATATGAAATTAAAGATACGATAATAAAAATACAAAAAGATATTAATATTGAATCTGAAATAAGCATATCTTATAGCAGATTACTTCCAGCTATAAGATATATGCTACTTGACTATGAATCCTCTGAAGATATTAATTACAAGAATGCATTATTGAAAACTGTAATAGCGAATATAGTTTATTACAAAACTCCAGCTAGCAGAACTGCTAAATTTGAACTGGATGTAAAATTTAGAACAGATATATAGAATTATTTACTGTTATAACAAGACTGATATACA
>JAVXJA010000182.1:0-2146 GCA_036648085.1 Terrisporobacter sp.
TGTATGTTTTTGGAGCTGGAAGAATAACAGGCATTCCTGGTAACCAGTTAGCAGGTACATAGTAACACCTGTGTATTTGCAAAGAGCCACTACTC
Source organism: Terrisporobacter sp. (assembly GCA_036648085.1). Taxonomy (GTDB): domain Bacteria; phylum Bacillota; class Clostridia; order Peptostreptococcales; family Peptostreptococcaceae; genus Terrisporobacter. The sequence continues at coordinate 96 of JAVXJA010000182.1, forward strand.
GAAGAAATGTCGATAGTGGCTTTAACTGTAAGTATTTATTAAATTAATTATGATGTAATCCTAAAGTGTCTTTTATAGCATCCTGCAAAACTTGTGAAAAGTTAATATCATTTCTAAGTGCTTCTTCTTTGATCCACTGTGGCAATGTAACTGTAGTTCTAACTGAATAATTTTCTATAGCATTTCTATGCAAAGGCATAACAACATGAATTTGCAGCATAAATTGACCAGGTTCTAAAGTTTGAGATATAACTTCTGGCGATGATGGGGCAGGGATATCATCATTATCTTTTTCCATATCATATAAATATAACCCCATTGCTTCAGTAATCATTTTAATTCCGTCATCTAAATTATCACCACATGATATACATCCAGGTAAATCAGGAACCTCTATAGAGTATGTATTATTTTCATCAGGCGTAAATATTGATATATAGTTGTAAAAATCTTTATACATATTGAACAACTCCTTTAAATATCAATATAACACGTGTTATTATGCATATCAATGTTTATTTTGGCAATTTGGGATATATCTCTAAATCAAAGTCATCTCTTACACAATCTTGACTTTTTTCATATAAAACTTTGTCAATTACAGATTTTAGAAGCATGTTTTGCTCCTTAGGTGAGCTTGAATAATAATGTTCCAGGACACTTTCTAAATCAGGTATAATATTCTGTTTTGCAATAATATTTTTATTAAAAGATGTTATTTCAAAATTTACTTTATCAATTTCATTTTTTATATTTTTAATTCTTGAAGTTATAAATAATGATCTCTCAAGGAAAGTTTCTTCATCATAAATTCCACGTTCTAATAAATCAAATAATTTATTTTTCTGATTTTCATTTTCTTTTAATTCTTTCTCTAATTTTTTCAGTTCAAAATTAAGTGAATCCATTTTGTCTAAGTCTTCTGCAGGTTCTATTTTTATTTTATAGTCTTTAAGCCATTGCTCCAAAGAATTAATAACGGCTTTTTCAATATAATCAAGGGACGTTGAACGATTATCACAATGTCTACAAGTAAGGTACTCTTTTTCCCTAGATACTTTTTTTATAATGTTATGACCACATTTTCTACATATAACAAGACCAGCCAAAGGATTTGAAACTTCTTTTTTTGCAGGACTTATATATCTACTTTGTCTAATTTCTTGAGCTCTTTTATAAGTTTCTTCATCAATAATTGCCTCATGATTTCCTAAAGCTATTGTTTGCTCTTCTAGAGGTCTAGTTCTGCTAAAATTCTTTCTATTTACTGTTTTCCATTTTACATAGCCAGTATAAGTAATATTACTTAAAATATCACGAACAGCCTTTGGTTTAAACTCTATTTGATTATTGGTCCTATAGCCAAGGTAGTTTAATCTAGTTGCTATTTTAGTTGTACCATTTCCTTCTAAATACATATCAAATATAAGCTTTACAGCTTTGGATTGCTCATCATTAATAGCTAATTGTTTTTTGCCTTTGTCATCATATATAAATGTGTAGCCATAGGGAGGGTCAGGAGAAATATATTTACCTTCTTCGATACTTTTCACCCTGCCACGTTGTAAACGTCTATTAATAAGCTTTAATTCCTTTCTAGCCATAAATGATTCAAACTCTGTATATTCTTCGTCAAATTCATCTGATAAATCATAAATTTTCCGTGGAGTAATTATTTTAGTTTTAGAATTTTTAAATGTATCTAAAATAAGTCCCTGGTCCTGCATGTTGCCTCTTCCAAGACGATCAACATCCATAACAAGGACTGCATCATATTTATTATTTTCAACTTCTTTTAATAATTCTATCATCTTGGGTCTATGTTCTATATATTCACCAGATACTAATTCTTCTTTTATTTCTACCACGTCAATGTTTCTATCTTTTGCAACTTTTAACAAAGTAGTTTTATGCCTAGTAAGGGTCTCAAATTCTCCATTTTGCTCGGCTTCAATATCTGCACGTGATTTTCTTAAATAAATGCAGGTTTTCATAAAATCACCTCTCAATATATTTATATGATTTGTAGGATGATAATAAAATATAATTAT
>JAVXJA010000183.1:0-2101 GCA_036648085.1 Terrisporobacter sp.
TAAATGCATTTATTGGGCCACCAGAATTATCAACTCCAAAACAATGCTGCATAATTTTAACCATTTTTATTAACCCACAAGATATTAAAAGTTATAGCTAGTAATGCCCATAAAAGAGGAGCCAATTGCCAACTACCCGATAGGGATATTGGAAAAATAAATGATACAAACAATCCAAACACAAACTTCACATTATCATTAACAGTAAATGTAAAATTTCGACTAAATATAGAAATAAAGCATAAAAAATAAATTAGAAGACCTACAAGACCTAATTCCAGCATAATATTAAGATAAAAATTATGAACACCTATTCCATTAGGATTTGTAGATTCGAATGAGCCTATTCCAATACCCAAAAATGGATTATCTTGAATTATATTATACGCTAAGTCCCATTGTTCACTTCGCCCAGAAAGATCGCCTGTACTTCTTTCTTTAAAAAAATAAAGATCCATAAGAAGCAACAAAGAATTAGTCCAACCTAATGTGACAGCAAAACCTAGAAAAAATAATATGTATATATAAGCATATCTAATTTTAGTGAGGTTCTTTTTATTGAGTATTAACCACAACCACATTAGGAAAATGCTTATTAATGCTCCTCGTGTTTGTAGCAAAAAAACCAAATACAAAGTAATCAAATTAAATAATAAAAAAACAATACGAGAATCAACAAATTTATATTTATAAATTAATATATAAATATACAAAGTGGCAACCAAAGAATATGCTGTAAAGTTAATATTTATACCTTCAATTGCATAACGAACAACTGGGGTACTCTGATCTATCTCTTGATCAAAAACAATTTTAAAAAAATTAAATATAATTGCAACATAACAAAAAAATGCTATAAATTTATAATCATTTTTATCTACTACAGAACATCTTACTAAGAAAAAAACCAAGATACAAACTATATACCAGAAAAAATTGTTTGACCATACCTTACTATCAATCGTCCAAATCTGGCTAAAAAAAGCCATAAAAACCAATATAAATAAAAACAAATCAATAAAATACAAATTTACAGACAGTTTTTTTATAAGCAAATATATAAATAAAAAAGGAAGAGCCATAAATAAACAAATAGTAACAGGAGTTAATCCCAAACCTATTTGAGTATAAGTCAATGATGCAGAAAGTAAAATTATACAACCTACAAAAAAGTTTAATATTAGTCTAATATAATTCTTACCAAAGTTAGATTGCATAAAAAACCTCTAAAAATCAAAAACTTTAATTACACAGTCAATAAATATTTTCACCACTCCCTTTAAATTTTATCTATATAATTTTTGAATGTTTGATGAGAATTTAAACTAAAGTGATTTTCATAAGACTCTAGTACATTTTTTTGCAATAAAGAATACTTTGGAATATCACAGACCAACCTACAGATCAATTCATAAATTTTTAAAGAGTCAACAATTCCCTCAACAATATAACCATTTTTATTAGTCTCAATATATTTTTTTATATCACTAAAATCATTGGTTATTACGCTAGTCCCTAAGGAAAAACTTTCGGCAAGTTTAGAAGGAAAACCAGCATTAGAAAATCTCAGGTTTGGTCTAAAAAAAATACTATAATGACTCATTGCAACTATTTCTTTTGCTTCTGAATTATTCAACCTTCCGTAGAAATTACATACACTTTCATCATTCATAAAAGTATATTTATCAGTTATAATAAAATCTTTATTAAACCCAACAAAGTGAATATAGAATTTTATTTTATTTTTGTATGCCAACTCTAAAGCATCACATAATACTACAAAATTCTCTTTCTTCCCAGGCGTACCCACATAACAGAGATGTAAAACCTCATTTCTATGTTTATTAAAATTAATATTTGTCGATTTTTGGAATAACGGTGGTAATAAAAATATTTTCTTATTAGATACTTCATAATATTTACGCAAATATTCACTAATCACTATTAGTCCATTTGCCTTTTTCACAAAGAATCTCATACTCAACTCATTTGCAATTGCATATGGACCAAATAAACCACCAGGTAAATGGCGAGGATCGTACCATTCTACGACATCTAATATTAGCTTTATATTATGTTTTTTAGTGAATTTTAATAATCT
>JAVXJA010000184.1:0-2092 GCA_036648085.1 Terrisporobacter sp.
TTATAACTAACAATATAATAACTTTTATTATGACCTTTTAAGGACATTTTATATATAGTATCACTTAATTTTGTTGCCGTACCTTTTTCAATCGCACTGTCAGTTGAATACATAAATACTTCCATTGTCTTTTTTCCTTTATCATAACTATCTTCTGAAATTAATAGCGATTGGATACTCCACGGATCATCACCGGTTTCATAAGTACCACCGATATAAAAGCGAGTAGAATCACGCATAACATAAAAAAGCAGACACATATTGAATAACAGGGATATGATTAAAACGAATCCATAGATGACATATTTCTTATTTAAATGTTTCATAAAATTTCACCAAATTGTAGCTGAAAAGGGAACTCAAGTGAATTATGTGATAAATATAATTTATTACTTATTATAAGTGGATCAATTGAAACAAAAAATAAATAATTTACATAAATTTGCTTAAACAAATAAGACATTTTAAATATTGAACAATTTAAAAATAATAACTTAATAAAATTTGTCATGATTTTCCTCCATTTATTCAATAAATATTAAGTTGATACAAAAAATTATATTTATTGAAGACACCACCAATTTCATACATCATATCATACTTAACAAAGAAAGCAAAACAATAACAGATAAGTAAAATGAATACAAAAGAAACAAAAGTAGATTATATACATTATTAAGCTGAATAACAGTGTTATATATCAATTAGTGTAAATATAAGGAACTGTGAGAGCAATCGAGGTGGGTAATTGCCTTGATTCCGTTATCTCGATTGCTCTCACGAAGGCTGTTATTAAACAATATGGATCAAAGATAGAGTAAAAGCAGTTCAAATCCATATAGTTATCAGTAAGGTAAGTGATAAGCATATTAAAAGCAATAATTAAGCTAAATCTTTCAATTACGATAAAAGCTTAATAATTATCCAATATAAATCTTACATAATTAACATTATGCGAAGTAGTGTATTGTGAAGATATAGGCTATGAGTCTATATCTAGAGTGAGGATGGTTCTTTCCTTTTCCAATTGATCTAATAATTTGTCATACTTCTTCTTCCAGTTGACTGGTATCTTTTCTTTATACCACGGATAATTCTTATCGATGTAACGAATAATTTCTCGTGGGTTCTTTATAACTTTAATATTTATTGTTTTATCAGCAACCATGTGTTTACTATCTTTGACTTGATAATGAACTTGGTAATCGCCTAGCTTTTCAACATCAACTTCTCCAGTATAAGTAATTCGATGAGATAAATCACCATCTTCTTTATCTCCACCAATGATATCTTTTAGATAATCAAATGGTACATATTGATGAATTATCTTATCGTAGGCCTCAATCCATGGAGGTGTATTTGGATTTTCTTTTACATTTACGATCATTGATTTTTGATCACTTAAGCCATTTTTATCGCTAACTTTGAATATAAGTTCATAACTCCCTACCGTTTCAATCACTTGCCCACTTATTTTTACTATTTTATCCGTTAAATCTCCATCTTCTTTGTCATAAGCACTTACATATTGAAATGGATTGAATAATGCGACATTATCTAATGTTATGGTTGGGTTTTGACTGATTTTTAAGGCTGGTGGCTGATTGTTTAGAAAGGTTTTAATAGTTAATGGCTTACCATTATAATCGACGAAGGAACTAGCTATCCAGGCTGGTGAAATATGACTTCCCTCTTTAATTACACGATGATTTCGTTCACAATCTGCCTCATTTCCAGCTAATCGATAATAAGTAGTACCTTTTATAAGTTGCTTTTCATAGATGTTGTTATAGAGTGTATTAGATTTAAAATATAGTAAATTTCCATAAGAGACACTACATACATTTCTGGTACGATAAAAGCTCTTTTTTATAGCTGGTTTTGGTCTTACAAATACATCAAAATAGCTAACGATTAAAGAGGTATCTTCTAATGAAGAAATGGCTCGATACTCATAAATATCATTGATATGAGTAATTGGTAATTCGGTTGGATAATATAAATTAATGCGCTTTACTGTATTCGTTTTTTTAGCTGTTATTTCAAGTGAAACGGTGTATTCTTGATCCATTTTTAATTGTTGATAAGGAAT
>JAVXJA010000185.1:0-2035 GCA_036648085.1 Terrisporobacter sp.
GGTACTTGGTGGGAAGCTGCCTGGGAGAGTAGGACGTAGCCGCGTAATTTTTTTTATTTGTTATACGTGAAACGTAAAAAACCTTACTAAATTTTAGTAAGGTTTTTTATCTATAAACTCTCAACGAATTCAACTAGCCTATTTAAGCCTGTAGTGAAGTTTTCTTCGCTACATGCATAAGATACCCTTATATAATTATCCATTCCAAATGCTATTCCTGGAACAGCAGCCACTTGATATTTCTCTAAAAGCTGATTACAGAAATCTATCGAGAAACTATCTTTAGAATTTAAATTATTTTTTATTTTTGATAAATCTATGAATACATAAAAGGCTCCATCTGGATTTATATAATCTAATTTATCTGATTTATTTAGAATATCTATAACTAAATTTCTACGATTTTTGTATATACTAACAATCTCATCTATATAATCATTACATTCTGTTAAAGCACCGTAAGCAATATACTGGCTAGTTAAAGAAGGATGAGATACTAAGTGCCCTTGTATTGTAGATATACCTTTAGCTATTTTTTTATTGCTTGCAGAATAACCTAATCTTAATCCTGTCATAGCAAATGATTTAGAAAAACCATTTATAGTTATTGTAATATCTTTAATTTCATCACTTAAAGAAGCTACAGAAGTGAATTTATCTGTATAACAGATTGTTTCATAAATCTCATCAGCTAGTATATATATATTATTGTCTAAACATACTTGCGCTATTTCTAACAACTCATCTTTTGTATATACAGATCCTGTAGGGTTTGAAGGATTGTTTAAAAATAACATCTTAGTATTAGGAGTAATAGATTTTTCTAAAATAGTTTTTGTAAGTTTAAAACTATTTTCTTTATGTGTATCTACAAAAACGGGATTAGCATTTGCTAGTTTGATCATTTCAGGATAACTAACCCAATATGGCTTAGGAACTAAAACATCTTCTCCTGGATTTACAAGAGCTAATAATGTATTTGTTATAGCATGTTTAGCACCGCTAGATACAACTATTTCATCTATATCATATATACAGTCGTTCTCTGATTTAAGTTTTTTGCATAATTGTTCTCTAAGTATTTTTAAACCAGGAACTAAATCATAATTAGTAAGATTTTCATTAAGAGAATCTATACCATATTGTATTGCTTTGGTTGGTACAGAAGCATCAGGTTCGCCTATACTTAAATCTATTATATTTTTACCTTCTGATTTAAGGTTACGAACTTTTGTACTTATACTTATTGTATAAGATGGTGTAATATTACTTAGTCTATTAGATAGCATTTTACAATATCTCCTTTTTAAATAGATAATTATATTATATATTAATTTATAATAATATAGGAAGTTATATTAAAACTGATGTATAAATTCAAGAAAAATTTAACAAAAAATTGTAAAAAAATTTAAAAAATTTGAATCTATTACAAATACTAATGTTCAAAAAATGTAGATAGTCATTTCAATGCTTAGAGGTAATTTGACGATTAGGATTAAATTTGATAATCTTATAGAGTAGAAACTTAAAGACTTCCCTTTGACTTTGTTAAAGGGGATTTTTTTCATCTTGGAATACTATATATAGTGGGTAAGGTGTTTTATTAATACAATATGTTGTTATAAAGGGGGATTTTTATTGTGATAGAAACAGTAAAAAAAAGGGATGGTAGAATAATACCTTTTAATTCAGATAGGATAACTAGAGCTATATTTTTAGCTGCAAATAAAGTAGCAGAAAGAGAAAATAGAAATGCTGATTATCATTTAGCTGAACTATTAACTCAAGATGTAATTAAATTATTAAATTTAAAATATGCAAATAATACTCCTGGAGTTGAAGATATACAAAATGTAGTTGTAAAAGTTCTAATAGAAAAAGGTCATGCTAAGACAAGTGAAGAATATATAGTATACAGGACGGAAAGAAATAGAATAAGAAATTCCAAAAGTAGGCTTATGAAATCTATAGAACAAATAACTTTTTCTGATGCAGATGATGCAGATATAAAAAGAGAAAATGCTAATATAGA
>JAVXJA010000186.1:0-2031 GCA_036648085.1 Terrisporobacter sp.
AAGAACTAGACACATTCATTGATCAGATATTAGAAAATGAATCTGAAAAGTGTAAATTACTAGGGACAAGAAAACAACAGCTATCGCAACTGCAAATCTACGAATTAGTGAAAGAACAGGGTTTTAATATCGGATGCTCCACAGTTACTAATAAAGTGCGTGAAAAAAGGCATCAATCCAACGAATGTTTTATTCGTCAAGAGTATGCATTGGGTGATCGTCTGGAATACGATTTTGGAGAAGTAAAACTTATGATAAATGGTATTCTTGACACGTATCATATTGCGGTATTGTCTTCGCCCGCGACAAACTTTAGATGGGCTTATTTATATCGGAATCAAAAGCAGGATGTATTTATGGATTCACATGTGAAATTCTTTGATATGATAGGGGGTGTTTATCGGGAAGTCGTATATGATAACATGCGAAATGTTGTGAGTAGATTTATTGGGAAACACGAAAAGGAATTAAACCCTAATCTAATAAAGTTGTCTCTTTATTATGGATTTGATATTAATGTTACGAATTGTTTTAGTGGTAACGAAAAGGGACATGTAGAAGGTAGTGTGAAAATAATACGGAATAAAATATTTGCAAAACACTATTGTTTCAAGACCTATGAGGATGCCTGCAACCATTTGAATTTAGAACTAACTATATTAAATAAAGAGAGTCAGATACACGAAGAGACTTCTTGTTTATTACCACGAAAACCCGCATTGGAATTAGGTGAATTAAAGAATGTACGAGTAAACAAATATAGTTTTATTCGTATCGATAATAACTTCTATTCTGTTCCAGAATACCTTGTGGATAAACAGATACAAGCAAAAGTATATTTCAATCGAATTACCGTATTTAGCAATCTTACATTTGTGTGCGAACATAAAAAAATAGATGGAGTGAATGAAATAAGTATTGATATCAATCATTACTTAAAAACATTCACTAAAAAACCAGGAGCCTTACGTAACTCCTTAGCTTTAAAAAGCTCACCACAGCTAAAATCCATCTACGATTCTTATTTTAGCAAAAATCCAAAAATATTTATAGAGATTCTGCAAAATAATAGAGAAAAAAGTATGGACGAATTAATAGAAATACTGGAATCCTATACATTAAAGGAGTACAACATCATTACATTTAAGAATGTAAAAGATAAGATCACTTTAGGTACAATTACAAGAAAACAAACCAGTAAATATAATGATATCTGCCTGAAGGGAGGTTGCTAATGACAATATCGGATATGGCATACGAATTAAAATTACCTAATATTAAAACAAACTATCAAATGTTATTGGATGAGGCAAAACATACAAAAATGAGTTACGAAGAATTTCTTAGAACATTCTTAGAGAACGAAATATTATTGAGAAGAGAAAATGGTGTGAAAACACGTTTACGTGCTGCAAAATTTCCATACAAGAAATATATAGAAGACTTTGATAGAAAAGGATATGCACATGAGTTAGCATGTAAGTTAGACGAATTAAGCAGTTTAAAGTTTATGGAAGAGAAGGAAAATATTATCCTAATTGGGAGTCCTGGTTCTGGTAAAACACATTATTCGATAGGTCTTGGAGTAAAAGCATGTATGAATGGTTTGAGCGTTCTATTTATCTCAATACCTAATCTTATGATTGAACTAAAAGAGGCAATGAGTCTAAATCAATTAAATGCATATAAGAGAAAATTCGAGAAATATGATTTAGTTATATTGGATGAATTAGGATATGTTTCGTTCGACAAGACGGGTTGTGAAGTGCTTTTTAATCTATTATCAAATCGTAATGACAAAGGATCTATTATAATTACTACAAATCTTGCATTTGATCGATGGGAGGAAATATTTATAGATCCAATGCTAACAGGGGCAATGGTTGATAGACTAGCTTACAAGGCGCATATTATGGATATTTCAAGAGAGGTCAGCCATCGTTATGAAGAAACCGTGGCATGGATTAATCAAAAACAATAGTGGCCCCTTTTTGAAATAATAATTGGACCACTTTTTAATTGACAAATACA
>JAVXJA010000187.1:0-1998 GCA_036648085.1 Terrisporobacter sp.
ATCAATTATTATGTAAAATAATGTAACAATATGGTATTATTTAGAAGTGTAGATTTAACATTTAAAAGAATGGGGATACTTATGAAGATTTATATAGCTAGACAACCTATCTACAAGAGTGATAAATCACTATTTGGATATGAGTTATTATATAGAAATAGCGATAAAAACTATTTTTCAAGTGCGGATGAAGAAAAAGCTACACGAGAGTTAACTTACAATGTTTTAACAGAATTCGACTTTAACTCTTTAACAAATGAGAAATATGCTTTTATAAACTTTACTAAAGATTCACTAATGTCAGAGCTTCCTTTATTTTTCAACCCTAATAATATAATTATAGAGATTCTAGAAACTGTTACTTTAGATGAATCATTAAGAGAGAGGATTTCATTTCTAAAAGGTAAAGGATATGTATTAGCCTTGGATGATTTTATAGATGATGGAACCTACGACGAAATAATACCTTATATAGATATTATAAAAGTTGAATATAGTTTACTTAATCAACAGCTTCGTACAAGTATAGCAACAAAATACAAAAATACTAAAAAACTTATTGCAGAAAGAGTTGAAACTAAAGAAGAGTATGAAAGTGCAATAAATGATGGTTATTCTTTCTTTCAAGGTTACTATTTTAGTAAACCAATAATGATGTCTAAATCAAGTATTAGTATTGCAACATCTACTTACATACGCCTTTGGAGGGAAATATCTAAAGAGGATACAGACTTTAATATTTTGGCAGATATTATAAAACTAGATGCAAGTTTATCATATAAATTGCTTTCATTAATGAATACACCTTTATATTTTAGAGGTGGAAGAATTAATTCCATAAAACAAGCTTTAGTACGATTAGGTACAAATCAAGCTAAAAGATGGATAATGCTTCTTTTCCTTTGTGATATATCAAATACAAAAAATGATGAATTTGCGAAGATGTCTTTAATTAGAGCCACATTTATGGAAAAACTTATAGTAAAACTAGGACATAAGAATATGTCGGACGATACATATATGGTTGGTTTATTATCCATAGTAGGTAATGTTTTAGAACAAGATATGCTAACTATTTTAGATACTTTAGAGCTATCAGATAATATTAAGATGGCATTAATAAATGAAGACGGAATTGCCTATGAATTGCTAGAATGTATAAAAAAATATGAACTTAGAAATTGGCAAAAAGTTGATGAATTTGGGCAACGTTATAATTTAGATAAGGATATGATTTCTTCAATTTATTTAGAATCATTAAAGTATGCTGATGACATGTTTAGAGTAAGTTTAAATGAGCTTGTTAAAAGGCTATAGATTTTACAATTATTATTGTATAATCTATAGCCTTATTTTTATATTGTAGAAATATATAGGTTGTTTTTTATAAAATCATAACAAAGGATTTTATAATTCTTCATACTTATTAACTTCTAACAAATTATAAGAGTATAATATTTGAACAATATAATTCATCATCTTATTAAGAGCTTCTTCCTTAGTATAGTTACACTTTTCACTCATTAAATTATAAATCATACTTTGATAAATTAAAATTATCATTTGGCTTATCTTTAAAGTATCCTCCTCATTAAGAGATGGATTTTCCTTAGTTAAATCTTTTAAAACTAATAAATCTCTTTCATAAAGATCACTTAGTTTTAATAAAGGAATATAATCTATAAAATTATCATTAGATGATTCTGTGAAAACTTCAGAGCAAGTTTTAATTGTATCAGCTACAACTTCATTGGAAAATTCTCCAAAGAATATGGAATGAAACTTATCAGGATTCTCAAAGGAATGGCGACAAAATAGTTCCCAAGCACTCACGTAGTAATCTGCTGGTTTTAAATTTGATTGGACCAGTAAAAATAAATCTTTAGCATAGGCATGTAAGTATTTTACTGATGTAAATAAAACCAAATGATTAAGGTTACTGAAATAATTATATAGTGTGGCAACGTTATATCCTGCACGAGTAGCAACATTTCTAGC
>JAVXJA010000188.1:0-1957 GCA_036648085.1 Terrisporobacter sp.
ATTATCAATCTTAAATAGTTATCTTTCCCCTTAATAAAGGCTTGTTGTTTTTAAGTTTTCCTTAAAGACAACAAGCCTTTTGAATTTTATTAGATAATGAAGTTGGGCATTTTATAGGATTTCATCAACAAAAAGAATAAACTAATTATTATTAGCACCTATAGCTTTACAAGAAGCAATTCAATCTACAAGGATTGAAGGTACTCAAGTTACATTAGATGATATGTTAGAATACGAGGCAGATGAAAGTACAAATAAAAAATACTACTTCTACGAATTAATAGATATTTTAAGACAATAAAAGCTTGAGTTTCTTCTCAAGCTTTTATTTCTCCTATATTTCTTATTAAATATTATTCAACTCATCTAAAAAAGCTGGTCTTCTTTTATATGTATCTTTCAAATAATTAATCAAATCCTCAGTTTTATCATTTCCTGTAATTTCTTTGTAGGATTTTATTTTTAAGCATATATTTTTATAATCATCTCTTTTGGAAGAAGTTTTTGATAAATTTTTTATAAATCCATCATATATTTTTATAACTTTATCTTTGTATTTATCCTTTAATCTTTGTGCATACATTTCTATCATCCAAGGATTATTTTCTGTTAATTCCAATATCTCATCTAAGTCATTTTCTTCTTCAATAAGTTTTATGTAAGTACTATTATAAACAGATAAATTATTTTTTAATTCAATTTTTAACTCATCATAAAAATTCTTTTCTGTAGATAAGGATTTTAATTTATAATAATAACTAAATTCCCCCTGGAGAAGTAACTCTTTTGCTAATATTATACATTGTTCTAAATCATTAAGTCTTTTATATGACTCATATCTTAATTTTTTCCATCTTAAAAGTAAAGCTTTATTTCCTTTATCTTTTTCTTCACCTTCTTTAGATAGTTGTATTGCTTTCTTATAATTTCTTTTTTCTAAATATCTAAGTATCAATAAATGTCTAAAGAAAGCATACTTAATATTATCTTCAATAAATTTATTAACTTCTTTTTCATTATAAAAAGCTACTATAGCATAGTAAATAATTTCTAGTAATTTTTCATTTCTGCTTTGGATATATAAGTTATCACTTTGATTATCAATTAAACTTTCTATATGTAATTTCATTTTATCCGCGATATGTTTTTTTCCTATAAATATATCACAGGCACGTAATAAATCTACTCGATAATCATCAAATTCATCAAATATTTTCTTTTTACTTTCTTCTAAAATCATATTGAATATTTGTTCTCTTATGTTGTCATCTATTATAGTACTTCCTATGTACATTGTAGTCTGTGTTATTTCAGATACCATTCCATTGGCAAAGAAAGTATAGTCATGTATATAATCATAGGATTTTAAAACTTCTTCTAATACTAAAAAATTAATTTCTATTGATAGTAATTTATTACTCATATTCTTTGATTTTTCTAAAATCACTCTTATACCTTCAGTAAGTTCACAAACATCTTTATCGTAAATAAAACCATCTATATATGCATATTTTTCAACTATGGAGCTTAATATTTTTTTAGTTTTATCTAATTCTTCCTTATAATCATATTTTGAGTACTTATATATAATTTTTTCTTGTAATAGTTCATTATTTTTAGTTAAATCCCATATTATATCAATTAAATCTTCCTTCGTAAGATTTTTTAAAAATTCATTTACATTTCCATTAGTATTTAAATCCATGCATATTTCTCCTTATCTAAAATGGGTTCTCATCATCATTATAATCTATAATTTCTCTTTTTATTAATCCTTGTTCCTCTGCTTCTTCCCATGTTATACCATAAGCTGCTCCACCTTCAGTGTATCCAACTATATAGTAATAATACTCATCGCTTTCCATATATTCTTCTTCATACTTTCTCTTTATTTTTTTCTTCATATTTCCTTGCTCCTCAATATGCTTATATATTTAAATTTCAATTTGTCGACTTG
>JAVXJA010000189.1:0-1903 GCA_036648085.1 Terrisporobacter sp.
GAACCGTATCACAAGTAACGGAGCTCGGTTTTGGGGTATACTGAAATGTTTAGCATATATTTTTGATAAAAGTAAGATTCTACTATTGATTAGATTACATCATCATGTCAATATATATCAACAATTCAAATGGGGGGAGATTATATGAACCAAATTACAATAGAAAATGCTGATAAGGTAAAATATATTTTACTTAATAATTATTTAGAAGATAAAAGTATAGAATTAGAGTATAAATACATCAAAGCTAAAATAAATATTGATGGAGTAACAGAATCAGAAAATTCACCTATATTTCAAAATATGCAAGGTGCTTACTTTGTAAATGATAAGATGAGATTAGAAGATAATAGATTATGTATTGAGATTAAAAATAAGAGACATATACTATATATGAATATAGGAGATTGGGGATATGAATATAGAATACCTAATATGCATATTGTTCTAGGAAGTTCTTATAACTTTGGAAGCTCAAAAGACTACTTTTCACAAATAGAAATATCGCAAGCCTTAGAAGATAGAGAATACGTATATATAGTAAAAAATATAGTAGACTAGCTGGAGAGGTAGCGATTACAAGAATAAATAGTGGTCTTAAAACTGATAAAGATAAAAAGCAAGAGATAAGAATACGTTTAGTGAATAGATTAAACAGTAAGTCTATTTACTACGATAATCAGAATTGGATGGTACTTAGTAAAATAGACAAGAGTGATTTAATAAATGAAGAAAGATATAATAATATATTCTATAGCCTTACAAAAGATATAATAAACTATTCTTTTACAATTGAAGATATTGTTACTGAAGATAACTTGGATTTTTGTTTACAAACATAGAATACTATAAAATAAAAAGAAGTATATGAGTTAGAAATAATAAAAGAAGTAATGCAAAGGTTCAAAGAAGTATTCTTAGGAATGAGTACAAGTCAACAAAGGAAACAACTAATACATTTGCTAGTTTCAAAGATAACAATAAATAAGGAAAGAGAAATAGATAGCATAAAGATACAAATAAATGATGATGTGATAACATACTTAATGAAGGATGGGTTGCCTAAAGAACAAGGTAATCTATCCTTTTTGCATTTGCTTGGAATGAATTATGTAAATCTAAAGATAATGATACCGTAACAGTTTGTGAGGATTAAAAACAGTTGACTGTGGATTTGAAAGGATGTATAATTAAAATAAGAAAACTGTCACAGTTCATGACAGTATGAAAGGGGATTTAAATAATGAACATATTTCAAATTAAATCACAACCACATGGAATAGAACGATTAGATTTATTTTTATCACAAGGTTATATCTGTATAGGTTATCCAGGTATAGGTAACTTATCAGGTGTAAATAAAGATGAAATTCGTGATAGGTTAAACACTAAATATGGGTGGATAGGAAGTCAATTAGGAAATCACTTAGGAATAGTAAATGCATTTGTACATACTATGGAAAAAGATGACCTAGTTTTAGTTAAGGAAAATGATTGGGTTCATATAGGTAGGGTTAATTCTTATAGATATGACAGTAGTTTTGAATCAGAGGGAATGTGCCATAGAAGAGAAGTTAAATGGATAGCAAAAGTAAAAAGAGATACATTAAATGCAGAGATACGTGAATTGTTGGGGAATAGAAGTATATTAACAAAATATAAACATCTGTATGAAACATCTGGACTAGAAGAAATACTTTCAGTAACAGATAGAAAAGAAAATATAGATGGAAAGTATAATGATATAATCAGCAAAAGTATAGAAATATTAACGAAATCACTAGACTCAAATGATGAGAAGATAAGAGTTAGTTCAGCAACTGCATTACTTAACTATTTCAAATAGAAGTAAATAAAAACGTGCTCCGTAGGGTACGTTACGGAGAACCGTATCACAAGTAAG
>JAVXJA010000190.1:0-1815 GCA_036648085.1 Terrisporobacter sp.
AATCTTATACATTTGATAATTTAAACAGAGTGCTTACTACAAAAATGAGCAAAGGATCTGATAACCTTAATACTAAAAATGAATATACTTATGGAAATGTATCTATACACACAGGCAAGGGAAAAGAAAGTATATCCAATGCATATATAGAAAAAACATATACAAATGATAAATTATCAAGCGAGAAATATATAGATAAATCAGGAAATACTGTAAGGGAAAAAGCAAACGGTATATATACAGACTACACATATGACAACAAAGGAAATTCAATAACAACATTTATCATAGGTGTTAGTGAATTAGATGCATCAAAAGGAAAATTATCATTATCTTTATATGATGAAAATGGAAAAAACACTACTAATATAGTAAATCCATCAGTAGTAAACAATGAATTTAAAGCTAATGATAATTCAATAGTCACTAAGACTACTTATGATGAAAAAGGAAATGAAAGTTCAACTACAGATGGAAATAATGTAGAAACTAAGTACAATTATGATGAATCTTCAAGGGTCACTAAAGTAACTTCAGCAGCTAATAAAACGGAAAAAACAGAAACGAATATACAATATGATATATTTAATACAGATGAAACTATTTCAACTAAAATTACTGATGCCAATGGAAATATTAGTTATGACACAGCAAATGCAGCAGGATTACAAATAGAGGTAAAAGATGGGGATGCATCAAATAATATAACTACAAAGTTTGAATATGATGTAAAGGGTAATAAAACAAAAGAAATATTTACAAATAAAGCATATAAAGAATATAAATATAATGCAAAAAATTTACTTACTGAAACTATTTATTATGAGGACGGAGATGTAAAAACTTTAAAGACAGATTATAATTATGACGATAATGACAAGTTAACATCAATGGTAGATAGCAAATACAAAGGAAATGATGAAATACCATATCGTTATACATATTATGAATATGACAATTTTAGAAGGCTTGTTGGGTATTCAGAAGTAAACTCATCATCTACACCGAGTTCATCAGTTATTAATAAAAATAAAATAGTATATACATATGATGTAAATGACAGAGTAACTGATATTAATTATCCTGATTCAAATGATGAAGTAAAAGGATTAAAATTCATATACAATGAAGATAATTGGTTAACAAAAATCCAAGCTAAGGTTAAAAAGAACTTCTTATTAAGTACTATTGATTATAGAGATTATACTTATCATACAGATGGAAAAGTAAAAAACATTAAGGAATATAGAAATTTTGATTCACAAAATGATTATATATTAAAAACATATGAGTATGATGTATTTGATAGAGTAACATCAATGAAATATGCTGATAGTAGCTATATAAATAAAATTATGGAATCTTATTCATATAGCTACGATAATAACAATAATATAAAATCAAAAACAGTAGTTAATAACTATCCAACTAAGGACTCAGATAAAATAAATGAAACTAAATCATATACTTATGATGCTCTAGGAAGACTTACAAAAACGGAAATAAATAATAAGACTGCTAATAAAAGTAGCACTGTAAGTTATGGATATGACAAAGTTGGTAATAGAACATCAATGACAAAAGATGGAGCAACAACTACAAGTAAATATAATAATTTAAACCAATTAACGTCATCTATAGAAAATAAAGATGGAAAAGAAATATCAAATAAGATTTATTCTTACGATAAAAATGGAAATCAAATTAAAGAAAAAGATAGCATAACAAATGTAACTGTAGAAAATACTTATGATGTTGACAATAGATTATCTACTTCTATTACAGTAAATGGAACAAAAGAAGTAGTAAATCAAG
>JAVXJA010000191.1:0-1797 GCA_036648085.1 Terrisporobacter sp.
TATAAAATTAAAAAATATTATAAAAAAATAAAAAATGTGTTTACATTTTAGAATTTTATTAGTCTTATTATTATAGGGACTTGTAAAATTATAGAAAAGGAATAGATATGGAGAGTGATAAAATTATTGATTTATATAAAAGGCAATCAAAAATAATTACTTATTACCTTATGAAGAACGGATGTTGTTTAGAAGATGCTCAAGACATAGTGCATGATAGTTTTATTAAGGCTATTAAGTATATTGATGGTGTAGATTGTGATAAAGTTTCATCATGGTTATTTAAAGTAGCAATAAATACATATAGAGATTACATAAAAAAGAAAAATAAAATTAACTTAGTTTCTATAGATAATGAAGAATTTTATATTCAACTTATAGATGAAAGTGATATTGTATTTGATTATTTAAAAAAGGAAAAATCTAATGAAATACTTTCAATTTTAAATAATATGAAAGAAGAATATAAATCTATTTTAATACTCAAATATGATATGGAATTAAGTTATAAAGAAATAGCTTTATTATTAGGAACTAATGAAGATGTAATTAAGACTTATATGTATAGAGCAAGAAATAAATTTAAAGAAGAATGGAGAATGATTAATGAGCAAGTTTGATGACTTTGATAATAATTTTAATGATAATGAAATAGAAAAGGCTATAAGAAAAGGAAAAAGAAAAAGTTTAATAAGAAATACTATTATAGCTTTGGTTATATCAGTAATAACAATAATTATAGCTATAATTATTAATAATATAGTTTACATAAAATCATTTAATGAAGCTATGACTAAAATTAATGTAAATATTGAAAGTACAGTACCAACAGCATATGCTAGCAAATTAAATTATACACAAGGATTTTTAGGTGTAAGGGTTGATTATACTGTTTCAAAAAAAGTTGGCGATAGAGTTGTGCATTTAGATAGCAAAAGTGAATCTTATGGGATTAATAAACCTTTAATAGGACAGGGTATTCTATATGCAGATATTTATAATTCTGAGTGGGAAAAAATTAATACTTGGGAAGACGGATATAGAAAAATGTTATTTTTCCATCCAAATATAAATTATAAGAAATACCAAAATGATTTAAGTAATATAAATAATATGTCAGGTGATAAAGTAATTGAAATGGCAATATCTTTAGACAAAGGTTATAGTAAGGATGAAATTGCAGATATAGCATTTGATATGAGAAACATAAATACAAAATGGATATGGTTAGATACTTTTAGTGAAACTCAAATGAATGAATTTAAAGAAGAAGTAAAGAATAATGCTCCAAAGTCATGCGGAATAATAGAGTCACAGGTAAGAGGTCTTAATTATGACTACAATAATGGGAATATATATTCAGGAATTACAGATATTAATGAAATGTATAATTCGTGGCTTAATCATTTAAGAGATGGAAATGAAAATAATATTACCAATGAAATAAATAAAAATTTATACGAGCAATTAATTAAAGATGGAAAAGATAATGCTAGTAATATTAAAATATTAGGATTTATAGTTGAAGGAACTAAAGAAGAGTTAAATGAGATTATCAGTAAGCCATATATAAAAGCATCAACATTTGGAGTTGTAGTAGATTCATTATATTAATTTTTAGGTACTCTATATGATAGTAAAAATAAAAATATTTAGATTTTATGTATTGAGGAGTATATTTACAATTTTAATATAATGCGAATTAGAAAATCCAACAGATAATCTACTATCTGTTGGATTTCTTATTTAAACATACTATACATGTATAGTATACTGAGTTTAAGTTTTTTTAACATT
>JAVXJA010000192.1:0-1796 GCA_036648085.1 Terrisporobacter sp.
TCATGCTTCCTTGAAGCACATGCGAATTTCTTTAAAGAGATTAAAGGCACTTTTAGGACTGTAGTTTATGATAATACAAGAGTCGCTGTAGGAAAATTTATAGGTAGATCTGATAAAGAACCTACAGAAGCTTTACTTAAACTTTCTTTATATTATAGGTTTGATTATAGATTTTGTAATGCATATAGTGGGAATGAAAAAGGTCATGTAGAGAGAAGTGTAGATGTTGTAAGACGAAAAGCATTTTCTAAAAATGTAGTTTTTTCATCAATGAAGGATGCTAATAATCATTTAATATCTATACTATCTGAGATTAACTCAAAGACCCCTTTTGGAAAAGATAAATCAGCGTATGAATTATTAGATGAAGAAAGATTAAATTTACTACCTGATATGCCATTATATGAAACTGCTACAACCACAGAGGTTAGAGTAAATAAATATTCTACTATAATGGTTGAATCGTCACAGTATTCTGTTCCTGATAAATATGTTGATAAATTATTAAGGTGTAAAATTTATACTAATAAATTGTTAGTATTTGATAATGATGAACTAATAGCAGAGCATGATAAAATCATTGGATTTAATCGTTGGAAGATAGAGATAGAACACTATACATATACACTATTCCGTAAGCCGAAGGCACTTGTTAATAGCACTGCATTTAAGCAAATGGATGATATTCTTAAACAGATTTATAATGATTATTTTATTGGAAATGATAAAGAATTTATATTGCTTTTAAATTGTGTTGGTAAATATACTCTTAAAGCTGTGGATAATGCAATAAAAGTAATTAGAGATACTTGTCCAAATAATATGAGCGTGGATAAAATAGAGTTTATTTGTGCAAAAAAAGATGATGATAATATAATTTATCTTTCTGATTATAAGGATGATATTACAACTAATTCATTGAGTATGTTAAATGAACTAAATGATTTACTAAACAACTAAGGATGTGATTATATGACCTTAGATTCTTATTTAATTCAAGCAAAAACATATGCCTCAGAATTAAAATTAAATGCTATAAAAAGCGATTTAGATGAATCTATTGATGATGCTCAAAATAACAATTTAGGTTATGAAGAATTCATAGCTAGACTCCTTCAAAAAGAATTTGATGTAAGACATTATAACTTAATACAAAGTAGAATAAAATCAGCTGGATTCCCCTATAAAAAATACTTTGAGGATATTGAAATAGATGCGTTACCAGTGGACGCTCAAAATAAACTTAAGCATCTAAATAGCCTAAAGTTTATTAAAGAAGGTCAGAATATTATTCTGGCCGGGAATCCTGGAACAGGAAAAACTCACATAGCAATATCCCTAGGTATTAAAGCTTGCTTAGAGGGATATAAAGTATTATTTGCAACTGTTCCACTTTTTATTACACAATTAAAAGAATTAAAATCTTCCAGATCATTAAGAACATTTCAAAATAAACTTGCTAAATATGATTTAGTAATTCTTGATGAATTTGGATATATTTCTTCCGACAAAGAGGGGGCGGAGCTTCTCTTTACTAATATATCAATAAGAACAGGTATAAAATCAACAATTCTTACTACTAATCTTTCTTTTGATAGATGGAATGAAATTTTAGGAGATCCCGTAATGACAGCTGCACTAACCGATAGGTTGACTCATAAGTCTTTTGTTATTAATATGAATGGAAATTCTTATAGACTAAAGGAAACTAAAGCTTGGTTAAAAACACTAAACTAAAAATCACAATTTTATACGCATTCTAAATTATACATTTTTTAGTGGAAGATTTTTTAGCT
>JAVXJA010000193.1:0-1746 GCA_036648085.1 Terrisporobacter sp.
AAATATAACATCAATGAATATTATTGATATAAATAACTTCTATATTATATTATCACATGGTTTTCTTTTCCACAAGAATAATAAAAAAAGCTTATATTTTAACCAGAACAGTATTAACTATTATAATTAAAAAATGGATTAAGCAAATCCTTGCTTTCTTAAAAAAAAGTAGCATTAATTGATACTAGCGTAAAACCTTCAACAAATGCACCAATTATTGATAATAATTGATTTTGATGATTTGAAGGGAGTTTTTATAGGTATTTTAACCTTAATTCTTGGATTTTTTCTTCATTTAAAATTTTTTTAGTTTACTTTTTTACAAATCAAAAAAAATCCTCAGATTTAACCTTTCTGAAGATTCTTTTTTTATCTATATGGTTTATACCCAATTTTGTTTATATATATCTTAAATTTGATTTTATGAAGTCATTTTTCTTTGTCTAATTTTTCTTTTTTCACCGCCAATATATTTTCTATAATACCTGGAAATTTTATACCTAGTTTGGTTAAATTTTCCATTATAGAAATAGACTCCATAATAATACAACCAGTAATCATACAAACTCTAAGTGAAATATTTATATCATTTAAAAAACTAGATTTATCTAATTGATTCATTGTTATAATGGCTAGATAGATAGCTGGCTTTCTGAGGATAAACCCTATATACATTTTTTTAGATAAAACATTTCTTTCTTTAATAGCTTTTAAAAATCCTGTAATACAATCTATAATAGTTAGAGTGAATAAAACTCTTATATCTCCATCTATTCCACCAATAGCACTTACAAATCCTGCACTAAGCCAAAAAATTAAATTATGTAGATAATTAAGTAAATTCTCAAAAATATTTTTTATTTCTCTCCCCTCCAACTTTTAATACTTCTATTTCCAAAGAATCCTGTCAAATAAACCATTATAATTTGATACATTCTATCATCAATCGGAAATACTGGAGATTGGGTTTTAAAAGCAAACCCAATCCACATTCCTAATAAATTACTAATAAGATACCCACAAAATATAAAAGCTATAAGAGGAAATACCATACTTATTGCCTTCTCTAAACTAGTTCCTCTCTTATTATTAAAATCTTCAACCTCTAACTTTTTTAATTCTATCTCCATTTGACTTTGGGTATTTTTATCTGGAATAAATTTATTAATTATTTTTAAAGCTTCATCGACTATTATCATAAATATCACTCCTTATTATGCTGGATAGCTATTAAATAAATTTCTTTCAGATTCTCTTCTTTTTATGAGACCATTCAATACTTTTACTCCAGCTTTATTCCATCTTTGAAACTCCTCAGAAGCTCCATAATAATCTCTATTATTTAATTTTTTTAAAAGAGTTGAGCTTGACAAATTGCCTTCTCCTAAATTATACGTAAAGCTCACCAAGGCATCAAACTGAGATTGATTTAAATCAACCTTTACAAGTTTTAATACAGATTTTTCAAACTTCTCTACATCCAATTTTAAAAGCTCTTCAGCTTTTTCTTTAGTAATTTTCATTCCAGAAGTAATACCTTTTGTAGTTCCATATCCTATTGTCCATATACCTGCAGGACATTTATATGATTCTAATTTACATCCTTCAAATTTTTTTATTAATTCTATTCCCTTTTGTGATATTTTCATTTTGTATCTCCATTAAATTTAATAGATAATAAATAATTTCTCTGAAGTATATTTTCTGCCATTTTATTTTCAATTTGTAATACATCAAATCCATATT
>JAVXJA010000194.1:0-1741 GCA_036648085.1 Terrisporobacter sp.
TATATGTAAAGTAAAATTTAAGAATGTACCAATTCCAATTACTTAATATAACAGTTTATAATTTGGATCTATGATATAATGAATTTATCATTAGGAGGAGTTATATTATGGGTAAAATATTAAAAATAGAGGATAATGTCATGTTTATTGGAATTATCGATACAAAACAAATCATTAAAATTGCCATTGCAAATGCAAATTATGAAGCAAAGGAAGGAGATATTGTTGAAATATATCAAGATAATGAACTTACTATTGTGTCCTTGGCTGAAAAAGATTTAGAATCAGAAGAGAATTTTCAGAACTTTGAAAGTCATGAAAAAGAAATGCGGCCTAATAATTATGTTAACAAAACAACATATTTATTATTATGTTTATTTTTTGGTGGGATTGGAATTCATAAATTTTATAGTGGACATATAATTCTCGGCCTTTTGTATTTGGTTTTTTGTATTACTTATATTCCAATCATAATTTCTTTAATTGAATTTATCGTAGCTTGTACTGTAAATGCTGATGAGAATGGATGTATACGTGTATAATAGGTATGAATATTATTTATTATATTAATAACTAATCGGTAATATTGTGTTTTGTTAAGAGAATACATATTACTATGAATGCAAATATTTGTAGAAAGAAGAATAGTTAACTTATGGGTAAAATATTAAAAATAGAAAATAGTATTTTGTATATTGGTATTAATGAAACAAAACAAATCATAAGAGTTCCCTTATCGTGTGCAAATTATCATCCGGTTTCTGGAGATATTGTTGATGTTTTTCAAAATGATGAAATAATAATTGTTTCGTTAGTAAAAGAGTTCGGTAAAAATAGCGATAAGACTGATAGTAATTACGGTAAAAAAGAAAAAAACGAGAAATTTAAATTTATGTTTGCAAAAATTAAAAACAGATTATTTTCTTTTATATCAAAATTTAAATCCTTGCCGAAAAAAAGTAGATATATAATAATATTTATAAGTATTATTTTAACCACTTGTTTATATATGGGTTATGAATTTATAAAACTAAATAATAATTATGATAACAATGACCTAGAAGCCGCAAAAGACAACATAGTATTTAATCTGTTATTAGATAAAGAAAAAAAGGAAATTATTAATTCATTATCGCCTGCTTCTTCTTTGTTAAAAGAAATCGATAATGAAGCATATATTGATGAAGAGTTATATCTTAAAACGAATCTAGATATAGTTAAAATCTGTATTGCTAATTATAATAAAACAAAAGATGATGCATATAAAAAAAAGTGGGACTATTTTTTAAGCTCGGCGATGAATAACTTTTTGGATTCTACAATTGATGTAGATGATGTTGCCAGTTATTTGTCTGATGAATCTAATTTTGATGGAAGCCAAATTAATGCTGTTTATTATGCAGACGTTGATGAAACGAAATATATCGAAAAGCCTGAGATAGGAATGACTAAAAACGAAGTTATTGAAACCGATTGGGGGGAACCCGAATATACAGAAACATCAGCATATTATTTTCCTATTACTGAATATTGGTACTATAAATGGGATCGATGCATTTGCTTTGAAAATGGTATTGTATTTTCAATTGATAAGTAATTTCTTTGTAAAGATTTTGAATGAACTCATGAATAAGCTAGATTTATAATTTATTGAAATCATAAATTTGCGTTATCAGTTAAACGTTTAATATTAATATGTTATTCGCTAATAAATTATTACATAAATTCTTTGTTTTTTCGT
>JAVXJA010000195.1:0-1730 GCA_036648085.1 Terrisporobacter sp.
AAAATAAATCGATTAGGTCTGAGAGCTAAAATGATAATTCTAAGTATGTTGGCTTGAACAAAGGGGTACGTAATGAGTTATAATTGTTTAAATAATAACAATTAACGGATTGGAGAATTAATGAGTAATTACTATTATGAACCAGTTAATTTAAATCGGTGGAATATGTTTGATAAAGTAAAAAGCTTAGGACATAAGGAATTTTTTCTTGCGACAAAAGATATGAGAAAAGGTGATTTTTTACTATTGAATGTTGGTAAGCAAGATAAATCAATTGAAACAGGTGTATATGCAATAGCAGAGATTATTTCAGATCCATACTTATTGGAAAATCATCCAGATGATTATTGCAATGGGAAATTATCAGTTGATACTAAAATTATTTGGATGGAATATAATAGCCCTATTATTGATCATGATAACTGTCGGTTAATTTTTTCGCAATTTCGATCGGTACATAAATTAGAACTAGATAAGAAAGTGTTGCTTGAAAATATATTAGGCAAAGCAAAGAATAGTAAAAATAAATATGGTATAACAAATCCAAAATCAAAAATACTTAAAGTTGGTGCAACCGATATGGGATTTCATACAATTAAAGAAGCTGTGAATTATTGTTTTGACGCAAATTTAGATTATAATATAATGCAGGGTACTTTTCCTTTGAAAAAAGATATTTGGAAATACTACATGGCTTGGTTTCCAAAGTTTGCATATAAAGATGGGCAAAAATTTAAAACAGGGAGTGGAACACTAGATTCAAATTGGTATAATTACATATCGGATGATGGAACCAAAATTATAGAATATAATGAGGGTGTTCCAAAAGAAAAATATGAAATTGAAAAAGATTTTTATCGCTTAGTATTTGGGAAAATGAAAAAAGAGGAATATAAATTTGTTGGTGTATTTCGTATGGTTATGCCCTATAAAGATGATGTTAATTATGCGTATCGAGAATATGAGTTAGTTTGTGATGCTTTTGATCCTAGTACAATTATGAACAAACCGATTTTTAATGTAGATATTGAATCTATTAAGAAGGTTTACAAAATAGCAGAGCTTTCTGAAACTGAAAAGAATATACTTGCAAAAGCAAGAATGGGGCAAAGCTTGTTTCGTGAGAATTTAATCAGTAAATATGACTGTAGCTGTATGTTGTGTGGATTGAAAAACAAAGAATTATTAGTTGCTAGTCATATTAAAGAGTGGTGCAATTCAAATAATAAAGAAAGGTTAGATGTAAACAACGGATTATTATTGTGTACACAACATGATGCATTATTTGATAATCACTTGATTTCTTTTGATGAAGAAGGCAAAGTTATGATTTCAAAGGATTTGAATACAATGGATAGAAGATTGTGCAATATCTCAGAGAAATCATGTATAAAATCTTCAACAGAGATGGAAAAATATATGAAATTTCATAGAAATAAATTTTTTGAGAAACAAAGAAATAATTGAGATTAATAGGATAAATATGAAAGATATTCATTTGATCAAATGAACATCTTTTTTAATGAAATAGTTGCTTAATATTCTTCAATCGATTGTCTATTTTGATTTGATTGAGTGGGGTAGATGTATTAGAATGGAACACTAATTATTCTTATATTTAATTAGATTATAAATAATATCTCACTTAAGAATGAAGTATAGAAGAGAGTAATGAATTATAATTGATTTGGTGGTAAAATGTATACAGTGAGGTAGAGAATATGACAAAG
>JAVXJA010000196.1:0-1724 GCA_036648085.1 Terrisporobacter sp.
CACAGGTTGGGGATGCCACCCGCAAGGATGGAGGGGCCCCGTTCTGCTCGTAGCGTGGGTGTAATGACCATAATTAACTTATAAAATTTATGTATTATTAGCTTGAAAATTGAGCGTAGCGTATATTAACTTGATTTTACCGTTACATTACGAGAAAAAATAAGGGGGTGAACAGGCTTGAAAGTATTGAAAAATCAGGCTTTAAGAGAAATAAATAGTGAAAAAAAAATTAAATTAACTGATATGGGCAATATTAAAGAGATTATGTATATAGAAAAGCGCACTACTACGCCATTTGGAATTAAAAAAATCAGTAAAGATGAGTATGTATTAATCAGTACTGGTGAAATTAAAGAATTTAATAAAATTGAAAATAGAAGTCAAGATAAAGAAAGTCTTAGAAAAACATTTAAAAACCTTAGAGAGCTTATAAATACTAATTTTGTAGGAGAAAAAAATGAATTATGTTTTACTATAACTTATAAAGAAAATGTCAAAGATCCTAAGGTCTTATATAAAGATTTTGATAAATTTATGAAAAAACTTAAATATAAATATGGCTCTGTAGACTATATAAGCGTTGTTGAGCCTCAAGGTCGTGGTGCTTGGCATTGTCATATACTTCTTAGATTTAATGACCTTAGAAAGGCGTATATAGCCAATAAAACCATATCTGAAATGTGGGGTAAGGGTTTCGTTAAGGTTAAAGCAATGAAAAAGGATATAGACAATTTAGGCGCTTATTTAAGTGCATACCTAGGAGATATAGAAGTCAACGACTCTAACTTATGTCAATTAGTTTCAGATGGCACAGTAAAATTAGACCAAGCTATTAATATCAAAGAGATTGAAGTTGATGGAATTAAGAAAAAATTTATCAAAGGTGGTAGACTGCACTATTACCCAAGTGGAATGAATATTTATAGATGTTCTAGGGGTATAAAAAAGCCAGTAGTTACTCATTTGCCTTATTCTGAAGCAAAAAAAATAGTAGGAGCTGCAACCCCTACTTATTCTACTTGTACGCTAATACAAGATGACGACGATAAAATTATTAATACTATTGTCTATGAACAATATAACTTAAAAAGACGTTAAAATCAATCCTTCACACTAAACAGCCCTTGCTTTAATGGGGCTTGTTCCCCTTTCTAGACTTTGTCGAGGTGATTGTATTTACCAGGCTTTAAGATTATTTGATACTGGGTATGGGTTTGTAGCCCATATAGCGTAAGCGTAGCTATTATCACTCATATTTGACTGGTCATATTTGACTGGTCATATTTGACCTATTACGTTATAAGGATTAAAGAGTCCTTCAATCTTTCCTTTAGGATGATTGAGGGACTTTATTATATATTGACATAAATTTAGCAAGGTTGTATAATTTTTCTTGTAGGATTGATATTGAAGTGATGGGGAGTGATACAAAAATGCCACGAGTGAATATTAATATTTCTGAAGAATTAAAAAAATATTTTGAACTTAAATCAAAAGAAAGTGGAGCAAGTCAAAGTGCTCTAATGGCTTTATATTTAGCTGAATATGTTGACCAAAAAAAGGCTATGGAAAGCATGGTTGAGTTATCCGAGATTCTTAAAAGAAATCCTAATTTCTTTAATGATAATAAATAATTGTATGTTTATATTGTCAGCACATACACGCCACGCACAGGTTGGGGATGCCACCCGCAAGGATGGAGGGGCCCCGTTCTGCTCGTAGCG
>JAVXJA010000197.1:0-1641 GCA_036648085.1 Terrisporobacter sp.
GAATGTTGTAAATGGATTACTCTTACATATAAAGAAAATATGACAGATGCTAAAAGACTTTATAAGGATTTTGAAAAGTTTAATAAACGTATGAGGTATAGATTGTCTAAGGAAGGTTACAAGTATGAATATATAGTTGCTATGGAGCCACAAGGTCGCGGAGCATGGCATGCACATATGCTTATGATATTCGATAATAAAGCACCTTATATAGAAAACTCTGTTATGTCTGATATATGGGGCTATGGTTTTACATCTACTAAAAACCTGGACAAGAATATAGATAATCTTGGAGCATATCTTACTGCATACTTAGGAGATATGGAACTTAGTGAAGCATCTGAGAAGATAGGATTGTTTAATCTAATTGGTAAAAATGGTCAAATAAATTATGAAGTTAAAGAAGTTGAGGTTGTTGAAGGTGATAAGAAAGTTTCAAAGGCTATGCTTAAAGGACTTCGTATGGTTTTGTATCCTCCAAAATTCAATATATATAGATGTAGTAGAGGGATAAAAAAACCTATGATTAGTTATGAAAGAGAAATAAACGCGCAAAAAAAGATAAGTGCTGGCACACTTACCTTTGAACGTACTATTAAGCTTAACGATCCTAATAGTGAATATTCTAATATTATTAACTATCGTTATTATAACAAAATTAGATAGTAGTTTCAAATTATATTTAATAGTACCTTTTGGTGCTATTTTTTATTGTATGCTTGAGTATTGGGGGTTGGGGGGACCCAAGCGAAACCTTCCAATAAAAAATAGTTTCTAAATTTACTTTTAAGTTTAAGTTGAACATGTAACTAATTAGTGCTATGATAGTGTTAATAAATTATATAGGAGGTTCAATATGGATAAATTAAATGAAGATAAATATGAAAAGGTAAGAGTTAACCTTTATATTCCAAAAGCTATTGTTGAAGAAGTTGATAATTATGGGAAAATGTATGGAGCTAATAGGTCAGTAATGGTTAGTGTTATGTTAAAGACTTATATAGATCAACAAAATATAGTTAATTTGGCAAAGTTAGTTCCAGAGTCAGGGGAGAATAAATAATTTACTTTTAAAAGCTAGGAAAATCTGTAGGGAAAACATAGCGGAGCAACGGTTTTATGTTGACCGTCAATGGAAATAGTTTAGTAGGTCGACAGCCCAAGCGGAGGGTAATTAGTTCTGTAAAGACAAAATGTAAAGACAATTTCTAAATTATTTCCGTTTGAATATGTTTCTTCTTATTAACTTGATTATAAGTGTATATTACGAGAAAATTTAAAAGCAATTAACCGTAGGTGCCGAAGGGGATATTATGAAAGTTGAAAAGCTAGAAGAAAATTACAATGTTTCATGTGATGAAATAGTTAGAGTTAAGGAAATGGGAAATGTTATTGAGTTGATGTTTCAAGAAAAACGTAATACAGAAAATGTTATAAAAAAAATAAGTGCAAATGAATATATAGATACTAGAACTGGAGAAGTTAAGGAATTTGTACATATAGAAAATAGAAGTCAAGCAATAAACGATGTTAGAAAATCATTAGGTAGATTAAGGGATTATATAAATACTAACGTTGTAGATGTCGAATGTTGTAAATGGATTACTCTTACATATAAAGAAAATATGACAGATGCTAAAA
>JAVXJA010000198.1:0-1636 GCA_036648085.1 Terrisporobacter sp.
GTAATTGTATTAGTATTTTCTTCTTTCCCATCTGACTTTGTTTTTATTACTTCTACTTTATAATAATATATTTTTCCATCTCCTACTAACATATCATAACAATAAGGGTCTTTTATATTGTTAGCTACTACACTAGTGTCAGATGGTGTGAAGTTTTCTGTTTCACCTCTATGTATTTTATATGAAATGTTACCTGGTAAATTATCTATCTTATCCCATGATATTAATGTTTTTCCATAGTAATTAGTAGTAGCTAAATTAGTAGGTAAATATTTTTTTAAGTCTTCATTTATATCTTTTATATGATATGTTAAAGTCTTTAATGCACTTGCGTTACCTGATTTATCTACAGCTCTTACTTTTATAGTATGAGTCCCTGGTGCTGTAAATTTTGATGCTGGTATTTTAAATAATCCCGATGTCCCTGTTCCTGCTAATGAGTAAGATCCTCCATTTACACTATATTCAACTTGCTTAAAATGTGTATCCTTTGCATTTGCCCACGTTATAGTAGGTGTATAGCTTTCTGATGGATTACTTGATGTAGTACTAGGTGATATTGACGCACTACCTAGGGTTGGAACTGTAGAATCTATATGGAAAGTTGCTCCTTTTCCAGTTCCCTTTATTCCTCCATTATCAGCACCTCTTACATATATCCTATAGCATCCTTCTTTTAATTCTTTTATTTTTGTAATATCTTTACTTCCACTAGAAGTAGCTCCCAAATTAGGGCTATCTGCATATTTAAATAAGTCTGAACCTACAACGCCATCAGCATCATTATAAGGTGCAATTCTATATTCTACTCTACTTAGTGATTTAGAATCTATTCCTGCCCAATCTAATTTAAATGTTTGACCTGTTTTTAAATAACCACTTGAAAGCTTTAAACTAGTTGCTGTGGTTGGACCATCATAATATTCTACTGTAAATTTAGGTCTTATATTTGTACTCGCATGTCTAGAACCAAAAAACCTAGAATATTTTCCAGTAGTAGTAGTTTCATCTGATGCTCTAAGAAGAAGACCGTAATCAGTTATAGATTTATTAGCAACTTTTCTAGCATAATTAGTTAAATTCATAACCCTAGCTTTATATAATGTTCCTGTTGTAGTTACTGTACCGTAATATCCATCACTAGTATTATAATCTGGTCTGTTATTCCATGTAACAGTTTTTTCACTCCAAGATGCTTTTATTGGGTATGCTCTTACAACATTAGATACATTATTATTACTAGTTTCATACATAGTTAAAGTGGCATTATGTACATATTTACCTGCTACTGTAGTAGCTAATTTCCTTCCTTTTATTAAAGCTCTATTTATCCCTTGACTATTTCTACCTGTTGGAAAAGCAGTAGTACCACTATTATAGAAATTAATATCTCCATATTTAGTACCACTAATTATATAAGTATCTATTATATTACTATCTCCTGTCCAAGTTATAGTTGGGTCAATAGTTATTGGATACTGTCTTTCACTACTTTTAAGATAATCATTATCAACTGTCATAGTAAGTATATATTTATTGATTTCCCCATCTTTAGGTTTAATATCATATGTTATATCTTCACTATGTGCTTTGTTAGTAGCATCATTCATAAATGGTACATCTATACTTCCAACTG
>JAVXJA010000199.1:0-1631 GCA_036648085.1 Terrisporobacter sp.
TAAAAGCTAGGATTGAGTTTGCCGACCGTTTCCTAGCTTTTTTTATTATCCGATTATTATAGATAAATTGTAACATAAAATCTAAAGATAGTCATATTACTCTACTCTGCTGTCTACTTTTTTGATTTCTTTGCTTTTTTCTTATACTTTTCCTCATAAGCCTTTAGTGCTTCTTCATTTAATGTAACTTCGCTAAACATCTTACTTACTATATCCTCTAATACCTCAGATACAGTCATATTGTTTTCATAAGAAAAAGACTTAACCTTATCTGCTATATCCTTTTTTAACTTAATACCAATCATCGCTTTTTCTTCTTTTTCCTTAGGCTTATTTATTAAATCTAGCACATTTAAATTACTATTTTTCGCCTCTATAAACTCTTCTCCCGTTGTTTTTTCTTCTACCTTTTGCTTTATATTAAGTAAGCTATTTTTTTTATTTAACATTGGATTTTCAACATTCATGTTATTTTACCTCTTCTTTTTAAAATATATTTAATCATCATTATAAATTTATTTAATAAGTATTTAATTATTATTATATATAAATTTAATATTTATTAAATACTTATTAAATCTTCTTTTATATACTCATTTATTAACTCAGTCATTTCATTTTCTATATCAGTTTTTATTTTCTTTTCCTTTACATATTCACTTATTGCTTCATTGTATAAAATCGAATTTTCATAATGAACTGATTTTCTCATTGTTTGCTTAAAAGTATTTCCTAATATGCTCTTTTCCTTAGCACACTCAATCCACATCTTTATTTTATTATTTTCTTGTTTTTCAAATTTAGTTATAACTGGTTTTCTTATATCATCTTTGTCCATTCTAAGCGCCCTTTTTATATCACCATAAGTTCTAACTAAAAGATCATAACCAGTTAAAGTACTATAGCATCCATAATTTATAATAGGTATTATATCGCTGCAACATATAAATACATTTGTATTTAATACAGATATAGCAGGATTTAAATCAAAAACTATTAAATCATATTTTGATAAAATATCTATATTTTCATTAGCTGTTAAATAATTTAATAATGCATACTCTTTTCCAGCTTTAGTATTAAGTATTAACTCAAGAGTAACCATATCTATATTACTTGCTATTATATCTAAATTTTTAAACTTATCTAATGGTGATTCTATAATCAATTTATCAAGATTAACATTGCTATCTAAACCATCTTTTAAAGTATATATATCCGATTGTATAACTTCCTCTCCTAATAAAAATACTGATGCATTTGACTGTGGATCTGCATCTATGAATAGTACTTTTTTATCAGGGTAATTAAAGCAAAACTGTTGTATAAAATTTAAGTTTAAACATGTCTTTGAACTTCCACCCTTAAAGCTCATATGTGTTAAAATCGTCTGATTTTTAGCCATTTTATCCACTTCCTTTTTATATTTAATAATCATTTAATAACTATTATATCATTAATTAAACTAACATTAAATAGTTATTAAATAGTTATTTAATTAATGATATATTTCCAAATAAAAAAATGACCACACATCTAACTAAATAGATTGTGTGGCCATT
Organism: Terrisporobacter sp.; assembly: GCA_036648085.1. Classification (GTDB taxonomy): domain Bacteria; phylum Bacillota; class Clostridia; order Peptostreptococcales; family Peptostreptococcaceae; genus Terrisporobacter. Next base: position 1,563 of record JAVXJA010000199.1, read on the forward strand.
TCACTTATGTATTATACTAGAACTACTAATTAATTTTTAAAATATTTTTAGATAATTCATTGATACTAT
>JAVXJA010000200.1:0-1623 GCA_036648085.1 Terrisporobacter sp.
AAATTAACTAAAGTTAATGAGTTTAATGTACCAGCTAATGCAGTAATGTTCCAATCAACAATTGTATCACTTATACTAATTGCAACAACATTAATGCCTAATGTTGATACAATATATAATATTCTAGTTACAATGACTGCCTTAACATCATTATTCCCTTATGTTTTACTATTCTTATCTTATATAAAATTAAGAAAAGAACATAAGAATGTTAAGAGATCTTATGTTATGACTAAAAATGATTTTGTAGCAGTAAATATGGGACGTTTTTTATTAGCAGTAACTCTTATAGGTGTTTTATTAACTGCAACTCCAGTTATGTCTACATTAAAGGATAATATTATCTATGAAATACAAATGATAGGTGGAGGGGTTTTAGTAATATTCTCTGGATTAATAATGTGGAGAAGATATGAGAAGTCATTAGAGAAGAATAAAAATACAGATAAAGAATGTATCTAGATTTAATTAAATAAGCTTTTTATCAATTTATAATATTAAGTCTATCATACAATTTTTATAAATAAAGTAAAAAACAGCTATAATCATTGGATTATCCAAATTATAGCTATTTTTCACTTTAAATCCATAAAATATTAATATATATTTTTTCCTATAAATACTTCATAAATTCTATTATATCTATATTCTTTTTTACGTCCTTTTGATATATCAACTAAAATACCTAACTCTATCAACTTTTTTATATTCTTAGTTAATGTATTTGAGGATACTCCAGTTTGTTCTTCAATGTACTTCTTTGTGAATACTACTTCTTTCATCATCAATGGAACTATCTTATAAATAGTACTTCCGCCTATTTCTTTAATTTTCTCATTATCTTCTTTATAAATCTTTTTAATTATTTCTAATTTTCTTATATAATTACCGCACTGATCAATAACACACTGCATAAAGAATCTTATAAAAGTCTCTATGTTACCTTGTCTTGTATACATTAATGCTCTCTGATAACCTAGTTTATTAACTTCAATTATCTCAGATAAATAAAGCATAGGTCTGTCACCTTTTAAGTATGCCATTTGTATAGGTATTAAAGCTCTTCCTAATCTACCATTTCCATCTTTATAAGGGTGTATTGTTTCGAATTGTGCATGAGATATTGCTACATTAATTAATATGGGATCAACATAAGGGTCATTCATATATTCATATAATTTAAATAAAGATTCTACCACATCATCTGGACTAGGAGGTATAAAGGTCGCTTGTTCTATACCTGCATTTCTAGGACCTATCCAATTTTGAGTATCTCTTATCATTCCTGGAGATTTTGTAGCGCCTCTTCCGCTATTTAGAATCATTCGATGCATCTCATTAACAATATTCATGTTAATACCTTTTTCTTGAACTGCTTCATATGCATATTCAACTGCCTGTATTAAATTTTTAATTTCTATACTATCATCATTTTCATCTATCATATCCAATGAAAATATATCTTCATAGGATATCTGAGTACCTTCAATTTGTGTAGACTTGTAACTCTCACTAATTAAGACTGAGCTTAAAAATAATTCAGCTTCAAATCCCAATGTATTTAAAAGAGTCTTATATTCTCCATACTTCTCTGAAGCCTCTGTAAGCAACATTATTAAATCT
>JAVXJA010000201.1:0-1600 GCA_036648085.1 Terrisporobacter sp.
AGTACAATTATCAAAATCTATTCCATATTCAAACATAAGATTATTAACTAATAAAGTTACACAATCTAATATTACAGTTTGATGGCTATTAGATATATCTTTAATTATAGTATATATATCTTTATAAATTTCATATGTTTTCCAGTTACTAGGCCTACTTTCTTTATGTTTTCTAACTCTATCTTTCATCTCTTCATCAAAAGGAGTAGATGTAGCTATATATGCAGTAGAATTTTCTCTATTTTTGCACAAAATTTCTGCAAAACTACTTTTTCCAGACCTAGACCCTCCAGTAACTAAAATTAATTTACTCATAAATTCACCTTCTTATTTTCCTATATCCACTTCATCTACAGTGGCCATATTATTATAAGCATAATTTCCTGCCTCTATAATATTAAAAGCAAGTGCAGATCCGCTTCCCTCACCTAATCTCATATCCATATTAAGCATAGGACTTAAGTCTAAAATTTCTAGAGCTTTTTTTGCTCCTGATTCCGCTGATATATGTGAAGCTATCATATATTCTTTAGTCATAGGGTTTATAGTATAGGCTATAAGAGCTGCTGCATACGATATAAACCCATCAATAACTACTGGAACTCTATTTGCTGCACAAGATAATATAACCCCAGCCATACCACCTATCTCAAATCCGCCAACTTTAGCTAATATATCAACTCCATCTGATTTATCTGGATTATTTAATTCTATAGATCTTCTTATAGTGTTCGCTTTATGTGCTACTCTATCTTTTCTAAGTCCAGCTCCTATTCCTGTAACTTCAGATGGATCACAATCTGCTATAACAGAAACTATAGCACTACTTGGAGTAGTGTTACAAATTCCCATTTCCCCAATACCTATAAGATTGTACCCTTTAGTTATATATTCATTAGTTATTTCTATTCCAACTTCTAAACATCTAATAGCTTCTTCTCTAGTCATTGCAGGCCCTTTAGCCATATTAGAAGTCCCTTTTCTAATTTTATAATCTAAAATACCTTCTAATTTTTCATCTGTATTTATACCTAAGTCAATCGCTACAACATCTGCATCTACAAATTTTGATATAGCTCCTACTCCACATATTCCTTTTGTAAAATTAGGAAATTGAAGTCTAGTAATTTTTTGAGGATCTGGAGCTACCCCTTCTTCATAAACTCCATGGTCTCCTGCAAATGCAATTATAGCTTTTTTGTCTATTTCAAAATATTTTTTTTCACATATACCAGAAAGTTGTATGCATATATCTTCTAATTTACCTAAACTCCCTACTGGCTTTATCAATTTATCCAATCTTTCTTTTGCTGCTTTCATGTGTAGTTCACTTAATGGATGTATATTTTCAACTGTATATTCAAAAAGTTGCATAGCTACCTCCTTATATTTTGAATTAAAAAAAGACCTAACTGTAGAGTTAAGTCTTTAAGTGTATTATCGTCTATAAATAAAAAACTTTGACATTTAAATTCTATAACCCCCGAGAACCTAGTTCAATATACCAGGCAGGTCTCCTGACTTAGCTTCATCCTTACTCTAACCTTCCCGTTTAAACAGTGGTAAATAGAGCTTGTCTGCATTACAGTAGCGGGGACTG
>JAVXJA010000202.1:0-1595 GCA_036648085.1 Terrisporobacter sp.
GAATATACAAAGGGTACATCTAGTATGTTTCCATAATCTATAGCCTGTTGCATACCTGCTCTTATAGAATGTTTATTGTCTTTTGCTTCTATTATTGCAAGTGGTATATTTGTTGAGTTTGATTTATATGAAAGTATTATATCTGCTCTTTTTTTTATTCCTCTGCTTACTAGCTTTTTTCTTACTATTATTCTGCCATCTGTGAAAGTTACTTCTTCAGCTATTTGTTTTTTATCCCAACCTGATTTTTCAATGGAAGGTATTATGTACTGAGTTATTATACTTCTTTCACTCATCTTCTTTTTATCCAAGTAACTCCACCCCCTAACCTTATTTTTAAAGTAAATAATATAATATTAAAATACTTTTATTTATAATATTATATTAACATTTATCACACTAAATTTAAATGTATTTTGCACCTATTTTATAGGACTAGTACTTAACTTTAGTCCACTTTTTTCAGGTACTATTTAATTAGAAAGTGAGAAATAAAGAAATACTTTCTAAAAAATTAAAATTTAAGGAGGTAATGATATGGCTGTTATAGCAACTCCCAACGCATCTTCTCTGAAGATAAAATTTGATTGTGGTACTGATGAAAATGGTGACAACATCATGAAAACTAGAACTTTCAATAGTTTAAAATCAGCTGCTACTAACGATGATATTATGGCAGTGGCAAAGTCAATAATAGGCTTACAAAAGAATACTTTAGAAAACATAACTAAAGTGGATAATACTTCATTATCTGAGTAGTACATGATTATGATTGGCAAATACTGAGCAACCTGTTTTCCAATCATAATTCTACTAGCTAGGCTGCTCATATTATAGTTTAATGGAGGTAATAATATGGATGAGAAAAAACTTGTAATGAACTTTAAAAATACTCTTGGCAACAGTTTTTCTGTTGTAGTATATGATCCTAGAGAAGATATCGAGGAGCAAGACATAATAGACACTATGGATTTAATATTACAAAAGCAGATTTTCCAACCAAAGGGCTATGAATTAGCTACTTGCACTGGTGCTAGAATTGTTGAAAGTTCTACTACTGAATACGATTTAGAAGTATAGTAGGTAAGTAGAAATGGATAATATCTCTGCACTAATTTCAAATCTTGGCTTCCCCATTGCCATATCAATGTATTTACTTGTTCGCATTGAGGGCAAGCTCCAAGGTTTGACTGATAGTATTAATAAGTTGTCAAATAATATTATCAAACTTAAATAATTAAATTTTCCCCTTTTTAAAAGCCTGTTTATTGCTAAGATAACCTTAATAATAAGCAGGATTTTTTATAATTATAATCTTAAATAATTTTCATATAATGATTCATTAAACGTAATTAAAACTAATTCTAAAAAAGTTAGTTTATAGTATATTAATACATTTTTCCAAGTAAAAAACCTACTAAAATCTGATTACTCGTACCTAATATTCCTAATATTCCATATTGAGAAAATTGATCATAGTGAACTAATCCAAAATTAACACTTGAATTATATTTATCCACTCATCATCTAATTTAAACTGTTTAAAGAATTAAGGCGTAAATCCACTAGGTCTTTAGCCTAGTGAATGTAAGCCT
>JAVXJA010000203.1:0-1586 GCA_036648085.1 Terrisporobacter sp.
AAAAATAAAAAATGGAGGACAACTGTCCTCCATCTATCTTCTCAACAAAATTAACTTTTATTTTTAATTCATAACTTTCCTTATCAATTCAATATCATCAATAGATAAATCAGTAAGATCTCTTATAGTTTCATTATCCATACCTTTTAAAATAGCCTTTTTCGCTATCTCTATAGCTTTCTCTTTCTTACCTTCATCTATTAAACTCTTTCCTAACTCAGTCACTTTAAGTTCCTCCTTTACTTTTTCTAAATCTTTTCCACTTAAAAATTTATTTGCAAAGGCATATATTATAGATTCAACATCATGTCTATAAGTATCATCTATATCTTTTAATACCTTAATAGTATTTAAAATTCTATCTAGCTTACTCACTTTTCCACCCATTATAGGTATAAATGATAATGATATTATATCATCTTTTGATAAACTAATTCCCTTATTGATTTTATCAACTATATAATCAAATACTTCATCTCCATTTTTACTAGCCATAGATATAGTATTTACTTTAAATTTATTTATACCCGTTTCTAAAGTATCATTTACATCCATTATATTTGAAGAATAAACCACATATGTTGTAACATCTTTTCCAGTTTGATGACTAAGTAAAGCCTCATATGCTCTAAACCTTCTTAAATCTGCTATGTTTTTATTTGTAGTCTGAAATTCAAAATGTATATATGTATCATCCTCCATTAAAAAAGTATAATCCATAAACATATTCTTTGTTTTTAAAACAACCAACTCAGTTGGCCCTGGCTCTTTTACCTTCTTATCTATTCCAAAAAACTTTAATCCATCTTCTGCAAATATATCCATAGCTCTTTTCATTATTAAATCTTCATAATTTGTTATCTTCATTTTTTCACCACCTTAATAACTACATTCAACTTGTAGGACAACTGTCCTCCAATTGCAGTACAACTATTTATACTTATCCATAAACTCTATAAAAGCTTTACTTATAATATCATGTTTATTTAAATGCTTATATTTACCTTTACATAAATCAGAAAAATCATCCCAAATATCTTTATCTACACGAATGGTAGTTTTTATGGCTTCTGATTTTTCAAAGTCTATTTGAAGCCCACTTTTAACCTCGATGACATCTATAGGACAACTGTCCTCCATTTTATCAAAGTTATTTATTACATACATAAGCTTATCATAATTACTTACAATATTAAGAAGTTTACTCTGTACATCTGAACTTCCTAATAACTGTCCTCCATATGGAGGACAATTATCCTCAATCATTGATATAACTTCTTTTTTACTAGTTGTCGTACACTTGTCCTCCACGCTTAAAACAAACTTACCATCTATCTTTTCATAACCATATTTTTTCATTAATCTATCTAAAGTATCTACTCTTGTATATCCAAAATCAACTGCAATATCTTTTCTAGATAATCCTTTATCTTGAAGCTCCATTATATAATTTATCTTTTTTTCAGAACTCCAATCCTTCTTATTATCCAAAGTACCACCTCCAAATATAAATGGAGGACAACTGTCCTCCATTTATATTATACTATTAAATTTTCTCAATATCATAGTTTATTTAAATATATTTA
>JAVXJA010000204.1:0-1530 GCA_036648085.1 Terrisporobacter sp.
TGGCTTAAAACCGTTAAATTATATGATTTCGCATAAATTTCATTTAGCGAAATTATATATTTTTTAGTGAAATCAATAGTGTTTTTTTTGAAATAAATAAATATATTTCAATAAATATTAAAAAAAATGTTGTTTTTTGGAAGGATTCATATTATTATCTTAGCGGGGACAAATAAACATAATGAGGGAGAGTTTTAATGGAAACTAAAAAGATGAAAGTAGTATTAACGAAAGTACTACTTGTATTTGCAATCGCATTAACATGCATAATTATTACACCACATAAAGCAAATGCTAGTGTAATAAATGGGTTTAATTTTAAAGCAGGAGATATAATAGTTACAAAGTCAACGCCCGCTAAAGGATTAACAGGACATGCTGGTATGGTATTACCAGATGGATCAAATATTGTACATATTGCTGGACCTAACACTCATGCTAGTAAAATTAGCATTAGTCAATGGCTTAACAATTACCCACAAACTAAGGTAGTTAGATCAAATGATTTCTTAATAGGTATGGGTGCTTCTTATTTTGGGCAAAATTATTTTCTAAATGGAGAAGGCAAAAATATTGGCTATGCAATACTTCCTGGTCTTAGTAGTAAAAATACAATGTATTGTTCTAAACTTGTTTGGCAATGTTATGAAGGAGCTGGATTACAGTTCAAACAAATGACTACTAACGGAGCTGGAGATAGAATTAATTACATAATTCCATCAATATTTTCTCCATATTCTTTTATAAACGGTTATGCTTTAAATCATAATGGATTTAGAATTGTAAAAAGTTTTAAATGGTAGTAGTTTTATTATACTTATAATAAGTAAGGATCTATATCTTAATAAATTAAGACATAGATCCTTTTTTAAATATATAAATATTTTATACAGAAGTTTCTCCTGAATTAACGACTTTAGTTTTATTTTCATCGTTCCACATATAAATTTTAGCTATAGAGTCATTTTTATAAAATACTACAGATACATTATATGGAAGAACTCCACCTTTAAGGGGATCATAATTTGTATGTATACTTTTTATATCGTCTTTAGTATAACCTTCTTCAGATAATTGCCATATAGTAGTTTCTAATATTTGTTCTCTTTCAACTTGGTTTCCAGCAAAATATAATTTTGTTCCTAAAGTAGCAATAATAAAAAATAATATTGCAATTAATATTATTTTTATAAATTTAGTCATATTATCCATCCTTTATATAGTTTTCATTTATTTTTTTTATTATATATTATAAATATATTATAAGCAATTTAATATATTGAAGAGGTATGAATTAAGTCATAAATAGAAAAATAAAATTTATAATGAGCTGAAATAAGAATAATTAAAGAAATTTAAGTCAAATAATAACATATTAAATTATATTTGGAAACGATATTTTAAAATTAATATGTTAAATTTTAAATATGTTAAAAAATGTTTGTAATTTTATAGGTAAAGGATTAAAATTAAGATATTAATTTTAAAAATAAAAAAACACTTCTAATCGAGAAGTGTTATATAGTCAAC
>JAVXJA010000205.1:0-1482 GCA_036648085.1 Terrisporobacter sp.
GGGACACCCTGATTAAAAGTCAGGTGCTCTACCGACTGAGCTAATGGATCATATCATTTAGTGTCTTTCGACTTGTTTCGCGATGTCTCTCGCTTACAAATATTATTATATTATCTTATTAGACTTTCGTCAACACTTTTTTTATTTTTTTTAAAATAGCATTTAAATTTAAGCTTTTAATAGTGCTTAAATATAGATATATAGCCATTTTTACTTTTTTTAAAATTAAACATTTTTTTATAAATCTATATATTTAATTCTATTATTTTACATATTATAGTGCATTTTTTATTTATATAATTACAAAATAAAAGAGTTACCTCAAATTTTTTGAAATAACTCTTTTATTTTTTTAACAGAATATATTTTTTCTAATTATAGTTTGAGTTCTATTTGGTCCAACTGAAACCATATCAACATCTACTCCAACTAACTCTTCTATTCTAGCTATATATTTTTTAGCATTTTCAGGAAGTTCTTCAAATGTTTCTATTGCTGTTATATCTTCATTCCATCCATCTAACTCTTCATATATAGGTTCACATTTAGCTAAATCTTCTAATGAAGCTGGGAAATCATTTACTATCTTATCCCCCATTTTATAAGCTGTACATATATTTATTTTATCAAATCCAGTTAATACATCTAGTAACATGAAAGATATACTAGTTAATCCATTTACTCTAGCTGCATATTTAACTATAACAGCATCAAACCAACCACATCTTCTTGCTCTACCTGTTACTGTTCCAAATTCACGACCCTGTTGTCTTATTTGTTCACCAATTTCATTATCTAATTCAGTAACAAATGGTCCTTCTCCAACCCTTGTAGTATATGCTTTAACTATACCTACAACATCTTTTATCATATTTGGTCCTACACCTGCTCCTACCGCAAATCCACCTGATACTGGATGAGAAGAAGTAACATACGGATACGTACCTAAATCTAAGTCTAATAATGTACCTTGTGCACCTTCAAATAACACTTTTTTACCTGCTTTTATAGCATCATAAACAACTACAGAAGTATCTGCAATATAATGTCTTATTTGTTCTGCATATCCTAAGTACTCATTATATATAGTTTCGAAATCAAACATTTCTTCTTTTCCATATATATTTGTAACTAATTTATTTTTAGCTTCTATTTGTGGTTTTAGTTTTTCAGCAAATATATCCTTATCCATTAAATCACATATTCTTATTCCTGATCTCTCAGTTTTATCCATATAACAAGGACCTATACCTTTTTTAGTAGTCCCTATTTTATTATCTCCTCTAGCTTCTTCAGCTAAAGCATCTAATTCTTTGTGATATGGGAATACAATATGCGCTCTATCACTTATTTTTATATTTTTAGTATCTATATCATCTTTGTTAAGCATTTCTATTTCTTCTAAGAAACCTTTTGGATCAAATACTATACCATTACCTATTACATTTACTGTATTAGGATTTAAAACTCCTGATGGTATTA
>JAVXJA010000206.1:0-1473 GCA_036648085.1 Terrisporobacter sp.
GGGTTTGTAAAATAAAGTGTGTATTCTTCCAAAGAATGGTGATAATTAAGATATTAAATATCATTAAGAAAAGGAAGGTGCACACTTTTTATGTTAAACAAAAGTGAAATTTTAAGAAGGTTAATTCAGGAATATGATGTAAAAACAACAAAAGATGTTCAAGAAATGTTAAAAGATTTATTCGCAGGAACTATTCAAGAGATGTTAGAAGCGGAGCTTGAAGATCACTTAGGATATGAAAGGTATGATAATAAAAATAAAGGTACTTCAAATGCAAGAAATGGATATAGAAGCAAAAAAGTTAAATCTGATTTTGGAGAAGTGAAATTAAGTATACCAAGAGATAGAAATGGTGACTTTGAGCCAAGAGTTATCAAAAATTATGAAAATGATATATCAGGAATAGAAGACCAAGTAATTGGCATGTATTCAAAAGGCATGTCTACTCGTGATATATCAACTCATCTTAAAAGTATTTACGGAATTGATGTATCTCATTCACTAGTATCTAAAATCACAGATAGAGTTCTTCCATTAGCTAACGAATGGCAAAATAGAGCTCTTGATATGATATACCCAATAGTCTTTATGGATGCAATTCATTATAAAGTTAGAAGTGAAGGTAGAATAATAAATAAAGCAGCATATATTGCAATAGGTATTAATCTTGAAGGTGTAAAAGAAGTTTTAGGAATTTGGATTGGTGAAAACGAAAGTTCTAAATATTGGTTAAAAGTGCTTACAGATATCAGAAATAGAGGTGTTAAGGATATATTAATCGCTTCAGTAGATGGTTTAATAGGATTCTCGGATGCAATTAAAGCAGTATTTCCAAATACAGAAGTTCAAAGATGTGTAGTCCATCAAATTAGAAATACTTTAAACTATGTATCATATAAGCATAGAAAAGAATTTGCAAAAGATTTAAAACTAGTATACACTTCTGCAACTGAAGAGATGGCTTTAAATGAGCTAACGCTCTTAGAAGAAAAATGGGATAAACATTATGCGATAGCATTAAGAAGTTGGAGAAATAATTGGGATGAACTTGCAACGTATTTTAAATATCCGCAGGAGATAAGAACATTAATATATACTACAAACTCTATGGAAAGCTACAACCGATTATTAAGAAAAGTGACTAAATCTAAATCTATTTTTCCATCAGATGATTCTCTTCATAAATCATTGTATTTAGCGACTATGGATATTTCTGAAAAATGGACTCAAAAGATTAGAAGTTGGACTCAAATATTAGCTCATCTTAGTATCTATTTTGAAGATAGGATATCATCATTAATATTATAATATTTTTTAAAAATTAAGTTTTTTATTTATAAGGGGTATTAGTTTTTGTAAAAATGGAAGAATATATAAAAAAAGGCTATGATTTCATAGTCATAGCCTTACAAAATATTATTAATTATCATTTTGAAATTAAAATTTTATCTGAAGAATACACAATCATATTTC
>JAVXJA010000207.1:0-1459 GCA_036648085.1 Terrisporobacter sp.
TGTAATGTATAAATCAAATAATAATATAGTTTATGACTGTAAATATCACGTTATATGGTGTCCTAAATATAGAAAACCTGTATTAAAAGGTGATGTTGAAAAAATGTTAAAAGAAATATTGCCATTCAAAGCAGAAACTTTAGGAGCAGAAATAATAGAAATGGAAACGGATTTAGACCATGTTCATTTATTAATATCTTGTGACCCTCAATTTGGTATTCACAAAGTAGTAAAAGGACTAAAAGGATTTAGTTCAAGAGTTCTTAGAGAAAATTTTCCTCACCTAAAATCAACTATGCCTACTTTGTGGACTAACAGTTATTTTGTTGGAACGGTTGGTTCAGTTAGCTTGGAAGTTGTAAAACAATATATTGAAAATCAACAAGTAAGGACTAAAAAGAAATGATAAAAACACATAGAATAAAACTAAAACTAAATCAATCTCAATTTGAGTTAGTAAGAGAAAAGCAAATGGAATCAGCTAATTGTTGGAATCACATAGTTAGCTTGTCAAAAGAATACTATTTTGAGCATAAGCAATGGATTAAGAAGAATGATATACAAAAGTTAATTAAGGGTAAATACAACCTTCATAGTCAAACCATACAAGCTATATCAGATAAGTTTGATGCAAATAGAAAGACTATTTCAGAGTTAAGAAAGAAAGGGAACACTAAAGCTAAATACCCATATAAGACTAAGAAGTTTTATATAATACCGTTCAAGGCTAGTGCAATAAATACTAATGTTATGGGCAATTTAAAACTTTCAATGTCAAAAGGTAGATACTTAGAGTTAGACTTTTTTATACCAAATATCAAAACTGCCGAAATAGTTTGGAGAAATGGGTATTATTTGTACTATACATTTGATAATGGAATAGATAATCCAATAGCCGAAGGCACTAACACCATAGGTGTAGACCTTGGAGAAATACACTCAATAGCATCTGTAACAAATACAGGTGCAGGACTTATAATATCAAATAGAGAAGGTAGAAGTATTAAGCAATTTAGAAATAAGATGTATGCTTATATATCTAAAAGATTAAGTAGATGCAAAAAAGGTAGTAGGCAATCAAAGAAGTTATGGAGATTGAAGAATAAGATAAGAAGTAAAACTGATAATCAATTAATGAATCTATATCATCAGACTACAAAGAAGTTTATAGATTTCTGTATAGAGCAACAAGTATGTGAAATAGTTCTTGGAGATATAAAAGGTATTGAGAAAAACACAAAGAAAAAGAAAAGATTAAATAGGATAAATAGACAAAAAATATCTCAAATGGAGTATGGTCGCATTAAAGACTATATAAAGTATAAAGCAAAAGAGCAAGGTATCGAAGTTAAGTTAGTTAAAGAAAATTACACTTCTCAAACTTGCCCAAAGTGTTCTAAAAAACACAAACCAAATGGTAGAACTTATAGTTGTACTTGTGGTTATGAAACTCATAGAG
>JAVXJA010000208.1:0-1442 GCA_036648085.1 Terrisporobacter sp.
TGTACTTTTTCCTTCATTTTGTTTAGTAGAAGTAAATAGTATTGTTTTCAATTCATTATCTATATCTGAAAAACTTAAGTTTGCTCTAACTGTTCTATATGCCTCTGCTACACCTGATTTCGGATCTAATCCAGTAATTGTCTTCATATATTTCCCTCCTATTAATACTTAGGAATTACACCAAACACTGGTATTCCTAATTTTTCTTCTATATCCTTTGGTGATTTTATTTTTGTGTTTAAAGCTTCTAACAAGAATATGATAAATATACTTATCATTGCTCCTAATACCATAGCAATAAGTACGTTCATTTTTTTGTTAGGTTTAATAGGATTTACAGGAACTTCTGCTTTGTCTATTACTTCTGTGCCACTTGCTTTCATCACTCTTTGTACTTCTGCATCAAATATTTTTGGGATTGTATTACAGATTTTCGTTGCTAAATGTGGGTTAGTGTTCTCTACAGATACTTTTATTATCTGAGTATCAGCTACATTAGTTACTGAAATTGAGTTGGCTATATCTTCATATGATAAATCTAATCCAAGTTTTGTAATAGTTGATGTGATAACTGTTCTAGATTTTATTATCTCCCCATAAGTTACTGCTAGTTTTTGTACATAATTTAAATCATCTGTTGTAGCCATTTGACTTTTTTCATCATTTACTTCTTTATTTACTATTAAAGTAGTATTTGTTTGATAAACAGGTTTTAAAACAAAAAAGCTGACTAACCCACTTACTAATCCAAAGATTACTGCTGTAAGTGCAATTATCCAGAATTTTTTCTTAAGTATATAAAAATACTCTCTTAAATCAATTGTTTCTTCCATTATTCCCTCCTAAAACGTCATGATTATTCACATATTTATTCATTTTATTTTATTGTGATAAATATTTACATTTTATTCTAACATACCCTATAATCACCTTCAATAGCTAACTATGTATTTAATTTGTAAAATAATGTATATTAAAGTAAATCCCCTTTTTTCGCTATTTTTTTACATTTTTTTTATTTTTTAGTTTTATTTTTTAAGTAATCTATGTAAATCGCTTTAAATGTCGAAGTTTGTCGACTATCTTGCTTTGTAATATTTCTATTATAGATTTGTACAAGTTTTGTATAGTATAATTATGCTAAAAAATAAGTAAAGTTTATTTTTTTCAAGAAATATAATAAATATTATTACAATTCTAACTTAAGTGAACTATAATCTATTTATAATTAAATAGAACTATATAATATAGTCCACTCTTAATTATTACATATTATTTAATATAAAAAAGCAACCTGCCCCAAGGTTGCTTTTTTTCATTCATCATAAAACGATCTACCTTTAATTAACTCTATACTATATCAATGTATCTGAATTATAGCTTACATCAGCATATCCATCAAAATCTAAATCTAGCTCACCGTATATGTCATCTACCATTCC
>JAVXJA010000209.1:0-1429 GCA_036648085.1 Terrisporobacter sp.
CTTTCATATTCTATATGAGGTAAAAATTGTTTTAAATTAAAATTTAAATGTTCTTTTTTTATTGTTTTAACTTCTTTTACATTAATATTGTTTAAATACAAATATTTAATATTTTCCTTGTTTTTATAAAGCATACGTAATGGTATTAATTTTTCTAAAGTTTTTATCGAATATCCTTTGGGCCTAGATGAAAATAAATATGCAAGATTGTGAGATATTTGTGATTCCATAGGGCAACTTAAATTGTACTTTAATAGGTTTTGAATATTTTTGAAATTATTAATAATGTACTCTTTTTTTGTTGTAATTGTTTTTGCTCTATGAGGAAAAGATTTGCATAATTCATCGCAACAACTAGAAAAATTTTCTTTATCATTATTTTTAATATAATCATTTAATACATCCTCGTAATCTTTTTCTAAACCTATATGGTGTGTAGCTTGTTTAAAATGATAATGGTCAAGAGCAAATATAACATTAGTATCTTTATTTATTTGAAAATTTCCTGTTAGATGTCTAATCCATTTTGCTCCATCACCCATAACAAAAATATTTTTAAGTTTATCTAAGTCGTAAACATAATATAGGTAATCTAATACATTATCTACTAACCCTTTTTGATAACCAGCAAAAATCTTTTTATTATTTAATGTCTTACGTTTTTCACCTGTTATTCCATCAAAAACAACGATAGATTTAATCATAACATCTTTATTATCATTATTTTGAGTTGCAACAAACTTCTCATCTGCCATTATATAAATTGATTCATTTTCAGGTATTTCTAATTCATCTTCTTCAACCTTAGAAAATTTAGATTCAAGAATAATATTTCTAATTGTTTGACGACTAATATACTTAAATGATTCAACTAATTTTATTCTTTTACCAATTAAATCATTAATCATTTTACAAACAGTGGGAGCACTGTTATTAGCAGCATATTCAAGAATAGTAGCTTTCAAATATGGATCAAAATAATCATACTTCTTTAATCCGAGATATTTATCAACATAACAAAAGCAACCTTCGTTATTTTTATCAGAATAGAAAGTTCTTTTATAAGTTATCTCACCGAAGATTGTAAGAATAGTTCTTTCTCTATGTGCTTTTATATAATACTTTGCTTTTCTTTCTATCGAATTAGAATAAGACTTATCTATTGCCTCAATTATACTAATTAAGCTAGTTTTAGCTATTTCACACAAAGTATTATCTAATTTAGATAATAAATCGATATAATTAAATATGTTATTTCTAACTATATTTTTATCCAGTTCTTTTTTTAACTCCTCATAAAATTTAGAGAAAATCATATCTTTTAAGATTTTTTCATAATTATTTGATATAATATTCATATGGAAGACCTCCTTTGTGTTTTATTCTAATTACATTATAAACTAGGTCTTCCTTTTTGTATACCTAATCC
>JAVXJA010000210.1:0-1418 GCA_036648085.1 Terrisporobacter sp.
TGTTACAGTTCAGTCAAGAAGATAGATAATTAAGTCTATCTTCTTTTTAGTTTTATAATAATCATACTATAATTTTTAAAAAAATATAAGACTATATTTAATTTATTGTATATAGTATAATTAATACATAAAGGATAAGTGATTGATATGGCTAATGGAAGAATTAATGATTTTTATAAACAATATGAACAATTAATGATTAAATTTGAAAAACAAGAGCAATTATTAAAAGAAACAAACAAACTTGTATCAAACTTAAATAATACAATAAAAACACTTAATAATACTATTAATTCTTTAAAAAAAGTAAATGAAGAACAGGCTAAAGAAATATTACGATTAAAAGATAAAAATAACAAGAATAGTTCTAATTCTTCTAAACCATCTAGTACAAACAATTTTAAAAAAGTTGTTACTAATAGACGTGAGAAATCTAATAAATTTAAAGGAGGACAAAAAGGACATAAACCACATTCTTTAAATAATAAATTAAAACAATTTATTAATTCTGGTAATATCTTAGAAGAATTAATAGAAATAAATAAAAATGTTAGTAATCAAAATAAGAAGTATATTGAAAAGGTAGTTATAGATATAAAAATTACTAAGCATATAAAAAGATATAGATATTATCCATATCAAGATGGAAAGTATTATATTCCAAAAAATCATAATCAATATGTACAATATGGAAATAATGTTAAGGCAATATCAATAGATTTAATGAATAATTTATATAATTCAACAGACGGAGTTGTTCGTTTTATAAGTGATATAACAAACAATGGAATCACATTATCAAAGGGTACCTTAATAAATTGGAATAATGAATTATCAACTAAATTGTCATCTGAATTAGAAAATATTAAAAGCAATTTATTGGATTCATATTTTATTAATCATGATGAATCACAAATAAAAATAAATGGTGCTGGTTACAATGTTTTGTGTGCATGCAATAAAAACCATGTTAGACTATGGCAACATAAACATAAATCACAAGAGGCATTAGATGAAATAGGCTTCTTACCAAAATATCATGGTGTAATTGTTAAAGATGGAACTGAGTTATATAATAAATATGGAACTTTTTTGTCTCAATGTTTATCACATATACAGAGGTACTTAAAAGGAATATATGATTTTGTTTCACATAAATCACCCAAAAAATTATCTGATTTTTTTACAAAGTATAATAGTTTAAGAAATGATTATATCAACAAAGAAATTAATTCTTTTAAAGATGAAGAATACAATAAAATAATTAGTGAGTATGATTCTATTATTAATGAATGGGAAAAAGAATTAAAAGAAGATACAACAAATCATTTATTTAATGAAGAATTCAAATTATTTACTAGACTAAAATATGATAATAAAAAAATGAATAATAAAATACGTGGTGATAGAGATGAAAT
>JAVXJA010000211.1:0-1417 GCA_036648085.1 Terrisporobacter sp.
GGCGAAGGTTCCATCGGTAAATATAAAGATGGATGGCGTTCTCGTATAATGATTGGATATGACGAAGATGGTAAACCTATCAGAAAAGAGTTTTATGGCAAAACTCAGAAAGAAGCTAAAGAAAAGCTTGAGCAATTTAAAAAACAATATTTAATGCAAAATATAGTTGTTGATGATAAGACTACTGTTGAACAATGGTTTTACACATATATATTTGAATATAAACAAAATAAAATAAAGCCCTCATCTTTTGAGCGATATGAAGGGCTTTATCGAAACTACATCCTAGACTCTGAGCTTGGAATGACAACACTATCAAAGTTAAATGTTACCATTATACAAAAATATTATAACTCTTTATTAGAAAAAGGGGTACCTGCATCTACTATAAAGTCAATAAATCAACATCTAAAACCTTGTCTTGGAGAAGCTGAGAAGCAAGATTATATACGTAAAAATTACGCCAAAATGATTGAACTTCCTAAAATATCTAAAGAAAATAAACTAGAGATATTAACCTTGGACCAACAAAGACAATTCCTAAAAGCTATAGAAGGACATAAACTTCAGATGTTGTTTCTTATAGCTCTTGGTACTGGACTTAGACTTGGGGAGATCTTAGGCTTAAAGTGGAGTGATATAGATTTTAAATCTGAAACACTGACAGTTAGAAGAACCTTGAAGAGAGTCGGGTTCATAAATAAAGACTTAGATAAGGATTATAAGGTTATTGAGCAAGAACCTAAGACAAATACATCTTATAGAACTGTTCCTATCCCTAGAGACGTATTTATTAAGTTGAGGGAACATAAGAAAAAACAAAATGCAGAGATATTAAAGGTTGGAGAATTATATCATAATAATAATTATATATTTTGCAATGAAGTTGGATATGCCCTTGATAGTAAAAGGCCAACCAGGAACTTACAAAGTGTTCTTAAAAAACTGGATATAGAACCTATTAAATTCCATGGTCTCAGAAAAACTTATGCTACTCGATTATTTGAAGCTGGCGTTCCTCCTAAAACGGTTCAGACGTTGATGGGTCACGCTGACATCGCGATGACATTAAATATATATACTCAAGTTATGGATGAGGTTAAAGTTGAAGCCGTAGATAAGATAAATAATTTATTCGCATTATAGAAGCTAAATTTACTTAGCTTCTTTTTTATACGCTAATATATATTTGCTGCTACATACCTTAATTTAGATCATCAATATAAAATACCCCAACTATACCCCAACTATTTCGAAATAAACTATAAAGTAATATATTTGTATATTTTTACCATATGATGTATACGTTGATTTAGCTAGATCTATAACTTTAAATATACTTATATTTCTAGTGTTATCAAATCCCATATCCGGCACCAATACCTAAACTATGATATAAAATATATCATAGTTTTTT
>JAVXJA010000212.1:0-1411 GCA_036648085.1 Terrisporobacter sp.
TTGACCAAAACAATCTCTTACATTATGCAATTTTGAGAGAATATCTCAAAAAAAAACATGTTGACAAGTATATATAATACTATTATAATAGTGTTGTACTTGAAACATAATATCTGGTGACTATAGCATAAAGGTAACACTCCTTCCCATTCCGAACAGGCAAGTTAAGCTTTACAGCGCTAATGGTACTGCAGGGGAAGCCCTGTGGGAGAGTAAGACATCGCCAGGTTATTTAGGACCATTAGCTCAGTTGGTTAGAGCAACCGGCTCATAACCGGTAGGTCTGGGGTTCGAGTCCCTGATGGTCCACCATATGGGGATATAGCTCAGTTGGGAGAGCACCTGCCTTGCACGCAGGGGGTCAAGGGTTCGATTCCCTTTATCTCCACCAAACCACTTAAATTTATTTAAGTGGTTTTTATTATATAAAATAAAAAAACATTTTCAAATTACTTTAAGTTTAAATATGAGGAAATTCAATATGGCTATAAAGAGAATAAAACAATTTTATATAGGGTTAAAATCAATATTTAAACCTATTAAAGAAGAAGAAGTTGAGTTTTGCAAATCACATCTAAGCACTGTTGAATATAATATTTTTGATAGCAGTTATAAGTATGACAAAAAGCACAGTATTAGAGTAGCTAAAAGTGTGCAGAAACTTTCTATGGAAAGAAACCTTAATAATAAAGAAGTAAATCTATTAGTTAAATCAGCATTACTTCATGATGTAGGTAAAATTAATAGTCGGATAACCATAATAGATAGAATTGCTTTGGTTTTATTAAATAAAATTCTAGGTGAAAAAATAAAAGAATCTAATTTTAAAAAGGTTATTGTATATTACAATCACCCGGAAATGAGCTATAATATGCTGAAAAATAAAATTAATGATGAAAAGCTACTTTACATAATAAAAAATCATCATAATAACATAAATAGCTGTGATAGGTATAAAGAAGAACTAAGTATACTTATAAAATGTGATGAAGATAATTAAAACAGACTATACATATTATAAAAAATACTCCTTCCTATAAATCTTAGAGAATTTATAGGAAGGAGTATTTTAGATGTATATATATTTTAAATTGGATTAGAAGAAATACCCTACGGTCTTTAGACTAGGGTATAAATTTCTAAGAACTCATTAGTATAGTAGAAATATTAGTTGAATTTAATATAATATAACTAACTTGTATTATAGTATATTAACAAATTTATATATACTTTTTTCTTTTTTATAATATATAATGTAAATGTGTTACAAGTAAGTTTACATGAGAGTCTTTACTTAAAATCAGAAGACTTGTTGAAGGATAATCATTTTTTAGGAATCAAAGGCATTGAAATTAAAACTAAAAAAGTAATTGGATATTGTAGAGTTAGTTCACATAAACAAAAAGACGAC
>JAVXJA010000213.1:0-1392 GCA_036648085.1 Terrisporobacter sp.
ATATATCTACTATCAACACAATAGAAAACCAACTAGAAAAGGCTATAGTTTTAAATTTATGGCTTTCATATTGTCAATTTTTATATGATGGAAACAAAAGAACTTCAAGGTTAACTACTAATTTGATACTTTTGAGTAATGATATAGGAGTGCTATCAATTCCAGCAAGATATAAACAAGAGTATAATACTTTAATGCTAGATTTCTATGAAACACTTGAAGCGGATAAGGTTATAGGTTTTTTAGTGGAAAAATGTATTACATATTTTAGTGGTTATAATTATAAAACTTATGATGAAATTAGATTAATACAATCTATATAGAATAAAAAAAGATTTACAAAGTACATACGAAGATTTAAGTGAAGATGATGTGAATCTTGCTATAAAAAATTTAATATAATATTTTATTTACTTCAAATACAAATTCAAAAAAATCATCAGTATGTTTTTCTATAATATCTCTTAAAATCTCAATATTAACAGCTTGGTAATTATGTACAGCTATATTTCTAAATCCTACCATAGCTTTTAACTTTTTAGTTAAACTATCACTTAATATATGGTTTTTATTAAGGACTTCAAAAGAATCCCTACTATTTTGAGGAATCCCTAATTTTTTTGTTGAAACAATATGCATAGATAAATCTATACAAGCTTCACATGCTCTTTGAATATTAAGTATAATAGAATCTTGCTTAGTGTAATCCTTTAAGTTTTCAAAATTATTATCATAAACTTCTCTAATTCTATATACACATCTTTCTATAGTTTCTATTTTATTGTATATAACATCATTTCCCATATACGCTACCTCTTTCTTTTATACTATTAATAATAACTTCTCTTTCTTCGTTTAATAAAGCATACTCTTTAAAAGCTCTTATTTGAAAATTAGTTTTTATATTTTCATCAGCACAATAAATAACATCACCTGTACCAACTATTTGAGCTTTAAAAACTGTAGATGCTTTTTTTAAATCTATTAAATCAACTTCTCTATTATATATCTCTGCTATTTCTTGAGCTAGCATAAATATTTCATATGCACTAAATTCACCGTCACTAAGAAATGCTATATCTATATCACTATCTTCTCTTAGTTCTCCTCGTGCAAAAGAACCAAACACATAGACAAGCATTGGATTTAAATTTTCTATTATTAAAGATAATCCTTTCTCTAACATTTTACACCACCCAATAATTTATATTTAAATATACTTTTTACCGTGATTACTCAATACTAAATTGAGTTTTATTATAATAATTATATCCCAAAGAAAGTTTATTTAAAAGTTATTAATATAAATAAAAGTTTTACCAAGTTTGAATTTATAAAATTTAATTAAGAATTTAAGTTTAGAAAATAGATTACAAAAAGTACTTAATAAAG
>JAVXJA010000214.1:0-1370 GCA_036648085.1 Terrisporobacter sp.
TATCATAAATTAAATATTTTTTCCTTTATCTTCAATGATATTTATTGATTTGTGACACTATGACAGTATCTAAAGGTATACAACACCCCTTTTAATAGTGTCATACCGTCATTTTCTAGTATAAAAATTTAAAAAAAATTTTACATTATCTAGAAATACAAAAAATATAGTAAAATGGTATAACTATAGTTAATAGTAGTTAGGAGGATTTTATCTTCCTTTTTTTGTACACTAAAGGAGGTAATGTTTATTGATTGTTATGAATAATATTTAATTTTAAGAAAGAAAGGAAGATAACTAAATTAAAGAACCAAATGTAATACTAAACAAAGATAAATGGAATAATATACTTAGGATTAATGATTTAAAGGTATTAGAAGAATCATTATTAAATTATGTATATTTAATAACTGGATTAAATAAAAATATAGATCTTCAAATATAATATGATGATTCTCTAATAATTAATGGATTAGTAGTTAATAGAAATAATGAATTTCGTTTGAAGGTCTTTTTGTATGAAATGGATGAATATGTAGAGAAATGGAGTAATAATAATGAAAGCTAGTGAAACATTAAAA
Source organism: Terrisporobacter sp. (assembly GCA_036648085.1). Taxonomy (GTDB): domain Bacteria; phylum Bacillota; class Clostridia; order Peptostreptococcales; family Peptostreptococcaceae; genus Terrisporobacter. The sequence continues at coordinate 582 of JAVXJA010000214.1, forward strand.
TTTGACGATTGTCAATACATAGTGTCTAAAAGTGGCATGACAAAAGAGCATTTTGCATGCTTTTTTTAATTTTTTTTAATTTTTATAGTACACTAATCATGTAATGTTTATACATTACATAATTAGTTAAGGTGCTGGATAAACTATATTAGTTGTATCAAACGCTTCTTTTATTTTATCTATTGGAGAGTATCCTCTAGTTTTAATTTTTGTATCAGAATAATTCTCTATTTTTGTTTTCCTTCTGATATTATTTACTGTTATATGTTTTTTCTTTTCTTTCGCTTCTTTAGCAGTTGATGTAATTTTTTCAATGTCTACTTCTTTAATTTTTTTAGGACTATTTAATGGTCTTCTGGATTTATCTTTTAATCCCTCTATTCCATAGACTGCATATCTCTTACACCATTTTTTTATAGTATTCTTGCTACACGAATAAAATCTAGCTGCTGGCTTGATTTCAAAATCATTTGCATATCTAACAATCTCTAATCTTTTATTTTTTATGTAACTTTCATTTTCTATTATTTTTATAGACTTCATTATATGTTGAGCACATAATTAAACACCCCTTTCTAAGGACTATTATATATTATAATTAAAAAGACATAATTACCACCAAGGTAATTCCCTGGGGTCACTATGTATTATATATTATTAATAAGGAATATTTATTTAATTTATATAAATTTGCAACCTTTTTTCACGATTCTAAAAACTTAATTCTAATAAACCCTTATAAAATAAGGGCATAAAAAAATGGAGCCCATTTATGAGCTCCTTCAGGGG
>JAVXJA010000215.1:0-1365 GCA_036648085.1 Terrisporobacter sp.
ATAAAAAAGCATTATCTTCGGTGAATAGAGTAGTAAACGAGGATAATATTATTTTCAATAGTAATCAAGTTACCTTAGATATGGTTTTAGGGCTATAAAAATACATACTGTGAGCAATACAGAGAGTTTTTTAATCATAAGCAAGGTAATTGTTTATATATAGATTTAAAAATGAAACTAGGCTAAATAAATAGCTTAGTTCTTTTTTTATGCAGATATAGCCAGAGATCACCCATAGGTACAATGAGATTACTACAAGATATTCATGGTATACAACAAGATTATTATAAGTCAGAGAAGGTTTATTGATAGTAAATGATAACTTTTGTTAAGCAATAATATATATAATGGGTAGGGTGTATACTCTGTGGTAGTTGCATATAGTGGCATTTATTATGGTAAGGTAGGGGGCTATAGATACATTACAAGGGTGAGATTATGGATAGGTAACTGAAAAATACTGAGTATAGGATTAGTACAAGGTATTGCTAAGTTTATGCTGTGTAAATAAAGTTTACAGTAGAAATTCAAGTGTATGTAAAATATACAATAGAAATTGAATAGTGCTTATTATGCATAATTGAGGTGTAACTAAAGTTTACAACAGAAATTCTATTATATGTTAAAAGGATACTGAAAAATCTAAGATTTGTTAACATAATGAACTTATTATAGAGAGATGACTAGCTATTTTCCCCATAGAGTGGGTAATTAAAAGCTAACACAATGAACGCATATAGTTGCATACTTCCAAAACGACAAATAAATACTATGAAGCCAACTCAAAACAAATAAAAAACGCGGTTAAATGGCTATTTATTAAACTTTAAGTATTGAAATAGTTGCAAAGTATAATGTTAGCATGGCTACGGTGAAAAGTTGGAAAACTAGATATAAATGGGATAGAAAAAGTATGCATACAAAAAAAGATGAAAATGAAAAAGTATGCATACAAAAAAAGGAAGAAAATAGCGTCAAAGCAAAAAAAATAGTTGAAGAAGAAAACTCTGGACTTACTGAAAAGCAAAGGCTTTTTTGTATTTACTATGTCAAGAATAAGAATGCTACGTTAGCTGCAATTAAAGCTGGATATAGTAAAGAAAGTGCTTATGTAGAAGGTAGTAGGTTGCTAAGAAATGCTAAGGTATTAGAAGAAATAAAAAAGATAAAGGTAGCTCTTAATGAGGAGTTAATAATTGAAGAAATAGAAATTATTAATGAGTATATGAAGATAGCATTTGCAGATATAGGGGACTATGTAGAATTTGGTAATGAGGAAGTTATGACTAAAGATGGATCAGAGTGTTTGAATATTTCAGATGTGAATAGTGTTGTTAGGAATTTTAACGAGAAATAGAAGATTAA
>JAVXJA010000216.1:0-1360 GCA_036648085.1 Terrisporobacter sp.
ATACATCAGCAGATTTGTTTTCAGTTTTCGATATAAAAGGTAATTTAATAAAAGTTAGTTCTAGTTGGAAAAAAATCTTAGGATGGGAAATAAGTGAATTGGTGAATCATCAAGAGATAACTCATATACATCCGGATGATTTAAATGCTGTATATGATTTGAGAGATTACTTAATATCTGATGGTGAAGTTAAAAATTCTAATACTGAAATTACTGCTAGATGTCTATGCAAAAATGGTGGATACAAATGGATACGTTGGCAAATAAAATATTCATATAGAACAGAACTATTTATATCTATAGGAAAAGACATAAGCCAAGAAGTTTTAGATGAAGAAAAAAAGAAAAACATGGAAGAAATTATTAAATTAGAAACTATGAAAAATGAGTTTTTTAGTAGTGTATCCCATGAATTTAAAACACCACTAAATATAATCCTAGGCACTATGCAAATAATGGACAAAAAAATAGTGGATAATAAGGAAATTTCATTAGAAAATCTATTAAGATACGTAAATAGTATTAAACAAAATTCATATAGACTATTAAGGCTAGTTAATAACTTAATAGATATAAGCAGATTAGATATTGGATGTTACAATATTTCTTTATCAAATAATAACATAATAAATATTATAGAAGAAATTACTTCATCGGTAGCAGAATATATGAATAATAACAACATAAGTCTTATATTTGATACAGATAGTGAAGAAATTATAACATCTTGTGATCCAAGTGCTATTGAGAGGGTTATGTTAAATTTATTATCTAATGCTATAAAATACACATCTTCTAAGGAAGGAAAAATAGAAGTTACTATTAAAAATAAGGAAGATAAAATAGTAGTATCTGTAAAAGATAACGGTGTAGGTATACCAGAAGACAAGTTAGATATAATTTTTGATAGATTTGGACAAGCAAATACAGAACTTACGAGAGCAAATGAAGGTAGTGGTATAGGTTTATCTCTTGTTCAATCAATAATAGAACTTCATGGTGGAAATATTAGTGTAGAAAGCCAATTACATAAAGGTAGTAATTTTATATTTGAGATGCCTATAACCTTAATAGAAACAGATGAGTCAAACACAATGACTACTAATGATAAAAATTATCACATTGAAAAATGTAATGTGGAGTTTGCAGATATATACAGCTTATAAAAATTCGCTCCGCTTGAGCTACGACTAGCATCTTGGACAATTACTGTAGGATATAACAAAATAATTCAAAATGTTCCATAAATTGGAAGGCTTACGCTCAAGGATGTTCCCTGGGAAATAATACAGGGATTTCTGGGGAAGTGTGTGGTTTAAAGGAAAACAAGGCTATGTTAATACTAGCAGTAAATATTTAA
>JAVXJA010000217.1:0-1354 GCA_036648085.1 Terrisporobacter sp.
TAAAATCACTCCTTTATTTATTATTAAATTAAGTAGAAAATTATAGATATTAAAATATGTTTTTAAACTTCAATTAACTCATATTCCTTATTACCAATACCAAGTTTAACTGCATGATCTATACATACTTCCCAATTTGTTTCAGGATGAGTATTTATAAAATGATCATGACAATGATGTTCTTTTTCTTCTAAATAACTTCCATGAATAATACTTTGCTTATTACAAGCATTTACACAAGCCATATCTAGTGCAACTGGATCAAAAGAAGCAAACATACCGACATCAGGAATAATAGGAACATCATTCTCTCTATGACAATCACAGTTAGGAGATACGTCTACAACTAGACTTATATGGAAGTGAGGTCTATCATTAAGTACTGCTTTAGAATACTCTGCTATCTTCTTATTTAATATGTCGTTTGATTCATCTGTAGGTGTTTTCACAGCATCAAAATTACATGACCCTATACATCTACCACATCCTACACATTTATTATGATTTATAGATGCTTTTTTATCATCATTAAAGGAAATAGCATCATGAGCACAGTTTTTTGTACAAGATTTACAACCAACACAAAGACTTTGTTTTATAAAAGGCTTTCCACTACTATGCATTTCCATTTTCCCAGCTCTTGAGCCACAGCCCATACCTATATTTTTTAAAGCGCCACCGAAACCAGTTGATTCATGACCTTTAAAGTGATTTAAAGTAATAAATATATCAGCATCCATAATAGCTTCACCTATTTTTGCTTCTTTAACATATTCTCCACCTTCAACAGGAACTAATTTTTCATCTGTTCCTTTTATTCCGTCAGCAATGATTATATGACATCCTGTTGTAAATGGATTGTACCCATTAGCATAAGCAGAATCTAAATGCTCTAATGCATTTTTTCTTCCACCAACATAAAGAGTGTTACAGTCAGTTAAAAAGACTTTTCCTTTTTTTGATTTTATTAAATCAACTACGACTTTAGAAAAATTAGGTCTTAAATAAGCTAAGTTACCTGGTTCTCCAAAGTGAATTTTTATTGCAGTAAACTTGTTATCAAAATCAATATTTTCTATACCAGCCTTTATTATTAATTTTTCTAGTTTATCTAGCAAATTATTTTTATAATCTGTTCTTAAGTCCGAGTAATATACTTTTGATGTAGTCATTAATTTCTCCTTTCAATTTACAAAATGGAATTTTTTGCTATCTATTATATTATAGTGTGAAAAAATTGTTTTCTCTATATAAAGAGAAGCGGTTAGTTAAAAAAATAAAATAATGCATAAATAAAGTTCTATATTGCACACTGAGAGAATAAAGATATTATGAAGAATAAAAATATATTTAT
>JAVXJA010000218.1:0-1343 GCA_036648085.1 Terrisporobacter sp.
TTTTAATATCTATAATTTTCTACTTAATTTAATAATAAATAAAGGAGTGATTTTAATTTCACTCCTTTTTAGGTTTATAATATCAACTTATAACCATTTTCTCTTAACCAGTTTTCTGCTTCTTTATAATTAGGCATTATTTTCTTTACTAAATTATAAAAGTCCTTAGAATGATTCATATGAACAAGATGACAATATTCGTGTACAATAATATAATCTATTACATGAACTTTAGCCATGGATATTCTAGAGTTAATATATATGGACTTAGCAGAAGTACAAGTGCCCCATCTTTTCTTTTGTTCTTTTATTTTAACTATACCTGGATTTAAACTATTTATAATAGAATTATGTTTTCTTAAATACTGAATTCTATCTATAACAATTTTTTCGCTTTCAACTTTATACCACTTTTTTAGTTCATTTTTAATATATTCTTTATCATAATTGTTTGTAGTTATTTCTAAGTAATTATCTCTTATTTCTATAATACAATAATCTTTTTTTGAATTGCTTATGTTTTTATCTTTAATTATTCTTAATTTATATTTTTCTCCTAAATAATAAAAAATCTCCTCATCTTTATAATCTCTATTTTCAAAAGAATCATCTAGATTTTCAAATTTATCTAAGGTTTTAATTATCCAATCAATCTTTTTTATTATCAAATCTCTAAGATAAGTTATAGATACGGATTTTGGACTTATTATATCAATTTTATCTTTTGGTATTATCTTTATGGATATACTTTTTCTTTTTCTATATATAATATTAACTTTTATTTTTCGTTCTTTATACATAAAGAATATTTCTTTGTTATTCTCATCTAAAATTATCATTTTCTCTTTATTCATTTTAATCCCTACATCCTAGATAATTTTCATATTTAACATGAACTTCACAGTGCATATAATTTTTTATATCTTTTCCTTTTACTGAAAAACTTTCGCCTTTAGAGCAGAAGATTGAATTTGAGGTATACTCATTATCACTATCTTTGTTGTAATTTCTTTTTTCTAAGACTTCTTCACTATTATGACATTCATCATATCCATCATATATTAGATTTATTTTTCCTCTACCTTTGCTAAAAGATATTAACTCTAGAGGATAATCCATAAATTTAGATACAGGTCCTCTACCTTTTATTATAGATTTCTCTTTATTACCTTCTTCTAGTTGAAATTCACCACTCATCTTTTGTATATCAGATATTACTCTGCCTATATATTCATTTTCGATTTCTATTTTAAATTTATAATAAGGCTCTAATAGTACATTTTTCACATTTTCCAGACCTTGTCTTAATGCTCTATAAGTAGCTTGTCTAAAATCTCCACCTT
>JAVXJA010000219.1:0-1330 GCA_036648085.1 Terrisporobacter sp.
AAAAACAAAGAAAATAGTAATATCTCTATTACTAATACTAATAATAGTACCAGTATCTTTAGCAGGATACGTATACTTCAGACTAACAAAAGCAAATCAAGAAATAGAAGAAAAAGGCATAACAAACATACTACTCCTAGGAACAGACGGAAGGGAAGGAGAAGCATCCTACAGATCAGACTGTATGATGATACTTACAATAGACAATGACCACAAAAGTGTGAAAGTAACATCTCTAGCTAGGGATACATATGTAGATATACCAAATCAAGGTAAAGGTAAGTTAAACGCATCTTACTTCTGGGGAAAAGATCAATTATTATTTAAAACTATTAAGAGTGAATTTGGAATAGACATAGATAAATATGTTCAAATAGACTTTGAGGGGTTAGTAGATGTAATAAATCTACTTGACGGAATTGAAATAGATTTGACTGAAGCAGAAGCAAAGGCGATAAAAGCACCAGGTGCAGGTGTTCAAACTTTGACTGGAGAACAGGCTATATCTTACTGTAGAGTAAGGGATATAGATAATGCAATATATAGAGATGGTAGACAAAGAAAAGTTATTTTATCAGTAGCCTCAAAAGCGATGAGTTTATCAGTTAAAGAATATCCAAAAGTAATAGAGACTTTTAGACCTTTTGTTACTACGAATATAGGAAATGTGGAACTTTTAGCAATGGCTCAAAATATGAGAACTATAATTTCTGAAAGTGGAGAAATAAAGCAAGGTCAGTTCCCTATAATAGATGATGTTCATGTAAAAGGTGGCAGCTATAAAGATGCTGGATGGGTTTGGTTATATGATAAAAACTCTGTGGTAGTTTTACAGCAATTTATATTTGATGATATAAATATGAGTGAGAATAAGTATTTAAATGATAATAGCAAGATAGAGTTAAATTATTAACTTATATATCTAAGCTCTGGTAATTTGCCAGGGCTTATTTTTAGGATGTTAGAGTTTGGAAAATAACCCTTTTACTTTTCCAGAAGTTCAGACATTGTTAGACGGAATAACTGTAGGAGGTCATAAATTAAGTGACCAAAATCAGATTTTAAATATAAAAGCATCATGGGATTATATGATTAAATTAAGTACAAAAGAAAATTTAGAAATAAATAAAGGTATAATTTGTTCTATTCATAATATAGTGGCAAGAGACGAAGCTTTAATAGTTGGAGATTTTAGAAATGGTAATATAGGTATAGCAGGAACTACAATATACAAATGTATTGATGCAGAGGATTTATTAAAAGTATTTGAAACAGATATATCTACTATCAACACAATAGAAAACCAACTAGAAAAGGCTATAGTTTTAAA
>JAVXJA010000220.1:0-1283 GCA_036648085.1 Terrisporobacter sp.
TTGCCTGTATCTTTTTCTTTGTCAGCTTCTTTATGTAAGATTATACCTACTTTGTTATAATACTTTCCTATTACAATTAGATTATTCTCTTCGAGTTTATCTATGTTTTTATTTGTTATATTAATTCTTAATTCAAATTCAGATAATCCGAAAAACCTTCTTATAATCTTAAATTCATCATATCCATCTATTTCACATAATAAATTAATATCTTTATCAAATACTCTTAAGCTTTTCATTTTTAAACCCCCATATAAAGCAAATTGTAATATATAGCAACTTCTAAATTATCAATTCCACTTACCGCATCATATCTAAACAGATTATCTCCAAGCTCTAGTTGCAAAAATTCGCTATCTAAATCAATCCAGTTAAATACATTAGTTTTAGTACCATCACTTCTTATTAAATCAATCCTCTTATTGTCAAAATAAGTACTTACTTCTAGCACATCTCCTCTTTCTAGAGTTTTATTTATCTTGATGAATTCTCTAGAATTTATATTGAATAGTGAAGGATCTACAACAGTAGCTAATGCTTTAAACTGTATTTTCATTCCGCATTCAACATCTCCGCTATTATAAACGTTGCAAATAAGATTACTCACTCTACGTCCCATTTCCGATCCAGCTTCAGTTAACTCAAGCTCAAACTCTAAATCTCCTTGCCATAAAGCCACTTCTTCTTTTTTAGTATATAAATCCATCCAAAACGGATTAGGGCATATAAATTGAACTAAGAACATTTGAGAATTGCCTTCATTCCTATTGAAAGAAATATCTTGAATCATACAATTAACTTTTCTAGTGAATGCATTGTTTTGATATATTAACTCACCATCTAATTTAGGGTTAAATATTGAGCTTAACTCTAGTCTTCTCCTATCTAAATCCTCTTTACTATACCCAATTATATCTCCCTCAACCGGTAGTACTTTTTCTTTTATAGATACGTTCGTTATACTTAATCCATCTACAGTATTATCGCTTGTACTTATATTTGTACTTACATTTGAATAGTTATCAATGTTGACAAGTAAAAAAGGCCGAGAGTTGCTTAATATCACCTCTTGACCTCTACTATTTCTATATATTAATTTATGCAATTTACCGACCACCTCTTTAATCTATACTAAAAGCCATTCTCCTCATAGCAACTTCTACATCGCTATATGAATTAGAGCCTCCTCCATTCACATTTACACTAAAGTTACGCGTATTTGAATTATTAACGGTATTACTACCTCTACTACCACTATTTTGTACCGAAATAGATTTAGCTGC
>JAVXJA010000221.1:0-1241 GCA_036648085.1 Terrisporobacter sp.
CAAGTTTTTAGACACGAAAGTTTTCACTTTTTCTTAAATAGTAGTTAATAAATAATTTTGATATTTCTGATTAGGTGTAATGTAGCCTAAAGTACTATGAATCCTTATATTGTTATACCAACTCTCAATAAATTCAAATATTATTAACTTAACTTCCTCATATTCGCAATATGTATGTAAGTTTATTTCTTCCTTTTTTAAGATGGCATTGAAACTTTCCATAGAAGCATTATCATAGGGGTAGCCTTTTTTACTATAAGAATGTTTTATATTTAAGTTCTTTAATAACGTTTCATAGTTATTACTTATATACTGACTGCCACGGTCACTATGGAATATCATATTTGCTATTGGCTGTCTATTAATAACAGCTTTTTTTAATGCTTTAATAACTAAATCTTCAGTCATATTTATTCCATATTCCCAACCTATAACTTTCAAATCAAATAAGTCTAATATGATAGCTAAATATGTCCACCCTTGTTCTTTTGTCCAAATATAAGTAATATCTCCTAGCCATTTCTCGCCTGGTTTAGAAGCATTAAAATTTTGTTTTAACAAGTCATGTCTTACCACTTTATCATCAGTTGTTTTACTTGATGCAGGTTTAAACTTTTTGATAACCACACTTCTTAAACCCATTCGTTTCATTCTTCTTGCTACTCTTTTTTGACTAACATAAGTACCATTATTATTCAATATTACCGTTATCTTTGGTGATCCGTACCTTCCTTTCGAATCGCCATAAACTTTTCTAATGGATGCATCTAAAATATTATTATTTACTTCATAACTATTTATTCTCCCTTCTGTATGATAATAATAAACTGCTCTTGGAACTTCCAGACACTGACATAATAACTTAATACTATGTTTGTTCTTATTGTTATTTACAAATGTGATTTTTTCTTTTATTTCTTTGTGAATATGACCATGGCTTTTTTTAAGATATCAACTTCTTCTTGGAGTTGTTTGTTTTTCTTAATTAAATCTGCGATTTCCTTATTGTTAGTAACAGTTCCGTCACTTCCTATAATAGTCCCATATTTCTTTTGCCAATTATAAACATTTTTTACATTAAGGTCATATTCACTAGCTATTTCACTAGCCTTTTTTCCAGTTTCTAATAATTTAACAATTGTTTTTTTAAACTCTTCATTGTTGCTTACTCCTTTTGCCATTTTTGACACTTCCTTTCTACAAAATATTAGTAATTATATTTTATCATTTTGTGAATACTT
>JAVXJA010000222.1:0-1232 GCA_036648085.1 Terrisporobacter sp.
AGCAGTGTTCCTATTTACAAAGGACTTTAACGTACCTTTTGATAACAATCAAGCTGAGCGTGATGTACGTATGATAAAAGTTAAAACTAAAGTTTCAGGATGCTTTAGAACTACAAAAGGTTGCCAGGATTTTCTAGATATTATGTCTTATGTCGCAACAGCTAAAAAGCATGGGATAAGTTCGTTATTATCCTTAAAAAAAGCGCTACTAGGTGAAAGTAATTTTATTTTCACCGAATAGCGACTGAATAGTTACTAATTTTTTTTAATTACTTGTAAAGTGGTGTTACTTTAATAAAAAGTTAAAATTCCCTATATCTTTCTGGAACAAAATCTTTATGTTTGGATATTTCTTCAACATCTCTTATCATAAGTTCTTTATCTTTATTTAAAGTTCCAGCTATAGGCACGTAGTTTGATGCATGATTAGACCTAAATACAGTCCCTTCACTGTCTACATTTTCAAGAAATATCTTCATCTCTTCTGCCACATCTGTAGGACTTAATATAGTCATTTTATTTGACTGAATTTCTTTATATATAGGTACATCCTCATCTACCATTAAAGTTAAAAACCCCAAGTATTCTGGTTTAATTTCACTGACTACATATGCTGTATTTAAAGCGTGTTCTTCTAATCTTTCTCTTCCACCTAACCCAGATATAGCTGTCATAGATAATGTTATATTCGCTTCCTTCACATTTTTACCGGCTCTAATGATTTCATCTGCACTTACACCCTTTTTAACATTTTTAAGTACTACATCATCCCCTGATTCAAGTCCAACGTAAAGCATGTCAAGACCAGCTTCTTTGAGTACTTTCAATTCTTCTAAACTTTTATCTAATATATCTTTTGGTGTACCATATGCAGATATTCTTTCAATATTTGGAAATAATTCTTTTATTTTATTTAATATATATAGTAAATCTCTCGTTTTTACTATTAAAGCATCCCCATCAGCTAAGAATATACGCTTTACCCCCTTATGGTAATATTGTTTAGCAATTTCTAAGTCTTCTACTACTTCTTCTAATTTTCTAATTCTAAATCTTTTATCTTTGTACATTTTACAAAAAGTACATGTGTTTCTAGCACAACCTATTGTAATTTGGATTATTAAACTGTTAGCTTCACTTGGCGGTCTATATACATTTCCTTCATATCTCAATTTTATTCCCCCTTGTATAATGTAGTTGTAACATTTGATAGAAAACTTTCTTATAATCTA
>JAVXJA010000223.1:0-1229 GCA_036648085.1 Terrisporobacter sp.
ACCATTTAATTATTGTTGATTTAGCTACTTTGTATTCAGTAGATATTTCTGTTGTAGATTTTCCATTTATTTTAAGTGCAACTATTTGTTTTTTAAAATCTTCTGTATAGTTTTTACTCTTTCTAGCCATGATAGAATCCCTCTCTTTTTCTTATTTTCTATAATTATATCATGACCGAATTACTTCTGTCTAATTCATTATAACCCATCCACGCACTGGATTTTCTATCCTAAACTAGTTAACGTAGTTATTTATTATTTCTCTTACTTTTTCTAAATCTATCTTTGTAAGCTTAGCTATTACTGTTTCATCTAATCCTTCACCTAACATATTTAGTACTATTTCTGTATCTCTTTGTTCAATTCCTTCTTGTCTTCCTTCTTGTCTTCCTTCTTGTCTTCCTTCTTGTCTTCCTTCTTCCCTACCTTTTCTAATACCTGTACTTATCAAATTAGCCTTCTCATGTAGTGCTCTCTCACGTTCAAAATACAGTTCTTGAGTTTCAGGGTCGCCACTTAAATATTCTAATTTTTCTTCAGCAATCTTAATATCTTTATCCATATTTATTAGCACCTCCAATTCTTTCTCTGATAAATCATTCCTTAAAAACATCATCCATCTTTGAAGTCTATCTTTTTCTAAATCTTTATTAGGTATTTTTTTAAACTTAGGCATTTCTATAAAGTGTACTTCTAGAACATCTGTTAACTTATAATTATTATATTCATTTTCTCTAAGAGTGAACGTAGTATGATATTTTTCTAAATCTATGTAATTAAAATCTAATATATTTATAGTAATTACTTTATTTAAATTACTATAATCTTCACCTTTAATTATTCCTCTGTTATAAATTCTTGACCAGTAAAACAAAGTCCTTTTATCCATATTATCTTGGTCTGTCAGTTGTACTTCTATATTTATTTGTGTTCCTACTTTAGTTTTAGCTAGTACGTCTATTATTCCTTTTTTATCTGTGATATTATCTGTAATTAATTCTTTTTCATTTAGTATTTCTAAGTCTACTAATTCTTCCTCTGTATTTCCTTTATTTAAAATTGCATTTAAAAGTGATTTTAAATTGTCTATGTTATCAGCTTCTCCAAATAGTTTTTTAAAAATAAAATCGTTTAGTGGTCGTAATCTCTCCATCAGTTTTTTCTCCGTTTTGTAATTTATTTAAAATAATTATACCTTATATCTCAATTGTTAACAATTATTCTATTAT
>JAVXJA010000224.1:0-1223 GCA_036648085.1 Terrisporobacter sp.
TTTTACCTTGACGTGCTTTACGTATAGCCATATGTCCAGCTTTACACACGTACATTCCAGCATCTTTATTAAATTGAAATTCATCCTCTTTTTTTCTGAACCCTTGTGTCACAGACGGATTTAATTTAGCTACAAGTTTTATAGCATTTTCATTCGTGAATTCAATATTACCCTTTTCTGAATAGGCAGCATCGCCAATAACTGTATCTACTTTTATCCCAGCTTTTTGAGATTTTTCTATTAATGATTTCAGTTCCTTACCATCATTTTTTTCACCTGTGGTTATAGTTGCAGCAGTAATTATTCTTTCTTCACTCATTGCAATGTGTGTTTTATATCCAAAAAAAGATGAGTCGGCTGTTTTGTGTCCAACCATGGCATCCGCATCGGAAGACGTCTGAAGATGATGTATATCATCTTCTAATATTTCATTTAATATATTTAATTTTTCTTTAACTTTTGGATATGAAGCTACTATTTCATTGCTTTCTACAACATTAATTAAATCTTGACAGTACTTAATTTCATCTTCTAACTTATCAATAGTATTCTTTGTGGGGAAATTTTTCTTCATAGTTTCATCTATTTCATAAACGGACTTTCTTAATTTTTTAGAACGTTCCTGTAATATCTCACGGGGTGATTTTTTATTATATCTAGATGACGTATGCGTAGCATCAACTATAATAGATTTCGATTTTATGATTCCTTTTTCAATAGCAATAGATACTGTTTTATCTATTAACATATCTAAAAGATTTACATCCTTAAGTCTAAGTCTACGAAACTTAGTTAAAGAACTTGCTTCAATAACACCTTCTTCTGGTGCCATATCAAGAAAATACTTAAATGACATATCATATTTAGATCTCTCTACAATATCTATATCTGATAAGTCAAATATAGCTTTTAATAAAATATATTTGAACATACGAATAGGACTAATAGCATTTCTTCCATTAGTTAAACAATATTTATCTAGAAGTTCATCATAAATAAAAGAAAAGTCAATCAATTCATTAATCTTTCTTAACATATTATCTTTCGGAACTACTAAATCATAAATCCCTATATACTCACTTAAAATCATAGTTTCTTGTTTCTTAATCATAAAATCACCCGCTTAATTTGATATTATAATTATATCATAAAAGCCCTAAAATGTTGTCGTGTAACAACATTTTAGAGCTAATTTTGTAAAAAATCACTTTTTCAGTGGCCTC
>JAVXJA010000225.1:0-1214 GCA_036648085.1 Terrisporobacter sp.
GAGAAGTGATGCAGCTATTATGTAGTAATGAGTTGACACACTATCTAACAAGTGATGAGATGAGAATGTTGAATGATAGTAATGAAGAATTTACACCTATGGGATATGTGCAGGTGATGGTGGAGAGTGGATTTGACTGGAGTAGTCCAGTGGATGAGTGGTGCTGGGTGAGCTCCAGCGAGATTGCTAGATGTTTTGGTTTTAGAAGTACAAAGGGGTTGAAAGGTGCCATGGAGGCTTGTGGTGCTGCTTTTACGAAAAAGGGTGGATTTAGGGGATATTTATGTCCAAAATTAATAAGAGTGGGATAATTTAATATTTAATAAATTAAGAGGACGGCAAGAAAAATCCTGGCGACCTAACTGTAATTAAGTGGTATCAAAGTGTTGCTCTCTAGGACGGCAAAAACTCTATTATTAAAAGTTTTTTGTTTGTAGGTATTTGGTTTAAATAAAAGTTTATAGTGAAAATTAGCGTTCTGGTGCCCAAAGTAGTTAGTGTTAAATAAGATATAATTATATTAAGAAAAGCAAAGATAGAAAGGATAAAAAATGAAAAGATTAAGATGTCTGAAGGATTTTATATTGTGAAATTTTTGCAAGGTGATAGTAAAGAACCTATTGCTGTTAAATCAATTGATGGATTCTTATTTTTTTATTTATAAAACAGAAAAAGACCTGAAATTAACTTATGCCAGGTCTTAAATTTGTGTTAATTAAAGGTTTGATTTTATGATATACCTGGTTTATCTTTTAGGCATAAGTATCCAGTGTATCCATCTAAATTTATTACTTCAAGATGATCACCGAGATATTCAACGGTAATGTTTGTTGCATGACAAGCAGAGCAAGTACCATTAGTTATGCTTCTATTCTCTACACCTGTCTTAGTATTCTTTAGTGATAAATTTGTTAAGTTTGGTTTTTTCCAAGTTTTTTTAAACAATTTGTTTTCCTCCTTTTAGTTTAATAATAAGATTAAATTACGTAATATTATAATAAATATTAATTGTGATTATTAAATTATATATTGTATAAAAAGATATTCATATAATGCTGAGGTGTAATTTATATGTAAGTATACCTAAAAAATACTACTAAAGGACAATAGTAATTATGCTTATATATAATGAAACTTAAGGTCAAGATAACTATTTAGTATAAAACAGTGAGGATTTTAGAGAAGAATATTAATTTTTATGGAGGTAGATATAT
>JAVXJA010000226.1:0-1185 GCA_036648085.1 Terrisporobacter sp.
CTAAATCTGAATTAGCGAAACAGCAAGCTATTGCAAGTGCTGATGGTAAGATAACCATTGAAGAAAACGCAAGAATAAAACAAGCTGAAGATAACCTTAATTCTGCATTATCAAAAGCAAATGAAGCAGAACAGAAGGCTAAAGCTCATGCAGATCAAGTTGCAGAACAGAAAAAGAAAGAAGCTTTAAGTGCTGCTAATGTATATACTAACGCTCAAATAACAACAACTAATAGTAATTTAAGTAAAGCTACATCAGAAATTAACTTATTGAAGAATCAAATCTCAACAAAGGTTGGACAAACAGATATTGATAAGAGTATTTCTGAAATTAAGTTTAGTGATGTAAACATGATTAAGAATGGTGGAGAATTTAAAAATACTGACGATTGGGCTATAACAAATAGTGAAAAACTATATATTGAAAATAATTATTTAGTGGCTAAGTTCAAAAATTATGCCAATTGGGGATGTTATGTATGTAATTATAGTTTAAAAAATAAAGAGTTAGATCCATCAAAAAAATATACAGTGGTATGCAAATTAAAAGCTGATAAGAAGAAGGTTATATCATTTAATATCTGTGATGGAGGAGGGCAAAATTATGTTTACTCAAAAAACTTACAATTAACTCCTGAATGGCAAATATATAAATTTACATTCAATCCTGCACAGAAAGGTAATGAAAGACAGTTCAGATTTATAACAGGTAAAGGTGAGGATTTTGATTTATATATAGGATTTACTAAGATGGTTGAAGGATCTACAGCATCTGATGTATATACTCAATGCCCTGAAGATATCAATCAATCTATTATAGATAGTGCTAAAGTTACAACAGATAAAATAAATACAGTGGAAACAGAACTTAAAGAAACTAAAGAAAGTTTTGGATTAAGTGTTAAGGATTTAAATAGTAAAACTCAAACAATAGAAACTACTATTACTAATACAACTAATAATTTAACAAATAAAATAGATACTGCTAAAACTGATGCAATTAACAGTGCCTTAAATAGTGCTAGAAATGAAATAAATACTGCTAAATCCTATGCTGAAAAGGTTGCTAAAGATAATGCGAATTTAGCTCAAAGCAATGCAATAAATACAGCAAGCTCTGATGCAACAAATAAAGTTAATGCATCAAAAGAAGAGGTAAAGAAGTATTCAAATGAAGTAGCAACTG
>JAVXJA010000227.1:0-1176 GCA_036648085.1 Terrisporobacter sp.
TTTTGTCGCATAAGCTTTCTTTCTTATTAAACATAACATACATTGTTTAAGAAATTCTCTTTATAAATTAAAAGAATTTCTAAAGAAAGAAATTCACACTTTTTATGCATTGTCATTATAGCGAACTTCGCTTAATTCAATATAACAGATTCGTTATAATCAAAAAACTCAATCCATGTTCTCAAAGGAAACTGTTTGGTTAATTTTCAAACGGAAAGCTTCTTTGGTAAAATAGAAGATGAAATGTTTTATGATCATGAATATGTGTTTAATACATTGGATTAATTAAAGATGTTATTAAAAATATATCAAGTATTATAATACCCAGAGAATATCAACAAAATTAAAAGGATTAACTCCTGTACAATACAGAAATCAATCCTTATTAACTGCTTAGTTTAGTTTATTTCTTTTAGTCCAAATAATTCGGTTCACTTCATTACCAATATGCTCTCTTAGATTTTTTATTAATGTAAATTATTTGGTTTCCACTTATTACCGCAGTTTAAGCATACAAGTCTAACATTACCGCTACCTAAAAATCCAGTTGTCACGGTAAAGCCTCTTGTTCCCGCAGTAATATGTTCGCTTCCACATTTAGGACAACAAGGTTTACCCGATTTATGTGCTTTAGCAACTTTGTCTGCAATATCTAATTCATTTTGTTTTACTTGCATTTTTTTTAAATTCACATCATTTTTTCTTTTTTGGGTTTCTTCATCCATTAAAGAAAGCTCACGATTATAATTTTCTTTTCCCAATTTTTTTGCATTGATTAATCTTAGTATGGTCATTTCATAATATTTATAAAGAAATGAAGAACAAAAAAATATTAATATTAGCATAAATAAAAAGATAATCAAATCACCAAAATTCTTAATCTGAAACATAGAAAAAAGAAGAGTAACCAAAAATAATAAATCTACAATAAGAAAGGCTGAAAACCTTAAAATGTATTTACTCATATAACAATCCTCCTTATGTAACCATATTACATTAAGTGTTTTAAATATACAAGGGTAAATAACTTTTAAATTATGTTCAACTAGATGCCGTCTTCCATATCTTGATACTGTTCAACTGGTTTAAACACGTATTGAACTACTTGATCTTTACCTGTGTTAATTGCCATTGAAGTTAAAGCTTCAAGGTCATCCATAAACGTACGTGCCATAT
>JAVXJA010000228.1:0-1114 GCA_036648085.1 Terrisporobacter sp.
AAAAAGAGATTAAGCAATGTGCTTAATCTCTTTTTTATCCGTTCATTTTATGCTTCCCCAAGCTCAATTACTCATTTTTTACTATAACTTTCCCTCATGCAAATTATTATATCATGATGGAATTGCGTATTTTGTAAAAACGTGTCGAATAAATATAATTATTTTTATATTATTTAATTTTTATGTTTGATTTTTATTATAAAATCAAAAACCACTCAATTTTAATTGAGTGGTTCCATTTTATAATTATATATATAATCTATAGTTCTTCCACTTATACTAACAGCTATCAAAGACCAAAATATGTCATAAGGAGATAAATAAGATAAAGAAAGTAATAATATAGCTATATCACCTATCATATATACTGTCCCTATAGTCATTGATGTTACCTTAGTAATTATCAACGCTAATATATCGTCTCCTCCTGCCGCTGCTCCTGCTCTAATTACAATCCCTACACCAACACCTACAACTAACCCTGCAAGTATAGTTACTAGTAATTTACTATGAAATACTGGTATTAATGGACCAATACTTTCAAACACTGCATAAAAAATAGAAAAACTCATGGTTGCTATTATTGAATAAATTAAGAATTGTTTACCAAAGAATTTATAGCCTACTGCAAATAAAGAGATGTCTATTATTATGTTTGCTATGGATGGATTTATGTTAAATAGATTTTTTAGTAATAATAAAATACCTAACACTCCACCTTCTGTTATATCGTTTTGATAATTTAAATTGAAAACTCCAAATGCTAAAATTAAAGCGCCTAATAATATTAATCCTATTTGCCTTTCCTTCGTCCGCGTATCCACAATAAAACCTTCCTTTTTTGTTATTTATTAATATTATATGCCCTTAAAATTTCTTTGTCTATGACGTTTTGGAGAAGTGAAATTTGTGTATAAATTTTATATTTTTTTTAAGTCTTTTGATTAGTTTTTTTGTATTTTTTATTTTTCACCTTGTAAGTTGGGCTCTTAGAGGCTTTGGTGTAGGTAGTTTTTTGTGAAAGTTTAGGCTATACTTCCTTTTAGTTTAGTATATATATTTTTATGTTTATAAAAATTTTTGTTTTACTTAGTTTTGCTAAACTTATAATATG
>JAVXJA010000229.1:0-1109 GCA_036648085.1 Terrisporobacter sp.
TGTCTCTCTTGAAGACAAGTATAACTATACCATCTCAAAAACTATTGGTCAATACCTTTTTTAAAACTTTTTTATACAATTTTTTTTTGAAATCTTATCAACATGAATCCTTTTTTTTATCCACATATAAACAATGATAACTTTGTTTTATATAGCCATTCCTTATTTTTTATACACAGATATCTTGTTAATTATGTGTATAACTATTTTCTTTATTTTTTATTAAATAATTATAATAAAAATAATTTCTCAAGATTTTTTATCAATATATATTTCTAAATTAATTATAAATTCTATAACTTAATATAGTATCTTTGAAATTTTTCTTTATTATGAAAATCTTCAGAATCAAACATTCCACCATTATTTAATATAGTTTTAACTGAATATATATTATCTTTAGAATAAGTAATTAGAACTTCATATATATATATACTTTCAATTAGATTATCACTTTTTTTCATCAATCAACCGTAAAGTACTTTCTCTTATCCATTCATCTGGTAAGTTAATTCCATTACGTCGTTCATTTAAGATTACAATATCAATCTCAATAGTTTCCTTATTAGAAAGAGGCGCACAGCATTCAAATCCTGTAGCTTTTATGTCTTCTATACATTCTTAAATCCTTTGCTAGCTCACCCGTGAACGGGTCCATATACTCTTTCATACTTATTTGATCTTCAATCATATTTTCCATAAGCTGGTTTTTAATATATTCTTCTATTACTTTTTTGTTTCTTCCAACTGTATCAAGATAATAGCCTCTACACCAAAAATTCCTCTTGCCATATTTATATTTTAAATTAGCATGTCTATCGAAAATCATTAGTGATCTTTTTACTTTCAAGAATCTCATGAAATTGGCAACACTCAACTTTGGTGCAAATACTATGTGATATTTACAATTCCATTTGCTATGTACTAAACTCTTTTTGGAACCACCTGTAGAACAGGCGGTTTTCTTTATACAAAAAAAAGACATATCTTATGATATATCTTAGGTAATTTATATAATAAAATTAAAATCAATTTAGTTTTACTATATAAAAAAATTACGTGGCTACGTGCTACTCTCCCAGGGGGTTGCCCCCCAAGTACCATCGCCG
>JAVXJA010000230.1:0-1099 GCA_036648085.1 Terrisporobacter sp.
AAAAGAAAACCACGTAAGTGTTACACTTATGTGGTTTATTAAAAATTTGATTTAACTTGGTGTAACTTGCGATATTGATTGGGGCTTTTCGTTGTTTTCTTTTTAAATATTTGTGAGAAATAGGATTGAGATGAAAAGCCAATAAAGGCAGATATTTGATCTACGGAGTATTCAGTGGTGATTAGTAAATCCTTTGCTTTTTCAATCCGACATTCAATCATATAGTTGATGGGGGAAATACCAATATTCTTTTTGAATGTGTGGGATAAATAGAACTTATTCACGAAGGTTTGTTTTGATAAATCTTCTAATGTTATATTCTCTTGAAAGTGATTGTCAATATAGTGCTTTATAAAATCACATTCTTTATTATTACGATGTAAAATAGTTAATTCTAGGGTCTGATGAAATGCATTTAAGATATTAATAAAGAGTAGTTCTAAATAACTTTGACATTTTTCTTCATAATATATATTAGTATTTTCACTTTCTTGAACTATCTTTTTTAAATAGAATAGAATATCTTGAGGATTACAATCATTTAGTTTATGAAAATTATCAGTATCATCTTCATTATTAAAGATAATGTCTTCGACTCCAAGCGCGATATATTTAAAAGATGCATCATTATTCTTAATTAACAAATGACTTGTATTAGGGTCTAAAATTACTAAATCATTTTCTTTAAGTTCAATTAATTCTTCTTCAACTAAGAAATTGGCAGATCCTTGAGTAACATAAAACATTTCAGTATAATAGTGTGAATGATAGTTATGATCCCACTCTTTATAGAATTGCATTTTCGCGACATGAATTAAGCAGGGATTTAATTTAGTGAATCGTTTTGTTGTGAGTTGACTTCGAAAATTATTCATAAAAATTCCTCTTTCATCTATTCCTTTGATACTCTTATTATAGATAAAGATAGGAATAAACACAAGAAATATATAATAAAACTATTTAATTTAAAATAAAGCAATTTATATAAAAATTATTGTAAATAAATGCTGTTTATCATTATAATTAATTGATTAAAACATATTTTTATTGAATGAAAACAAAAAAGAAACAATTTTCATAATTTATTTCTGAAAAGTTT
>JAVXJA010000231.1:0-1099 GCA_036648085.1 Terrisporobacter sp.
ACCTGCCTTACAAGCAGGGGGTCACAGGTTCGAGCCCTGTTAATCCCACCAGTATAAAAACATCTAATTCAATGAATTAGATGTTTTTTTATTTTATAAAATATAATACTATTGCAAAATTAATATCGAAAAGGTAATATATAGCTAAAAAAGAAATAAAATAGTATATTAAAAATAATATTTGTCAAGATTCTAGGTATATATTAAATATAGGAGGTACTTATGCCTAGAAAAAATAGTACAAAAAAAAATATAGATAATGAAAAAATAATAAAAGAAATAAGAATAGCTCAATTAGAAATAAAAAATGCAGAGAAATTCTTTCAGTATGTGAGTGATCCAGAGTTAGTGGATGTGGCTATATATGATTTAGAAGCTAAAAAATCAAAATATTCATATCTTATTAGGAAAGCTAAGGAACAAGGAGTTAGGAATTCTCTTAAAGGTTGTTTAATTGAAGCTATAGCAAAATAATTATATAGACTAGGAGAATTTGTATATGTACATATTATTTGGGAATGAGATCGTTGATAGTGAAGAAATAAAGGCAATGATAGAAGAAGAAACTCCTTTTAGGGTAGATAAAGATTTAAGTAAGGGATCTAAAAGAGAAGATATTTTAGCGTTTCAAGTAAGTATTGATGTTGAAGAATTGAATAATATAATAAAAGAAGAGTATGAATTAAATGAAATGGAAAGTGATGATTTATTTGATGAATACATGACACTTACTGATGAAATAGGAGTAGATTTAGAGGAATTAGTTCCTGAAGGAGCTATATTAAATGCTAGATCGTATAAATGGGATAACTCAGAGAATAGAATCAAAGCTGTAGTAGCTATAGCACATGAAGAGCTTGGAGAAATAAAATTAATGGATATAACTAAGAGATTATTAAGTCAAGTTGATTAATATATCTACAATAGATAGTAAATATAAATGATACTTTATATTTACTATCTATTGCATACAATTTAAAGGCTAGTAATTTCAATATATACAGATTGTTTTTTATAAAAATAAAAAAAGTTTCATAAAAAGTGTTGACGTTAATAAATTAAGGTGGTATAGTATTACTTGTCCTTAAGAAAAGGACGA
>JAVXJA010000232.1:0-1095 GCA_036648085.1 Terrisporobacter sp.
ATATTCTTAAGTAAATAATCAATTTAGTTTTTTAGTCTGGCATTACAGTTTATAGTGTTTCTCAGCTATAATCTGTGAGGTCAGACTAGACCCCAAAGTATTTGACCCTAGCATATAAATAAAGATAGTTGATGTAAGAGCGCTTTTTGCTCTTACTTCAACTATCATCCTATCGTTCTATAACTAAAAATAACCAAGGTTAATTCTAAAACTCAATTGGCATTCTTGCACTTTTAGTGTATTTTTGAGTTTCTAAAAAAACACCTGATGTTCCCCTTCCTGGTCCCTTAAAACTCTCTGGAATTATCTTTTTATATTTATAGTCAATATATAGTTTTTGAATTAAATATGGGATTTTATGAACTTCAACCATCAAGTTATACTTCCAATAAGAACAATCTAATATGTCTGCATATTCTTTAGTTATAGAATATTGATTTTTGGTATAAAAGCTTATTACCACAGAATTATCAATGGCAATCATTTTAATACCATTCGAATTATTACTAGTTGGTTGCCATATTTCATCCTTTTCATAAATTTTCAACCCATATTGCTGCAATTCAAAAATAATATCATATATATTATCATTGATAGCATTAGTAAGTAAGTCTGAAATATGTTTTATCTCATAATCTGTACATCCAACAATAAATTGTTCTCCTCCTTTTGCAAGATTATATCCTATAGAAGGATTCCTTGATTGAAAATGCTCTATCCAATAAACTTCTCTTTCATTTAAACTCTGTTGCGTTTTACATTCTTCAATAATTTCACATCTAAAATTTTCTTTTCCATATTTTCTAAAAACTGAACAAAACCAAGAACCAGAACCATAATAATTTGGATCGAATAATTTCCCTTTATGTTGACCAATATAAATCTTATTGTCTAATAAGTTAGTAGTTTTATAAATATAGCCATACATATTTTTTATCCTCCCATCGCTAAACTATTCTAATTTTACTATGTAAATTTAAAATATAAATTCATTATTGATTAAATACTATCACTTTTTTATATTTTTTATAATTATTTAATTTTGTTATTTTATTTTTTGAAATTTAAGTAATTATCCTATATTCGGGGGAGAAC
>JAVXJA010000233.1:0-1089 GCA_036648085.1 Terrisporobacter sp.
GCGTATACTACTGCTTTTGTCATTATTCAATCTCTCCTTTAGTTTTATTTATATTTAGGTAATTAATTATTTCTATCTATATAATCTATAAGTAATTCTGGTATCACATACATAATTTCAGTTGTTCTATTGTTAATATTACTAATATATTTTTCTATATAAGGATTTTCATCAAGTGTCATTACAGCGTTTATCTTTTCTTTTTGTTCATATCTTTCATATAATTCACATAAATTATTAATTTCAGTATTTATAATTTCATGCACAATAATTTTAATGAGTTCGTATTCTAAAGTACCTATATAAAAATCACTAATCTTAGATATTATATCTTCTATACTTTTATTTACTGTCTTCATATTTTTATTAGTTAACTCTTTATCCTTTAAAAAACTATTTCTAACACATTTCATAATATTGTATTCCTCCTAATAATTTTTACTAAGAGATAGTAGATATCTACTATCTCTTAAACTGCTAATTGATACTTTCAACCATCTTTACTAATACATCTACTATACCTTTATTAACATAACTTCTTTTTCTTTCTTCCCCCTCAATATGTGAGTATGTTATCCTACTATAATCTTTTGAATATAAATCTTTCCTTTTAATTTCCACCTTATGATGTTTCCTCATATCTATATCCTTCCTATATATAATATCTATCTGTAATTTTGTTCGTTTCATCGTTATATTCTTATAAAATAATCAATGCTCATTTGTAATATATATTAACTTTATTTACACTACTTATTATTAATTCATAATCATTAGTAATTGATAATAAGTTATTACTTTTTATGCAATAAATACTACTTTATTTACTATACTTAATTATTTAATTCAATCATAAGTATCTTATCTTCATCGTATACATCGATTCGATTAGTATCAAATATATCTTTGCTAAACTTAACATCTGATAGTATCATTGATTCTTTACTTATTAGTTCTGGATCATCATCAAAATCTCCATCATAACACAACTTAAATTCCTTATATTCTTCAATGAAATCTATAAAGCTTAACACTAACTTTAAATAATCCATATAACTTGTAAAGTGAAAGTATTCCTTTGGTTTAAAC
>JAVXJA010000234.1:0-1085 GCA_036648085.1 Terrisporobacter sp.
ACGAATATGGGAGGCTGTCAACAATTTTCTAAGTTATAAAACTTTAATATCATTTTATAAAATCTTATAACTTATTTGTAACTGTTAGTTACCTCTAACTTTTATATATTTTTCCTTATCTAAAATCATATGTATTCTCCTTTATATCTCAATACCATATTAAGATATTCTTTAAAATAATCATAAAGAAGCCTTAGTATCAATATTCTTTATAGCTAAATTATATTTTACTTTTTAGTGCGAGTAGACAATGCTTTTGAAGAATCTCCAAAACAAGGTTGGCCATTTACTTCTTTAAAAGCTCTTACTTTGTATAAATATTTTTTACCACTTTTCAAGTCTTTATCTGTATAGTATGGTTTTGAACCATCTGTAATTGTTCCAATTTTTGTATAAGTTCCTGTGCTACTAGTTGCTCTACATACTTCATATCCAGATGCGTTGCATACTTTATCCCACTCTATTTTTATACTAGATTTAGATATACAAGATGTATGTAAATTTTCTACTTTGGCTGGGCAAGTAGTTGAATTTAGTATATCAGAATAACATCCACAGCATATTTTATCATTTACTTTAGTGTAAGCTCTAACTTTGTAGTAATATTCTGTTCCACTTTTTAGATTTTCATCTAGATAAGATGGAGTTTTACCACATGTTTGTTCAATTTTTTTATATATTCCATTTTTTGCAGTTGATCTACAAATTATATACCCATCTGCTCCACTGACTCTTTTCCATTGCAATTTCATACTGGTAGAATTTTTTAGAGCTACGTGTAAATTTGTAACCTTATATGGTTTGCAATTTTTATTATCCATATTTTTACTTATTATAATATTTTGATTTACTTTATGATTCTGTGCAAATGAGTAAACTCCATTTCCCATGTTACTTATTATTAGTGATAAAGTAAAAAATACTAAGATGACATTTCTAACTTTTCTTATCATTACTTTTTCCTCCTTATGTAAATGGTTTTGTAACAATGATTAATTTCATTTATAATTTACCCATAAATCAAATAAATTATAATTTACTAGTATCTAAAAAAAGACCTTATTTATATATTTAAAGTTACCATC
>JAVXJA010000235.1:0-1073 GCA_036648085.1 Terrisporobacter sp.
AAGAAGGTGATTTAATGATAGAGCAGCAACTTAATATATTTGATAAACCAAAAGTTAAGTTAATAAAGGATTGTACTAATATGAATCTAAGATTAACTAAAAACAGTATACAGGAAGTTTATTTAGAACAGGAAGCACATTATATAATTTTAATAGATAATGTTTTCTACGGCATATATAAAATAGATACAAGGACGTGTTAGGAATGCAATATATAGCTAGCTTTAGTGGTGGAAAAGATAGTACAGCTATGATATTAAAAATAATTGAGTTAGGTTTACCTTTAAATAGAATCGTATTTTGTGATACAGGATTAGAATTTGGAGAACAACAAAATATAGTTAAAATAGCTCAAAGAAAATTTAAGAAACTTGATCCTAATATTGAATTTGATTGGATAAAGCCAGAAAAGAGCTTTGAAGAGTATTTTTACACAATAAATACTACTGGTAAAAGAAAAGGACAAATTTGGGGATGGCCCTTCATGTTAGGAGCATGGTGTAATAGCAGATTAAAGATGAAACCATTAAATAGGTACTTTAAAAAAATTGGAGAACATAAAAGGTATGTTGGAATTGCTTATGATGAACCAGAAAGATACAAGCGATTAAAAAGTAATGTAATTGCTCCTTTATATGATTTGAAAATGACAGAAAATGATTGTTTAAATTATATAAAAGAAAAGGGGTTCAAAAATCCTATGTATTGGAAATTTGAGAGATTAGGATGTTACTTATGTCCTAAACAAAATTTAAATAGTTTGAGGAGCTTAAGAAGACATTATCCTTTATTGTGGGAAAAGATGCTTAGAATGGATAAGGATAGTCCAATACCGTTTAAAGCAGATGGAACAACATTGGAAGATATAGAAAAGAGATTTAAATACGAAGAAAAAAATACAGTAGATAATTATTATTCTATATTGTTTGAACCAAGGTTATTTTATAAAGAAGAACAAATAAGTTTAATTAGTTAATACTCTGGCTAGGTAAAATAATATTAAAGTGAAAGGACCCGAAAGGGACTGTTATACAAAGTATTGTTTTCGTACAAGCCTAGCCAGTTTATTTATA
>JAVXJA010000236.1:0-1061 GCA_036648085.1 Terrisporobacter sp.
TCATTAGAATTAGCGCGTGACCAAGCAGAAAAAGCAAATCGAGCAAAATCTGATTTCTTATCAAGCATGAGTCATGAAATAAGAACCCCACTTAACGCTATAGTAGGCTTATCAGAAGATATTGCAAGTTACAAAGAACAAGTACCAAAAGAAGTTGTAGAAGACACTAATGATATTCAAAACGCTTCTCAAACGCTTCTTGAAATAGTTGGTAATATTTTAGACCTTAATAAAATAGAATCAGACAAAATGGAAATAATAGAGAACCCATATAATTTTGTAGATGAAATAACTAAAATGTGTAAGGTTACATCAACAAGAATTGGAGATAAAAATATTAAATTTAAATTAGATATAGCAGAAGATATTCCATATGAATTAGTAGGCGACAAAATACACGTAAAAGAAATAGTAAATAACCTTCTAAGTAACGCTATAAAATATACAGACTCAGGAGAAATTAATTTAAATATAAGATGTATTAATAATATTAGAAAAAATATTTCTAATATTACAATCAGTTGCCAGGATACAGGAAGAGGAATAAAAACAGATTATATCAATAAATTATTTAATAGATTTGAAAGACTAGATATTGAAAAAAATACCACCACTGAAGGAACAGGTCTTGGACTTGCTATAACAAAATCTTTAGTTGATATGATGGGTGGAAAAATTAATGTCAATAGTCAGTTTGGAAAAGGGTCTATCTTTATTGTTGAAATAACACAAAAAATAAGTAAAAAAGAAAGACCAATAAATGAAACCTCAACAGTTATTACTTCTAATATTAATAACAATTATGAAAATAAAAAAATATTAATAGTAGATGACAATCTTTTAAATATTAAAGTTGCCAAAAGAGCATTGTCTACTTTTAAATTTGAAATAGATGAAGCAACTGATGGATTAAAATGCTTAGAAAAAGTAATAAACGGAAATGAATATGATTTAATTTTAATGGATATAATGATGCCTAACATGAGTGGAGAGGCAGCTCTTGCAAAATTAAAAGAAAATCCTGATTTCAAAATACCTGTCATTGCTCTTACAGCTGATGC
>JAVXJA010000237.1:0-1051 GCA_036648085.1 Terrisporobacter sp.
TAGGGATAATCATAATTAGATAGCTAAATATTGAAATATAAAAATACAGTAAAAAATTAAGAATTGATTATAATATTAAGTAAAAAAGGACAGAATCCAAGTAGGAAAAATAAATATTCAAAAAATCTAGAATAGATTTTTAAGCTCTTTTATACAATTCAACTTATTTATATTTTTACTTTTTACTGCAAGTAATGCAGAAAGTAACATACATAAGTTTGATATTGTATTTAAGTTACTTATTGAGTTGATATTTCTAACCATTGGATGCTCAATACTAAGATTTTTAATTCTAGAATTAAGTCTTTCTGATTCAGTTCTTAAAGAATAATTATTTTTGAATTCACTAGATGTAGTATCTATAGAACTTCTATAATCTGTGCCAACAGTTTTATATCTAGTACAGCCACGATTTTTCTTACCATTAAAATACTTCTGATGATTACAGGGGCAACTGTTTTCGTTGGAAGATATTTTAAATGGGCAACAAAATTTATGTTTAATCTTGTCCTTAAAATACTGTTTACCATCTTTATGCATGGCTAAGCCTGCTTCGCATAATATATTTCCACTAGAAAGTTTAGATGATTCCTTTGAGTTCCTCTTGTTTCTAGCTATATAGGCGAAGCCTTTTAAATCAAATCTTACAAAATTGTGAATCGCTTTGGTATCATAAGCCTTATCGGCTATAAATTTAGTACCAATTAGATTAAATTTCTTATTTATCTCAGTTAAAATATTTATAGTTTTAACTGAGTCTGCATTATCAGCAGTAGAAGTTTCTTCATAAATAGGAAGACCTGAAATCGGATCACAAACAACTGTATTTTTATATCCCCAGTAAAATTTATATTTTTTACCTGTGTCCTCGTTATTAGCGCTATGTACTCCAAGTTTACAATCTTTATCAGACTTAGGTTGTTTACTTTTTTTAAATTTAGAGTTAGAAAAACATTTTGGATTATTATATTTAGTATTTGCAAATATGGGTGTTGAATCTATAGATGTATAACTTACATTGATAATTTTTAACTCTATTAACTGAGATATA
>JAVXJA010000238.1:0-1046 GCA_036648085.1 Terrisporobacter sp.
TTTTTTATTACATCAAAAGCTTGTTCAATCCCCCATCTTTTATAATATAATTCTCCAATTTCTTTAGTCGAAAACTCTTTTTCATCAAATAAATTAGTTAATAAACATTCAACTTCACCAGTATTTAATGTTATTTTAACCATACGTACTTTAAGAGTTTTAAGCTCTTTTCCTCTTTGTTTTATTATTGGTTCATCTATATTTGATAATCTACCCGTTGTTAATGCAATTTCTACAATTTCATCATTAGATTTCATAGATTGTTGTTCTTTCTTAAAAGTAGTAGCAGGCAATCTGAATAAATATTTTATAGGAGTATCAAGAAGCATTAATAACATCTCAACAGAGATATAACCTCTATCAAAAATGGTTATTATTTTATCTGTATTCCTAATAATATTAAGCATATTAAAAATATTTTCAGTTGCCAGAGATCTTTCTCCACCCTTTTTACTATTAATTTTCGAATCAATCATAACATTGTTTTCAATATCATAAATACCCGATGCTAAAGCACGTGCGATAGTTCTATTTTCAAATTTACCCGAATGCGTACACTTATATGCCTTTTGAAGACCTTTAGTATTGGGAATTTCTATAGCACTTCCATCTATAGCAGTAATTATATAGCCTTTATGTTTAATGATTTCCTCATCTTGATAAATACGCTCTACATAGTTATTATTTAAAGCTATGAATACATCTGGATTAAGGTTACACCGTTGCTTTGAAAAAGCCTGTTTACTTACAATATCATCTCTTCTATCTTGTTCTCTAAAAAAATTATTTAATTCCATAGTAGTTGTTGTTCCTCTCCTTGCCAATAAAATAAGCATAAAATCCTCATAACTCATTTTTCTATTACGAGTAAACTTTGTGCTTGTTATTCTTGCAATATTTTTCATATCAGGTGTTTTAATTTCTTTAAACACTTTTTTTATTCTATCATATACCATACTATTTATTCCTCTTTTGTTAGTAGTTATAATTATCTATAAAAGATAATATATAGAATATAATACAATGATTTTAATGAAAAACTCGCT
>JAVXJA010000239.1:0-1044 GCA_036648085.1 Terrisporobacter sp.
TGACTCCTGTTAAATACAGAAATCATCTTATTGCTAGCTAGTTCTTTTTTTAAAATGTCCTTGACAAAGGGTATATTTTACTAGTCATCATTGACTAGCTTTTATTATTTTTATATAAATTTAAATAAGGATTTACTTGTTTTATTCATAATTCATTAAAGTATTATTATATGTTAAGGTAATAGTATATATTTTTCTTAATTATTTTAGATTTTTTTGTTTATTTTGGTATAATTTATGGTATATATATTATTAGATTTAATTTTATATTTTAATTACAAAATTGCAATTATGTATAAATTAAAAATTAATATTAATATTTTACGGAGGAATAATTATGGCTGGAAATAAAATAATATGTCACTGCAAAAATGTAAGTTACATAGACATAAGAATGGCAATGATTAAAGGTGCTAGAACTTTAGAAGAAATCAAAGAAATGACAGGTGCTGCTACTGGATGTGGTAGATGTGCAGGAGCAGTAGAAGAAATATTAGCTTCAGTATGTGGATGTCATAAAGTATCATTAGAAGAAGTAGTAAATGCAGTTAAAAATGGTTGTGACACTGTTGATAAGGTTGCAGAAGTAACTAAAGCTGGTTCTAGTTGTGGTAGATGTAAAGCATTAGTTCAAAATGTTATAGACTTGAAAAGATAATTTATTTTACATCATTAAGTGTAGAAGTTTTTATTTAACTTCTACACTTTTTTAGTATTTAAAATCGGTAATTTTTGAATAATATTAATATTAAAAATTTTAGAGGTATTATAAATGAAAGATATAATTATTACAGATGTTGATTATTAAACTTAAGTAAAAAAATATACGACAATGTACTATTATTAGTATTTCATATAAATAAAAATATATTACTATAATCAGTAATATATTTGATTTAGATTTATCAACTCAAATAGTAAATCTGTCTAGGTTATATTGTGCTTAAGTAAACGCTAAAATAACTTGGTCAAAGGTCCAAGCTATTTTTATTATAGTAATCGTACTTATAAAAGTTTGCAAAGTTGTTCTACAAATCCTTCACC
>JAVXJA010000240.1:0-1036 GCA_036648085.1 Terrisporobacter sp.
ACTAATCACAGTATATAACTTTGAGGTTGAGGATTTCCATACATATTTTGTATCTAACTTGAATGTTTTAGTTCATAATGAGTGTCCTCAAAAAGTTAATGGGCCTAAGCAAACAAGTGGTGTATGGAGAAAACTAGAAAATTATAGAGGAAAGACAAAATCATCTGGAAAAGGTAAAAAGAGAAGATTTTATGAATGGGATAATACACATAATGATATTGAGGTGTATGACAAGAATGGGAAACACCTAGGTTCAATGGATCCTAATACTGGTGAAATGTATAAACCAGCAGTAAAAGGAAGGGAAATTGAAATATAGATAAGAAAGGAAAATATGATATGCAATTTTGTTGTGAAAATATGAAGGATAATACTAATACTAACAAGGCGTGTTTTGATTGCCCTGATACATTAATATATTATAATGAAAAATTTGATCAGTTTGGGATTATTATACATGATGGGGGAACGTCTTATATTTGTATTAACTTTTGTCCATGGTGTGGCCAAAAACTTCCTGAATCAAAACGAGATAGATGGTTTGATGAACTTGAAGAATTAGGATATGATTCACCATTTGATACGGATATACCAGTAGAGTATAAATCTAATAAATGGTATAAATAATTGTAATTAGATAAAAAGTTATGATTATATACAAAGCTCAAGTTAAATATTTGAATAAAATATATAAAAGTTAAGTTTATTTAAGAATTTTATTGATGTGAAAAAGAATACATCCTATAGTATAGATGATTGAAAAATCTATTCTATAGGATGTATTTATACATATAGTTAAATACTTGGGAAAATTAAAATAATACAACAAATGTTGTAGATTTATTAGATAAAAGTGAAGTAGCTTATGAATACGCTGACTTTGGTGAAACAGAGATAAAAGGTGATGAAAACTTCTTCAATGAAATCTGTTACACAGGTGGAATTTACGATAAGAAAACAGGATTATATTATTTAAATGCTAGATATTACAATCCTGAAGATGGAAGGTTTTTAACAGAAGATACTTATCGTGGAG
>JAVXJA010000241.1:0-1025 GCA_036648085.1 Terrisporobacter sp.
GAATTTTTATAATTAACCTACTGTTTAATTTTCAAAGTTCATGTTTAACAACTTCTTTAGTTTAACAAAATGTTTTTATCTTGTCAAATCTTTTTTTCTGTTGTCTTGTTTGCCCTTTTCTTAAGGACAAGTAATACTTTACCATCTAAATTTAATGACGTCAATAGTTTTTTAAAACTTTTTTATTTTTATTTTATATACATGTTAATTCAGATATAATCCAAGTAAATAAACTATTTATATATATCTACTTTTAATGCTCATTCTATATTTTACAAATAATTCAGATATTTAACATAAAATTAGTATAAATATGATAAAATATTTTAAACAGATATGTAATAAGCATAATTACAGATACAATTATTTATAAGTTTAAATAAAGGAGTGATTACATTGGGTACTTATCTTAGAGAACCAGTGAGTGGTTTTACTCATCTGGCAGGGGCTATACTTTCCTTCATAGGACTTTTAGCTTTAGTTATTAAAACAACGATGACTAGTCCTACAACTATAAACTTAATTGCCGTAATAATTTTCGGTATAAGTATGATACTTTTATATTCAGCTTCAGCTACTTATCATTTAGTAGTATCTTCTGATAAAGTAATTAAGTTTTTAAGAAAGCTTGATCATTCAATGATATTTATATTGATAGCAGGCTCTTATACTCCATTTTGTTTAATAGCTTTAAATGGAAAACATGGATTAGCACTATTTACACTAATCTCTGCAATTGCAGTTGCAGGTGTTTTATTTAAAATGCTTTGGTTTAATTGTCCTAGATGGCTTTCTACTTCTATTTATATAGGAATGGGTTGGATTGCTATATTTATTATAGGTCCTTTATCTAAAACAATTTCTCCACAAGGTGTTTTTTATTTAGCTTTAGGTGGAGTATTCTACACAATAGGGGGAATTATCTATGGTCTTAAACCAAAATTTTTAGATTTCAAATATTTAGGTTTCCACGATATATTCCATATTTTCGTAATGCTTGGAAGTTTAACACATTTTTATTGTGT
>JAVXJA010000242.1:0-1020 GCA_036648085.1 Terrisporobacter sp.
ATATTTGTTGGAGTTTTATTATTGTAAAAATTAACTAGCACAACGAGTTAAATTAGTATATACAAGACTTAAATTAAAGGATAACTCTAGATTTAGGGATTTCTTTGATATAGAACATTTTCAGCAAGATGGAGAAAAAGAATATCTTTTATGTAGAAAATGTGAGCAGAAATTTAGTAGGTATGAACGTGAATTTACAAACAAGTTTCTAGATCCGTATAGAAAAAATGGAAAGATAAAATTAATAAATTGTAATGAATATGATAATTTTATTTATTCGATAAATTGGAGAATTATCAATAGTGAAATGAGACATTTACAGGAGCAGAAGCAATTTAATAGCTCAGACTTGGGTTGCCTTACTACCCTGGAGGAATTATTAAATATATATTTAAACAATGAAGCAGCAAATACTATTGATAGAGTTAATAATTATATATTATATTTAGAGGATTTAAAATTATCTAAGGAAATTAAAGATTTTTATAAAGACTTTGTATTTGGATATGTATTTAAGACAGATAAAGGTCGTAAATATATAATAATGACTCAATTTTTAGGAGTGATCTTATTGACTGTATATGAGCCCGATGTTATAGTTTTTGATATGGATTCAAATATAATAGACAGAATTAAATATAATTTTTTATATAAAAACAATATGGATAGATTTATATCAGATGAATTAAAGTTGCATTTTAAGCAATGTGTGATTCCTCAAAGTATTGAAAATAAAAAAATTATGGATGAAAATCCCCAAATTAAAGAATCTATTACTAAAAGATATAAAGATTAGTTTATGTTAGGTTTATCATATGTTATGTTAACAGGACTTTCTATCAATTATAGCAAGGAAATAACCGCAAATTTAAAAGTAGATTATAACTTAGAAGGAGTGGTGCTAATGAATTTGATAAGTTTTAGCTTCGTGGTGGGGAATAGTGCTCTTGGTGTGTTTTCCGAACTAGAAGAGAAAGTATGTTGTGTAAAATATATAGGCTATTGATATAAAAAAAGCAC
>JAVXJA010000243.1:0-1004 GCA_036648085.1 Terrisporobacter sp.
TATGGAGGTAGATATATTATGGTATTTTTTTAATAAAATCATATAAATAGAAAAAGAGTTATTAAATGATAAAATAAAAAAAATCTGTGGAAAATAACTTAGCTATACTTTTGTATAGCCAAAATCAACAGATAGTATAATTTATATGTAATCAAAAATAGCATACTATCTATAATGTGAAAATATGAAAAATTTATATTATAGATTCTGTTAATTATTTATAAATGTAAAAGAGTTAATAGATCAAATGATAAAATATGAGGTATTTTTATTAAAAAACTTTTTAAAATCAGAAATTTTAGAAGTGGCTTTATCAGAAACGGAAGTAGCGGAGGATGGACATTTTTCTAATTGTAAGGCTTCAGTTTTGTTGAGTATTGATTATTCTGCATGTGAAGCATGAAATATATTAGGAGTTATATAGATGATTATGAAAAGAAGATGTTATTTGTGTGATTTGCATATTTTCTAAAAAATATATAAAAAGAGGGGAGTACTTATGAAAAAATGGAATAAGCCAGAAATATCAGCATTAGGAGTAGAGCAAACACTTGAAAATGGTGAAAGAGGTGCAGGAGTTAAGCATGTATGTTTGGCAGAAAAAGATGAAAATAAAAAGATGCATGATTCACAGCAAAATGGACTTGGTAAGGATAATACATGTGTCCATGGTCATGGGGATTTAAAATATAGTGGATATGAAAATCATCTAGTATCTTGTTGTAATCCACCATTAAGTTAATTGTTATTTAGCAACTGAGCCACTGAGTGTCTCAGAAGAACACCTGGAGTTAAGTTGAAGGGTGTTGGAATGTGACATGGTTGGTGTAGATAAAAGATAAACTAAATAGAAATAATAGAAATAAAATTAACCCTATATAGTGGACATGAAAAATGGCATGTCTATCTATATAGGGTTTTATATATTACCAAAAGATTCTTATTTTGTAATGAAATGAAGCATTATCCATTACAATAACTTTGTTTTCTTCGATCTCATTTAA